>NZ_JBHVTI010000014.1:0-1145 GCF_042884735.1 Agromyces sp. NPDC058110 | reverse complement strand
AGTTATGAAGTGTGTTTCCGTCTGTTGGGAACCACAGAGTGGACGCGAATCATCTCGGGCCACGCACACGCCTTTTGCTTTGAATGAAGTTCAAATCGTGTGTGTGTAGTGAGGTTTCAAGTTATCGGCTTATTAGTACCGGTCAGCTCCGACAGTCGTTAGTCCTGTCTTCCACATCCGGCCTATCAACCCAGTCGTCTGGCTGGGAGCCTCTCCCCCCGAAGGGGATGGAAATCTCATCTTGAGGCCGGCTTCCCGCTTAGATGCTTTCAGCGGTTATCCATCCCGAACGTAGCTAACCAGCGGTGCTCCTGGCGGAACAACTGGCACACCAGAGGTTCGTCCAACCCGGTCCTCTCGTACTAGGGTCAGATCCTCTCAAATTTCCTGCGCGCGCAGAGGATAGGGACCGAACTGTCTCACGACGTTCTAAACCCAGCTCGCGTACCGCTTTAATGGGCGAACAGCCCAACCCTTGGGACCTACTCCAGCCCCAGGATGCGACGAGCCGACATCGAGGTGCCAAACCATGCCGTCGATATGGACTCTTGGGCAAGATCAGCCTGTTATCCCCGAGGTACCTTTTATCCGTTGAGCGACAGCGCTTCCACAAGCCACTGCCGGATCACTAGTCCCGACTTTCGTCCCTGCTCGACCTGTCAGTCTCACAGTCAAGCTCCCTTGTGCACTTACACTCGCCACCTGATTGCCAACCAGGTTGAGGGAACCTTTGGGCGCCTCCGTTACTTTTTGGGAGGCAACCGCCCCAGTTAAACTACCCACCAGGCACTGTCCCTGAACCGGATCACGGTTCGAAGTTAGATATCCAGAGTGACCAGAGTGGTATTTCAACAATGACTCCACCGACACTAGCGTGCCAGCTTCACAGTCTCCCACCTATCCTACACAAGCCACACCGAACACCAATACCAAGCTGTAGTAAAGGTCACGGGGTCTTTCCGTCCTTCTGCGCGTAACGAGCATCTTTACTCGTAATGCAATTTCGCCGAGTTCGCGGTTGAGACAGCTGGGAAGTCGTTACGCCATTCGTGCAGGTCGGAACTTACCCGACAAGGAATTTCGCTACCTTAGGATGGTTATAGTTACCACCGCCGTTTACTGGGGCTTAAATTCTCAGCTTCGCC
>NZ_JBHVTI010000012.1:0-3217 GCF_042884735.1 Agromyces sp. NPDC058110 | reverse complement strand
TGCAGGTCGGAACTTACCCGACAAGGAATTTCGCTACCTTAGGATGGTTATAGTTACCACCGCCGTTTACTGGGGCTTAAATTCTCAGCTTCGCCATTACTGGCTAACCGGTCCTCTTAACCTTCCAGCACCGGGCAGGCGTCAGTCCGTATACATCGTCTTACGACTTCGCACGGACCTGTGTTTTTAGTAAACAGTCGCTTCTCACTGGTCTCTGCGGCCCCACCCAGCTCACCAAGCAAGTTGGATCACCAGACGAGGCCCCCCTTCTCCCGAAGTTACGGGGGCATTTTGCCGAGTTCCTTAACCATAGTTATCTCGATCGCCTTAGTATTCTCTACCTGACCACCTGTGTCGGTTTGGGGTACGGGCCGTGTGAAAGCTCGCTAGAGGCTTTTCTCGGCAGCATAGGATCACTGAATTCGCCTCAATCGGCTACGCATCACGTCTCAGGCTGTATGTGACCCGGATTTGCCTAGGTCACGCCCTACACGCTTACACCAGTATTACCACTGACTGGCTCAGCTACCTTCCTGCGTCACCCCATCGCTTGGCTACTACCAGATCAGGTCCCGTGCATCCACATCCAGGTTCCCCGAAGGGAAGTAAGGACGCTTCAGGACGGTTAGTATCACTGATTCACCAGGGGCGCGTTCACACGGGTACGGGAATATCAACCCGTTGTCCATCGACTACGCCTGTCGGCCTCGCCTTAGGTCCCGACTCACCCTGGGCGGATTAACCTGGCCCAGGAACCCTTGGTCATTCGGCGGACGAGTTTCTCACTCGTCTTTCGCTACTCATGCCTGCATTCTCACTCGTGCAGCCTCCACACCTGGATCACTCCGGCGCTTCCATGGCTGCACGACGCTCCCCTACCCATCCACACCACTGCACACAGATCCGTAGACCCGCATGGGTGTTATGTGAATGCCGCAGCTTCGGTGGTGTACTTGAGCCCCGCTACATTGTCGGCGCAGGATCACTTGACCAGTGAGCTATTACGCACTCTTTCAAGGGTGGCTGCTTCTAAGCCAACCTCCTGGTTGTCTTCGCGACCCCACATCCTTTTCCACTTAGTACACGCTTAGGGACCTTAGCTGGCGATCTGGGCTGTTTCCCTCTCGACTACGAAGCTTATCCCCCGCAGTCTCACTGCCGCGCTCTCACACTCTGGCATTCGGAGTTTGGCTGACGTCAGTAACCTTGTGGGGCCCATCGGCCATCCAGTAGCTCTACCTCCAGAGTGAAACACGCGACGCTGCACCTAAATGCATTTCGGGGAGAACCAGCTATCACGGAGTTTGATTGGCCTTTCACCCCTACCCACAACTCATCCCCTCAGTTTTCAACCTAAGTGGGTTCGGGCCTCCACGACGTCTTACCGTCGCTTCACCCTGGCCATGGGTAGATCACTCCGCTTCGGGTCTAGAACATGCCACTGCGTCGCCCTATTCAGACTCGCTTTCGCTACGGCTACCCCACACGGGTTAACCTCGCGACATGCCACTAACTCGCAGGCTCATTCTTCAAAAGGCACGCCATCACCCACCCACCGAAATGGCGCAGGCTCTGACGGATTGTAAGCGCACGGTTTCAGGTACTATTTCACTCCCCTCCCGGGGTACTTTTCACCTTTCCCTCACGGTACTAGTCCGCTATCGGTCACCAGGGAGTATTCAGGCTTATCGGGTGGTCCCGACAGATTCACAGCAGATTTCACGGGCCCGCTGCTACTCGGGTGTCCACTACAACAGTCACCATGTTTTCGTCTACGGGACTCTCACCCTCTACGACAGGCCGTTCCAGACCACTTCGACTAACACGATGATTTCTTACTGTTGGCCAATCCGGCAGAATTGACAAAATGGATCCCACAACCCCACGAATGCAACGCCCGCCGGCTATCACACACCCATGGTTTAGCCTCTTCCGCTTTCGCTCGCCACTACTCACGGAATCACATGTTGTTTTCTCTTCCTGTGGGTACTGAGATGTTTCACTTCCCCACGTTCCCTCCACACGCCCTATATATTCAGGCGCGGGTAACCACACATCACTGTGGCTGGGTTTCCCCATTCGGACATCCTCGGATCTCAGCTCGGTTGACAGCTCCCCGAGGCTTATCGCAGCCTCCTACGTCCTTCATCGGCTCCTGGTGCCAAGGCATCCACCGTGCGCTCTTAATTACTTACAACAAAGATGCTCGCGTCCACTGTGCAGTTCTCAAACAACACACAACACCCGAACTACATGCGGCACCAGCCGGCAGACTCACATCCACCGCGGTATGACCACGCCCAGGCATTGTCGTTACTTTCCTTCGAGGAAACACTTGCGTGTTCTCTCAGGACCCAACAGTATGTCGATATAACTCTCTTCCCACCAACACAGAGGCCGGCGGTAATGAAGAAAATGTTTGTCAGTGTTCCACCCATGAGCAACCGCCGCTCCACATATGGGAGCAGAAACGGCCTCTGCCGACCATCGACCCACCTGTGTGAGTATCCGATCGGAGAACGCTCCTTAGAAAGGAGGTGATCCAGCCGCACCTTCCGGTACGGCTACCTTGTTACGACTTCGTCCCAATCGCCGATCCCACCTTCGACGGCTCCCTCCACAAGGGTTAGGCCACCGGCTTCGGGTGTTACCGACTTTCATGACGTGACGGGCGGTGTGTACAAGGCCCGGGAACGTATTCACCGCAGCGTTGCTGATCTGCGATTACTAGCGACTCCGACTTCATGGGGTCGAGTTGCAGACCCCAATCCGAACTGAGACCAGCTTTAAGGGATTCGCTCCACCTCACGGTCTCGCAGCCCTCTGTACTGGCCATTGTAGCATGTGTGAAGCCCTGGACATAAGGGGCATGATGACTTGACGTCGTCCCCACCTTCCTCCGAGTTGACCCCGGCAGTCTCCTGCGAGTCCCCGCCATTACGCGCTGGCAACACAGGACAAGGGTTGCGCTCGTTGCGGGACTTAACCCAACATCTCACGACACGAGCTGACGACAGCCATGCACCACCTGTATACCGACCACAAGGGGGGCCGTATCTCTACGGCTTTCCGGTATATGTCAAACCCAGGTAAGGTTCTTCGCGTTGCATCGAATTAATCCACATGCTCCGCCGCTTGTGCGGGCCCCCGTCAATTCCTTTGAGTTTTAGCCTTGCGGCCGTACTCCCCAGGCGGGGCGCTTAATGCGTTAGCTACG
>NZ_JBHVTI010000011.1:0-3312 GCF_042884735.1 Agromyces sp. NPDC058110 | reverse complement strand
TGCAGGTCGGAACTTACCCGACAAGGAATTTCGCTACCTTAGGATGGTTATAGTTACCACCGCCGTTTACTGGGGCTTAAATTCTCAGCTTCGCCTTGCGGCTAACCGGTCCTCTTAACCTTCCAGCACCGGGCAGGCGTCAGTCCGTATACATCGTCTTGCGACTTGGCACGGACCTGTGTTTTTAGTAAACAGTCGCTTCCCACTGGTCTCTGCGGCCTTACAGCGCTTCCTGGAGCAAGTCCATTCACGCCTCAGGCCCCCCTTCTCCCGAAGTTACGGGGGCATTTTGCCGAGTTCCTTAACCACGATTCTCTCGATCTCCTGAGTATTCTCTACCTGACCACCTGAGTCGGTTTGGGGTACGGGCGGCTGGAACCTCGCGTCGATGCTTTTCTCGGCAGCATAGGATCACCCACTTTTCATCCGCATCGTGTCTCAGCCACGTGAGCGACGGATTTGCCTATCGCTCGGCCTACGCACTTGCCCCGGGTCAACCATCGCCCGGGTTGGGCTACCTTCCTGCGTCACACCTGTTAATACGCTCACTCCACCAGATGGGGTCGCATGCCGCCTCACGATCGTCCCCGAAGGGATCCACGCGTCTTGGGATGCTTAGCACTCCTGATTTCATGTGGGCGGTTCTTCGCCGGTACGGGAATATCAACCCGTTGTCCATCGACTACGCCTGTCGGCCTCGCCTTAGGTCCCGACTTACCCAGGGCAGATTAGCTTGACCCTGGAACCCTTGGTCTTCCGGAGGACGGGTTTCTCACCCGTCTTTCGCTACTCATGCCTGCATTCTCACTCGTGTGGCCTCCACGGCTGGTTTCCACCGCCGCTTCACTGCCCACACGACGCTCTCCTACCCATCAACACGGCTGGACCACGAAGGCCTACCTGTATATGTCAATGCCACAACTTCGGTGGCGTGCTTGAGCCCCGTTACATTGTCGGCGCGGAATCACTTGACCAGTGAGCTATTACGCACTCTTTCAAGGGTGGCTGCTTCTAAGCCAACCTCCTGGTTGTCTGTGCAACTCCACATCCTTTCCCACTTAGCACGCGCTTAGGGACCTTAGTTGGTGGTCTGGGTTGTTTCCCTCTCGACGATGAAGCTTATCCCCCACCGTCTCACTGCTGCGCTCTCACTTACCGGCATTCGGAGTTTGGCTGACGTCAGTAACCTGGTGAGGCCCATCGGCCATCCAGTAGCTCTACCTCCGGCAAGAAACACGCAACGCTGCACCTAAATGCATTTCGGAGAGAACCAGCTATCACGAAGTTTGATTGGCCTTTCACCCCTATCCACAGCTCATCCCCTCCATTTTCAACTGAAGTGGGTTCGGTCCTCCACGACGTCTTACCGTCGCTTCAACCTGGCCATGGATAGATCACTTCGCTTCGGGTCTAGGACCTGCGACTGAATCGCCCTATTCAGACTCGCTTTCGCTACGGCTGCCCCACACGGGTTAACCTCGCCACAGATCACTAACTCGCAGGCTCATTCTTCAAAAGGCACGCTGTCACCCCAACAAGGAGGCTCCAACGGTTTGTAAGCAAACGGTTTCAGGTACTATTTCACTCCCCTCCCGGGGTACTTTTCACCTTTCCCTCACGGTACTTGTCCGCTATCGGTCATCTGGGAGTATTTAGGCTTATCAGGTGGTCCTGACAGATTCACGCGGGATTTCTCGGGCCCCGCGCTACTTGGGATACCTCTCCGGCCGGCCAGGCATTTCGACTACGGGACTCACACCCACTCCGGTCCGCCTTTCAATGCGGTTCGTCTATACCTGACGCGTCACCGTGACTGCACGGCAGTACAGTCCGAAAGGTCCCACAACCCCGACCATGCAACCCCTGCCGGGTATCACACATGACCGGTTTAGCCTCTTCCGCGTTCGCTCGCCACTACTTACGGAATCACGGTTGTTTTCTCTTCCTGTGGGTACTGAGATGTTTCACTTCCCCACGTTCCCTCTACCCGCCCTATATATTCAGGCGGGAGTCACCAGGTCACCCAAAGGGCCTGGCGGGGTTTCCCCATTCGGAAATCCTCGGATCACAGCTCGTTTATCAGCTCCCCGAGGCTTATCGCAGATTACGACGTCCTTCTTCGGCTCCAGATGCCAAGGCATCCACCGTTTGCTCTTAGAAACTTGAAATCACATGAGTTCGATCGAATTCGTGCAGCACCGAAGTGCTGCGAAATTGACCAATGATTAGTCACACACGCTCCGAAGAACGCATGATCGAAATCTTTGTGAAACAGCCCAAAGGGCTGCTTCTAAGATGCTCGCGTCCACTATGTAGTTCTCAACAGACGGCCAGAACCCCCACCCCACCGAACCAAACGCTCGGCTTCGTGAAGGCCTGAAGGGAAACCATCCCCAACCGAAGCGCCGAAACGCCCAGGCCATGTCCGGTCCCTCAGGACCCAACAGCGTGCAACGTGCCCGACCGGCCGGCCCCCACCGTTCCAACCCACCGAAGCGGGCGTACTAGATCTGAACCATTCAGACGAGCACCTACGTTCAATGTTCCACCCATGAGCTCCCAGCAGACACGGTCGGTCTGATCTGGGACTCCTGGAACCAGCAAGCTGGTCCAGTGCTCCTTAGAAAGGAGGTGATCCAGCCGCACCTTCCGGTACGGCTACCTTGTTACGACTTAGTCCTAATCACCGATCCCACCTTCGACGGCTCCCTCCACAAGGGTTAGGCCACCGGCTTCGGGTGTTACCGACTTTCATGACTTGACGGGCGGTGTGTACAAGGCCCGGGAACGTATTCACCGCAGCGTTGCTGATCTGCGATTACTAGCGACTCCGACTTCATGAGGTCGAGTTGCAGACCTCAATCCGAACTGAGACCGGCTTTTTGGGATTCGCTCCGCCTTACGACATCGCAGCCCTTTGTACCGGCCATTGTAGCATGCGTGAAGCCCAAGACATAAGGGGCATGATGATTTGACGTCATCCCCACCTTCCTCCGAGTTGACCCCGGCAGTCTCACATGAGTTCCCACCATTACGTGCTGGCAACATGCGACGAGGGTTGCGCTCGTTGCGGGACTTAACCCAACATCTCACGACACGAGCTGACGACAACCATGCACCACCTGTAACCGAGTGTCCAAAGAGTTCCCGATTTCTCGGGCGTTCTCGGTCATGTCAAGCCTTGGTAAGGTTCTTCGCGTTGCATCGAATTAATCCGCATGCTCCGCCGCTTGTGCGGGCCCCCGTCAATTCCTTTGAGTTTTAGCCTTGCGGCCGTACTCCCCAGGCGGGGCGCTTAATGCGTTAGCTACG
>NZ_JBHVTI010000010.1:2500-5816 GCF_042884735.1 Agromyces sp. NPDC058110 | reverse complement strand
GAACCACCTGCGCGCGCTTTACGCCCAATAATTCCGGACAACGCTTGCCACCTACGTATTACCGCGGCTGCTGGCACGTAGTTAGCCGTGGCTTTCTGGTTAGGTACCGTCAAGGTACCAGCAGTTACTCTGGTACTTGTTCTTCCCTAACAACAGAACTTTACGACCCGAAGGCCTTCTTCGTTCACGCGGCGTTGCTCCGTCAGACTTTCGTCCATTGCGGAAGATTCCCTACTGCTGCCTCCCGTAGGAGTCTGGGCCGTGTCTCAGTCCCAGTGTGGCCGATCACCCTCTCAGGTCGGCTACGCATCGTCGCCTTGGTGAGCCATTACCTCACCAACTAGCTAATGCGCCGCGGGCCCATCTATAAGTGACAGCGTAAACCGTCTTTCCATCTTCTCTCATGCGAGAAAAGAACGTATCCGGTATTAGCTCCGGTTTCCCGAAGTTATCCCAGTCTTATAGGCAGGTTGCCCACGTGTTACTCACCCGTCCGCCGCTAATCTCAGGGAGCAAGCTCCCATCGATTCGCTCGACTTGCATGTATTAGGCACGCCGCCAGCGTTCGTCCTGAGCCAGGATCAAACTCTCCGAAGAAATGTTTGACTTGCTCATTTGCTTTTTTGATAGTGTGTGCTCACTTAAAATTTAACGTTGGCGCTTTGTTTTGTTCAGTTTTCAAAGAGCAATTTGACTCTTCTTAAAGAATCAACTTTCATATCATAACAAAGCCAAAACGGCTTGTCAAGTTTTTTTGGTGGAGCCTAGCGGGATCGAACCGCTGACCTCCTGCGTGCAAGGCAGGCGCTCTCCCAGCTGAGCTAAGGCCCCAAAAAAATAATGGTCGGGAAGACAGGATTCGAACCTGCGACCCCTTGGTCCCAAACCAAGTGCTCTACCAAGCTGAGCTACTTCCCGATAAAAATATGGTGCGCCCGGCGGGAGTCGAACCTACAACCTTCTGATTCGTAGTCAGATGCTCTATCCAATTGAGCTACGGGCGCATATTAAGATGGTGCCGAGGACCGGAATCGAACCGGTACGGTAGTCACCTACCGCAGGATTTTAAGTCCTGTGCGTCTGCCAGTTCCGCCACCCCGGCATAAATAAATAGTGGAGCGGAAGACGGGATTCGAACCCGCGACCCCAACCTTGGCAAGGTTGTATTCTACCACTGAACTACTTCCGCGAACATGCGGGTGAAGGGACTTGAACCCCCACGCCTTGCGGCGCCAGATCCTAAGTCTGGTGCGTCTGCCAATTCCGCCACACCCGCATAATAAAATGGTGAGCCATGAAGGATTCGAACCTTCGACCCTCTGATTAAAAGTCAGATGCTCTACCAACTGAGCTAATGGCTCATATAAACTATTTATATATGCTATATAAAGCTTGTATGAAAATGGTGCCGGCAAGAGGACTTGAACCCCCAACCTACTGATTACAAGTCAGTTGCTCTACCAGTTGAGCTACACCGGCAAGTGTAAAATGGTGGAGGATGACGGGATCGAACCGCCGACCCTCTGCTTGTAAGGCAGATGCTCTCCCAGCTGAGCTAATCCTCCATATATAACTGCTTGGCGGCGTCCTACTCTCACAGGGGGAAACCCCCAACTACCATCGGCGCTGAAGAGCTTAACTGCCGTGTTCGGAATGGGAACGGGTGTGACCTCTTCGCTATCGCCACCAAACATATAAGGAACGTTGTTCCTTCAAAACTAGATAATAAGAAGGTATTTCATTTTTTAAAAAGCGTTGGTTAAGTCCTCGATCTATTAGTATCAGTCAGCTCCACATGTCACCATGCTTCCACCTCTGACCTATCAACCTGATCATCTTTCAGGGATCTTACTAGCTTGCGCCATGGGAAATCTCATCTTGAGGGGGGCTTCATGCTTAGATGCTTTCAGCACTTATCCCGTCCGCACGTAGCTACCCAGCTATGCCTTTGGCAAGACAACTGGTACACCAGCGGTGCGTCCATCCCGGTCCTCTCGTACTAAGGACAGCTCCTCTCAAATTTCCTGCGCCCGCGACGGATAGGGACCGAACTGTCTCACGACGTTCTGAACCCAGCTCGCGTACCGCTTTAATGGGCGAACAGCCCAACCCTTGGGACCGACTACAGCCCCAGGATGCGATGAGCCGACATCGAGGTGCCAAACCTCCCCGTCGATGTGGACTCTTGGGGGAGATAAGCCTGTTATCCCCGGGGTAGCTTTTATCCGTTGAGCGATGGCCCTTCCATGCGGAACCACCGGATCACTAAGCCCGACTTTCGTCCCTGCTCGACTTGTAGGTCTCGCAGTCAAGCTCCCTTGTGCCTTTACACTCTACGAATGATTTCCAACCATTCTGAGGGAACCTTTGGGCGCCTCCGTTACTCTTTAGGAGGCGACCGCCCCAGTCAAACTGCCCACCTGACACTGTCTCCCACCCCGATAAGGGGCGCGGGTTAGAATTTCAATACAGCCAGGGTAGTATCCCACCAACGCCTCCACCGAAGCTGGCGCTCCGGCTTCTCAGGCTCCTACCTATCCTGTACAAGCTGTACCAAAATTCAATATCAGGCTGCAGTAAAGCTCCACGGGGTCTTTCCGTCCTGTCGCGGGTAACCTGCATCTTCACAGGTACTATAATTTCACCGAGTCTCTCGTTGAGACAGTGCCCAGATCGTTACACCTTTCGTGCGGGTCGGAACTTACCCGACAAGGAATTTCGCTACCTTAGGACCGTTATAGTTACGGCCGCCGTTTACTGGGGCTTCGGTTCAAAGCTTCGCTTGCGCTAACCTCTCCCCTTAACCTTCCAGCACCGGGCAGGTGTCAGCCCCTATACTTCGCCTTGCGGCTTCGCAGAGACCTGTGTTTTTGCTAAACAGTCGCCTGGGCCTATTCACTGCGGCTTTTCTGGGCTATTCACCCTAAAAAGCACCCCTTCTCCCGAAGTTACGGGGTCATTTTGCCGAGTTCCTTAACGAGAGTTCTCTCGCACACCTTAGGATTCTCTCCTCGCCTACCTGTGTCGGTTTGCGGTACGGGCACCTTACATCTCACTAGAGGCTTTTCTTGGCAGCGTGGAATCAGGAACTTCGGTACTATATTTCCCTCGCCATCACAGCTCCGCCTTAATGGAAACGGGATTTGCCTCGTTTCCGGCCTAACTGCTTGGACGCGCATATCCAACAGCGCGCTTACCCTATCCTTCTGCGTCCCCCCATCGTTCAAACGATGTATAGGTGGTACAGGAATATCAACCTGTTGTCCATCGCCTACGCCTTTCGGCCTCGGCTTAGGTCCCGACTAACCCTGAGCGG
>NZ_JBHVTI010000009.1:0-40758 GCF_042884735.1 Agromyces sp. NPDC058110 | reverse complement strand
CGTTGGGGCCCCCCCCGCCCCCCCACTGGGGGGGTGTCGGCCGCCCCCTGCGCGCGCCCCCCCCACCCGGCCGGGGCCCCCCCCGCCGCACGTGCGCCGGGCGGGCCCGATCCGTTCGTCCGGCCAGGTGCCGGTCGCTCAGTCCTGGGTCACTCGCAGTTCGGCCGGCAGCTGCGCTGCGAGATCGCGTCGACGAGCACGGTGCCCAGATCTTCGGGCTTCGACGCCGAGTAGGCGCCGCCCTTCGTGACCTCGGCGATCTTCTGCATGGCGGCGAGATCGGTGTCGGGGCCGAACCCGATCATGATGACCGGCACCGGCTTCGTGCCGTCGTCGGCCTTCTGCAGTTCGGCGAGGAGGGTGTCGAGATCGATGCCGTTCTCGTCTTCGTTCTTGCCGTCGGTGATGAGCAGCACCGCGTTGACCTTCTCGGGGTCGTAGCCCTCGCGCACGCGGTTCACCGCGGCGAGCACGGTGTCGTAGAGTCCGGTCGCGCCGCCAAGCCGATCGGGCAGCGACTGGATGATGCCCGCGATCTGCTGGGTGTGCGCGGCGTCGCCGAGCGGAGCGATCGGGGCGAGCTCCTCGTAGTCGAGGTCGCCGTTGCGCAGGGTCGAGAACGCCCACACGCCGAGGTCGACCTCGCCCGAGAACTTCGAGACGGCGTTCATCGCGGCCTGCTGGAAGATGTCGATGCGCCGCAGGCCGTTCTCGGCAGGCTCCTCCATGGAGCCCGAAACATCGATCACCGAGAGGTAGCGGGCACGGAGCGAGAGCACGCCCCACGTGCGCAGCAGCGTGAGCGCCGTCGCCGAGTCGACGGGCACGACCTGGGCTGCTGGACCCTCGGGTGCGATGCCGAGCGTGTCGATCTCGCCGGTGCCGTCGGCCGTACGGAACCCGGCGGCGCTCAGCCGCTCGGTCGCGGAGGCCGCCGCCTTCTCGAACGCGGCGAGCATGCGCGCGCGATCGGAGGGCGCCTCGGTCGCCGGGGTCTCCTCGGAGCCCTCGGCCGTGTACGACACGGTCTGCACGGCACCGACGGATGCGTCACCGGCCGCGTCGGGCGCCGGCGTCTCGGTCGTGGGGGTCTCCGCCGGGTCGCCCTCGTCGGCCCCGTCGGCCAGCGCGGCAGCCTCGTCGGCGGCGTCGCCCACGAACACGAGCGGGTAGTCGAGCATGAGCGTGCCGTCGGTCGGGTACCCGGCGGTGAGCGTCTCGGTCGGACCGTCGGAGTTGTACTCGGCGACCTGGGCTTCGCTCGTGAGCACGACGCTCGGCGTCGCGGCCGACGAGAGGGCGCCGAACGCGGCGCTCGTCGACGCGGGAATCGACTTGCTGAGCGCGATCATGGCCCCCGCGAGCGGTCTCGGGTCTTCGGCCGGTGCGTGGGCGCCGAGGCCGACGAGGCTCGAGAGGCTCGCGGCCGACGCCTCGGGGTCGGGCAGGATCGCCGGCAGCGTTCCGTCGAGCACCCTGGTCCAGGTGAGCGGCTCGGCCGCGACCTCGGCGGCGTCGGACGCGGTCGTCGCGAACACGACGGGCGACGCGGCGAGGGTGTCGCCGACGTAGGAGTTGGGCGTCGCACGGCCGAGCGAGGCAGCGGTCGCGGCGGCGCGATCGACCCAGACCGCCGACTGCGGCACCCAGGCGTCGGCGTCGAGCCCGCCCGAGGCGAGCACGGCCGAGGTGTCTGCGGACTCCTGCGCGGTGATCTCCGTCGTGACGCACCCTTCGTTGGCGGCGTCGAAGTCGGAGGCGATCGCGGTCAGCACCGACGCGATCGTCGTGTCGGCGACGATGTGCAGCTGTTCGGCGCTCTCGCACTCGGAACCGGCTGCCGCCTGATCGGGGTCGAAGTGCCCGCCGATCCAGAGGTAGACCCCCGACGCGACGACACCGACGACGGCGACTGCGGCGATCACGGACAGGTAGAGACCGCGTCTCGACTTCTTCGTCGGCGCAGTGACGCTGTGACGCCCCACGGACACTCCAAGCTCGACGGCGGCACGGGCGCCGTCGCATCCTTCGGTTCGGGTTCCCCCCGGGTAGGGGGAAGGATTTCGTACAGTGTAGGTTACGCACGCTCCGAGGCGAAAAAAACTCGGGTTCCCTGTGCGACGACGACAGTGATCGTCGCGAGGAGGCGACGGACCTTGACGCCCCGCGCCGCCGACGGTAGGCAGGGCGGAGGGGCGGTGATGACGCAGCGGGTGTTCGACGATCGGCGTGACGCGGGGCGTCGGCTCGCGCACCTGCTCGCCGAGCGCGGCAGCTGGCCCGACACGGTGGTGCTCGGGCTGCCCCGCGGCGGCGTTCCCGTCGCGGCCCCGATCGCCGAGGTGCTCAGCCTGCCGCTCGACGTGCTCGTGGTGCGCAAGCTCGGGCTGCCGCGCCACGAGGAGGTCGCGATGGGGGCGATCGGCGAGCAGGGCGTCCGCGTCGTGAACGAGCAGGTGCTGCGCTTCGAACTCGTCGACGATCGGAGCCTCGCGGGGGTCGAGCGGCGCGAGCGCTCCGAGCTCGAGGCGCGGGTCCGACGCTTCCGCGGCGGGGCGCCCGCGGTCGACCTGACCGACCGCACCGCGCTGCTCGTCGACGACGGGGTGGCGACCGGGGCGACCGCGAAGGCGGCGAGCCTCGTGGCACGGGCGCTCGGCGCGGCATCCGTCGTGCTCGCGGTGCCAGTGGCCGCGCCCGACGCGGCGGTCGACCTGGTCGGGTGGCCCGCGATCGACGAACTCGTGTGCCTCGCGACGCCGGCCGGCTTCATGGCGGTCGGGCAGTCCTACCTCGACTTCACACAGACGACGGATGCCGAGGTGCAGGCGCTGCTCGCCGCGCACCGGTGACGGCGGTCCGCCGACCGATCGGGCTGCCGGTGACTCAGGGCGCCGGCGACTCAGGCTGCCGGCGACGGCCCGCGGAGGCCGACGACCACGGTGCCCCCGCGCTCGTCGTCGTGCCGCACCTCGGCCGTGAGGCCCGCGGACTCGACGAGGGCGCGGGTGGCGGCGGCCTGACGGCGGCTGGTCTCGATGAGGAGCCGGCCGCCGGGCGCGAGCCAGTCGAGGGCGGACGCCGCGACGCGTCGATGCACGTCGAGGCCGTCGCCTCCGCCGTCGAGCGCGATGAGCGCCTCGTGGTCGCGCGCCTCGGGCGGCATCATCGCGATCTCGTCGGTCGGAACGTAGGGCGCGTTCACCGCGAGCACGTCGACCCGGCCGCGGAGGTCCCGGGGCAGCGGCGCGTAGAGGTCGCCCTCGACGACGCGCGCGCCGCGGGGTTCGAGGTTGCGTCGAGCGGCTCGGACAGCCGCCGGGTCGAGGTCGGCCGCGACGAGGTCGACCGGCCCCGCGGCATCCGCGATCACGGCACCGATCGCACCGGCGCCGCAGCAGAGGTCGACGACGACCGCCGGCTGACCGGCACTCGCGACGGCCGACGCGAACCCCGCGGCCGTCTCGGCGAGCAGTTCGGTTCGCCGTCGCGGCACGAACACGCCGGGCTCGAGCAGCACGCGGATGCCGCCGAACTCCGCCCAGCCGAGCAGCTGCTCGAGCGGGTCGCCGGCCACCCGCCGCGCGACGAGCCGCTCGAGCTCGACCGCGGCCTCCGGCGATCGGGCGAGGGCGCCGTCGCCGAACCGTTCGAGCACCGCGCCCTCGAGCAGCGCCGCCTCGTCTTCGGCGAACACGCAGCCCGCGGCGCGCAGGCGCGCGACGAGGTCGGCATCGGGTTCGGCGTCCATCACCCGCATGCTAGCCCGGCACGACCGGGGCGGGACGCACTCCCCTGGCCGGTCGGGTGCACTCCCGTGTGACGGCCGGGGATGCGAGCCGGCCGAGGATGCCCTACGATCATCGGCATGACCACGTCGACCCGCAGCTGGTGGCCCGCCTCCTAGGCGGATCACACGTTTCGACGTACGACGACCGCCCGAGGGCGGTCGTTTCGTGTTTCTGCGGAAGGTTCCGGCCCGAGGGCCTGAAGACCTCCGGAGACCTCATGAACGCACCGCACGCGAACGCCCCGCACGGCGCCCCGCTCCCGACCGACGCGACGCGCCCGACCGACCTGCTCGCCTCCCTCCTCGCCGCGGGCGCCGACGCCCCGTCGTTCGCCGTGATCCGTCACGAGCACGAGCCGGTGCTCGACGTGCTCGTGGGCGACGTCGTCGACGTCGACCTGCTGGGCGAGATCCCGCTCGGCGAGATCCCGCCCGCCGAGACACCGCTCCACGGTTCGCCCGATCGCCCGGAGGTGCTGGCGCTCGTGCCGTTCCGCCAGGTGCGCGAGCGCGGGTTCGCGGCGCACGACGACGGGGCGCCGATCCGCTGCCTCGTGGTTCGCGAACGCGTCTCGCTGCCCGTGGCGGAGGCGATCGAGGCGCTGCCGCGGCATCCGATCGCCGTCGACCTCGACGTCGACGTGAGCGACGAGGCCTACGCCGCCATCGTGCGCCGCGTGATCGACGAGGAGATCGGGCGCGGCGAGGGCGCGAACTTCGTGATCCGGCGCGAGTTCGTCGGCGACACCGACGAGGCACCGGCCGTCGCCGTGCTCGGCTGGCTCCGCGCGCTGCTCGAGCACGAGCGGGGTGCGTACTGGACCTTCGCGGTGCACACGCCGGGGCTCGCGGCCGTGGGGGCGACCCCCGAGCGGCACGTGTCGTCGATCGACGGCCTGGTGTCGATGAACCCGATCAGCGGCACGTTCCGGCACGACGTGCTGACCGAGGCCGACGCCGCCGTCGACTCGCTCGACGAGCGGCTGCTCGCGTTCCTGCACGACGTCAAGGAGCGCGAGGAACTCGTCATGGTGGTCGACGAGGAGCTCAAGATGATGAGCGCGGTGTGCCCCGAGGGCGGGCGCATCCGCGGCCCCTTCCTGAAGCGGATGTCGCGCCTCACCCACACCGAGTACCTGCTCGAGGGGCACTCCGACCTCGACCCCCGCGAGGTGCTGCGCCGCACGATGTTCGCCCCGACCGTCACGGGGTCGCCCATGGGCAACGCCTGCTCGGTCATCGCGCGCCACGAACCGACCGCGCGGGGCTACTACGCCGGTGTCTTCGCGCGCTTCACCCCGACGGCCACCGGGTACGACGTCGACGCCCCGATCCTCATCCGCACGGCCTACGTGCGCGACGGGCGCGTGAGCATCCCCGTGGGCGCGACGCTCGTGCGCCACTCCGACCCGGTCGGCGAGGTCGCCGAGACCCGGGCGAAGGCGGCCGGCATGCTGACCGCGCTCGGCGCCATCCCCCGGGCGGAGGTCGCGGCGCGCCCCTCGACGACCGGCGCGACGACGGCCGACGCTGCCACGACCGGGGCTGCGACGACGGGGGTCGCGATGAGCGGGGCGGCCGTGAGCGGGGCGGCCGTGAGCGGCACTCCCGGGCCGGGCGCTGCCGTCGCCGACCCGCACGCCGACCTGCTCGCGTCGCGCAACGACCACCTCGCGGCGTTCTGGCGGGCACCGCAGCAGGCGCACGAGCCGCGCGGCCTCTCCGCGCTCGTCATCGATGCGAACGACGACTTCACGACGATGCTCGCGCACCAGCTGCGCCACCTGGGGCTCGACGTGCGGCTCGTGCCGTGGCACGAGGCGCCCGACGCGGCATCCGAGGACCTCGTCGTGTTCGGCCCCGGCCCAGGCGACCCGCGCGACGCGAGCGACCCGCGCATCGCGCGCATGCGCGAGCTCATCGCAGCCCGGCTCGAGGCCGAGCGGCCGCTGCTCGCGGTGTGCCTCAGCCATCAGGTGCTCGCCGACCTCGCCGGGCTGCCGCTCGCGCCGCTCGCCGAGCCCCGCCAGGGCGTGCAGCTGCCGGTCGACGTCTTCGGCGAGCGCGCCGCGATCGGGTTCTACAACACGTTCTCGGCCCTCGCCCCCGACGGTTCGACGACGCCCGAGCTCGGCCTCGAGGTCGCCTCGGATGCCTCGACGAACGTCGTGCATGCGCTGCGCGGCCGCGGCGTGGCCTCCGTGCAGGGCCACCTCGAGTCGGTGACCTCGCCCGACGGCCTCGCGCTGCTCGAGCGGCTCGTCGACGGCGTGCTCGCCCCGGCGGCGCTCGTGCCCTAGCCTTCGGGCATGGGCGACGGGCAGGCACGCGACGTGGAGCTCGAACTGTGCCTGCCCACGGGCGAACTGCTGGGCACGACGCCGTCGTTCCGGGCCGACGAGCCCTGGACGCAGTTCGTGCACCCGGTCGTGACGGCCGCACGAGACCAGCTCGGCCTCGACGTCACGGTGCTGCGCCTGCGCGACGTCGAGGCGCGGCCCGCATCGGATGCCGTGCACGTCAGGTACCTCGCGGAGGTCGCGGCGCACCCGGGCGCGACGGCGCCGCTCGCCCCCGTCGACGCCGATGCGGCGACGGCGACGGCGCCCCATGCGCTTCGCATGCCGTGGGCCGAGCCGGGCGGGCCGGCGGCGACCCTGCGCTGGGCCGACGCGACCCTCGCCGAACAGGGCGTCTCGCGCATCGCACCGGCCGAGCAGGTGCGCTCGTGGAACCTCTCGAGCCTGTGGATGCTGCCCACCGACGCAGGATCGGTCTGGCTGAAGCAGGTGCCGCCGTTCTTCGCGCATGAGGGAGCCCTCGTCGAGCGGATGTCGCGGCACGCCGTCCCGCGGGTGCTCGCGCGTCGCGACGACACGGTGCTGCTCGCCGAGATTCCCGGCGAGGACCTCTACGACGCGACCCCCGAGCAGCGCACCACGATGATCGACCTGCTCGTCGCGATGCAGCGCGACTGCGCCGATGACCTCGACCGCCTGCTCGCCATGGGCCTGCCGGACTGGCGCCTGCCGGCACTCGCCGGGCTCGGCGCGCACGCCCTCGAGATCTGGGCGGATCGCCTCCCGCACGAGACCCGAGCGACGGTGGAGTCGCTGATCGCGGGACTCGACGACCGGGCCGGGCGTCTCGACGCGTGCGGCCTGCCCGACACGCTCGTGCACGGCGACTTCCACTCGGGAAACGTGCGGGGCGCCGGACTCGACCTGACCGTGCTCGACTGGGGCGACTCGGGCGTCGGACACCCGCTGCTCGACGTGGCGGCGTTCACCCAGCGCCTGCCCGCAGCCGACGCGACCGCCGCGCGAGCGCATTGGATGCGCCGCTGGTCGGAGACCGGAGCCGATGCCGCCGAGGCGCTCCGACTGCTCGAGCCGGTCGCCGCACTTCGGCAGTCGATCATCTACCAGGGGTTCCTGGAGCGGATCGAGCCCGACGAACGCGTCTACCACCGTGACGACCCCGTGCCGTGGCTCACGCAGGCGGCCTCGCTCGCGGGCTGACGCACTGCGGCGATCGGACGCGTCGCGCGGTGCACCCGGCGCGGCCGGGCCCGATCCGTCGAGGCGGGTTCAGACGGCCGGATTCAGTCGGACCGGGCTCGGCCGGGTCGGGCTCAGCCGAGCGCGATCACGGCGTCGCGCGTCGCGTCGTCGAGCGGGCGATCGGCGAAGACGAGGCGCTCGAGGTGCGTCGTGTCGTCTGGCGAGGCCGGCGCGACGCTCGAGGCTCCCTGCCACACGAGGTCGAGGTCGAGACGCTCGAGCACCCGGATCGAGGCCGGGTTGTTCGCGAGCACGCGAGCCGTCACCGGTGCCTCGGGCCTGGTGTCGCGCGCCGCGTCGAGGCACACGCGCGCCGCTTCGCCGGCGAGCCCGTGGCCCCAGGCCTCCGGCGCGAACCGGTAGCCCAGGTTCCACGCACCGAACGCGAGCATCGCCGCCCCGGCCGACCCGATGAACGAGCCCGGCGGGAGGTCGCCGACGGGCTCCCGGAGCACCACAGCGCAGTGCCCGAAGCCGAACTCGCGACGACTCGCCATGGATCGTTCGATCGCCCGGGCCGACTCGCCGCGGCTCGTGTGCACGCCACCGGGCAGGTGCTCCCAGGTGCGGAGGTCGCCGTAGACGCGGAAGTAGTCGTCGACGTGGTCGAGGGTCAGCGGGGTGAGCAGCAGGCGGTCGGTGTGCAGTTCGTCGGTCATCGCCGTTCAGTGTGGCAGCAGCATCCGACATCGGCGATCGCCCGCGCGTCGGGGCCGCGTGCCGCCTGTGCCGATCGCGCCGGGCTGCCCCCTGACGGCCCCAGCGAGGTCACTTCAGCAGACGCGAGAGCACCCGGTCGGCCAGTGGTTTGCCGCCGGTCTGGCAGGTCGGGCAGTACTGGAACGTCGAGTCGGCGAAGCGCACCTCGCGCACGGTGTCGCCGCACACGGGGCAGGCCTGGCCGGTGCGGCCGTGCACCTGCATGCCGCGTCGCTTCGCGTCTTTGAGGTCGGCCGGCGGACGACCGGATGCCACGGCCACCGCCTCGGCGAGCGTGTCGCGGAGCGCGGCGAAGAGGGTCTCGACCTGCTCGGGCGTGAGCTTCGCCGCGAGCGCGTACGGCGACATCCGGGCCGCGTGCAGGATCTCGTCGGAGTAGGCGTTGCCGATGCCCGCGAACACCGACTGATCGCGCAGCACCCCCTTGATCTGGGTGCGACGGCCGTCGAGCACGGCCCGGAAGTCGTCGAGCGTGAAGTCGGGAGCGGTCGGGTCGGGACCCAACCGCGCGACACCCGGAACCTCGGCCGGATCGCGCACGACCGAGACGGCGAGGGACTTCTTGGTGCCCGCCTCGGTGAGGTCGAACCCTGCACCGTCGTCGAGCCGCACGCGCAGCGCGATGGGCCCCTTGCCGGGTTTCAGCACGGTCTTCGGCACCTCGTCGAACCACCGCAGCCATCCGGCCCTCGCGAGATGGAAGACGAGGTGCACCGGCTCGGTGCGATCGCCGGAACCTCCGACGGTCAGGTCGATGAACTTGCCGTGGCGGTCGACCGCCGTGATGGTGCCGCCCGCAAGCGCCGAGAGCGGCGGATCGTAGGTCTTGAGCGCCGAGATGGCCGTGATCGCGGCCGAGGCGACCGCATGGCCGACCGCGCGCTCGCGGAGGAACACGGTGAGCGCTTCGACCTCTGGCAGTTCGGGCACGGTCCCCATGCTGCCACCGACGTGCGACGCGGGCCAGCGATCCGGCGGCGACGGGATCGCCGCGCCCGAGCCGGCTCGGGACGCATGCCGCGTGGCGGGTTCGTCGTTCGGCGCCGTTCCCTCGGGGCGCCGCCGCGATTAGGGTCGAGTCATGCCGAACGAGCAGCGCAGCGACATCCGCGTCTTCACCCTTCCCGTCGAAGGCGAGCCGATCTCGACCGAAGACGACGCGATCGACCTCATCGGCAGCACGTGGTCGCACGAGGCGAAGACCGCCGCCGTGCCCGTCGAGCGCCTCGACCCGGCGTTCTTCGACCTCAGCACGGGTCTCGCCGGGGCGTTCACGCAGAAGCTCGTGAACTATCGCCTGCGCCTCGCGATCGTCGGCGACGTGAGCGAGCACACCGAGGCGAGCCGGGCCCTCCGCGACTACGTCTGGGAGTCGAACCGCGGCGACCAGGTGTGGTTCGTGCGCGATGCGGCCGAGCTCTCGCAGCGCCTCGACGCCGCCAGCTGATCGCAGCGGCGCGGGTCCTCCCACCGACGAACGGTCTCGAATGGCGATTCCATCGACGTGAACGTCGCCATCCGCGACCGTTCGAGCGGATGCCGCAGGGCTCGAGCCCGAACAACTGTTCAAATGTCGGTGGGTAGTGAGAACCTCTCACTATGAAGACGATCGAGCTGCGGCAGGCCCGCCACCTCGAGGTGGGCGACACCCTCGTGAACGTCGCCGGCCATGTCTACGAGGTCACGAAGGTGACCCGTGTCGGCCGGGGCATCCGCGTGCAGTACCTCACCTCCGAGGGTCACGCCGGCCGGTTCACCGCGGCCCCCGAGTCGCTCAGCCGGGTCTACGCCTCGTCGCGGCCCGCGCCGATGTCGGCCTGAGGGCACCGCACGTCGCAGGCGCCGCACGTCGCAAGATGCCTCACGGTCGTGGGCACCGTACGGTCGGGCGCCGGCCGCCGCGTGCGATGCACACGACCGCGGCACCGCGGCCTCACGCCTCCTTGAGCGGCAGGTGCTCGCCGTCGGTCTGACAGGTCGGGCAGTACTGCGCGGTCGTGCTTGCGAACGAGAAGTCGGCGATCGTGTCGCCGCAGACCGGGCACGCCTCCCCCGCCCGGCCGTGCGCCCGCATCGCCGCGACCTTCGCCGCCTTCAGCCCGGCGATCGGCACGCCCCGCCGTTCTGAGACGGCGGCGCCGATCACGCCGACTGTCGCATCGAACAACCGATCGAGCGCGTCTCCGCCGAGCGCCGCGGCATGCCCGACCGGCGAGACGCGTGCGCGATGCAGGATCTCGTCGGAGTAGGCGTTGCCGATGCCCGCGAGCGACTCCTGCTCCTGCAGCACGGCCTTGACCTGCTTGCGACGCCCGACGAGGGCGGCGTCGAAGTCGGCCCGGCTGAATCCCTCGACCGCGGGGTCGGGCCCGAGCTTGGCGACCGCCGGCACTTCGAACGGATCGTCGACGACCCAGCAGCCGAGCGAGACCCACGATCCGGCGTCGGTGAGGTCGAGCGCCGCACCGTCGTCGAACACGAGCGTCGCGAGCGTGACGGGCGTCGCCGTCGGGTCGTCTGGCGCCTGCACCGTCGCCGACGGGTCGGCTGCGGCCTCCGAGGAGTCAGCCGTCTGCTGCGGCCCAGCCCACCGGGCCCACCCGTGACGACCGAGCGAGACCACCAGGTGGCCCGCTTCACCGAAGGCGAGGTCGAGCAGCTTGCCGTGCCGTGCGACGCTGCGGACGACCGAGCCGATGAGCGACTCGGGCGGCCTGCCGCGCGTCTTCGTGATGCGGAACTCGACCACGTCGACATCGACGAGCGTGCGCCCGTCCAAGCGGGCGTCGAGTTCTTCGGCCAGGACCTGCACCTCAGGCGACTCGGGCATGCGGCCAGCCTCGCACAGGCCGCCGACGTCCGACAGGGGTCGGGCGCAGCGCGGCACGCGTCTCCCGAGAAGCATCGGTCCAAGGTCGCCCGTGACCGCTACGCTCTCGCTGTGGACCCGAACACCGCACGCCAGGTGCTGCGCATCTTCCCCGACGCCCCGCTCACCGCCGACCTCGTCGAACGCGCCTTCGCAGGCGAGTCGGGGCGAACGCATGCCACGCCCGCCGAGCCGGAGTCCGCGAACCACGGCGACGACCTGCAGGCGGCGCGAGCCGCGCTGCTCGCCGAGATCGCCGCCGAGCAGGCGCCCCCGTCTCTTGACGGGTTCTTCGCCGCCGCCGCTGCGCCCGCCCCGCGGATCCGCACCCGGCTCGGCGCGGGTGCGATCATCGGGATCGTGCTGGCGTGCATGCTGACGGTCGCGACGTGGGCGGGTGGAGCCGTCGCCCTCGTCATGGTGCTCGATCGTGCCGGCTCGGAGCTCGCGGCATCCGATGTCGATCCCAGGTCGGATGCCTTCGAGGACACGTCCTGGTCCGACCGGATGACCGCGCGCGAAACGGGGTTCACCTTCCCGTCCGCGCTCGAGGTCTACGCCGACGGCCGCTACGACGACCTCTGCTCCGACATCTACGAGCGCGGATGCTGGGAGCTCGACGTGATCCCCGAGCGGGCGTGCGCCGACCTGAAGGTCGAGATCGGGCTCAGCAACGACGAGCTGAGCGACTACCCGGACGAGACCAGGGTCAGCTTCGTCGGCGCCGCAGAAGCGTTCGAACGCGTGCCGCTGGTGTACGGCGAAGACGAGTACACGTACGGGTGGATCACCGACGTGACCTGCGAGCAGAGCGCGACGGCCTGATCACGCCGTACGCGCGATCAGGTCGCGCGGAGCAGGATCTCAGCAGTCGCAGGGCCCGACCCGATCAGCTCCCGAACGAGATCACGAGCGCGGTCGAGCGCGACTCGGGGTCGCGCGCCTCCCGTGCCGTGCGGATCTCGCGATACCGGTCGCCGTACTTCGCGGTGAGTGCGTCGTCGAGCACCGTGCGCACCTCGGTGCTGTCGTCGATCGACGCGTCGGCGTCGAAGAAGGTCGCGCCGGCATCGAGCCCGCCCCGGACGTCGGATGCGACGAGCTGCACCCGTGCGGTATGGGCGATGCGCTTGACCTTGCCCGACGCCGCGACGGTCGTGACGAGCAGGCGTTCGCCGTCGCGCACGACCCAGACGGGGGTGTGCACGGCCTCGCCGGTGCGGCGGAAGGTCGTGAGGCGGATGTAGGGCGAGTCACCGAGCTCGAGGAACGCGTCGAGCTCGGTGCCGGTGTTGGAGGTCATCCGAAGATCTTCCCCCAGATTCTCGTGCCGACCCACGCGAGCGAGTTGAACGCCGGTCCGGCGTGGCGCGCCGGCCCGGCCGTCGTCGCTCGATCTCGAGATCTCGCAGTCTGCGTGCCCGGCCGCATCGCGTGCGTGGCCCAACCGCTACGCTCGCGCTGTGCACCCGAACACGGCGCGGCAGGTGCTGCGCATCTTCCCTGACGCCCCGCTCACCGCCGACCTGATCGAGCGTGCCTTCACAGGCGAGTCCGCGACTCACGATCCGTCGCGGTATGCGGATCCCGAGCAGCGCCGACGGGCCGTGGCCTGGACCGAGACGCTGCAGGCGGCTCGAGCCGCGCTGCTCACTGCGATCGATGCGGCGGAACGTGCCCCGGGTGCGGTGTCGGCCTGGCCGGGCGCACCGGTGGTGCCTTCGTCCGATCCGATCGAATCCATCCCGTCCCGGCCGACCGGGCAGTCTCCGACGAACGTACCCGTTGCGGCGCCTTCTCCGGAGGAGACGGCCGAACCATCCGGTCGACGCCGCAGGTTGCGCTGGCCGGTCGTGACGACGATCATCGCCGGATCGCTCGCCGTGCTCGCCCTGATCTCGCTCGCTGCCGTCGGCGCAGGGCGGCTCGTCATCGCGGCGGTCGACGAGACGCGGCAGACGTACGAGCGCCCGACGGTCACGCGGTACGAGTCCGACTCCACCCGGTACGGCTTCCCGGCCGCCCTCGAGTACTACTCCGACGGTCGATACGACGACCTCTGCGAAGCTGCTTGGCAGCGCTGCTGGCAAGCAGCACTGTTCACGGAATCAGATTGCGAGCGACTGCACGTGCTCATCGCGTTCAGCGACGAACCGAACCGGCAGTCGAGCACAGCCGGATCGACCCAGCAGATCGAACACGTTGTGGGCAACGAACCGACGCCGGTGGTGTTCGGGAACGACGACCACGCGTACGCCCACGCCTGGGTGGAGGAAGTCACCTGCTTGCAGTATCGGATCCCGTGAACGCGAGCAGCGCGAAAGGACACGACCTCAGGCGGCTCGCCGGGCGACGGCCACGAGATCGTCGAGCAGTTCGCGCCCCTCGGCCCACTCGCCGAGGCCGCTCGCGGCGTTGATGTGGCCGAGCGGGCCGACCGAGACGAACCCGGCACTGACCGCCTCGGCGAACCCGGCGGCGTAGGCGCGGCTGCCGTACGGGTCGTCGTCGCTGGCCACCACGAGCGCGGGCAGGCCGAGCGGATGCCGCCCGATCCGGGCGAACTCGAGGGCCTCGGCTGGGTAGGCGGCACCGTCGGGGTCGGGCGGGGCGACGAGCAGCACGGCCGTCGCCCGGTCGGGAGTGCGCGAGAGCCACTCCGCGGCCACGAGGCATCCCATGCTGTGTGCGACGACGACCGCATCGGGTCCGGCCTCGCCGCTCGCCCGGTCGAGTGCGGCGAGCCAGTCGTCGAGCCGCGGCTCGTCCCACGAGGAGGGTGCGATCCGCACGGCATCTCCGAGATCCTGCTGCCAGAGCGTCTGCCAGTGCGCGGGTCCGGAGCCGCCGATGCCGGGCACGATGAGGTGGGTCATGCCGGTATGCTGCCCGATCGCGCGCGCGGCGGCACCTCGTGTGACTGCCGGTGTCCGCAGATTTCCTGCCGTTGCGGGCCGAGGGCTCCCCTACAGGCCCGTCGGGCGCTCAGCTCTCGCTGACGCGTCCGCCCTCGACATGCCAGCGGCGGTCGAGGTTCACGTGCTCGAGCATGCGGCGGTCGTGGGTGACGAGCAGGAGGGTGCCCTCGTACCCGTCGAGCGCCTGCTCGAGCTGCTCGATCGCGGGCAGGTCGAGGTGGTTCGTGGGCTCGTCGAGCACGAGCACGTTGACGCCGCGCGCCTGGAGCAGGGCCATGCCCGCTCGCGTGCGCTCGCCCGGCGAGAGCTCGTCGACGGGTCGCAGCACGTGGTCGGCCTTGAGCCCGAACTTCGCGAGCAGCGTGCGCACCTCGCCGGAGGCCAGCTCGGGCACCAACGCCTCGAATGCGTCGGCGAGCGGCCGGTCGCCGACGAAGAGCGAGCGTGCCTGGTCGATCTCGCCGATCGCGACCGAGGAGCCGAGGCTCGCACGGCCCTCGTCGGGTGCGATGCGGCCGAGCAGCAGTCCGAGCAGCGTCGACTTGCCCGCGCCGTTCGGGCCCGTGATGCCGATGCGGTCGCCGCCCGACACCTGCAGCGACACCGGTCCGAGCGTGAAGCCGCCCCGGGTGACGGATGCCGCGTCGAGCGTCGCGACCACGGCCGACGACCTGGGTGCCTGGCCGATCGTGAACTCGAGCTTCCACTCCTTGCGCGGCTCCTCGACCTCGTCGAGGCGCGCGATGCGGCTCTCCATCTGCCGCACCTTCTGCGCCTGCTTCTCGCTGGACTCGGTCGCGGCCTTGCGGCGGATCTTGTCGTTGTCGGGCGACTTCTTCATGGCGTTGCGAACGCCCTGGCTCGACCACTCGCGCTGCACGCGCGCTCGGGCCACGAGATCGGCCTTCTTCGACGCGAACTCCTCGTAGTCCTCGCGCGCGTGCCGGCGCACGGTCTCGCGCTCGTCGAGGTAGGCGTCGTACCCGCCGCCGTAGAGCCGGTTGGAGTGCTGCGCGAGGTCGAGCTCCAGCACCTTGGTGACGGTGCGCGCGAGGAACTCGCGATCGTGGCTCACGAGCACCACGCCGCCGCGCAGGCCGGCCACGAACGACTCGAGTCGGGCCAGGCCGTCGAGGTCGAGGTCGTTCGTGGGTTCGTCGAGCAGCACGATGTCGAAGCGCGAGCAGATGAGCGCGGCGAGGCCGACGCGTGCGGCCTGCCCGCCCGAGAGCCCCGTCATGGGCGAGTCGGGCGTGATCGCGTGCGCCCCGTCGGTGCTGTCGGTGCTGTCGGTGCCGTCGACTGCAGTCGGCGTCGCGAGCCCCAGCTCGGCGAGCACGGCGGGCAGCCGCTCGTCGAGGTCCGCAGCCCCGGAGGCGAGCCAGCGCTCGAGGGCCACCGAGTACTCCTCGCCGGGGTCGACCCCCGCGGGCGGTTCGGGCAGGGCGAGCAGTTCGGCCGCGGCATCCATTCGAGCGGATGCCTCGGCGCACCCCGTGCGACGTGCGACGTACTGCGCGACCGTCTCGCCCTCGACGCGCTCGTGCTCCTGCGGCAGCCAGCCGACGAAGGCGTCGGACGGTGCCAGCGACACGGCGCCCGCGATGGGTGCGATCGCACCGCCGAGGATGCCGAGCAGCGTCGACTTTCCGGCGCCGTTGGCCCCGACGACGCCGATGACGTCGCCTGGCGCGACCGTGAGGTCGAGGTCGTCGAACAGCGTGCGGTGGGCGTATCCGCCGGCGAGGCCCTGGGCCACGAGGGTTGCAGTCACCGGACAACCCTAGCCAGCGCGGGCTGGGAGGCCGATGCTCACCGCTTCCAGAGGTACGGCCTCGTCGTGGAGACCTTCACGAGGCCCGAGCGCTCGAGGATGGGGCGCGAGAACTCGGTCGAGTCGCTGTGGATCAGCGTCTTGCCGCGCTCGAGCGCCGACCGGGCGCGGGCCGCGGTCAGCGCGCGGTAGATGCCCTTGCCCCGCCAGGGTTCGAGCGTGGCACCGCCCCAGATTCCGGCGAAGTCGGTGTCCGCGACCGGCTCGAGCCGCCCGGCGCTCACGATCTCGCCGTCGGCGGTCTCGGCGACCCACAGCTCCATGCCGTCATCGAGTGCGAGCCGGCGCAGGATGGCGTCGGCCATGTGCTCCGAGACGGGGTCGCCGAACGCCGCGTCCTGCATGGCGCTCATCGCGCGCACGTCGGGCTCGTCGACGACTCGTCGCACCCTCACGCCGTCGGGCAGCCGCACCTCGGCGATGAGCGCTGCGGCCTCGCCGATCATGATCGACTCGGGTTCGTCGGCCTGCAGCCCGTTGGCGACGAGCGCCTCGTGCAGGCCCGGCGCGGCATCGTGACCGCGCGTCTTCCACTCGAATCTCGAGATCTCGGGCATCGCCCGGTAATGCGCCACCGCACCGGCGACGAGGTCCGCGACGCTCGCGGCATCCGCGCCGCCGAGATCGCGGTAGGTGACGAACCCGCGGCCGCCGGCGAAGGTCACGAGCCGAAGCGGTCCGAGGCGTTCGACCGCGATCGCACTCGGCGTCTCGGCATCCGTGCGCAGCTGCTCGTCGTAGGCCCGGAGCAGACGCGCGCGCTCGCCCACATCGGCCGTCATGCGAATACCGGCGCCAGGAAGCGCCGTTCGTACCGGCGGATGCACTTCGTCTCGACGGCGAACCGGTACGCCTCGACGCACTCGGGGTCGGTCGCGGCCGCGATGCGGTACTGCTCGTACTCCGCCAGCGACGGGAACGTGAAGAGCGCGAACGCCTCGTCGCTGTCGCCCTCGCTCGGCAGGAAGTAGCCGTGGTGGGTGCCGCCGAGGCGGTTCACGAGACGGATCCAGCGCTGCCCGTAGTCGCGGAACTCCGCGATCCGGTCGGCATCGATCTCGTAGCGCAGGTGCACGGTGACGGGGTTGCTCATGGTCGAACCCTATCCACATGCCGCGAAGGTCATATGCCATCGCATACGTTTGCCGGATGCTCCGACGACTCGCCTCGCGCGTGTACTGGGCCTGCAGCCGGTGGCAGTTCACCAGCGAGCCGGCTCCCGACCGCCCCACCGTCCTGATCGGTGCGCCCCACACCTCGAACTGGGACTTCGTGCTCATGCTGGGCATCGCCTGGCGACTCGGCATCGACTTCCGCTGGCTCGGCAAGAAGAGCCTCTTCGCGGGCTGGCGCGGACCGATCATGCGCGGCCTCGGCGGCATCCCGGTCGACCGCGACGACCCCAGCCGTGTCGTCGGCGAGGTCGTCGACCGCATCCGCGACGGCGAGGTGTTCGGCCTCGTCGTGACGCCCGACGGCACGCGGAACAACCGCGGGTACTGGAAGTCGGGGTTCTACCGGATCGCTCGCGAGGCCGGCATGCCGGTCACGCTCGGTTACGTCGATCGCACCACCATGACCACCGGCCTCGGCCCGACCATGGAGCTCACGGGCGACGTCGCCGCCGACATGGACGCGATCCGCGCGTTCTACGCCGACAAGGCGGGGCTCCGCCCGGAGTTCCGGGCAGAGCCCCGCCTGCGCGACGAGAGCTCGGAGGGCGTCTGACCTCCGGTCACTCGGTCGTGCTCGAGAAGTCGAGCATCGAGTCGGCGACCGCGATGACCGACCACGTGCCGCCACCGGCATCCGTCAGCTCGTAGGCCGGCACGACGAGCACGCTGCCGTCGGGCTGCCACTGGCTCGCGAGCCCGAGGCGCGCGCTCACGATCTCGACGTCGTTCACGGGCCACGAGACCACGGTGCCGGATGTCGGCGCCGCCGGCGGCTCGGTCGGCGGCACCCACTCGGTCGCCGTCGCGGCGACGTCGCCCTCGCGGTAGGCGATCGGCAGCGCCGTCATCTGCGCGCCGAACCGCGGGTCCGAGAGGCGTTCGAACGCCTCCTGCTCGCTCACGATCCCGTAGTCACCGAGCGGCACGATCGCGGCGAGCGCGCCGTAGGCGCTCAGCAGGCCCTCCTCGGTGACCTCGACCGTCCACGACTGGTCGAGGCGCTGACCGTCGACGACGGGGTACGCCTGCGCCGTGCGCGTGACCGAGCCCTCCCAGGTCTCGGTCGAGTACTCGAACGCGTCGGCGTCGCGGCCGGCACCCGTGATGACCGCGCGCATGGCGTCGATCGCGGCCTGCTCGCCCGGGGCGGATCCGGTCGGCTCGCAGGGTTCGACGATGCCCGGTTCGATGCTCGGCTCGTCCTGCGGGGCGACGGAGTCGGCACCGCCGCCGCTGCTCGATCCGTCGCCCTTGCCCGCCGGGCACGACCACGGATCGAGGCTCGGGTCGTAGAACGAGAAGCTCAGGATGCCGTCGAGTCCCACCGTGAGGCTCGCGGCGCTGCCGTCTTGCGGGCCGACGACCCACGAGCCGTCCTTCACCTCGGGCTTGCCCTCGACGCCGAGCGCGTCGGCGAGCGCCGAGACCGTCTCGACGTTCGACGCCGACCGCGGGTCGTAGCCGTACCCGGCGGCGCTGCCGGCCTCGGTCGAAAGACCCGAGGCGCTGAACACGTTCCGACCGGATCCGTAGGGGTACATCATCGAATCGGCCGACATCTTCGCCGACCCGGCAGCACCCATTGCGTCCGTCGCGGCCGCGTTCAGCTCGGGGGTCGCACCGCCCGCGGACGAGCCGTCCGCGGCGCCCTGGGCTCCCTGCAGCGAGATCGGCGGAGCAGCGCTGCCCGCGAGGTTCGTCGTGTCCCCCGCCGCGCCGAGCGCATACCCCGCACCGCCGAACACGACGAGCGACGCCGCGACCGCCGCGGGCAGCACCCAGCGCCCGCGGCGCTTCGCGCGCACGGCGTCGAGGTCGGCCACGGGCGCGGGCGCACCGGCATCCGCCGCCTCGATGGCCGCCGCCGTCTCCGGCGTCTCCGTCGTCTCCGTTCGCAGACCGGATGCCGCGGCTGCGACCACCTCGTCGACGAAGCCGGCTCGGGGTTCGACCCCTGCGGCCGGGTCGGCGGCGTGCAGCCGCGCCTCGGGGTCGAGCTCGGACTCGCGGTCTCGGTCGTCGTTCATGCGGATCACTCCTGGGCGTTGCGGCGGCGTGCGCCGGTTCACTCATGCATGTGTCGGCCGCGGACCGAACCTTGCATTTCACTCAGAACGACAGGCGCTCGCCCCACGCCTCCCGCAGCCGCTTGCGGGCTCGCGACAGCGCGGCATCCGCACCGGATCGCGAGATGCCGAGCACCGTGGCGAGCTCTTCGCCGTCGAGACCCTCCCACGCATGGAGGAGCAGGATGCGGCGATCGCGCTCACCCACGCTCTCGAGCGCGCCCCGCAGCTCGGCATCGAAGAGCAGGCTCAGCTCGGGGTCGTCGGCGACGCGCACGGAACCGGCCTCCGGCACCTCGTCGACGGGCAGGTCGACGTGCTTGCGGCGGTGGTTCGCGAGCGTGAACCCCGCCGTGCGGTAGAGCCACGGCAGCACGGCCTCGCGCGGCACGTCGTCACGGCGACGCCAGGCGGTCGCGAACACCTCGGCAGCCAGGTCTTCGGCGTCCTGCCGGGGGCCGCGGCGGGCGAAGTACTTCACGAGCGCCGTGGAATGCTCGCGCGCGACGCCGGTGAACCAGTCGAGATCTTCGCCGCGCCCAGCAGGGTCGGGCGGCACCGGCGGCGCAGGCTGCGCGGCATCGGGCATCACGGCCTCCCGGGTCGTCTCGGCGGCGTCGGCATCGGTGCTGGCGGTCGTCACGAACAGATTGTGTCGCGAGGCCCTCGGATCTTGCACGGCACGCCGATGACCCGCGGTTCCGCATAGTCTGGTGGGAGCGGGGGCGCGTGACGCGGCACCCCTTCGATCGAAAGGCCCCACGTGAAGCTCGCGCACCTGCAGCGCTTCGTCGCCATCGTCGACGCCGACCTGCACGTCCCGCGCGCGGCCGACGCGACGGGCATCCCGCTCGCCGCGCTCTACTCGAGCATCGACGCGCTCGAAGAGGAGGTCGGCCAGCCGATCTTCACCAGGGCGAAATCGGGGTGGGGCCTGACCGAGGCCGGCGCGCTGCTGCTCGACGAGGCGCAGCGACGCATCGCCGAGGCCCCGACAGCGGCGCCGAAGGCGACCGCACCCGCGGGCGGCAAGGCCAAGGCATCGAAGGGCAAGGGCCGCGCGCCCATCGTGAAGGGCCAGCCCAAGCCGTACAAGAAGCGCCAGGGTCGCTAGCCGCGGCATCCGCCGTCCGGTCGGACCGCACCGACGACCGCCCGCCTGCTCCCAGCGTTCTCTCCGCGCTCCCCCAGAGAGACCGAATCCGCGCGCGATACCGTTCGGGCATGCAGACCCCCGGCGCGGCCACCTCGAACGACGACCGCAGCCTCGGACTCTCGCTGAGCGGCGGCGCCGCGTTCGGAGCCGCGCACGTCGGCGTGCTGCTCGAACTCGAGGCACGCGGCATCCGCCCGGGTCTCGCCGTGGGCACGAGCTCCGGAGCGATCGTCGCGGCGGCCTACGCGGCCGGGTTCGACGCCGAGCAGATCGAGCGCGCCGCCCATGCGTTCCGCTGGCGCGACATCGCCCGCTGGTCGTTCGCCCCACGCCTCGGCCTCCTCGACACGAACGCCATCGGCGACGGCATCCACCGCGTGCTCGGCTTCGACCCCCTCATCGAGGAACTCCCCCGCGGCTTCGGCGCCGTCGCAACCGACCTGCGCGCCCGACGCGCCGTGACCATCGACCGCGGGCCGCTCAGCGTTGCACTGCGATCGACCGTCGCCGTTCCCGGAATCCTCCCTCCCGTCAAGCGCGACGGCTCGTGGTTCGCCGACGGCGGCATGATCGACAACGTGCCGGTCGACGCGGCCCGCGAACTCGGCGCGACGCGCGTCATCGTGGTGCGCCTGCACGCGAAGTTCGAGAACGTGCGCATGATGCGCACCGTCAACCGCACCGCCGACCTCGTCGACGACCCCTCGGTCGTGCTGATCCAGCCCGAGATGGAGCGCATGGCGCAGTGGAGCATGGTCGACGTCCCTCGCCTCATCGCCGAGGGGCGGCGTGCCGCGGCCGAAGCGCTCGACGCCGCCGCGCTCGACGCACTGTCGTCCGCCGCGCCCGCGGCCGCGCTCGGCTGACGCCGGGCCGCCCCCTCCCCACCTGACCCCCGGCCCACCTGGCGCCCGGCCCACCTGACCGCCTTCCCACCTGGCGCCCGGCCCACCTGGCCCCCGGCCCACCTGCCCGCCCGGCCATCGGCGGAACTCCGGATCGCGGCGTCCTCCACCGGTGTGTCGCGCCACGACACGCGGCATGCACCGCGTCGATTCCGGAGTTGCGCCTCCCGCCGCCAGCCGCAGGGTGCCACCATGGGCGCATGACGCGATACGCGATCGACGCGGATGCCGCGCTGCTGATCATCCGCGATGGCATCGAGGTGAGCCCGGCCCACCAGCTCGTGGCGCCGTCGGTGCTGCGATCCCACGTGCTGTCGCTGCTCTACCGCGACGTGCGCGAGGGTCGGCTCGACGAACGGAGCGGACGCGACCAGCTCGAACGCCTCGCCGAGCTCAAGATCCGGCTGCTCGGCGACCGCGTCTCCCGCTCCGTCGCCTGGAAGCTCGCCGCCCGCCTCGACTGGCACGACACCCCGCTCGCGGAGTACCTCGCCGTCGCCTCGCTGCAGGCCGACGCGCTCATCACGTTCGACGAGCGCCTCGCAGCCGCCGCAAGCGGCATCGTGCCGCTCGCGAAGCTCGGCGACCTGCAGACCTGAGGCGGCCGGTCGAGCGACGTGCTCGGTGCCGCGAGGCCCATGGGCGCCGCACCCGAGACCCCTGCATGTCAGAGATCCGGGAGCGCCACAACCCCCTTGGCCGGGCCCAGCACTGCCAGTTGACTTGGCCCAACCCGAGAAAGGCTGGTCTCATCATGGACACGAGCATCTGGATCTGGATCATCGTCGCGGTCGTCGTGGTCGCCGTCATCGTGATCATCGCGGTCATGGCCTCGTCGCGACGGCGGGCACAGCACAAGATCGAAGCCGACCGTCGTCGTTCGGCCGAGCTGCGAGCCAAGGCCGAGTCGACAGAACGCGATGCGCGCGAGCAGGCGGCCGCCGCCTCGCAGGCCGAAGCCGACCGCCTGGCCGCCCAGTCGAGCGCCGCGCAGGCGGAGGCCACCGCGGAGCGGGCACGGCTCGAGGCCGATCGCCTCGAGCGCGAGGGCGCCGAGCGAGCAGACCGCGCAGCGGACCTGCGTGAGCAGGCCGACCAGCACGCCCGGCACGCGGCCGACCTCGATCCCGACGTTTCGACGCCGACCGACCGTCGCGATGCTCCGGTCGCGGCCGATCGTCGCACGACGGCCTTGCTCGACGAGCACGATGCAGACACCGCCCGCACCGAGGCATCCGACGTCGAGGCACCGGATGCCGCAGCGCACGCCGGTGCCACCGGAGCACGCAGCGCCGAGCACCGTCGCGACGACCGCACCGGCCCGGCCGGCACGGGCACGGGCACGGGCACGGACGGCACCGGAATCTGACGGCGCCCGCGTGGGCAACTCAGGACGAACGGGAGCCCGCCCTGCGTGTCTTCCGTCGGCGCTCGGCGTGTGGGCCGCTCGTCCTGAGTTGCGCACGCGCGAGTACACCCGTCATGGACGATCTCGATCGACCCAGATGTACAGCGCCAGCGGCACCGAGACGACGGTCATGGCCGAACCTCCGACGATGAGGAACCAGTCGACGATTCCGACGACGAGCCGCACGACGCCGACGATCGCAGCCGTCGCGCTGCTGACCGCGCATGGCGCTCCCTCCCAACGAGTCCGTGTCGGCTACACATTGAAGCGGAACTCCACCACGTCGCCGTCCTGCATGACGTAGTCCTTGCCCTCCATGCGGGCCTTGCCCTTGGCGCGCGCCTCGGCGACCGAGCCGGTCTCGACCAGGTCCTCGAACGAGATGACCTCGGCCTTGATGAAGCCGCGCTCGAAGTCGGTGTGGATCACGCCGGCGGCCTGCGGGGCCTTGTCGCCCTTGCGGATCGTCCACGCGCGCGACTCCTTCGGGCCGGCGGTGAGGTAGGTCTGCAGGCCGAGGGTGTCGAAGCCGATGCGGGCGAGCTGGTCGAGTCCCGACTCCTCCTGGCCCGTCGACGCGAGCAGCTCGGCGGCGTCTTCGGGGTCGAGGTCGATGAGCTCGGATTCGATCTTGGCGTCGAGGAACACGGCCTCGGCCGGGGCGACGAGCTCGGCGAGCGACGCCTTGGCCGCGGCATCCGTCAGCACCGCCTCGTCGACGTTGAAGACGTAGATGAAGGGCTTGGCCGTGAGCAGGCCGAGCTCCTTGATGGGCGTGAGGTCGACGGATGCCGCCGACAGGGGCGTGCCCTTCTGCAGCACGTCCTGCGCGGCCTTCGCGGCCTCGAGCACCGACGGGTCGAGCTTCTTGCCCTTGATCTCCTTCTCGTAGCGCGGGATGGCGCGCTCGAGCGTCTCGAGGTCGGCGAGGATCAGCTCGGTGTTGATGGTCTCCATGTCGGCCTTCGGGTCGACCTTGCCGTCGACGTGCACCACGTCGCCGTCGTCGAACCCGCGCACGACCTGCGCGATGGCGTCGGCCTCGCGGATGTTCGCGAGGAACTTGTTGCCGAGGCCCTCGCCCTCGCTCGCGCCGCGCACGATGCCCGCGATGTCGACGAACGACACGGCGGCGGGGAGGATGCGCTCGGAGCCGAAGATGCCGGCGAGCACCTCGAGGCGCTGGTCGGGCAGGTTCACGACGCCCACGTTGGGCTCGATCGTCGCGAACGGGTAGTTCGCCGCGAGCACCTGGTTCTTGGTGAGGGCGTTGAAGAGGGTGGACTTGCCGACGTTGGGCAGGCCGACGATGCCGATAGTGAGAGCCACGGGCATCCAGTGTACTTGGGGGTTCCGCGACGGACGAACGGCGGATGCCGCGGGCGGCCGCCCCGCGCCGGCTGCACGTCAGTCGGGGTCGACGCGCCACCGCATGAGCACGTTGCCCGACTCCTCCCACACGTGCGTGCCGACGAGCTTCAGCGCGACCGGCGGTCTCGAGTCGAACAGCGGTACTCCCCCGCCGCCGATGAGCGGGAACGTGACGATCTGGAGCTCGTCGACGAGCCCGGCCCGCATGAGGTGGTTCCAGAGCACCCGGCCGAGCAGCACGAGGATGCCGGGGCCGTCGCCCGACTTGAGGCGGCGCACCTCGTCGACGGAGTCGGCCACGCGCACGATGCGGCAGTTCGGGTACGGCGCGAGATCGGCCTCGTCGATCGTGTCGGAGACGACCACCTTGTCGATCGACTCGAATCGCTCGGCGAAATCCCGGCGGATCGCCGTGGCATCGGGGTCGTGGCGCACGCCCGCCCAGTAGCCGAGGTTGCCGAGCGCCGACCGCCGACCGCTCAGCAGGAGCGTGCCGGCCTCGCGCAGCAGCCCGGTCGTGTGGTGGTCGAAGCTGTCGGCGCCGCGGTATTCGGGGTGCTGGTGCTCGAAGAACGAGGCGATGTCGTGCTCGTCGTCTTCGTAGCGCCCGTCGACGGTGGCGAAGTTGCAGACGGTCAGTGCGGCCATGGCGCCACCGTAGCGGTGGCCGCCGACGTGCTCAGCCGGCCAGGCGCGCGCGGAAGCAGCGCGTCAGGTACGGCACCTCGAGCTCGGCGGCGCCGGCGACATCCGGATGCGTGTCGAGCAGGTGCTCGAGTGCGGCGATCGTCGCGGCCTGCTCGTCGGGCGAGGCCATGAGGTAGTACGAGCGCGAGCGCACGAGGTCGAGGAACCGCTCGCGCGACATGCGCTCGACCCACGCGACCGTGTGCTCCTCGATCGGGCCGAAGGGCGGGCCGACGCGCACGTACGACTCGAACGTCTCGCTCGCGTCGTGCCGATCGTGCATGATCCCGCCGGCCTCGCGCAGCCAGTCGGCGCTCAGGTCGCGGCTGTTCCAGACGAGCCCGAGCACGCCGCCCGGCCGGAGCACGCGCGCGATCTCGGGGATCGCGCGGTGCGGCTCGAACCAGTGCCAGGCCTGGCCGGCCACGACCGCGTCGACCGAGTCGTCGTCGATCGGGATGTCCTCGGCCGTGCCGAGGATGCGCGGGACGCCCGGCACCGCGAGCTCCAGTTCGTCGAGCATCTCCTCGACCGGATCGACCGCGGTCACGTCGCGGTCGAGCGAGACGAGCGCCTCGGTGAGCTTGCCGGTGCCGGCTCCGAGGTCGAGCACATGCACGGCATCGCCCACGAGCCAGGCGACCGCCTCCGCAGGGTACCCGGGCCTGGACGCCCGGTAGACGGTTGCCGCGAGCCCGAAGCTGCGCGCAGGGTCGTCGGTCATGCGCCCATTCCACGCCCGCGGCGAGGCATCCGTCAACCGTCGGCGGGCCATGGCACGATGCCCTCGTGCCAGTGGACTTCACCGCGATCGACTTCGAGACCGCCAACCCGTCGAGCGCCTCGGCCTGCTCCATCGGATTGGTGAAGGTGCGCGGCGGCGCGGTCGTCGACCGCCTGCACCGCTACATCCGCCCGCCGTTCCCCCACGACGAGTTCTCGGAGTGGAACGTACGCGTGCACGGCATCACGCGCGACATGGTGTCGGATGCCGCGGGCTGGGCCGAGCTGCTGCCGGTCTTCCGCGACTTCGCGGGCGCCGACGTGCTGGTCGCGCACAACGCCGGATTCGACATGCGCGTCATCGCCGCGACCACCGAGGCCGTCGGGCTCGACGTGCCCGACCACCGCTCGCTCTGCAGCCTGCAGGTCGCGCGCAAGACCTACCACCTCGAGTCCTACCGGTTGCCGGTCGCCGCGATGGCGGCGGGCTTCGAGGACTTCTCCCACCACGACGCGCTGGCCGACGCCGAGGCGTGCGCGGCGATCATGGTGCACGCCGCCGCGAGGCACGACGTCGACGACCTCGACCGGCTCGCGCACGTGACGCGCGTGCCGTTCGGCGCGATCGGGCGGGCCGCGACCGCCGCACGGGCCGCGTCGCACGGGCCGATGGCGCTGCAGTAGCGGCGCCTCCTCGGGCCTCGCCGGGCCGCATCGCGGACGATGTCGGCGGCCGCTGCCAAACTGGGCGGCATGGAGATCCTGCTGCTCGTCATCGGCCTCGTCGTCGGCATCGCGCTCGGCGCGCTCGCCACGTGGTTCCTCACCTCGAGGCGTGCGACCGATGCGGCGGCCGGCGTCGTGGCGGTCGAAGACCCCGCGCTGGTCGAGGCGCGTCACCAGGCCGCGATCGCCGCGCTGCAGGCAGGCGGCTCGGCCGAGCAGGCGCGCATCCGCGCCGAGGAGCAGCAGGTGCAGGCGAACCTGCGCGCCGAGCTCGCCTCCGTCGAGGCGACCGCGGCCGGGCTGCGGGAGCAGATCGAGTCGGCGCGCGTGCAGTACCGCGAGATCGTCGAGCGCCAGCGCGCCGAGCAGCAGCAGCGCGAGGCGCGCGAGGCGGCCGACAGCAAGGTGCTCCAGGCGCTCGCGCCCGTCAAGCAGACGATCTCCGAGATGCAGGCCAAGGTGTCCGACCTCGAGACCCAGCGCCACCGCCAGCACGGCGAGCTCAGCGAACAGCTGCGCATCGCGGCCGAGAACGAGGAGCGACTCCGCTCGACCGCGGAGACCCTGGCGTCCGCACTCAGGTCCAACAGCACGCGAGGAGTCTGGGGCGAGACCCAGCTGCGCAGCGTCGTCGAGGCGGCCGGACTGCTCGAGCGCGTCGACTTCGACACGCAGCACTCGATCAGCACCGACTCGGGTGCCGGCCGGCCCGACATGGTCATCCACCTCCCGGGCGGCAAGAACATCGCCGTCGACGCGAAGGTGCCCTTCAACGCGTACCTCGAGGCGAGCCAGATCCCCGCGACGGCGACCGGAGCAGAGGCCGCACGGCGCGACGCGCTCATGAAGCAGCACGTCAAGGCCGTGCGCGAGCACATCAACGCCCTCGGCGGCAAGACCTACTGGGCGGGCCTCGGCGCCTCCCCCGAGATGGTCATCGCGTTCATCCCGAGCGAGTCGCTCGTCTCGAGCGCGCTCGAGACCGACCCCGCGCTCATGGACTACGCGTTCTCGAAGCGAGTCGCCCTCGCGTCGCCCGTGACCCTCTGGTCGGTGCTGAAGACCGTCGCCTTCAGCTGGCAGCAGGACGTGCTCACCAAAGAGGCGAAGACGCTCTTCGACCTGAGCCGCGAGCTCTATTCCCGACTGTCGGTCACCGCCGGCCAGATCGAGAAGCTCGGCCGCACGATCGAGCGCACCGTCAAGGACTACAACGCGTTCGTCGGCTCGCTCGAGACGCGCGTCATGCCCACCGCCCGAAAGCTCAAGGCGCTCGACGAGACGAAGGTGCTCGCCCAGCTCGAGGGCATCGAAGAAAGCCCGCGCGAGCTCACGGCCTACGAGTTCACCGCCGCGGTCTCAGACGAGACGGCCTCGCGCACTCAGGCGCTCGAACCGGCCGACACGGTCGAGGTGAACCCGGTCGAGGTCGACACGGTGGCGCTCGACATGACCGCGATCGAGGCCGACCGGGCGCAGCACTCGGCCGCATCGAGCGGCAGCGCGCTCGATCTCGGTCCCGGGTTCAGCGCAGACATCGACCCCGAGATCCGCTCGATCTGATCACGCGCGTCGGCGGAGCCGATCCGGATCGACTCCGCGGACCCTCAGGCGCAGCGGTCGGAGGCGCACGACGTCGTCGACGACCTCCAGCTCCGCCGGGCCGTCGGCACGCAGGTCGTCCGCCGCATCCGCGAACCGCAGCCGACGAGCGTCCTCCTCGCCCGCGTCATCGAGCAGCACTCGGCGACGTGCCCGCTCGCCGTCTGGCGACGACCACTCGTCGTCCTCGCCGACGAAGGTGTGGCCGTACACGGCCCGCCCGGTCTCCGCGTCGAACAGCACGCTCGTGCGCTGACGTGTGACCGTGTCATCACTGCTTGCGGTCTCATCGAACATCCCCGGCTCCTCACCAGAAGTTCCGCGACACCCGGCCGCGCGCGAACGAGTTGACGACGAACATGCGCACGCTGACGCTCGTGACGCCGTCCCGCGCGACCACGGGCGGCCCGTCGTCGCCGAAGTCCTCGACGCCCGAGTCGCTCACGATCTGCGAGACGCCGAACCGCGCGAACGTGCCGTCGTCGTCATCGATGCTGTTGACCGAGGTGAGCGCGACCTCCACGATCGTGCGCCCCGGGTGGGTGACCTGATAGGTCCACGTGTGGGTGTACACGCCTCCGCTCGACGCCCACGGCGAGTTCAGCTTCTGTCCCAACATGGGTCCGGTCTACGCCCGATCGTCGCCGTCCGGTTGAGGGCTGGCCCTGAGATCCTGCCCGGCCGCGTACGGGCCCCTGCGGCTCAGCTCTGGATCAGGCTCAGCACGTTGCCCGCGGGATCGCGGAACCAGCAGATGTCCGGCCCCTGCCCCGAGGCGGACCCCCACGCGATGCCGCGCTCGTCGGTGCCGTACGAGTGGGGGTCGGTGTAGATCTTCGTCACGACGCCCTGGGCGTTCAGCATGTCGACAGCCGCACCGATGTCGGGCACCTCGAAGTTCAGGATGGTGAACGAGGCGGGCTGATGGTCGTCCTTCGGATACACGAACACGCCCTGGCCCGACGGCAACGAGAACTGCAGGCCGCCCATCTCCTCGCGCACGTCGAAGCCGAGCACGTCGCCGTAGAACGCCTTCGCAGCACCGACGTCGTCGACGCTGAAGCCGGGGAACGCGTCGTTGATCTCCACCATGAGAACCCTCCCTGTTCGCGCCCACCCTCGCACATGCGCCGCCCGCAGTCGAGGGCTTGCGCGGTCGAGCCCGAGTGCACCGCGCCGACAGCGGGTGCGGCGGGGCCGAGTCGTCAGTCGCGCGACGGCCCGCCACCGGATGCCGGCGGGTGGGGCTCGTCGACGGGCGCCGCGAACCCGGCAGCGGCCTCGTGGCCGGTGACGATGCCGGCGTCCGTCGGCGGCGCCGCATCGAGCGGATGGGCGAGCTCGTCGCGGCCGAGCCGGGCGATCGCGAGGGTCGCGAAGGCGATGAACGGCGGCACCAGGCCGGCGATGAGGAAGGCGGGCGCGATGCCGATGGCCTCGCCGACCGGCCCCGCGACGGCCATCGACACGGGCATGAGGGCGAGCGACACGAAGAAGTCGAGGCTCGAGACCCTGCCGAGCATCGACGGCGGCACGCGACGCTGCAGGAGCGTGCCCCAGACCACCTGCGCTCCGTCGAACAGGAGCCCGACCAGGAACAGGGCGATCACCATCACCCAGAGCTGCGAGGTGTACCCGATGATCGCGAGCGGGAGGCATCCGACACCCCACGCGAGGATCATCAGCGTGAGGTAGCGGCGGGGCAGCCGGAACGAGGCGACCGCCAACGAGCCGACCGCGCCGCCCACGCCGAAGGCGGCCAGCGCGAGTGCGAAGGCGCCCGCGCCGCCGCCGGTCTGGTCTTTCACGGCGAAGGGCAGCAGCACCTCGATGGGCCCCATGATGATGAACACCAGCACGATCGAGAACACGAGCGTGGCGAGCAGCCACTTCGTGCGCACGAGGTACCCGAACCCGTCGCGCAGGTCGACGAAGACCTGCCGCAGCGGATGCCGCACGACCTCGTCGACGTCGCGTCGCACCGGGGTCGACCGCATGACGCCGAGCACGCCGGCCGCGACGACCTGCATGACGGCGACGGTCGCGAAGGCGAGCCACGGGCCCTGCATCGCGATGAACGCGCTCGCGAGCGCCGGACCGGCGGCCTGCATCACCGCGGGGCGCAGCACGCCCTCGATGCCGTTCGCCGCCAGCAGCTGGTCGGCGGGCAGCAGCGCGGGCAGCCATGCCGAGTACGCGGGATAGAAGAACCCGTCGGCGACGCCGAGCACGAACGAGATGAGGGCGATGTGCCACACCTCGATGACCCCGGTCGCCGCGAGCACGGCCGCGACGACGAACGCCGCGCCGCGCACGACCTCGACCGTGATGAGGATGCGGCGCTGCGGGATGCGGTCGGCCGCGACGCCCCCGATGAGCACGGCCAGCACCAGCCCGAGGCTCGACCCGACCGCGACGAGCGAGAGGTCGACGGGCGTGCCGCCGAGCTCGACGACCTGCCAGACCGCCGCGACGAGCCAGGCGCCCGCCGAGAGCAGCGACGCCGCGAGGGCGACCGCCAGCAGGCGGTACTGCGCGACCCCGAAGGGGCGCAGGGCGCGGGGCAGGTTCGTCTCGGCGGTCACTCCCCCATTGTCGTGGGGCGCACCGTCATCGGCGAGGCCGAGACGGTCACCGGTCGACGTCGTCCAGCCACTTCTCCACGAGGTGGTCGGCGACGATGCGCCGGATCGTGCCCGAACGGCCGCGCAGCACGATCGACTCGGTGCGGATGATCGGGCCCTTCTTGCGGACGCCCTCGAGCAGTTCGCCGTCGGTCACGCCGGTCGCGACGAAGAACGTGTTGTCGCCCCGCACGAGGTCGTCGAGCTCGTACACCCGGTCGCAGTCGAGCCCGGCGGCCTCGCCGCGTGCGCGCTCCGCGTCGTCCTTCGGTGCGAGCACGCCCTGCATGAACCCGCCGAGCGCCTTGATCGCGCACGCGGTCGTGATGCCCTCGGGGCTGCCGCCGATGCCGACGCACATGTCGATGCGCGACTCGTAGCGGGCCGCGTTGATGCCGCCGGCCACGTCGCCGTCGCTCATGAGGCGAGTGCCGGCGCCGGCCTCGCGGATGTCGGCGATGAGCTGCTCGTGGCGGTCGCGGTTCAGCACGGCGACGCGCAGTTCGCTCACGTCCTTGCCCTTCGCGGCGGCGAGCGCTCGGAGGTTCTCGCCGATGGGGCGGCGGATGTCGACGACGCCGATGCCCGAGGCATCCGTCACGATCTTGTCCATGTAGAACACGGAGGAGGCGTCGAGCATGGTGCCGCGATCCGAGACCGCGATGACCGAGAGCGCGTTGTGCCGGCCCGCCGCCGTGAGCGAGGTGCCGTCGATGGGGTCGACCGCGATGTCGCAGGCCGGACCGTGACCGGTGCCGACGTGCTCGCCGTTGAAGAGCATGGGCGCGGCGTCCTTCTCGCCCTCGCCGATGACGACGACGCCGTCGAAGCTCACGGTGCTGAGGAACGCGCGCATGGCATCGACGGCCGCACCGTCGGCGCCGAGCTTGTCGCCCTTGCCGATCCAGGGGTACGAGCGGATCGCCGCAGCCTCGGTCGCCCGCACGAGCTCGATCGCGATGTTGCGGTCGGGGTGCAGGTAGAGGCTGTCGTCGGCGGGTGTCATCATCGGGCGTCCTCCGGGTTCGGTGCGACCGGGCTCGAACGACCCCTCGCGGGCCGTGGCTCTGTGCGCGCTCACCGTCCACCCTAGGCACGAGAGCGCCGGTTCCGAGGGTTTCTGCACGAACGTGCGCCGAAAGAACCGCGGTTCTTAACCGACAGGCAAGGAGGCAGTCACCAGGTCGGCGATGTCGTCGTCGACGAGCACGAGCGGGGCGCGGGCGGGGCCGAGCGCGCACGCGGTCACGGGCGCGATGACCACCAGGGCGGATGCCGCGCACAGGCGCTCGAGCGCGAGCCCGCCGTCGAGCGACAGGCCGTGCTCGGCCGCCGCCGGGTCGGGCCCTGCGGCGAAGTCGGCGAGGCGTTCGGCCTCCTCGGCCGACTGCGGTGCGAAGCGGGCCAGCATGACGCCGCCGTGCGCGCGCACGATCGCGGCCTCGAGCAGGCCTTCGGGCGCGCCGCCGATGCCGAGCAGCAGGTCGAGCTCGCCGTCGGGAGCCGCCGCATGCGCGACGCGCTCGATGTCGCCGTGCTCGAACGCGTGGAGGGTCGCGCCGGCAGCGCGCACGGCGTCGGCCGCGGCCGCGTTGCGCGGCCGGGCCTGCACGGCCACGCGAAGGCTCGAGACGGGGCGGCCGAGCGCGGCGGCGAGGCGCGCCAGGTTCTCGGCGACCGGAAGGTCGAGCCCGAGGCCCGGGCCGGCCGCCATGCCGGGGGTCCGCGCGTGCACGAGCTTGTCGAGGTAGAACGCCGGTCCGAGGTCGGCGTAGGAGCCGCGCGGCGTGACGGCGACGATCGCCATGGCTCCGGGCCGACCGGACGCCGCCAGGCGCGTACCGTCGACCGGGTCGACCACGAGGTCGAGGGCCGGCCCCTCCCCGGTGCCGAACCGCTCGCCCGGGTGCAGCATCGGCGCGTCGTCCTTCTCGCCCTCACCCGACACGACGCGGAGGTCGGCGGGCACGGCGGCGAGCGAGACGCGCAGCGCATCGACCGCGGCGGCGTCGACGGCGACTCCGTCACCCGAGCCGACGAGCGGGCGGGCGGCGTCGGCGGCGGCGCGCACGGCCGAGCGCAGCGACTCGCGCAGGGCGGCGTCGAACGTGGGCTCGGTGATCGGGGGCACCGACCCATCATGGCCCAGCACGCGGCATCCGCTCGTCGCACATCGCGCCGCGACCCGACGCACGTGAGCACTCCTCGCGACCTCGGTAGACTCGCACTGAATCCTGTTGCCTTCCGAAGGAGCGCCATGCCCATCGCAACCCCCGAGCAGTACGCACAGATGCTCGACACCGCCAAGGCGAAGGCGTTCGCCTTCCCGGCGTTCAACGTCTCGTCGACGCAGACCCTCAACGCGGTGCTGCAGGGCCTCACCGAGGCCGGGTCCGACGGCATCATCCAGGTCACCACCGGCGGCGCCGACTACTTCGCGGGCCACACCGTCAAGGCCCGCGCCACCGGCGCCCTCGCCTTCGCCGCGGCCGCGCACGAGATCGCCAAGAGCTACCCCGTCACCGTCGCGCTGCACACCGACCACTGCCCGAAGCCCGCGCTGGAAGACTTCGTCTTCCCGCTGCTCGCCGCGTCCGAAGAGGCCGTCAAGGCCGGCGGCAACCCGATCTTCCAGTCGCACATGTGGGACGGCTCGGCCGTGCCGCTCGCCGAGAACCTCGAGATCGCGCAGCAGATCCTCCCCCGCATGAAGGCGATCAACGCGATCCTCGAGGTCGAGATCGGCGTCGTCGGCGGCGAAGAAGACGGCGTCCAGCACGAGGGCTCGAACGAGGCGCTCTACACGACCCTCGACGACGCGATCTCGACGGTCGAGGCGCTCGGCCTCGGCGAGCAGGGCCGCTACATGGCCGCCCTCACTTTCGGCAACGTGCACGGCGTGTACGCCCCCGGCAACGTCAAGCTCCGCCCGGCGCTCCTCAAGGACATCCAGGACGGCCTCGCCGCGAAGTACGGCACCGGCCCGAAGCCGCTCGACCTCGTCTTCCACGGCGGCTCCGGCTCGACCGACGCCGAGATCGCCGAGGCCGTCGCGAACGGCGTCGTGAAGATGAACATCGACACCGACACGCAGTACGCCTACACGCGCGCCATCGCCGACTACATGTTCAAGAACTACGACGGCGTGCTGAAGGTCGACGGCGGCGTCGGCAACAAGAAGCTCTACGACCCCCGCGCCTGGGGCAAGGTCGCCGAGACGGCCATGGCCGCTCGCGTGGTCGAGTCGACCCGTCAGCTCGGCTCGGCCGGCAACTCCATCTCGGCGTAAGGCAGCACCCGCATGACGCACGACGAGGCCGCTCGCACGAACGGAGCCGCGGGGCAGGATTCAGCCGCGCCGACTCCCCCGATCGACGAGCGGCCTCGTCCGCGGTACGGCGAGTACGCCCCCGAGGGGTGGACCTGGCAGCCCCCGGTCGAGCCCGTCGAGGCTCCCGACGCCGCGGCCGGCGGCCAGGCTTCGGCCGCCGACCGGCAGGGCGCATGGGTCGGGCATCAGGATGCCGCGGCCGAACGTACCGGTGACCCAGCGGCTCCCGGCGCTGCGCCTCGTGCCGTGCCGAAGGACCGCCTCTGGACCATCGCGCTGCTCGTCTTCGGCGTGTTCGGCGCGATCTACAACATCATGGCCATCGTGCAGCTGCCGGCGACGGCGCTCGAGTCGGCCAAGCTCTCCTCGGCGATGCTCGGCGTCGACGGGCCGACCGCGTTCACGCCGGGCCCGGCCGTGCCGACGATCCTCGCGACCGGCGTCGTGCTCCAGATCGCGCTCTGGATCGGCGCGCTCCTGTGGTCGCGCGCACGCCTGCGCGCGGGCCGCCTCTCGTGGTGGATCCCGCTCGTGGCGGGCGTCGTCGCCTTCATCGTCGTCACCATCGTCGGCATGCTCGTGTTCGCGAGCGACCCCGACTTCCTCACGTCGCTGAGCACCGCGGGCGCCTAGGCGCGATCCGCGCAGGCGCGCGAGCCACGTGCGATGGCCGTGCCGTGCCGTGCCGGAGATTCAGGATGCCGCGCCCGGCGCGCCGACGCGCGGCGAGTCGCCGCGGCATCCGGAGTTCGGCCGCTCGCGCGCCCGTCGGGCGCTACGCGCGCGTGCGCCCGCCGAGGGCCCGCTCGTCGCGGTTGCCCGCGAGGTCGCGCCGCAGCTCCTTCGGGAGCGAGAACATGAGGTCTTCCTCGGCGGTCTTGACCTCGGCGACATCGGCGTAGCCGGCGTCCGACAGCGCCTCGAGCAGCTCGTGCACGAGCTCCTCGGGAACGGATGCCCCGCTGGTCACGCCGACCGTCTCGACGCCGTCGAGCCACTCCTGCTTCACCTCGCTGGCGTAGTCGACCCGGTAGGCGGCCTTGGCGCCGTACTCGAGGGCGACCTCGACGAGGCGCACGCTGTTCGAGGAGTTCGCCGAGCCGACGACGATCACGAGATCGGCGTCCTGCGCCACCTTCTTGATCGCGACCTGGCGGTTCTGGGTGGCGTAGCAGATGTCGTCGCTAGGCGGGTCGGCGAGGTTCGGGAACCGCTCGCGCAGGCGGCGCACGGTCTCCATGGTCTCGTCGACCGAGAGCGTGGTCTGCGAGAGCCACACGACCTTGTCGGGGTCGCGCACGTCGATGTTCGGCACGTCGTCGGGGCTGTTCACGATGGTGACGTGGTCGGGCGCCTCGCCCGCGGTGCCCTCGACCTCTTCGTGGCCCTCGTGGCCGATGAGCAGGATCTCGAAGTCGTCGCGCGCGAACCGCACGGCCTCGCGGTGCACCTTGGTGACCAGCGGGCAGGTCGCGTCGATCGCGTGCAGTCCGCGGTCGGACGCCGCGTTCACCACGGCCGGCGAGACGCCGTGCGCGCTGAAGACGATGTGGGCGCCTTCGGGCACCTCGTCGACCTCGTCGACGAAGATCGCGCCCTTGGCCTCGAGCTCGGTGACCACGTGGATGTTGTGCACGATCTGCTTGCGCACGTACACGGGCGCCCCGTAGTGCTCGAGGGCCTTCTCGACGGCGATCACCGCCCGGTCGACGCCCGCGCAGTAACCGCGGGGGGCTGCGAGCAGCACGCGCTTGTGTCCGGGGACGGGGATATCCTTGAGCCGGCCGCGCAGGCCGGGCACGCGGGGCATGCCGAGGCCGATCTTGGGGGTGGTGGTCGTCACCGTCCCATCCTACGCGGGGCCGGCCGGGCACCGGCCGACCACGACCGACCGACGCGACCGCACGACCTGCAGGCGCCCCGCACCACCGACCCGAGGAGACACACGATGACGGATGCCACGGCCACCCGCGAGGCTCCGTGGCCCGTCTCCACGCTCTCGGGCAAGCTCAAGGACTGGATCGAGCGACTCGGCATGGTCTGGGTCGAGGGCGAGATCACGCAGTGGGGCGGGTCGGGCGGCAACGTCTACGGCAAGCTGAAGGACCTCGAGGCCGACGCCACGATCTCGTTCACGATGTGGTCGTCGGTGAAGGCCAAGCTCACCGAGCAGTTCAAGCAGGGCGACCACGCCGTGCTCCTCGTGAAGCCCACGTGGTGGGTCAAGGGCGGCTCGCTGTCGTTCCAGGTGTACGACATGAAGCACGTCGGCCTCGGCGATCTGCTCGAGCGCCTCGAGCGGCTGCGCGCCACGCTCGCCGCCGAGGGCCTGTTCGCGGCCTCCCGCAAGCGCCCGCTGCCGTTCCTGCCCCGAGTGGTCGGCCTCGTGACGGGCCGCGACAGCGACGCCGAGAAAGACGTGCTCCGCAACGCGAGGCTGCGCTGGCCGGCGGTCGAGTTCCGCACCGTCTACGCGACGGTGCAGGGCGACCGGACCCCGGCCGAGGTCGTGCGGGCCATCGAGCAGCTCGACGCGGACCCCGAGGTCGAGGTCATCATCGTGGCGCGCGGCGGCGGCGACTTCCAGAACCTGCTGGGCTTCAGCGACGAGCGCGTCGTGCGTGCGGCCGCGGCGGCGACCACCCCCATCGTGAGCGCCATCGGGCACGAGGCCGACCGGCCGCTGCTCGACGAGGTCGCCGACCTCAGGGCGTCGACCCCGACGGATGCTGCGAAGCGCGTCATCCCCGACGTGGGCGAAGAGCTCGCCAGGGTCGACCAGGTGCGCGCCCGCCTCGGCATGCGGCTCTCGTCGCTGCTCGCACGCGAACTCGACCGCATCGAGCACCTCCGCATGCGCCCGGTGCTCGCCGACGGCGCGTGGATCGTCGACCGGCGCGCCGAGGAGCTCACGCGCTGGGTGGCCCGCGGGTCGGAGCTCGTCGATCGCCACATCGAGCGTCAGACCTCGCGCATCGGCGAGCTTCGCGGGCACCTGCGCGCGCTCTCGCCGCAGGCGACGCTCGACCGCGGCTACGCCATCGTGCAGGGGCCCGACGGGCACGTCGTGCGCGGCCCGGCCGGTGCGCCCGCCGCGACCGCGCTCACCGTCACGCTCGCCGAGGGCACCATCGCGGCGGAGTCGCGCGGCCAGCTCGACGCGGGGGCGACCCCGCACGCTCCCGACGAGGCGGTCGACGCCGTGCCGGCGGACGAAGCTGTCAGCGGCGCCGAATAGAATGTCGGCCATGCCCCCCACCACGGATGTCTCCGAGCTGAGCTACGAGCAGGCGCGCGACGAACTCGTGCAGGTCGTCTCCGAACTCGAGCAGGGGTCGGCGACCCTCGAGCACTCGCTCGCGCTGTGGGAGCGGGGCGAGGCGCTCGCCGCCCGCTGCGAGGAATGGCTGGTCGGCGCGAAGGCCAGGCTCGACGCCGCGCGCACCGCGGCCGCATCCGGCGCGAGCGGCCGTGCCGCGGCATCCGACGAGGTCGCGTTCTGATGGCCGAACCCGGCCGCGGTCCGATCGTCGCCGAGCTCGGGCGCCCCGAGACGCCCGACGAGACGGCCGCTCGCAAGGCGAAGAACTCCCGCGAGTACCGCGAGCGCAAGACCGTGAGCAACCTCGTGTACGCGCTCGTCGCCTGCGTGGCCCTCGTGATCGTGATCGTGCTCGCGGTCCCCCGCAGCAACGACCCCATGCACCCCGACATCGACGTCGCCGGCATCGCCGCGCAGGCGCAGGCCGGCAGCGACGAACCGCTCGCCGTTCCCGCCCTGCCCGACGGGTGGAGCGCGAACGCGGCCGAGCTCCGCCGCAGCACCGACGGCATCACGGCCTGGTACACCGGCTACCTCACACCGAGCGGCGAGTACATCGGCCTGTACCAGGGGCTCGACGCGAACGCGACCTGGGCGGCCGACCTGCTGGCGAAGACGCTCGCGACCGGCACGGTGCAGCTCGACGGCGTCGACTGGACGATCTACGACAACCGCGACAGCAGCGACGACGTCGGCAATGCGCGCTACGGCCTCACGACCGAGTCGGGCAGCACCGTCTTCGTGCTCGTCGGCACGGCCACCGATGCCGAGTTCGCGACCATGGCCGCCGCGATCGCCGACACCGTGCAGGCGCAGCAGTGACCCGTTCCGCGCGCACCGGAGGCGCTCCGCCCACCCGCACCGCCGCGCGCACGACCCGTTGAGCACCGCCCCATTCCCCGAGGAGCCGCAGTGACCGAAACCCCCGTCCGCCCCACCACGCCGGCCGAGACGTGGCGCGAGCTGCGTCGCGGCAACGTGCGCTTCGTCGCGGGCAAGCCGCAGCACCCGCATCAAGACGTCGAGCGCCGCGCATCGCTCGCCGAAGGGCAGCGCCCGCTGGTCGCGATCTTCGGCTGCGCCGACTCCCGCCTCGCGGCCGAGATCATCTTCGACGTCGGGCTCGGCGACGCCTTCGTGGTGCGCAATGCCGGCCAGGTCATCTCCTCGTCGGTCGTCGGCTCGCTCGAGTACGCGGTCGGCGTGCTGCACGTGCCGCTCATCCTCGTGCTCGGGCACGACGCCTGCGGCGCCGTCGGCGCGGCCATCACGTCGCAGTCCGCCGACGCCGAGCCCCTGCCGCCGCACATCGCCGAGCTCATCTCGAGCATCGTGCCCGCCGTGCGCAAGGTCGCGGGCGGCGACCCCGACGCGCCGATCGACGCCGCGGCGGTCGACGCGGCGTTCGTCGGCCGCGAGCACCTGCGCGCGACCGTCGCGCACCTGCTCGAGGAGTCCGAGATGATCAGCGACGCGATCGCAGCGGGTACGCTGGCCATCGTCGGCGCGAACTACCGCCTCGCCGAAGGAAAGGTCGACACCGACGTCGTCGTCGGTCAGATCTGACGCTCGCCGCGGCATCCGCCCACAGTCACAGCCCGATGCACGAAGGCCACCGGGCACGCGAACCGGAAGGAACCACCTTGGTCGACAACACCGCCGACTACCGCGTCGAACACGACACCATGGGCGAGGTGCGCGTTCCCGCGTCGGCCCTGTACCGCGCGCAGACGCAGCGCGCCGTCGAGAACTTCCCGATCTCGGGCAAGGGGCTCGAGCCCGCGCAGGTCGCCGCGCTCGCGCGCATCAAGAAGGCCGCCGCGCAGGCGAACGCCCAGCTCGGCGTGCTCGACGGTGCGATCGCCGACGCGATCGTCGCGGCCGCCGACGAGGTCATCGCCGGCACCCACGGATTCGTCGAGCACTTCCCGGTCGACACCTACCAGACCGGCTCGGGCACCTCGTCGAACATGAACATGAACGAGGTCCTCGCGACCGTCGCGACGTCGAAGCTGGGCGCCGAGGTGCACCCGAACGACCACGTCAACGCGTCGCAGTCCTCGAACGATGTGTTCCCGACCTCGGTGCACATCGCCGTCACGGCCGCCCTCATCGACGACCTCATCCCCGCGCTCGACCACCTCGCGGTCGCGCTCGAGGCCAAGGCCGAGGCCTGGGCCGAGGTCGTGAAGTCGGGCCGCACCCACCTCATGGACGCCACCCCGGTCACCCTGGGCCAGGAGTTCGGCGGGTACGCCCGCCAGATCCGCCTCGGCATCGAGCGCGTGCGCACGGCGCTCCCCCGCGTCGCCGAGGTGCCGCTCGGCGGCACCGCCGTCGGCACCGGCATCAACACGCCCGCCGGGTTCCCGCAGCTGGTCATCGAGATCCTGCAGCGCGAGACCGAGCTGCCGATCACGGAGGCAGCCGACCACTTCGAGGCCCAGGCCAACCGCGACGGCCTCGTCGACGCGTCGGGGGCGCTCCGCACCATCGCGGTCAGCCTCACGAAGATCTGCAACGACATCCGCTGGATGGGCTCCGGCCCCAACACGGGTCTCGGCGAGCTGCACATCCCCGACCTGCAGCCCGGGTCGTCGATCATGCCCGGCAAGGTCAACCCCGTCATCCCCGAGGCCGTCCTCATGGTCGCGGCGCGCGTCATCGGCAACGACGCGACCGTCGCCTGGGCCGGAGCTTCGGGCTCGTTCGAGCTGAACGTGCAGATCCCGGTCATGGGCACCGCGCTGCTCGAGTCGATCCGCCTGCTCTCGAACGCCTCGCGGGTGCTCGCCGACAAGACCGTCGACGGCCTCGAGGCCAACCTCGAGCGCCTCACGGCCCTCGCCGGCATGTCGCCGTCGATCGTCACCCCGCTCAACAAGCTCATCGGCTACGAGGCCGCGGCGAAGATCGCGAAGCACTCGGTCAAGCAGGGCATCACCGTGCGCGAGGCCGTCATCGACCTCGGCTACGTCGAGCGCGGCGACCTCACCGAGGAGCAGCTCGACACGGCGCTCGACCTGCTCTCGATGACCCGCCCGCCTCAGGCGAAGTAGTCCTCACCACGCACCCCGGATGCCCCGTGCCGCACGTCGGCACGGGGCATCCGTCGTCTCGGCAGCCCCCGTCGGGTGAGCCAGGCGGAAACCTTGCGGATTCTGGCCGGACTCGGGCGGTGGTGACCGCGACAGGCGCACGGGCGCGAGCGTAGGTTGAAGGCATGGATCACGGAGGCACGCCCATCACGTCCGTCGCCGAACTCGAGGAGCTCGTCGGCCTGCCCCTGCCGGCCGTCCGCGACAAGTCCCGCACCTCCCTGCACGACATCGACCGGCGGTGGCTCGAGGCCGCGCCGCTCTGCTTCGTCGCGACGGCGGATGCCGCAGGCCACCAGGACGTCTCGCCCAAGGGCGATCCGGCCGGGTTCGCGCTCGCCCTCGACGAGCACACGATCGCGATCCCCGAACGCCCGGGCAACCGACGTGCCGACGGATTCCACAACCTGCTCGAGAACCCGCGCATCGGGCTCGTCTTCGTGATCCCGGGGCGGGGCGACACGCTCCGCGTGAACGGCACCGCGCGACTCCTGCGCGACGTTCCCTACGCCGAGCGCATGCGGGTGCGCGGGCACGTGCCGGGCATCGTCGTCGAGGTCGCCGTCGAGGAGGTGTTCTTCCACTGCTCGAAGGCGTTCCTGCGCTCGAAGGCCTGGGTGCCCGAGACCTGGCAGCCCGATGCCGCGCCGCGCCGCGCCGTCATCGCGCAGGCGCTCGAACGGCCGACCGAGAGCCTCGAGTCGCTCGAGGAGTACTACGGTCCGGCGTACGCCGAGAAGATCTACGGCTAGTACCCACCGCGAGCGGAGGAGATTCGCGCGAAGGGAGGACCCTGCGTCGGCAGGCAGCCTCCCCAATGGGGAGAAGAAACCCACCCACAAAGCCACCAACCCCCCCCCGCAAGTTGGG
>NZ_JBHVTI010000008.1:0-220126 GCF_042884735.1 Agromyces sp. NPDC058110 | reverse complement strand
GGGAGGAGATTCGCGCGACGGGAGGTCCGGGCTCGCCCCAGGTGCCTCCCGTCGCGCGAATCTCCTCCCCTCGCCGTGTGGAGCAGCCAGGGTCACTCGACCCAGGGCACCCCGCCGACCTTGCGGTACGAGACGCCGAGCGCGTCGAGGTGGGTGCCGAGCCCGGCGAGCCGGGCGTGCAACGACGCCTCGTCGCGCGCGCCGGCGGGTGCCGGAGACCAGGCGATCTCGGCGATCGCCGCGATGCGCGGGAAGACCATGTACTCCAGGTCGGGCGCGGTGCCGATCGTCTCGGTCCAGACGGGCGCCTCGACGCCGAGGATGTCGGACTCGGCGAGCCCTGGCACGATGGCGGTCGGCTCCCAGGCGTAGGCCTCCTCGAGGGTCGTGGGACCGTCGGCCCACAGCTGGCCGAGCTTCGTGCCGAGGGGGCCGTCGGGGTCGTCGGGGTACTTCATGTCGAGGTAGGCGACGTCGGCGGGGGAGAGGATCACGCTGCCGCCCTGCTCGACGAACGAGGTCGTGAGCGCGGCTGCGTCTTCGCGGGGGGTCACGAAGTCCCAGTACTGGCCGACGGTGCCGGCGGGCAGGTCGCGCGAGGCGCCCATCTCGTGCCAGCCGATGACGGTCTTGCCGGTGGCGGCGCCGGCCGCGGTGATGCGTCGCACGAGGTCGAGGTAGTCGGCCTCCGAGGTGGCGAGCGACTCGTCGCCGCCCACGTGGATCCACGGGCCGGGCGTCAGCTCGGCGACCTCGCCGAGCACGTCGGCGAGGAACCGGTCGGTCGCCTCGGCGCGTTCGGGCGTGGCGCACAGCGACGAGAAGCCGACCTCGATGCCCTCGTAGGGCTTCGGCGCGACCCCGTCGCAGTTGAGCTCGGGGTAGGCGCTGAGCGCGGCGTTCGTGTGGCCCGGCAGGTCGATCTCGGGCACGACGGTCACGAACCGCTCAGCCGCGTACTCGACGATGCGGCGGTAGTCGTCCTTCGTGTAGAAGCCGCCGCCGTCGCCGCCGGTCGAGGTCGAGGCGCCGATGCCGGTGAGCTCGGGCCACGAGTCGATCTGCAGGCGCCAGCCCTGGTCGTCGGTGAGGTGCAGGTGCAGCACGTCGAGCTTCAGCAGCGCGATGCGGTCGATGTGGTCGAGCACGTCTTCGACGGGGAAGAAGTGGCGTGCGACGTCGAGCATCGATCCGCGGTAGGCGAAGCGGGGCGCATCGGAGACGGATGCCGCGGGCGCCGTCCAGCCGTCGGCGGGCGCGCGCTCGGCGTCGCGCCGCTCGATCTCGGCGGGAAGCAGCTGGCGCAGCGACTGCGAGGCCCAGAACAGGCCGGCGGGGGTGTCGGCGGCCAGTTCGGCCCCGCCGTCGCCGGTCTCGAGCGTGTACCCCTCGGCCGCCCCGTCGGGCGCGGAGCCGGCGGCGACGGTGAACACGATGTCGGATGCCGCGGGCTCGCCGGCCGTCGCGGCGTCGACCACCGGCAGCTCGAACCCCGTCGAGGTGCGGGCGCGCTCGGCGAACGTCTCGGCCACGCCGTCGGCCCCTTCGCCGGAGACGACGAGGCGCGTGCGCTCGTCGAGCCGGAAGGGCGCGCGGTCGGGGTACTCGGCGCTCACCGGGGCGGGCACGATGCCGGTCATGGGTTCTCCGTTCTGGGATGGTGCGGTGCACGCGGTCAGGGTCGCGACCGCGACGCCGAGGACGAGGCCGAGTGCGGCCAGGCGGGCAGGGGTGCTGGGGCTTCGGTGCATGCGTCCTCGGGTTCGTGCGTCGGTGCGCGATAGGGAAGGAATCCTGACAATGCGGTGCGGGTTCCATTCTGGCATCCGGAGCCGGCGAACGACAGTGGATGCCGCGAACACCGCACGAGGTCGACCCGCCCGCCCGCGGCATCCGTTGCTATGCTTGCGGGGTCGCGACTGGCGTTGAGATGGATTCCCATCGGGGAGCGACTGGCGAGTACACGACCGCACGCCTGGGCCGGTACGGACGCCTCGTCGCGCGAGTCGCACGAGGTGGAACCACCTGTTTGGTCCGTACCGTCACTGAAGGAGCCAGTCTTGGCCGAGTCCGTTTTCAACGCCCCCCTCTCCGAGGTCGACCCCGAGATCGCCGAGGTGCTCGAGCTCGAGCTCGGTCGCCAGCGCGACTACCTCGAGATGATCGCGAGCGAGAACTTCGTTCCCGTCTCCGTCCTGCAGTCGCAGGGCAGCGTGCTCACCAACAAGTACGCCGAGGGCTACCCCGGCCGCCGCTACTACGGCGGCTGCGAGTACGTCGACATCGCCGAGTCGCTCGCGATCGAGCGCGCGAAGAGCCTGTTCGGCGCCGAGTACGCCAACGTGCAGCCCCACTCGGGCGCGACGGCCAACGCCGCGGTGCTCTCCGCGATCGCGACGCCCGGCGACACGATCCTCGGCCTCGAGCTCGCGCACGGCGGTCACCTCACGCACGGCATGAAGCTGAACTTCTCGGGCAAGCTCTACAACGCGGTCTCGTACGGCGTCGACCCCGAGACCTTCCTCGTCGACATGGACGTGGTGCGCGACAAGGCCCGCGAGCACAAGCCGCAGGTCATCATCGCGGGCTGGTCTGCGTACCCCCGTCACCTCGACTTCGCCGCGTTCCGCGAGATCGCCGACGAGGTGGGCGCGAAGCTCTGGGTCGACATGGCGCACTTCGCGGGCCTCGTGGCCGCGGGCCTGCACCCGTCGCCCGTGCCCTACGCCGACGTCGTGAGCTCGACCGTGCACAAGACCATCGGCGGTCCCCGCTCGGGCTTCATCGTCTCGCGCGACACCGAGCTCGCGAAGAAGCTCAACTCCAACGTGTTCCCGGGCCAGCAGGGCGGCCCGCTCATGCACGTCATCGCGGCCAAGGCCACGGCCTTCAAGATCGCAGCCTCCGCCGAGTTCAAGGACCGCCAGGAGCGCACCCTGCGCGGCGCGAAGATCCTCGCCGACCGCCTCACCGCCGACGACTCGCGCGCTGCGGGCGTCGACGTGCTCACGGGCGGCACCGACGTGCACCTCGTGCTCGCCGACCTCCGCAACTCGAAGATCGACGGCCAGCAGGCCGAAGACCTCCTGCACGAGGCGCTCATCACCGTGAACCGCAACTCGGTGCCGTTCGACCCGCGCCCGCCGATGGTCACCTCTGGCCTGCGCATCGGCACGCCCGCGCTCGCGACCCGCGGCTTCGGCGACGCCGAGTTCACCGAGGTCGCCGACATCATCGCGCTCACGCTCCAGGGCGAGGCGGATGTCGCGGCGCTCCGTGCGCGCGTCGAGGCCCTCACGGCGGGCTTCCCGCTGTACCCGGGCCTCGCGCAGTAGGTCGCGCATGACCGCCATCACGCTCGACGGGGTCGCCACGGCGACCGCCGTCAAGTCCGAACTCGCCTCCCGCATCGCCGCGCTCCGCGCGAAGGGCGTCGTGCCGGGCCTCGGCACGCTGCTCGTCGGCGACGACCCGGGCTCGCGCTCGTACGTCGCGGGCAAGCACCGCGACTGCGCCGAGGTGGGCATCGAGTCGATCCGCGTCGACCTGCCCGCGACGGCGACCCCGGCCGACGTGCGCGCCGCGATCGCCGACCTCAACGCGGCATCCGAGGTCACGGGCTACATCGTGCAGCTGCCGCTGCCCGCCGGGCACGACGAGAACGCCATGCTCGAGCTCATCGACCCCGACAAGGACGCCGACGGCCTGCACCCGACCAACCTCGGGCGCCTGGTGCTCGGCGTCGCGGGCGAGCTCGCCTCGCCGCTGCCGTGCACGCCCGCGGGCATCGTCGAGATGCTGCAGCGCTACGACGTGCCCATCGCGGGCCGCCACGTCGCGGTCATCGGCCGAGGCATCACGGTCGGGCGCCCGCTCGGCCTGCTGCTCACGCGCAAGGGGCTCGACGCGACCGTGACGCTCACGCACTCGCGCACCGTCGACCTCGAGGCCGAGGTGCGCCGCGCCGACATCGTCGTGGCCGCCGTCGGCGTGCCGCACCTGGTCAAGTCCGAGTGGGTCAAGCCCGGCGCCGCGGTGCTCGACGTGGGCATCACGCGCGTCGAAGACCCCGAGACCGGCAAGGGGCGCCTCACGGGCGACGTCGACCCGGGGGTCGCGGCCATCGCCGGCCACCTGTCGCCGAACCCCGGCGGCGTCGGCCCCATGACCCGCGCCATGCTGCTCGCGAACGTCGTCAAGGCGGCCGAGCTGCGGTAGCGCGCCACCACGCGAAGCGACACGGATGCCGCGGGCCGACGCCCGCGGCATCCGTCGTCTCCCGGTCTCCGCGCGTTCACCGGGGCATCATCCCGGGGCAAGGCCCCGGCAAGGCCCCGGCAAGGCGGCGACCGTAGCGTCGCAGCATGCTCGAAGACGGGCGGCCGTCGGGTCGCGCCATGCACCCCTCGCCGCGGGTGGTCGCCGTGATCCCCGCGCGCGGAGGCTCCAAGGGCCTGCCGGGCAAGAACCTCGCCGAGGTCGGCGGCATGCCGCTCGTCGCCCGGGCGGTCCGCGCAGCAGCCGCCGCCCGCAGCATCGACGCAGTGCTCGTGTCGACCGACGACGACCGCATCGCCGAGGTCGCGCACGCCGCGGGGGCCGGTGTCGTGCGACGTCCGGCCGGCCTCTCCGACGACACCTCGAGTTCGGAGTCGGCCCTGCTGCACGCGCTGCACAGCATCGCGGCGCACACCGGCGTGCGCCCGGAGGTGCTGGTGTTCGTGCAGGCGACGTCGCCGTTCATCGATCCGGCGTCGCTCGACCGCGCCGTCGAACGGGTGCAGGGCGGCGTCGAGGACGTGGTGTTCTCGGCGGTGCCGAGCCACGTGTTCCTGTGGCGCGAGACGCGCGGCGGCGCCGACGGCGTCAACCACGAGGCATCCGTGCGCCCGCGTCGGCAGGACCGGGAGCCGGAGTTCGCCGAGACCGGCGCCTTCTACGTCATGCGCGCCGGCGACTTCGAACGCTCCGGCCACCGCTTCTTCGGACGGGTCGGCATCGAACGCGTCCGGGCGGAGCACGCGGTCGAGATCGACGACGCCGACGACCTGTCGCGCGCGCGCCTGATCGCCGCGACGGTCGACCCGCTCGCCGAGATCGCCGACCCCCGGCATCCGATCGTCGACGTCGACGCCGTCGTCACAGACTTCGACGGCGTGCACACCGACGACACCGCATGGGTCGACACCCTGGGCCGGGAATCGGTGCGCGTGAGCCGCAGCGACGGCGCCGGGGTCGCCCGGTTGCGGGCCGCCGGCGTGCCGGTGCTGATCCTCAGCGCCGAGGCGAACCCGGTCGTCGCCCGTCGCGCCGAGAAGCTCGGCGTCGAGTGCCTGCACGGCGTCGAGGCGAAGGGCGAGGCGCTCGCCGAATGGGCCGCGGACCGCGGCATCGGCCTCGACCGCATCGCCTACGTCGGCAACGACCGCAACGACCTGCCCGCGCTCGAGCTGGTCGGCTGGCCGATCGCGGTGCGCGACGCCGTGCCAGACGTGCTCGCCGCGGCCAGGCACGTGCTCGAGCGCCGGGGCGGACACGGTGCCGTGCGCGAGCTCGCCGACCTCGTCGTCGCATCGCGCGAGCAGGCGGCCAGAGACGGCGCGACCCAGGACCACCCCCACCACGAGCGCGCCGCGGCGCACTGAGCAGAGGAGCACGACATGTCGGTGCGCATCGGACGATCCCTGATCGGCCCCGGGAACCCCGTCTACGTCATCGGCGAGATCGGCCTGAACCACAACGGCGACGTCGAGATCGCGAAGCGGTTGATCGACGTCGCCGTCGAGGCGGGTGCGCAGGCCGTGAAGTTCCAGAAGCGCACGCCCGAGATCGCGACGCCCGAGCACATGCGCGACGTGCCGCGGGAGACCCCGTGGGGCACCATGACCTACCTCGAGTACCGGCACCGCGTCGAGTTCGGCGAGGCCGAGTACCTCGAGATCGCGTCGTACGCCATGCGCGCGGGCGTCGACTGGTTCGCCTCGCCGTGGGACGTGCCGTCGGTCGAGTTCCTCGAACGGCTCGACGTCGCCGCCCACAAGGTCGCCTCGGCCTCGATCACCGACCTCGAGCTCCTCGACGCGCTCGCCGCGACGGGCAAGCCGATCATCCTCTCGACGGGAATGTCGACGATCGACGAGATCGATCGTGCCGTCGACCGCCTCGACCGCGACCGGCTCGTGGTCATGCACGCCACGTCGAGCTACCCGATGCCCGAGCACGAGGCGAACCTGCGCATGATCGACACCCTCCGCGGGCGGTACCCCGGCGTGCCGATCGGGTACTCGGGCCACGAGCGCGGCCTGCAGATCTCGCTCGCGGCCGTCGCTCTCGGTGCGGTCGCGGTCGAACGCCACATCACGCTCGACCGTGCGATGTGGGGCTCCGACCAGGCCGCATCGCTCGAACCTCAGGGGTTCGAGCACCTCGTGCGCGACATCCGCATCATCGGCGACGCCATGGGCGACGGCGTCAAGCGCGTGTTCCCGGGCGAGGAGGCCCCTCGGGCGAAGCTCCGCCGGGTGCCCGCATGATGTTCGACCGGTCGAGGGTCGCAGGAGCGACGGATGCCGCGGGCCGCCGCCTGCTCGTCGTCGCCGACTCCGACTCCTACGTGAAGTGGGGTGCGGCGCTCGCGTCGACGCTGCCCGATCGCTGGCGCGTGCAGCTCGTGGTGTTCGCCTCGCCCGTGCAGCCGAGCCCGACGCAGCTCGTGCACGCGCTCGCCGGTACCCGGTTCAGCCCGGCGCGCACCCGCGTCGTGCACCTCGACGACCTCGACGGCCTCCTCGACGTGTTCGATCCGCACGCCGTGCTCCTGTCGCTTCGCGGGCCCTTCGTGCGCGTCGTCGCGCCGCGCATCGAACGCCGTCCGAATCGTCCGGTGCTCGTGAGCGGGTTCCCGGGCCTCACGATCCCGGCCGTGCCGAAGGCCGTGGCCTACCGCGAGCAGACCGACCTCGTGGTGCTGCACAGCCGCCGCGAGGTGCGCGAGTTCCGGGCGAACGCGGCCGAGCTCGGGATCGGCACGACGTTCGCGCTCGCGACGCTGCCGTTCCTCGCGGTCGCCGGCCCCGCGGCATCCGATCGCACGGATGTCGTCTTCGCGACCCAGGCAAAGGTGCCGATGGCGCGGGAGGACCGCGTGCGCCTGCTCGGCGCGCTCGCGGAACTCGCGCGCCGGCGCCCGGACCAGCGGGTCGTGGTGAAGGTGCGCGCGCGCCGAGGCGAGGCCCAGACCCACGACGAGTCGTTCGACTACGCCGACCTCATGCCCGAGGTCGATCCGCCGGCGAACCTCGTCGTCGAGGACGGGCCGATGGCCGAGAAGCTCGAGCGCGCCGCCGCGCTCGTCACCGTGAGCTCCACGGCGGTGCTCGAGGCCGTCGCGCTCGACATCCCGGCGCTCGTGATCGAGGACTACGGCGTCTCGGCGGCCATGATCAACCTCGTCTTCGAGGACTCGGGGCTGATCGGCTCGACGGCCGATCTCGTCGAGGGCCGGTTCCGGACGGCGGATGCCGCGTGGCTGGCCGATAACTACTTCCACGCGCCGGATGCGGCCGACTGGGTGCGCCGACTCGACGCGTTCGCGGAGTCCCGTGAGATCGTGCCGCTCGGGCGACTGGAGCGGCGGCGGGACCTGTCGGGCGGCGTGCTCCGCTCGGCGTTCGAGCGGCGCCGCATGCTCGGCGAGCACGACCGGAGCGTGCTCGGTGCGTTCGCCTGGGGGGTCGGGGTGCCCGCACGCGGTGCCGTCCGTCGCGTGCGGCGCCTGCGGTCGCGATGGATCGGCCGCGGCGAGCCCGTCGTGCCGCCGAAGCGGGTCGAGGGCTGGCGCCCGTCAGACCCGGTGCGGGCGACCGCCGGTACGAGTCCTGCGGACCCCTCAGCCGAGCGACGAGTGCCGCTCGACATGGCCGAGGTATGACTCGGCGTTGCGGCGGATCCCCGCCCGCTCGTCGTCGGTGAGCTCCCGGCGCACCTTCGCCGGCACGCCGGCGACGAGCGAGCCCGGCGGCACGACCGTGCCCTCGAGCACGACGGCGCCCGCCGCGACCAGCGATCCCGCGCCGATGACCGCCCCGTTCAGCACGGTCGCGTTCATGCCGATCAGGCAGTCGTCCTCGACCGTGCAGCCGTGCAGCACGGCGCCGTGGCCGACCGAGACGCCCGCGCCGAGCACGAGCGGGAACCCCCGGTCGACGTGGCACGCGACGGTGTCCTGCAGGTTCGAGCGCTCGCCGATCGTGATCGGCTCGGCCTCGGCGCGCAGCACTGCGTTGTACCAGACGCTCGCGCGATCGCCCAGGCGCACGTCGCCCACGAGCACGGCGCCGGCGGCGACGAACGCGGTCTCTTCGACGGCGGGAGCCGGGAGGTCTGGCAGGGCGATGATGCGGGCTGACGGGTCGACGCTCATGGCGTCAGCCTAGCCGCGGTCGGCGGGGCGGCCGCGGGCGAACCGGGTGCGCACGAGCCGGTACCCCGCACCGACGGCGAAGACCGCGAGACCTCCGAGCACGGCCTCGACGGGCAGGGTGGCGACGAGCACGAGGCATCCGATCGCCCCGGCCGCGCTCAGCCATCGCGGCACCCGGCGCTCGCCCCTCGGCTGGGTCAGCGCGGCGGCGTTGGCGACGAGGTAGTAGGCCAGCACCCCGAACGAGCTGAACCCGATCGCGCCGCGCAGGTCGCCGATCAGCACGAGCAGCACGATCGCGACGGCCACGACGAGCTCGGCGACCCACGGCACGTGCGTGCGGGCGTGCACGGCCGCGAGCGGCGCGGGCAGTTCGCGGTCCCGGGCCATCGCGAGCGAGGTGCGCCCGACGCCGGCGACGAGCGCCAGGAGGGCCCCGCAGGCCGCGACCCCGGCCGCGACGCGCACGATCGGACCGAGCCAGGCCCACCCGCCCGCCACGGCGAGGTCGGCGAGCGGCGCGTCGTCGCTCGTCGCGAGGTGCGCGGGGCCGAGCGCCACGAGCAGCACGGCCGCGAGAGCCGCGTAGAGCGCCACGACCACGCCCAGCGAGATGGCGATCGCGCGGGGGATGGTGCGCGACGGGTCGCGCACCTCCTCGCCGAGCGTCGCGACGCGCGCGTACCCCGCGAACGCGAAGAACAGCAGGCCCGCGGACTGGAGCACGCCGTACCAGCCGGGCGACGGCATCGCGTCGCCCCGATGCGGCGGGAGGCCCGACGACAGGAGCCCCGCCGCGCCCGCCGCGAGCACGAGCAGCAGCACGGCGAGCACGCCCGCCGCGATGATCGCGGCCGCCTTCGCGGTGCGCGTGATGCCGAGCAGGTTCACGCCCGAGACCACGATCACGGCCGTCACCGCGATCGGCTTCTCCCACGGGCCGTCGACGAGGTAGTCGGCCGCCGTCAGCGCCATGGCGGCGCAGCTCGCCGTCTTGCCGACCACGAACCCCCAGCCCGCGAGGAACCCGGGCCACTCGCCCAGCCGCTCCCGCCCGTAGCGGTACGCGCCGCCCGACTCGGGATACCTGGCCGCGAGCTGCCCGGTCGAGCTCGCGTTCGCGAACGCGACGAACGCGGCGATGCCGAGCCCCGCGAGCAGCCAGGCGCCCGCCGCCTGCGCGGCCGGGTTCCACACCGAGAACACGCCGGCGCCGATCATCGACGCGAGGCCGATCGCGACGGCGTCGCGAAGTCCGAGTCGGCGCGCGAGCGCGGGGGAGTCGGTCACGCTCGCACCCTAGTGCACCCGGATGACGCGACGGCGACCCGGCGGGCGACCGGGTGCCGCGCCATCCGCTCGTCGGACGGCCCGCCCTCGCCTTCGTAGGATCGACGCATGAGCACACCCTCGCACCCCGCCGTCGAACGCGTCGCCGAAGCCCTCGCGGCGCATGGGCTCTCGCCCGAGATCGTCTGGTTCGACGACGCCGTCACGACCGCACCGCTGGCCGCCGACGCGCTCGGGGTCGAGGTCGGCCAGATCGCGAACTCGCTCGTCTTCACGCTCGACGACCAGCCCATCCTCGTGCTCACCTCCGGTGCGCACCGCGTCGACACCGACTGGCTCGGCTCGCAGCTCGGCGGCACCATCGGGCGGGCGTCGAAGGAGACGGTGAAGGATGCCACGGGGCAGGTCATCGGCGGCGTCGCACCGCTCGGCCACCCGTCGCCCGTGCGCACCATCGTCGACACCGCGCTCGCCGGGTACGACGAGGTCTGGGCGGCGGCCGGGCACGCGAAGACGGTGTTCCCGACCACGTTCGACGAGCTCGTGCGCATCACCGGAGGCACGCCGCACGCGGTCGAGGCGTCGGAGGCCGCGCGGTGACCCGTGCCGAGGTGTCCTGGCCGCGTCGGGCCGGCGAGCTCGAGCTCCGCACGCCCACCCGCGACGACCTCGAGGCGGTGCTCGCCTGGCGCAACCGGCCGGAGGTGACGCGCTGGCTGCTGCGCACGAGCGTCGCACCCGAAGCCTTCGTCGCGGCCTGGCTCGACGCCGTCGGCAACCCCGCCGAGCAGGCCGTCGTGGCCGTGCTCGACGGTGCGGTCGTGGGCACCGGCTCCCTCGAGGTGCACGACGGCATGGGACAGTTCGACGGCGACGCGTGGCGCGCGAGCGAGGGACTGCTCGGATACCTGATCGACCCGGCGCACGCGGGGCGCGGCCACGCGACCGAGATCGCCCGCGCACTGCTCGACGTGGCGTTCGGCGAACTCGGCCTGCACCGGGTGACCGCCGGGTGCTTCGCCGACAACCACGCATCGTGGCGGGTCATGGAGAAGCTCGGCATGCGCCGCGAGCAGCACGGCGTGCGCGATTCATGGCATGCCGAGCTCGGGTGGGTCGACGGGTACACCTACGGGATCCTCGCCGAGGAGTGGGCGACGGCGCGGGAGCACGGCCGGGCGTCGCCGCCCGGGCGACCTGCCGTGCGGGCCTGACTCAGCTCGGGCGTCGCCACCCGGGCGGCCCGATCACGCGTCGCGGCGCGCGCCCTCGCTCGGCCGCACGACGAAGGTCGTCGGCTCGCGATACCCCTGCGCGGCGAACGCGGCGTGCACCTCGCGCTCGATCACGGGAACGAGCGCGTCGATGACGAGCGCGATGGCCGAGCCGCCGAAGCCGCCGCCGGTCATGCGGGCGCCGATCGCGCCGTTGGACTGGGCGGTCTCGACCGCGAGGTCGACCTCGGGCACCGTGATCTCGAAGTCGTCACGCATCGACACGTGCGAGGCGTCGAGCAGCGGGCCGATGGCGCCCGCACCCTGCTCGCGCAGCGTGCGCACGGTGTCGAGCACCCGCCGGTTCTCGGTCACGATGTGGCGCACGCGCCGGAACGTCTCGTCGTCGAGCACCTCGGCGGCGCGGTCGAGGTCGGCGAGGTCCACGTCGCGCAGCGAGTCGACGCCGAGCGCGCGGGCGCCGGCCTCGCACGACGCGCGGCGTGCGGCGTAGCCGCCGGTCGCGTGCTCGTGCGACACGTTCGTGTCGATGACGAGGATCGAGAGCCCGTCGTCGACGAGCCCGAGCGGGATGACCTCGGCGTCGAGGCTGCGGCAGTCGAGGAACACCGCGGCGTCGGCTTGCGAGAGCAGCGAGGCCGACTGGTCGAGGATGCCGGTGGGCGCGCCGACGACTCGGTTCTCGGCGAGCTGGCCCACCTTGGCGAGCGTCGGGCGGTCGAGGCCGAGACCCCAGTGCTCGTCGAGGGCGAGCGCGACCGAGCACTCGATCGCGGCCGACGACGAGAGGCCGGCCCCCACGGGCACGGTGCTGTCGATGTGCAGGTCGACGCCGCCGACCGCCGACAGGTCGGCGCCGAACTGCGTGAGCGCCCATGCGACGCCGAGCGGGTAGGCCGCCCAGCCGACGACGGCGTCGGGCGCGAGGTCGTCGATGGCGAGCTCGACCGACTCCTCGGCGAACGTCGACGACACGCGGATGACCCGGTCGTCGCGCGCGCCGAGCGCGACGCTCGCACGCTGGTCGATCGCGAAGGGGAACACGAAGCCGTCGTTGTAGTCGGTGTGCTCGCCGATGAGGTTGACCCGACCGGGCGACGACCAGACGCCGGCCGGCTCGTGCCCGTGGCGCTCGATGAATCCGCGGGTCACGGTCTCGACGGGGGTGGCGGTCATGCGCGGGGTCCTTCGGGGTCGGTCGTGACGGGGGTCTCGGCGTCGGAGCGGGCGATCGCGGCGCGCAGCGCCTCGGCCGCGGCCTCGGGTGCGACGTCGCCGATCCAGGCGCCCTTCGCAGCCTCCGACCCGGCGAGGAACTTGAGTTTGTCGGCCGCGCGGCGGGGGCTTGTGATCTGCAGCATGAGCCGCGCGTCGTCGCGGTGCTCGTGCACGGGCGCCTGGTGCCAGGCGGCGATGTACGGCGTGGGCGAGTCGTAGAGCCGGTCGATGCCGCGCAGCAGGCGCAGGTAGAGCTCGGCGAGCTCGTCGCGCTCGGCGAGGGAGGTCGCGGCGAAGTCGGGCACGTGCCGGTGGGGGAGCAGGTGCACCTCGACGGGCCAGCGCGCGGCGAACGGCACGAACGCGGTCCAGTGCTCGCCGGTCAGCAGCACGCGCGGGCCGTTCCGCTCGCGTTCGAGGATGTCGGCCATGAGCGTCGGGCCGTAGTCGTCGATCGCGGCGAGCAGTCGCTCGGTGCGCGGAGTCACGTAGGGGTAGGAGTAGATCTGTCCGTGCGGATGCGGCAGCGTGACGCCGATCTCGCGGCCGCGGTTCTCGAACGGGAACACCTCCTGCACGCCGGGCAGTGCCGACAGCGCGGCGGTGCGGTGCGCCCACGCCTCGATGACGGTGCGGGCGCGGGAGCGCGAGAGCGATCCGAACGAGCCCTCGTGCTCGGGGCTGAAGCACACGACCTCGCAGCGTCCGATCGACGTTTTCGTGCGTTCGAGGCCGATGCGGCGCAGGTCGGCGAGCGCGTCGGCGTCGTCGAACGCACCGCTCGCACCCGGCTCGCCGAGCGCGGGGCCGAACGACGGCGAGCGGTTCTCGAACACCGCGACGTCGTAGAGGCTCGGGATCTCCGACGGGTTCTCCGGCGTCTGCGGCGCGAGCGGGTCGAGGTGCGCGGGCGGCAGCACGACGCGGTTCTGGCGCGCCGCGGCGATCGAGATCCACTCGCCGGTCAGCGGGTCCTGTCGCATGTGCGCGTTCGCGGGGCGCGGGTCGAGCACCCGTCCGTCGATCGCGCGCTCGGCCTCGAGCGTCGTGTCGGCGTCGTCGAAGTAGAGGAGGTCGCGGCCGTCGGCGAGCTTCGCCTGGCGCACCGTGATCGCGGGGTCGAAGTCGGGGGTGTTGTCTGGCACGCGGTCACCCTACGCGCTTTTCGTTTGGCAAACAAGCAGGTTTCGTATTGCAAAACCGGCTTGCGTGGTCGAAGATTGCCGACATGACGGATGTCGCGCGCGAGCCACTGCCCCCGACCGGCGCGCTCGCCGCCGGGGCCGCCGCGCTCCCGCCGGTGCCGGCCGCCGTGCCCGCCCCCGCGATGCCGGCACCCGAGCGCCGTGAGCGCGCCCTCGCGCTCGTCGCCGAACGCGGGTTCGTGCGCGTCGCCGAGCTCAGCCGCGTGTTCGGCGTCACCACCGTCACCGCCCGCGCCGACCTCGACGCCCTCGAGCGCGGCGGCTCCATCCGCCGCGTGCACGGCGGAGCCGTTCCGCTCACGTCCCTCATCGAGGCCGAGCGGCCCGAGCGCGAACCCAGCTTCGAAGAGGCGCTCGCGGCATCCGTCGAACCGAAGCGCCTCATCGGCGTGCACGCGGCCTCGCTCGTGCGCAGCGGCCAGAGCATCATCCTCGACGTCGGCACGACGACGCTCCAGATCGCCAGGGCGCTGCGCGCGAGGGGCGAGCTCGAAGACCTCACGGTGTTCACCAACGGGCTCTCGATCGCGCTCGAGCTCGAGCCCGAGATCCCGAGGTTCACGGTCATCGTCACCGGCGGCAGCCTCAGGCCGAAGCAGCACTCGCTCGTGCATCCGCTCGCGGGCTCGATGCTCGACGAGGTGCACGTCGACCTCGCCTTCATCGGCTGCAACGGCGTCGATCCCGTGCACGGGGTCACCAACGCGAACCTGCCCGAGGCGTCGGTCAAGGCGCTCATGCTGAAGGCCTCGGCGCGCTCGATCGTCGTCGCCGATGCCACCAAGCTCGGCGAGGTGCACCTCGGTCGCATCGCCGCCGTCGACGCCTTCGACACGCTCGTGACCGACGCCGCCGCGCCGCCCGCGCTCATCGCCGAGCTGCGCGAGGCGGGCCTCGCGACGGCCGTCGCGCGAGACCCTAGAGTTGAGGCATGACGCTTCCCACGGGCGAGCAGTTCGTGCTCGAGACCTCGACCGCGACCGGTGACCTCCGCGCCACGATCACGGCCGTGGCCGCCGGCATCCGGAGCCTCAGCATCAACGGCATCGACCTCGTGCCCGAGTACGGCGAAGACCTGCCCGCCCCGATGGGCGCCGGCATCGTGCTCGTGCCGTGGCCGAACCGCATCCGCGACGGCGTGTGGCGCGACGACGACGGCGTCGAGCACGCGCTCGCGATCACCGAGCCCAAGCACCGGAACGCGATCCACGGGCTGCTCCGCTACGCCGAGTACCGCGTCGTCGACCAGCAGCGCGACTCGGTGACGCTCGCCGCGAACGTCTACCCGCAGCTCGGATACCCGTTCCTGCTCGAGACCGCCGTGCACTACGAGCTCGTCGCCGACGGCCTGCGCGTCACGCACCACATCGAGAACCAGGGCGGCGAGGCCGCGCCCGTCGCCATCGGCACCCACCCCTATCTCAAGATCGGCGACGTGCCGACCGGCGACCTCGTGCTGCGGCTCGACGCCGCGAGCCACATCGAGGTCGACGAGCGACTGCTGCCGACCGGCGAGGTGCCCGTCGACGGCACCGAGTGGGATCTCCGAGAGGGTCGTCGCGTCTCCGAGCTGTCGCTCGACGACGCCTTCGGCGAGGTGACCGCCCACGATGGAGCGGTGCAGCACTCGCTCACCGCGCCCGACGGTCGCAGCGTGTCGATCAGGGCCGACGACGAGTTCGCCTACGTGCAGGTCTTCACGACGCACCGGTTCCCCGGCGAAGACGGCCAGGTCGCGATCGCGATCGAGCCCATGACGGCGCCGGCCGAGGCCTTCAACTCGGGCCGCGGCCTCCGCTGGCTCGACCCCGGCGAGGCGTGGGAGCTCTCGTGGGGCATCCACTTCGAGGGCTTCAGCGCCGAGTAATCCCGACCGCCGGCCCCGGGTCGCCGACCGGCCGGCCGAGCTGGGTCAGCCCGCCGAGCAGGTCAGCCCGCCGAGCAGGTCAGCCCGCCGAGCAGGAGCCGGAGTCGACCGGCTGCTCGAGCGACGACGCGTCGCCCGCGAACGCCTCCAGCGTCGAGACCGGGATCGCGAACCCGACGTTCTCGACGCTCTCCGACTTGGCGAACACGACGCCCGAGACCGCGCCGTCGCCCGTGAGCACGGGCCCGCCAGAATTGCCGTGGTCGACGTCGGCGGCGAGCGTCACGACGTCGCGCGTCGAGGTTCCCGCCGCCTCGCGGAACGTCACCGCCCCCGCCGACATGACCTGGCCGGGTCGCAGCTCGAGCGGCCCGCCGAACGGGTAGCCCGCGATCGCGACGGCGTCGCCCGCGGCGGCATCCGTCACCGGCAGCGCGGCCGCGTCGAGCCCGTCGACCGCGATGACCGCGAGGTCGAGGTCGGCGTCGAACGCGACGATCTCGCCCGTGCGCGCCTCGAGGCCGGGCGTCTCGACCACGGGCTCGTCGACGCCGGCCACGACGTGCGCGTTGGTCACGATGCGGTCGGGGGCGATCACGAACCCGCTGCCCGACATCGACACGCCGCACTCGAACGCGGTGCCGGTGATGCGGACGACGGATGCCGAGGCCTGCACGATCTCGGGATCGTCGACGCCGCCCGACGGCAGGGTCGGGGCGTCGGCCGGCACCTCGAACACGTCGACGAGCCACGGCAGCGCCTCGCCGACCGCTGCGGACCGCACCTCGGCGAGGAAGCGCTGCGCGGGCGTCGGCGTGAGCGCCTCGATCGTGCCGATCACGCGGGACCCGGCGATCGCCGGCGAGAGCACCGGCACGCCCATCGCCGAGACCCCTGAGGCGACGAGCAGCAGCACGAAGACCGTCACCAGCAGGTTGCCGACGGCGCCGAGCACCCGGTCGACGACGCCGAGCTTCACGGCCTCCGCCCCGCGACCCAACGCCGCGCCGAGCGCTCCGCCCGCCGTGCCGCCGATCGCGACCAGCGCGAGCGCGGACCCGAGGGCCGCCGGCGCCCGCCACTCGGGAGCCGCGACGAGTCCCATGACCCACGGCATGACGAACGCCGCGGCGACCGCACCCAGCAGCACGCCGATGAGGCCGGCGGCCGTGCGCAGCAGGCCGGCGCGGTACCCGTTCACGACGGCGCCGATGAGCATGAGCACCAGCAGCACGTCGAGCAGCAGGCTCCAGTCCATGTTCCTCCAGGGTCGGCGCAGCGGAGCTGGGCGGTGGTCATCGGGCGGCAGCGGTCGCCGGGCGGCAGCGGTCGGACGATCGCGGTCGGCGGCGCACCGTCGTGCGGACTCAAGCCTGCGGCATCCGCCTCGGAACAGGCTGAGCCCCGCCGAGGCCACCGCGTTCACGGAATCCACGACGCGACGCAGCCCGGTCGGGCGCCGAGTCGTGGGCGCCGCACAACCGACCCTGCCGTGCGGGGCCCGTCGGTTAGCCTCGGAGGGGCCGGACTCCGGCTCACCAGCACGATCGCACGATGAGGAGTGACATGCGCGTCGGGATGTTCCTGAACTATGCGGGCGGGTTCCGCGAAGCCGCCGACGAGGTCGCCGAGCTCGAGCAGGCCGGCATCGACCTCGTCGTCGTGCCCGAGGCCTACTCGTTCGACGCGGTCAGCCAACTCGGGTTCCTAGCGGCGCGCACGTCGACGATCACGCTCGCCTCCGGCATCCTGCAGCTCTACACGCGCACGCCGACGCTCACGGCGATGACGGCCGCCGGACTCGACTACGTCTCGGGAGGCCGCTTCGAGCTCGGCATCGGCGCCTCGGGCCCGCAGGTGATCGAGGGCTTCCACGGCGTGCGCTACGACGCGCCGCTCGGGCGCACGCGCGAGATCATCGACATCTGCCGCATGACCTGGCGCCGCGAACCGGTCGTGCACTCCGGACGCAACTACTCGATCCCGCTGCCGGCGGGCGAGGGAACCGGGCTGGGCAAGCCGCTGAAGCTCATCAACCACCCCGTGCGCGACCGCATCCCGATCACGGTCGCGTCGCTCGGCCAGAAGTCCGTCGAGCAGACCGCCGAGATCGCCGACGGCTGGCTGCCGATGTTCTTCCACTCCGGCCGGGCGGCCGAGGTCTGGGGCGACGCGCTCGCCGCGGGCGGGGCGAGGCGATCGGCCGACCTCGCACCGCTCGACGTCTTCGCGAACCCGGCGCTCGCGATCACCGACCGGCCCGAACTCGTGACGGCCGCGATCGCCGCGGTGAAGCCCCAGCTCGCCCTCTACGTCGGCGGCATGGGCGCGCGCGGCAAGAACTTCTACAACGACCTCGTCGCGAGCTACGGCTTCGAGGCGGATGCCGCGCACATCCAGGACCTGTACCTCGAAGGCCGCAAGGACGAGGCGATCGCCGCCGTGCCCGACGAGCTCGTGCGCGCGATCTCGCTCATCGGCTCGGCCTCGGAGGTCGCCGAGCGCGTCGCCGCGTTCCGCGAGGCCGGGGTCACGACGCTCGCCGTCACGCCGCTCGGGCGCACCTCGGCCGAGCGCATCGGCCTCATGGCGGGGCTGCGTTCGATCGTCGGCTGAGCACTGCGCGGATCGGCGTCGGGTCGGCGCCGATCCGGCGCGGTGACGCGCGTGAGCGCACGTTCCGCCTCGTGGCCGCGCTCTCACACGGACCCGTTCGCGCGAGCGGATAGGATCGCCGCCGATTGGGCACGAAAACCCCGGGAAAACACTGGATTTCGCGCGTGCAGAAGCGTACGGTGAGACCCAATTCGCACGGTGCCGTGCGAACCAAGGGGACACTTGGGGAGGGGCCGTCGGGGCGGGAGCATTCGTTCCTCGAGTGAGGGCGAACTCCCGCCGGGCGGTGCTCGTGTCGTCGCGTCGCGTCTCGTGGCCCCGCGACCGACCCCTCTGGCGAGATCTCATGTCGGTGGTCCCGGCCATGATCGAAGCATGTCCGAAATCCGCCATTCCGAGTGTTTCGTCGCCGCGCATCATCGCTTGGATCGATTCGGTCTGGCCATCGGTGCGGCTCGGTTGGAGTGCCCCCGGGGAATTCCGACATCCCGACCCGCTGATTAAAAGTCAGCTGCTCTGCCTCTGAGCTACGGGGGCCAACGCATGCACGAGAAACCCTGCACAAGCTGCAAGCAGTCTAAGCCACACGCGGAGTTCAACGTTCGAAGGGCCTCGGCCGACGGCCTCCAGAACGTGTGCAGATCCTGCAATCGTGCTCGCGCCAGACGGTACTACGCCGAGAACCGGGAGGCGCACGTCCAGGTCATCGTCGCGCGGAAGGCGAACATCCGGCGGGCGACGCTCGAATCGATCGGCGAGTACCTCGCCGGTCACCCGTGCATCGATTGCGGCGAACGCGATCTGCGCGTCCTCGATTTCGACCATCGAGAGGGCGCGAGCAAGTCCGCCGAGGTCATGAAGCTGGCACAGCACGGGTACGCCCTGCACCGGGTGATGGCCGAGATCGCGAAGTGCGACGTGCGCTGCCGCAACTGCCATGCCAAGGTCACGTACGACCGCATGGGCGCGAACTGGAGGTCCGCGCTCATGGGCCGGGTCGCGGCGGGCGAGCTCGAGGCGGTGCCGGGTTCCGACGATGATCGCGGGCCGGGCACCCGCGGGTCCGATCCCAGCGAGTCAGAGGGGGAGCCAGGCAGCGGCGACGCCGACGCAGCCCGAACCGGACCAGGGCCGGCTCGACGCGGGTACCCTTGACGGCAATGGCATCCGACGACTCCTTCCACCGTCCGACCAAGTTCCCGCCGCACGTGTTCGACTCGTTCCTCGGCGGCGAAGACCCCGCGCGACTCAGCCGCATGGCCCACGACACCGCCGCGGCCCTGCTGGCGCGCGTCCGCGAGGACCCCGACCCCGAGGTCGTCGCCCGACTCGTGTCGTACACCGACGAGCACGGCATCGACGCGATCGCGGAGTTGTGGTCGCAGGCGTCCGCGAAGAGCCTTCCGGGCGCGCTCTGGCGGGTCTACCTGCTTCGCACGCTCATCCGTCAAGATCCGCAGGGCGTGAGCCTCGGCTATCAACGCGGCGCCGAGGTGTCGCACACGATCGACCAGGTCGTCGCAGGAGCACCGGCCCCCGCCGGCCCCGACGAGGTGCGCGAGCTCGCCGACCGCATCCTGCACGGCCTGTTCGTCGGCGACTTCGCGGTCGCGCTCGACCGGGCCGCCGCGTTCTGCCGACTCGTGTCGGCCGGGTACACGAGCCTCGCCGACGACGCCGACGCGGTCGACCACGTGCACCCCGAGCGCTCCCGGAGCCTCACGCAGCGCGCGCTCCGGCTCACCGAACTCGCCGACGAGCTCGTCGCGTGCGCCAGGCTCTGGCGGCGCGACGCGCTCGACTGACCCGGCGTTCGGCGCAGGCGCGTCGCATGGCGAGCGGATGCCGCGGCGCCCCGCCCGTGCGATGACGAGGCCCCGCCGGCATCCGTCACCCGGCCTACGGCGAACAGCGGCCGTCGTTGCCTCCTCGACCTCCGACGACGGCGCTTCACGGCCCGAGCCGAGCGGGATCGCGCCTCCGCGGAATACGGCACCCCCTCGCCTCGTTTACACTTGACGTGGCCGGCCGCAGCAACCCCGGGCTCCAATATTCGCCGCTCCGAGCGGCCTCGCGCCGAGAGGCGTTCTGCGGCCGGCCTCTGCATGCCCGCCTGCTCGCGATGCCCGGCGCATGATGCCGCGGGCGTCGCCCGTCAGCCGGCGTCGACGGTGAGTACGGCGCCCGGGCCTCCGCTCCATTCGGTCGTGCGGCGGCGCAGGTCGGTGCGGCCGACGCGTCCCGTCGGGGAGTGGGTCTCCACGAACCGACCAGGTCGTACCCGGGAGTCGCCCGACCAGAGGTCGTCGAGACGGCGCTCGGCCTGCTCGTCGCCCGCATCCGCGGCGATCGTGAGGTCGGCGATCCGGTCGGTGAGGTCGAGCTGCTCCGCAGTGAGCTCGTCGCCCGGTGACGCCATGGCGCCCCACCCGTCCCAGAGCAGCAGCTCGCAGCGCTGCCGGTGCGCGAGGTCGGCGATCACGTAGCGATGCACGAACGACGGCCCTTGGAACGGCGTGTCGGGGCCGACGCCGTGGTCGGCGAGGTCCTCGAGCCCTGCGCGGTACGCGTGCCAGGCCTCGGCGGCCGTGCGGAAGCCGTCGGCGTCGCCGCGAGGCAGGTCGTCGACCGGGAACGCGAACCGCGCCCGGTCGAGCTCGGGGTCGAATCGCCGCCAGCGCCCGGCCGCGGCATCCCACCGCTCGGCCACGACGTGGTCGTTGCGGTAGCCGGGCGCGAAGTACCCGGCGAACCCGAGGCGCGTCCGTGCCGGGACGCCGTGCTCGCGCAGGATCGCGACGGCGAGCAGCGAATGGTCGCGGCAGCACCCGCCGAGCCTGCATGCGGCCGGGCGCGGCGCGTCGAGCGGGCCGGGTCGGCGTGCGACGAGCGCCTCCAACTGGGACGCGATCCATCGTCGGTCGATGTCGTCGACCTGGTCGGGGCCCACGCCGCCCGGGGTCGCGCGGTAGTGGTCGATGAGACCGTCGACCGTTCGGTGCAGTGCGTCGAAGTCGGTGGCGACGGCGCGCAGCAGTTCGGCGTGCCGGCCCGGATCGGTGAAGGGCGAGTGCGTGCGATGCCGCTCGAGGCAGGCGTCGAGGGGCGCCTCCGAAGACGCCGAGTCGGGTGCGGTGGCGAGCTGATCCGTCATGGGCCGAACGTACGGTCCGCCCCAAGGGCGGGGTCAAGCGGCCGAGCGGATGCCGTCGGCGGGTCGCGTGCGGGCGCCGACGGCGACCGGGTTCAGGGCGTCGCGATCGGCAGCGCGATGGTCGCCACCACCTCGCCCGGACCCGTGCTCCACGGACGCTCGTAGAGCTCGCGTGGAGCACCGGCCGCGCCGCCGTGCCGCTCGGCCGTACGCCAGAGGGCGTCGTAGAAGCGCAGCAGGGACGGGTATACGAGCTCCTCGGCCGTGACGTCGACGGCGAGGTACGTCGTCGCGGCCTGCATGCGCAGCACGATCCCGTCGGCCGGGTCGCAGGTGCCTCCGTAGGGCACGACGACCTCGACCCGTCCGGGCAGGTCGTGCCCGACGGGGTCGTGGAACACGAACCAGTGCTCGTCGGCCGGGTCGGCGCCCTGCTCGGCGAGGTGGCGGCGCACCGAGATGACGTCGGCGATCGAGGTCGGCACGAGGTGGGACTGCTCGACGACGCGCGTGACGGACGCGACCTTCAGCGCCGCCCTCCGGATGACCGCGACGCGTGAGTCGACCGCGCTCGCCGCGGCCGGGTCGAGGTGGGCCGCGGCCGCGGCATCCGTCACGACGTCGACCACCTGACTCCGCTCGGCGAACGCGTCTCGCTGGGACGACCACCACTGCGTGAGCTCGCCCCGGAGCGCGTCGGGCGCGGCATCGAGGAGCACGGACATGCGGGCGATCGGCACGCCGATGCGTCGCAGCGCCTGGATCGACCTCGCCCTCGCGAGCTCGGCCTCGCCGTAGCGACGGTATCCCGTGGCCTCGTCGACGGACGCCGGGAGGAGCAGCCCCTTCGCCTCGTAGACGCGCAGGGCCTTCAGCGACAGCCCGGAGGCTCGGCTCATCTCGCCGGTGCCGAGTTCGTGCATGGCTCGACGGTAGCGCCCGCATGGGACGTCGGCGAGCCGGGGAGGCGGGCCGGCCCGCGCGGCCGGCCGGCCGCATCCGCGTAGCATCGAGGCATGACCGTGACCCTGCTGCTCGAGCCGCTGCCCGCCGACGCCCGCCTCGACGACCTCGCGTCGACGTTCCGCGAGGTGCCGGCGGATGCCCCCGCGCTCCGCGTCGGCGAGCTGTCGACGCAGCGCGGCGACGGCGTGTTCGAGACGATCCAGGTCGCGAACGGGCACGCCCAGGAGGTCGGTCCGCACCTCGAGCGCCTGCGCAACTCGGCGGTCATCTGCGAGCTGCCCGAGCCGAACCTGCCGCAGTGGCGCGCGGCGATCGCCCGCGCGGTCGAGCTGCTGCCGTCGACCGGCGAGTTCGCGCTGAAGCTCGTGCTGAGCCGGGGCGTCGAACGCGGACCGGCGCCGACCGCATGGCTGCACGCGGCTCCCGCGGCCGATTTCTCCGGCCCTCGCGAGCGGGGCATCAGCGTCGTGACGCTCGATCGCGGCTACGCGCACGACGCGGCGGCGAATGCGCCGTGGCTCCTGCTCGGCGCGAAGACCCTGAGCTATGCCACGAACATGGCGGCGCTCCGCGAGGCGCACCGCCGCGGCGCCGACGACACGATCTTCGTCTCGTCCGACGGCTACGTCATGGAGGGGCCGACCTCGAGCGTGATCCTGCGCCACGGCGACGTCTACTCGACGCCCGCGCCGTCCGGCGCGATCCTGCACGGCACGACGCAGATGAGCCTGTTCGACCACCTCGCCGAGACGGGCCGCTCGACGGAGTACCGCGACATCCGCGCCGACGAGCTGGGCACGGCCGACGCGCTCTGGCTGGTCTCGAGCGTGCGCCTCGCCGCGGGCGTCACCGAGCTCGACGGCGCCACGTTCCCGTTCGACGCCGAGACGACGCGGGCGTTCAACGCCTACCTGCTCGAGCCGCGCGACTGAACTGCGCTGCGCCAGGCGTCCCCTGAACGGGGAATTGCGATCGGATGAATTCCCTCTCGACTCTTGTTTGTAAACGTTGCTAACATAACCGCACGCGATCAGTGAAGTGAGCGGAGGCGATGCAACGCATGGACGAGAACCGCACCGGGCCACGACACCGATCGAGCGTCGAGGCGTTCGAGAACTCCAACGCGATCGTGGGCCTGCTCGCCAGGCATCGGCTCGTCGTCGCGCCCCACGTCGCGTCCCGACTCGGACTCGCACTCTGCGGCGACGCCGACGCGATCATCGAGGTCGCGACACTGCTGCGCACCTCGCAGCGGCTCGGCCTGTCGGTGCTGCCCGATCCCCTTCCGCTCGTTCCCGCCATCACCGCGGCGATCGGCCCCCATGGCGAGCGGCTCACCGCTTGGGAGCGACAGGTGCTCGTCATCGCCGCGGTCTGCACCGACGACCGCAGCGACGTGCTCCTCGCGGCGGGCGGTCGCAGCATGGCGGAGCTCGTCGACGGGCAGCTCAGTCGCCACCTGCTGCTCGTCGCCGGCCACTTCGCCTTCGCCGATCCGCGCATGCGCATCTGGGTGCACGCCGAGGCCTCCCTCGCCGACCGCACGGCCGCGCACGAGCGGCTCGCCGACGCGTACGCCGGGCTGGGCAACGACGACCAGGCCGTCTGGCATCGCTCGCTCGCGACCCTCGAGGGCTCGCCCGACCTGGTCGCCCCGCTGCTTCGGATCGCGAAGCGGGCGGATGCCGCGGGCGACGCCGAGCGTGCGCATGCCGTCGCACGCGAGGCCGAGAGCCACGCGACGGGGGAGCGGGCGGCCCTCGCACGGCGAGTCGCCGGTCGGGCCGCGCTGCACGGCGGGTTCGTCGAGGATGCGGAGCTCTGGCTCGGCGAGCTGCTGACCGAGGGCGACGACGGCGACCGGGCGCACGTGCTCGGCGACGCCCTGCTGGCGACGACGCTGCTCCACGGCGACGTGGCCGAGTCCGACCTCGACGACCAGCTCGAGCGGCTCGAGCAGACCGACCGGACCGACGCCGAACAGGCCGCGGGCCGCGCGCGTGCGCTCGCCAGGGCCGCCGCGCTCACCGCGGGGCTGCTCGCCGAGCGGGGGGCGATGCAGCGCGCGGTGCGACGCCTCGACCAGGCGGCGGCCCTGATCGACCGTCACGGCCTCGCGGCAGACGACTGGGTCGTCGGCCACGCGCGGTACCGGCTCTTCGCCGGTGTGGGGCTGCACGGAGGCGCGTCGGAGTCGGCCGACGCACCGATCCTCCCCGTTTCGGTGGCGGCCGCGTGGGCCGCGTCGGGCGCAGCCGGAGGGTCGGGAGGGGCCGACGGGGCAGACAGGGACGGCCTGGATGTGTCGTCGGGGTCGGGCGAGGAGCCCGCCGACGGCGCCCAGACGGGCAGCCTGCACGCCGTCGCGATCGCCCTCGAACGCGGCCTCGCCGGAGACCCCTCCGGCGCCGTGCGCTGGCTCGGCGCGCGGCGCACCACCGTGCCCTCCGGCCCCACCGCCGACGTCGGCTTCGAGCGCTCGCCGCTGGTGCGCGCCGAGCGGGCCGTCGCCATCGCCCTGCTCGAGCTCTGGGCCGGCGAGGTGAGCCGGGCCGCGAACGGCCTGCGGCAGGCGGCGTGCGACCTGCCGATCGCGCTCGCCTTCGCCGGGCTCGGCGCTGCGCTCGCGCGGCGGCTCGAGCTCGTCGCGACCGGCGAGGTCGGGCCGTGGGCGCGAGCCGTCGAGGCGTCCTTGCCGCCGACGTCGACCTGCATCCGACGCGAGGACCTCGTCGACCGCGCCGTCGAGGCGCACCTGCACGGCCGTCGTGCCGAGGCCGAGACGCTCGTCGCCCTCGCCGACGAGCGCGCGCGCGGCGGGTTCGGCTGCGGGCTGCACATCCCCGGACTCGACGCGGCCGCCGAGCTCACGTCCACCCGGGCGCACGACGACGGCGCCGGCATCGCGAGGCGGCCGCCGGACGCACGGCTGGCGAGCGAACTGCGGCACGGCATGCGCGGCATCGGACGCGCGGGCTTCGCCGCCGAGTACTCGGCGATCGCCGACCGGGCCCGGTCCATCCGCTCGCCGTACGAGCGCGCGCGCACCGAGCTCATGCTCGCGCGCGTGTGCGCGGCATCCGGCGACGTCGACGCCGCCGGTCGTCACCTCGTCGCCGCCGAGCACCTGTTCGCCGGGTGCGGAGCGACCGGGTGGCTGCGGGCGGTCGCGGCCGAACGGGTCGCGCAGATCGCGACGCGGAGGGCCGCCGCGACCTCGATCGCCACGGTCGACGTGGCCGGGGTCGCTCGCGGAGGGCCCCGACCGGTCGAACGGTCGGCCGCGCCCGACGGCGGACCGGAGCAGGTGCGGCCGTCCGCGGCATCCGACGCCCCGACCGCCGACGACATGCTCGACGAGTGCCGCGCCGTCTGGGCGGAGCTGCTGACCGAGCGGGAGCTCGAGGTCGCGATGCTCGTCGTGGAGGGCTGCTCCAACCGCGAGGCCGCGTCGAGGCTCTACGTGTCGGTGCGCACGGTCGAGGTGCACGTCGGACGGGTGTTCACCAAGCTCGCCGTGCACTCGCGCGTCGAGCTCGCCGTGCTCGCCCATCGCATGCACGGGCGCCTGTCGGCCTCGCGTAGGTAGTCCTGCGTATGCGTGGATGTGCTGATTCGCCGCGCACCACGCTGTCGTAGCGTCGGGCTGCCCGCGTCGGAGCGGGCCATGACATCCCGATTCAGACAGGAACGACATGCGAACTCCTCATCATCGACGTGCCCGGCTCGCGGCCGCCGTCGCCGGGGTCGGCCTGCTCCTGGCGGCACTCATCCCCGCGACCGTCGCGAACGCCGCTGAAGCCTGCTCGCCCGCCTGGAACGCCGCCACCGCATACGGCGGCGGCGCCAAGGCGTCCTACCAGGGCGTGAACTACACCGCCAAGTGGTGGACGCAGAACAACGTGCCGGGCACCGAGCAGTGGGGCCCGTGGTCGAGCACCGGCGCGTGCGGGACCACGACGCCCGAGCCGACGCCCACCCCGACGCCGACGCCGACGCCCACCCCGACCCCGGAGCCGGGCACCCCGTGGACCTCGAACCCCGATGAGCAGTGCCGGCCCGACGGCCTCTACCAGACGCCGGGCGTCGACGTGCCCTACTGCACGATCTACGACGAGCAGGGCCGCGAGAAGCTGCCGAACGGCCTCGAGCACCGCGTCATCGGCTACTTCACGAACTGGCGCACGGGCGCGAACGGGCAGCCCCGCTACCTCGCGAGCGACATCCCGTGGACCAAGCTCAGCCACATCAACTACGCCTTCGCGCACATCGACGGGCAGGGCAAGGTCTCGGTCAACCAGACCGTCGCGGGCAACGCCTCGACCGACATGACCTGGCCTGGCGTCGCTGCAGCCGAGATGGACCCGACCCTGTCGTACAAGGGGCACTTCAACCTGCTCACGAAGTACAAGAAGCAGAACCCCGGTGTGAAGGCGCTCGTGTCGGTCGGCGGCTGGGCCGAGACCGGCGGGCACTTCGACGCGAACGGCGACCGGGTCGCCGACGGCGGGTTCTACACCCTCACCGACTCGCAGGCGAAGATCGACGCGTTCGCCGACTCCGCCGTGCAGTTCATCCGCACCTACGGCTTCGACGGCGTCGACATCGACTACGAGTACGCCAACTCCAACGGCAAGGCCGGCAGCCCCGACGACTTCGCGTTCTCGGAGCCGCGGCGGGCCAAGCTGTGGGCGGGCTACCAGTCGCTCATGAAGACGCTGCGCGAGAAGCTCGACCGCGCGGGCGCCGCGGACGGCCACCACTACCTGCTCACCGTCGCGGCGCCGGCATCGGGCTGGCTGCTGCGCGGTGCCGAGGCCTACCAGGTGACGCCCTACCTCGACTACGTCAACATCATGAGCTACGACCTGCACGGGTCGTGGAACGACTACGTCGGCGGCAACGCGCCGCTCTTCGACGACGGCAACGACCCCGAGCTCGCCGCCGGCGGCGTCTACGGCGCGTACAGCAACATCGGCTACCTCAACACCGACTGGGCCTACCACTACTTCCGCGGTGCGATGCCCGCCGGTCGCATCAACGTGGGCGTGCCCTTCTACACGCGCGGTTGGGACGGCGTGCAGGGCGGCACGAACGGCCTGTACGGCAAGGCGCCGCTCCCCGACCAGACGAAGTGCCCTCCCGGTACCGGACCGACGATCGGCGGCACCTCGAAGTGCGGCAACGGCGCGGTCGGCATCAACAACCTCTGGCGCGACCTCGACAAGACCGGCGCTGAGGTCGGCGCGGGAGCGAACCCGATCTGGCACGCGCTGAACCTGCAGAAGGGCGTCGTCGGCGACTACGCGGCCTCCTACGGCGCGCCCACGACGCTGACGGGCACGTACACGCACCACTTCGACCAGACGACGAAGACCGAGTGGTGGTGGAACGCCACGACCAAGACGTTCCTCACGGGCGACTCCGACCAGGCGATCAGCGCGAAGGCCGACTACATCGCCGACGAGGGGATCGGCGGGGCCATGATCTGGGAGCTCGCGGGCGACTACTCGTACAACGCGCAGAAGGGCCAGTACGAGATGGGATCCACGCTCGTGTCGCTGCTGCACGACCGCCTCGCGGCCTCCCAGCCGTACGGCGCGTCGAAGGCGAACGTCGCGATGCCGACGAAGGCGATCGACCTGCAGGTCGGGTACTCCGAGTTCGCGCTCGGCGACAACAATTACCCGATCAACCCGAAGGTGACGTTCACCAACAACTCGTCGGCCGCGATCCCCGCGGGCGCGACCATCACCTTCGACACCGCGACGAGCGACACCGGCGCGATGGGCGAGCAGAACGGCTGGGGCATCACGAAGGTCTCCAGTGATCACACCGGCTCGAACGTGGGCGGCCTCAAGGGCGACTTCCACACGTACTCGCTGAAGGTCCCGTCCGGCGGCATCCCCGCGGGCGGCAGTGCGTACACGAAGCTCTCGTGGCGCCTGCCGATGACGCAGATCTCGAACCTGCGCGTGAAGATCGGCAGCGAGACCTACGCGACCCTCGCCGACCTGCCGCGCGGCGTCACGCTGGTCGCACCCGGCGGGACCGGGGGCACGGGCGGCGGCACCGGTGGGGGCACCGGAACCTGCGACGCCCCGGCCTGGAGCGCCACGGCCGTCTACACGGGCGGCCAGCAGGTCTCCTACGGCGGTGCCGAGTACACCGCGAAGTGGTGGACGCAGGGCAACACGCCCGGCACGAACGACGTGTGGGGCACCGCGACCGCCTGTTGACGCCCACGACCTCGTCGTGATCGGAGCCGGGTACGTAGCACTACGTACCCGGCTTCGTGCGTGCGTGCGACCGAACATGTGGATCGTGCGGACGCCGAGCCGGGGCATCCGCTCGTAGCTTGACCTCGAGGGGCGCGACCGCGCCCGTTCCTCCTCGACGAAGGACACCATGCAGAGACAGAGAAGCACGCGACGGGGCCTGCGCACCGCGCTCGCCGCCGCCGCCACCGGCGCACTCGTCGCCGGACTCGCCGCGGTCGGCTCCGCCCTGCCCGCGGCCGCCGCGCCGGAGCAGGCGCCGAGCGCGATCAACGGCTACCGCAACGTCGGATACTTCGCCCAGTGGGGCGTGTACGGCCGGGCGTTCCAGGCCAAGCAGCTCGAGACCTCGGGCACGGCGGCCGACCTCACCCACATCAACTACTCGTTCGGCAACATCAACTACCAGACGCTCGAGTGCTTCATCGCGAACAAGGCGCAGGGCACCGGCCCCAACGGGTCCGACGGCGCCGGCGACGCGTGGGCGGACTTCGGCATGGGCTACACGGCGGCGAACTCCGTCGCGGGCACCGCCGACTCCTGGGACCAGCCGCTCGCCGGCTCGTTCAACCAGCTCAAGCAGCTGAAGGCCAAGCACCCGAACCTCAAGGTCATGATCTCGCTCGGCGGCTGGACCTGGTCGAAGAACTTCTCGAAGGCCGCGGCGACGGATGCCTCGCGCAAGAAGTTCGTGAAGAGCTGCGTCGACCTGTACCTCCGGGGCAACCTGCCCGTCATCGACGGCCGCGGCGGCGCGGGTGCCGCCGCCGGCGTGTTCGACGGCATCGACATCGACTGGGAGTGGCCCGGATCGCAGAACGGCGAGGTGGGCAACTACGTCGACGAGGCGAACGACAAGACCAACTTCACGCTGCTCCTGAAGGAGTTCCGCACGCAGATCGACGCGCTCACCGCTGAGAACGGGCACCCGTACCAGCTGTCGGCCTTCCTGCCGGCGAACCCCGCCGACATCGCGTCGGGCGGTTGGAACGACCCCGAGAAGTTCCGCTACCTCGACTACGGCAACATCCAGGGCTACGACCTGCACGGTGCCTGGAACCCGTCGCTCACCGGCCACCAGGCCAACCTGTTCGACGACCCCGCCGACACGCGGCCCGCCGCGCAGCGGTTCAGCGTCGACAAGGCCGTGAAGGAGTACCTCAAGACCGGCATCGACCCGAAGCAGCTGGGCATCGGCCTCGCGGCGTACGGCCGCGGCTGGCAGGGCGCCACGTCGTCGAACGCGTGGGGCGTCGCGACGGGTGCGGCCCCCGGCACCTGGGAGAAGGGAAACGAGGACTACGACAAGCTGAAGACCCTCGGCACCGGCTACTACGACGCCGCGCTCGGCGCCGCATGGCGCTACGACGGCAACCAGTGGTGGAGCTACGACAACGTGCAGTCCATCACGCGCAAGTCGCAGTACATCGTCGACCAGGGTCTCGGCGGCGGCATGTTCTGGGAGCTCGACGGCGACCGCAACGGCGAACTCACCGGAACCCTCGCAGACAAGCTCCGCGCGGCCAAGAAGGGGCCCGCGACCGACCCCGTCGGCACCACGACCCCGACCACGCCTCCGACGACCCCGCCGACCACGCCGCCCACGACGCCGCCCACGGGTGGCTGCACGGCTGCTGCCTGGACCGCCTCCGGCGTCTACACCGGCGGCCAGAAGGTGTCGTACAACGGCTCCGAGTACACGGCCAAGTGGTGGACCCAGGGCGAGACCCCCGGTTCGGCCGCTGTCTGGGAACTCGTCGCCGCCTGCTCGACGACGCCCCCGACGATGCCCCCGACCACGCCGCCCACGACCCCGCCGACCGACCCTGGCACCTGCACGGCCGCGGCGTGGGCAGCGGCCACGGCCTACAGCGGCGGTGCCGTGGTGAGCTACCAGGGATCGACCTACAAGGCGAAGTGGTGGACGCAGAACAACGTCCCGGGCGCCGAGCAGTGGGGCCCGTGGGAGAAGCAGGGGGCCTGCTGACCGGGCGATGAACCCGGTCGGGACGCCGTGCGTGCGCCCCGACCGGGCGACCCGGAACGACGGATGCCCCGGAGCGAACTTCGCTCCGGGGCATCCGTCGTTCGTGCGAGCCGCGTCGGCCGCGGCATCCGATCATCCGAATCGGCCGGACACGTAGTCTTCCGTGGCCTTCACCGACGGGTTGGAGAACATCGTCGTGGTGTCGTCGTACTCGATGAGCTTGCCGGGCTTGCCGGTTCCCGCGATGTTGAAGAACGCCGTCTTGTCGCTCACTCGCGACGCCTGCTGCATGTTGTGGGTCACGATCACGATCGTGTACTCCTGCTTGAGCTCCTCGATGAGGTCCTCGATCGCGAGGGTCGAGATGGGGTCGAGGGCCGAGCACGGCTCGTCCATGAGAATGACCTCGGGCGAGACGGCGATGGTGCGGGCGATGCAGAGGCGCTGCTGCTGGCCGCCCGAGAGACCCGATCCGGGGCGGTCGAGGCGGTCCTTCACCTCGTTCCAGAGGTTCGCGCCGCGCAGCGACTTCTCGACGAGGTCGTCGGCGTCGGACTTCGCCATGCGCTTGTTGTTCAGGCGCACGCCGGCGAGCACGTTCTCCTTGATGGACATCGTCGGGAACGGGTTCGGCCTCTGGAACACCATGCCGACCTGGCGACGCACGAGCACCGGGTCGACCGAGGAGTCGTAGAGGTTGTTGCCGTCGATGAGCACCTCGCCCTGCACGCGCGCGCCGGGGATCACCTCGTGCATGCGGTTCAGCGTGCGGAGGAACGTGGACTTGCCGCAGCCCGACGGGCCGATGAAGGCCGTCACGGTGCGGGGCTCGATCTCGAGCGAGACGCCCTCGACCGCGAGGAAACTGCTGTAGTAGACGTTCAGGTCGTTGACTTCGATGCGCTTGGACACGGGAGCTTCGCTTCTCTCTGGGCTCGGGCTTGGTTCAGGTCTGTGGTGGGATGACGCGGCTCAGCGCCCGGCCTTCGGCGAGAAGACCTTGGCGACGACGCGGGCGATGACGTTGAGCAGGGCGACGATGAGGATCAGCGTCAGCGCGCCGGCCCAGGCCCGGTCGATGTACGCCTGGGTGTCGGCGCCCTGGTTCGCGTACTGGGTGTAGACGAAGACCGGGAGGGTCATCATCCGCTCGCTGAAGAGGTTGTAGTTCATGCTCGTCGTGAAGCCCGCGATGATGAGCAGCGGTGCCGTCTCGCCGATGACGCGGGCGATCGAGATCATGACGCCCGTGATGATGCCGGCGATCGAGGTGGGCAGCACGACCTTGAGGATCGTGAGCCACTTCGGCACGCCGAGGGCGTAGGACGCCTCGCGCAGCTCGTTCGGCACGAGCTTCAGCATCTCCTCGCTCGAGCGCACGACGACCGGGATCATCAACACCGAGAGCGCGACCGAGCCGCCGAACCCGAACCGGATGCCCGGGTCGTCGAACAGGAGCGCGAACAGCGCGAACGCGAACAGGCCGGCCACGATCGAGGGGATTCCCGTCATGACGTCGACGAAGAACGTGATCGCGTGCTTCAGGCGTCCGCGGCCGTACTCGACGAGGTAGATCGCGGTGAGCAAGCCGACGGGCACCGAGATGAGCGTGGCCATGCCGGTGATGAGCAGGGTGCCGACGATCGCGTGCAGCGCGCCGCCGCCCGGGCCGACCACGTTGCGCATCGACTCGCTGAAGAACTGGATGTCGAAGCGCGGCAGGCCGTTGACGACGGTGGTCCACGCCACCGAGATGAGCGGCAGCAGGGCGATCGTGAAGGCCGTCGCGACGAGTGCGGTCACGAAGCGGTCGGCGGCCTTGCGGGACCCCTCGACCGCGCGGGACAGCACCCAGATGACGACGACGTAGGCGACCACGCCGAAGAACACCGAGGCGACGATGTTGAAGTCGGTGCCTCCCGCGACCGCGATCATGGCGAAGACGAGCGACATGACCGCGATGCATCCGATGAGCACCCAGACGGCCGTGAACCGCGGCAGCTTGCCCGCGGTGAGCGAGTTCGAGACCGGCGTGCCGACCGGCGACTTCGGGGGCGAGGTGAGGACGCTCATCAGTTCGCTCCCGAGAATTCCTTGCGCCGGTCGACGATGTACCGAGCGATCATGTTGACGGCGAGGGTGATCACGAACAGGATCAGGCCCGTCGCGATGAGGATGTTGACCCCGACGTCGTGCGCCTCGGGGAAGTTCAGGGCGATGTTCGCGGCGATCGTCGTGGGGTTCTGCGACTGCAGCAGTGCGAACGAGATGATCGAGGCGGGCGAGAGCACCATCGCCACGACCATCGTCTCGCCGAGCGCGCGTCCGAGGCCGAGCATCGAGGCCGAGATGATGCCGGGCCGGCCGAACGGCAGCACCGCGAGCTTGATCATCTCCCAGCGGGTCGCGCCGAGCGCGAGGGCCGCCTCCTCGTGCAGCACGGGGGTCTGGAGGAAGACCTCGCGGCACAGCGCCGTGATGATCGGCAGGACCATGACCGCGAGCACGACGGCCACGGTGAGGATCGTGCGCCCGGTGCCCGAGACGGGGCCGGCGAAGAGCGGGAACCAGCCGAACCACTCGGTGAGGCTGGTGTAGAGCGGCTGCACGGCCGGTGCGAGCACCGAGATGCCCCAGAGGCCGAAGACGACCGAGGGCACCGCGGCGAGCAGGTCTACGACGTAGCCGAGGCCCTGCGCGAGGCGACGCGGTGCGAAGTGCGAGATGAACAGCGCGATGCCGAGCGCGACCGGGATCGCCATGATCAGCGCGAGCGCGGCCGCCCAGAGGGTGCCGAACACGAGCGGACCGACGTACTGCCAGAAGTTCTCGGCGTCGCCCTTGAAGTCGGAGGGCTCGGCGGTGAACGCCGGCAGGGCCTGGGCGACCAGGAAGATCGCGACGGCCGCGAGGGTGACGAGGATGAGGACTCCGGCCACCACCGTGGCCGTGGAGAACACCCGATCACCGGGTCGTGGTTTCGCTGAGATCGCGGATGCCGGTGGGGCTGACGTCATGGCCGGGTCTTCCTGCGTGGGGCGGTCGGAACGGGTGCGGCGCACGGGCGGGTGCCTGTGCGCCAAGCCTGCCCGACCCGATCTCCGTGCGCAATGACGGGCGATCGGGCCGGGCGGACGGGGTTACTTGACGGTCTCGAGCGCTGCCGCGACCTTGTCCGAGAGCTCGGACGAGAGCGGGGCGGAGCCGGCCTGCTCGGCGGCGACCGACTGGCCGTCGGCGCCCGCGATGTAGCTCACGTACGACTTCACGAGCTCGCCCTGCGCCGCGTCGGCGTACTCCTGGCAGACGATCGCGTAGCTCACGAGCACCAGCGGGTAGTGCGACGGGTCGGTCGTGGTGCGGTCCAGCGCGATCGCGAGGTCGTTCGCGTCGCGGCCCTCGACCAGCGGCGACTCGGCGACGACGGCCGCGGCCGCCTCGGCCGTGTAGCCGACGAACTCGCCGCCGACCTCGAGGTTCGCGACACCGAGGTCGCCCGCACGGGAGGCGTCGGCGTAGCCGATGGTGTTCACGCCGTTGGTGACGGCGTCGACGACGCCCGAGGTGCCCTGGGCGCCCTCACCGGTCTGGTAGGGGAACGGGTCGGCCGGCTCGGCGTCCCACACGTCGGGGGCCGTCTGGAAGAGGTAGTCGGCGAAGTTCTTGGTGGTGCCCGAGTCGTCGGAGCGGTGCACCGCGGTGATGTTGGCCGCGGGCAGCGTCGCGTCGGGGTTCAGCGCGACGATCGCCGGGTCGTTCCACGTCGTGATCTCGCCCTTGAAGATCTTCGCGATCGTGGCCGAGTCGAGGTTGAGCTCGTCGACGCCCTGGATGTTGAAGATGAGCGCGATGGGGGAGATGTAGACCGGGAGGTCGATCGCCTTCGTGTCGGGGGCGCAGGAACCGAATTCGCCCGCGAGCTCCTCGTCCTTCAAGTACGAGTCGGAGCCCGCGAAGTCCACGCCGCCGGCGATGAAGGCCTCGCGACCGGCGCCGGAGCCCGACGGGTCGTAGTTGATCGTGACGCCGGTGTTGGCGGTCTGGAACGCTGCGATCCAGGCCTCCTGTGCGGAGCCCTGCGACGAGGCGCCGGCTGCGTTGATGGTGCCCGACAGCGTCGAGGCCGACTCTTCGGGTGCGGCGCCGCCTTCGTTCGAGGCGCAGGAGCTGAGTGCGAGCGCAGCCGTGATGGCGACGACGGCGGGCACGCCGAAACGCTTGAGGTTCACGAGTGGTTCCCTTCCGGGGATCGATTGCAGGTTCGGGCCGGGTGCCGACCCGCCTGCGAGGCTATGCAGCCCGCCTTACGAGCTTGCGCCACAGCGGTGAACGGAAGGTGAACGACCGCTGTCCGATGCGGAAGTCCCGCGGAATCCCGCGGGACTTCGCAGCACTCGGACAGGTTTCGGGAGGTGCGAGGGAGGTGCGAGGGGGGCTGCGCTCAGACCTTCGGCGCGTGGGTCTCGATCGCGATCACGCCCGAGCCCGAGTTCGTCTTCGACACGTGCACGACGCTGAATCCGCCGGGCTCGAGCTCGGCGGCATCCGTCACGTAGGAGCCGAGCGGGGTCGCCGTCGCGAGGGAGATCTCGCGGATGATCTCGGGCAGCACCGGCCCGTGGCTGCACAGCACGGCCGACCGCCCGGAACGGATGCGCTTGCCGATGACGCGGCGGATGTCGGCCTCGCCAGACCTCCAGGCGTCTTCGCTGATGTCGGCCTTCAGCTTGATCTTGATCGACGTCGCCGCCGAGAGCGGGCGCACGGTCGTGACGCATCGGATGGCGGGGCTCGACACGATGCGCGCGGGCCGCCAGGCCGAGAGCGTGTCGACGAGCGCGGTCGCCTGCGCGACGCCCCGAGCGACGAGCGGCCGCGCGGTGTCCTCGCCCTTCCAGCTGCTGCGGGCGAGGGCCTTGCCGTGGCGCACGAGCAGGAGCGCGAAGGTGCTGGTCACGCCCTGGTCGACGAGGGCGGCGAAGTTCTCGAGGATCTCGACGTCGGGCGCGTAGGTGAGGTACCCCCTGGCGCGCTTGACGGTGACCCACTCGAGCGCCGCGACCTCGCCGTTGGGCTTGAACGTGGAGTTCTGCAGGGCGCGGTCGCTGACCTCCCCCGCCCAGTAGTGCACGACCTTCTCGCGCCCGCTGGGCATGACGTACCGCGAGATGCCGAGCGGCACGCCGAGCGCGATCTCGAGCCCGGTCTCCTCGCGGATCTCTCGGACCGCGGTCTGCGGCAGGGTCTCGCCCGGGTCGACCTTGCCCTTCGGGATGGTCACGTCGCCGTGCACCGTGCGGTGGATGAGCAGCACGTGCATGCGCCCGTCGATGATGCGCCAGCACACCGCGCCGGCCGCGTACACCGCGGTCTCGACGCTCATCGGCGCTGCCCTGATCGACTGCTGCGCTGGGCGATCTCGAGCATCAGCGAGGACTGCATGTCCTCGAGCGGGTGACCGGCCTCGTCGACCGCATGCCTGGTCCAGGTGCCGTCGCCGTCGAGGTGCCACGCGCTCGTCGTCTCGGCCATGGCACGGTCGAAGAGCGCGTTGACCTCGGAGACGTGCCCGGGGTCGGTGAGCCGCACGAGCGCCTCGACGCGGCGATCGAGGTTGCGGTGCATCATGTCGGCCGAGCCGATGTGGATCTGCGGCTCGCCCGCGTTGACGAACGAGAAGATGCGCGAGTGCTCGAGGTAGCGCCCGAGGATCGAGCGAACGGTGATGTGCTCGCTGAGCCCCGGGATGCCGGGGCGCAGGCTGCAGATGCCGCGCACCCAGACCTCGACCTTCACGCCCGCGTTCGAGGCCCGGTAGAGCGCGTCGATGATGGCCTCGTCGACCATCGAGTTCACCTTGATGCGGATGCCCGCCGGCTTGCCGGCCTTCGCATTGGCGACCTCGGCTGCGATGAGCTTCAGCAGGCCCTTGCGCAGGTGCAGCGGGGCGACCAGCAGCCGCTTGAACTTCTTCTCGATCGCGTAGCCGGAGAGTTCGTTGAACAGGCGCGTGAGGTCCTTGCCGACCTGGTCGTCGGCGGTGAGCAGTCCGAGGTCCTCGTAGATGCGGCTCGTCTTGGGGTTGTAGTTGCCCGTGCCGATGTGCGAGTAGTGCCGCAGCGTGCCCTTCTCCTGACGGATCACGAGCGCGAGCTTGCAGTGCGTCTTGAGCCCGACGAGCCCGTAGACCACGTGCACGCCCGCCTTCTCGAGCTTGCGCGCCCAGGTGATGTTCGCCTGCTCGTCGAACCGCGCCTTGATCTCGACGAGCGCGAGCACCTGCTTGCCGGATTCGGCCGCGTCGATGAGCGCCTCGACGATCGGGCTGTCGCCCGACGTGCGGTAGAGCGTCTGCTTGATGGCGAGCACGTCGGGGTCGGCGGCGGCCTGCTCGAGGAAGGCCTGCACGCTCGTCGCGAACGACTCGTAGGGGTGGTGCAGCAGCACGTCGCGACGCGAGACGGCCTTGAAGATGTCGGCCCGCAGGTTCGTGTCGGAGGGCTGCAGCTGCGCCGCGGTCACCGGCACGTGGGTCGGGTAGTGCAGTTCGGGTCGGTCGAGCCGCGACAGGTCGAACAGGCCGCCGAGGTCGAGCGGCGCCGGCAGTCGGTACACCTCCTGCTCGGTCACGTCGAGTTCGCGCACGAGCAGCCCGAGGGTCACCTCGTCCATGTCGTCGGTGACCTCGAGGCGGATGGGCGGGCCGAACCGGCGTCGCAGCAGTTCCTTCTCGAGCGCCTTGATGAGGTTCTCGGTCTCGTCCTCCTCGATCTCGACGTCTTCGTTGCGCGTGACGCGGAAGACGTGGTGCTCGAGGATCTCCATGCCGGGGAACAGGTCGCCCAGGTGGTTCGCGATCAGGTCCTCGAGGGTGACGTACCGCGCGTCCTCGACCGACTCGTCGGGGTCGACGCGGACGAACCGCGGCAGCATCTGCGGCACCTTGACGCGGGCGAACTCCTGGCGGCCGGTGCGGGAGTTGCGCACGCGAACCGACAGGTTCAGCGAGAGCCCGGAGATGTAGGGGAAGGGGTGCGCCGGGTCGACCGCGAGCGGCATGAGCACCGGGAAGATCTGGCTCGAGAAGTAGTCGCGGAGGTGCGATCGAGCGTCGTCGCCGAGCGCCTCCCACGAGACGACTCGGATGCCGGCCTCGGCGAGGGCGGGCTTCACGAGGTCCTGGTAGACGGCCGCGTGGCGCGCCTGCAGCTCGTGGGCCTGCTGGGAGATGTCGCTCAGCACGTCGAGCGGCGCGCGCCCGACGTTGGTGGGCACCGCCAGCCCGGTGATGATGCGGCGCTTGAGGCCGGCGACCCTGACCATGAAGAACTCGTCGAGGTTCGAGGCGAAGATCGCGAGGAAGTTCGCGCGCTCGAGCACGGGGAGCGTGGCGTCTTCAGCGAGCTCGAGCACCCGCTTGTTGAAGGCGAGCCAGCTGAGCTCGCGGTCGAGGTACCGCTCGGCGGGCAGCTCGGGCGCGCCTTCGATGTCGAAGGGTTCGAAGTCGTCGTCGAAGTCGCTCGAGGTGCGGTCTTCGTCGAGGGCGCTGTCCGTGGTCATCCCCTCATAATGCCATTCGGCGCGTTTCGGGCGATGAACAGCTCGTCAACGCGTCGTGACGGGGGCGCCCTCGTCGTCTTCGTGCACGTTGAAGCGGTAGCCGACGTTGCGGACCGTGCCGATGAGGCTGTCGAGGTCGCCGAGCTTGGCGCGCAGGCGCCGCACGTGCACGTCGACCGTGCGGGTGCCGCCGAAGTAGTCGTACCCCCAGACCTCGCTGAGCAGCTGCTCGCGCGTGAACACCCGCGAGGGGTGGGCGGCGAGGAACCGGAGCAGCTCGAACTCCTTGTACGTCAGGTCGAGCGTGCGCCCGTGCACCTTCGCCGAGTAGCTGGCCTCGTCGATCACGACGCCGGAGGTCTGGATGCGCTCCGTGGGCTGCGTCGCGGCCGCCCGCCCGAGGGCGAGGCGGATGCGCGCGTCGACCTCGGCCGGACCGGCCTGGTCGAGCACGACGTCGTCGACGCCCCAGTCGGGCGTGACCGCGGTGAGGCCGCCCTCGGTGACGATCAGCAGGAGCGGCGACGAGAGCCCGGTCGTCCGAAGGATCTGCGCCAGGGCCTTGGCCGCGGCGAGGTTCGTGCGGGCGTCGAGGAACACGAGGTCCGATTCGGGCGCTCTGACCAGCTGCTCAGGCGAAGCGGGGATGATCCGCGTTCGGTGAGTCAGAAGTGAAAGCGCCGGAAGAACTTCTTCGTTAGCCGCCGGCGACAGGATCAGCAACTGCGCCACGTACACACTCCAGGAGTAAGGTTCGTCAATACTACGGGACGTCAGGGGCCCGAGACCGACACGAAGAGGACGACATGCAGGCGGAGCGCGAATCGAGGGCCGGATGGCTCGCCATCGGCGTCGTCTGGGCCATCGCCGTGGTCGGCTCCGCGATCGTGGTCTCGCTCGCCTACGCCGGCACGTCCGCGTGGTTCGGCGACTCGGGCGCGCTCGGCGTCTACGACGCGCTGGGCGTGGTGCTCGCGACGAGCGTGGTCGGCGCGCTCGCGGCCCAGCTGGCGACGCGCCGACCGCCCGGCTTCGTCGTGCGGGCCAGCGCGAGCGTCGGCGGCGCGGCCGCCGTGGTGGCCGTCGCCGCGCTCGCCGTCGCGCCGACCGTCACGGCGTAGTCGGTCGGCGCACGCCGGAGCGCCGCCGCCGCGCCGCCGAAGTCGAGCGGAGCGGATAGACTCTCAGCATGTCGCAGCTGCTCGCACTCGAACTCCTCTTCATCGGCCTGCTCGGTCTCGCGAGCCTCTCGATCGCGTGGATCAGCGGCGTCGTGGTCTACAAGCTGTTCAAGGGCCAGCGCTAGGCGCTGGTGAGGGCGCGGCGATGATCGAGCTCCCCGTCGACCTGCCGGCCGAACTCGTGCCGCTCTCGTGGCTGCTCGGCGTGTGGGAGGGATCGGGCGTCATCGACTACAAGGTCGGCGATGAGAAGGTCACCCACGAGTTCGGGCAGCGCATCAGCTTCAGCCACGACGGCCTGCCGCACCTGAACTACACGTCGTACACGTGGCTGTTCGCCGACGAGCCCGACGGCGAGCCGCGTCCGCTCGCGACCGAGACGGGCTACTGGCGCATCGCGCGCGAACTCGGCGAAGGCGACCCCGGCCCGGCGCTGCTGCCGGGTGTCGGCGAGTCCCGCTATCGCTCGGCCGACGACGTCGAGGCGTTGCGCAACGCCGACGGCGGGTTCGACCTCGAGGTCTCGCTCGTGCACCCCGGCGGGGTCTCCGAGCTCTACCTCGGGCAGGTCAAGGGCCCGCGCATCGACCTCGCGACCGATGCCGTCATGCGGGGCTCGGGCGCGAAGGACTACGCGGCGGGGACCCGCCTCTACGGGCTCGTCGAGGGGCACCTGCTGTGGGCGTGGGACATCGCCGCGCTCGGTCAAGACCTCCGCACGCACGCCTCCGCGCGTCTCGCGAAGGTCGACTGATGGCCGCGTCGCCCTTCCTCGCCCTCCCGGGCGCCGTTCCCGCCGACGACGTCGACGACGCCGTCGCCGGCCCGGGGCACTACGGCAACCCGATCGTCGAGCAGCGCCACCTCGAGCGCGGCACCGCGATCGTCGACCTCTCGGATCGCGGCGTCGTCACGGTGACGGGCCCCGACCGCCTCTCGTGGCTCCACTCCATGGCCAGCCAGTCGTTCACCGGGCTGCGACCGGGCGACGCCGCCGAGGCGCTGTTCCTCGACGCGTCGGGCCGCATCGAGCACGTCGTGCACGCAGTCGACGACGGCGAGACGGCCTGGCTCATCGTCGAGGGTGCGGATGCCGCGCCGCTGGCGTCGTTCCTCGACCGCATGCGGTTCATGCTCCGCGTCGAGGTCGCCGACCGCACGGCCGAGTTCGCGATCCTCGGCGCCACGTCGGCCGACGCGCTCGACGCCGCGATCCCGGCCGCGGCGCCCGCAGGCATCGGGCTCGACTGGGTCGACCCGTGGTCGACCCGCACGCCGGGCACGCACCGGTACGCGCGCGACGCCGGGCACCCGGCATCCGACTGGCACTGGATCGAGCGCATCGTGCCCCGCGAGGCGCTGCCCGCGGCGGTCGCCGCCGTGCGCGCCGGACGGGTCGAGGTCGCCGGATCGCTCGCCGCCGAGGCGCTGCGCATCGCGGCGTGGCGCCCGCGTCTCGCGACCGAGGTCGACGAGAAGAGCCTGCCGCACGAGCTCGACTGGCTGCAGAGCGCGGTCGATCTCGGCAAGGGCTGCTACAAGGGCCAGGAGACCGTGGCCAAGGTGCTGAACCTCGGGCGTCCGCCGCGGCGTCTCGTGCTGCTGCACCTCGACGGCAGCGACACCGTGCTCCCCGCCCCCGGCGACGAGGTCATCGGCGAGAAGGTGCGGCCCGAACCGCTGCCGGGCGAGGCGCCCGAGCGACGCGTGGTCGGCCACATCACGTCGAGCACGATGCACCACGAGCTCGGCCCGGTCGCGTTGGCGGTCATCAAGCGGCAGGTTCCCGCCGACCTCCCGCTCATCGTCGAGAGCCACGGCACGGATGTCGCGGCCGCCCAGGTCGAGATCGTGCCGGCCGACGCTTCCGCCGCGGTCGACGTGCCGCGACTGCCGCGGCTCGGGGCGCGTCCCTGACGACGCCTCGACGTCGGTTCAGTCGAGCGGTGCGACGGCCGACCAGGGCACGGTCAGCTCGCCGAGCCTGGTGCGCCGGGGGCCGCCGATGATCGGCCAGCCCTCGTGGCGCAGGGTCGCGACGGTGGCGATCCAGCGCTGCGACGGCCCGTAGACGGCCATCGCCGCGTGCGTGCGCCAGGCGAGGTCGAGGTCGAGGAGGAGCGCGTGGATGCGCTCGCCGGGCACGTTGCGGTGGATGAGCGCCTTCGGCAGGCGCTCCGCGACGACCGACGGCAGCTCAAGGCCGGATCGACGCAGGCTCACGGTGAACGTGCGGGGGCCGTCCTCGCCGATGCCCACCCAGCTCGACACCCGGCCGAGCTCGTCGCACGTGCCCTCGACGAGCAGGCCGCCGGGTGCGAGCCGTGAGCGCATGAGCTCCCATGCCGCCGCCACGTCGGACTCGTCGTACTGCCGCAGCACGTTGAACGCCCTGATGACGGCGGGCCGTCGCGCGTCGGGCAGGGGCACCTCGAAGCCCCCGACGGCGAAGTCGACGTCGAGCCCGGAGGCGAACGAGGCCTCGCCCGACCGCACCCTCGCGAGCTGCTCGAGCGCGACGCGCACCCGCTCGGGCTCGATCTCGAGCCCGAGCACGCGCACGTCGGGCCGCACGTGGGCGAGGCGCGAGGCGAGCTCGAGCGTCGTGACGCCGCTCGCGCCGTAGCCGAGGTCGACGACGAAGGGATCCGGTGCGTGCAGCAGGGCGGCGTGCGCGGCGATCCAGCGATCGACGCGCCGCAGGCGGTTGGTGTTCGTGGTGCCGCGCGTCACGGTGCCCACTCGCTGACCCGGGCGGAGCCGCCTGGGGTGGGGCGAGGCATCCGCGGGCATGACCCAAGTCTGCCAGCCCCGGCCGGGCCGGCCCTCCGGTGCGGGCCCGGGTGCGGTGCGTGACGCTCGACGACCCGCGGCCATGACGGAGGATGCCTCACGGCTAGGCTGGACGCATGCCTCACACCCTCGTGCTGCTTCGCCACGGCAACAGCGAATGGAACCAGAAGAACCTGTTCACCGGTTGGGTCGACGTGCGACTCAGCGACCTCGGCCGTACCGAGGCCGCCCGTGCCGGCGAACTGCTCGCCGAGTCGGGCATCCTGCCCGACGTGCTGCACACCTCCGTGCTGACCCGCGCGATCCAGACCGCGAACATCGCGCTCGACGTCGCCGACCGCGCGTGGATCGACGTGCGCCGCACCTGGCGCCTCAACGAGCGCCACTACGGCGCGCTGCAGGGCCTCGACAAGGCCGAGACGCTCGAGAAGTACGGCCCCGAGCAGTTCCAGCTCTGGCGCCGCTCGTTCGACGTGCCCCCGCCCGTGCTCGAAGACGACGCCGAGTACTCGCAGGTCGGAGACCCCCGCTACGCCGGCCTCGCCGACGACGAACTGCCGCGCACCGAGTGCCTGAAGGACGTCATCGCCCGCATGCTGCCCTACTGGGAGGAGGGCATCGTGCCCGACCTCGCCGCAGGCAGGACCGTGCTCGTCACGGCGCACGGCAACTCGCTGCGCGCACTCGTCAAGCACCTCGACGGCATCAGCGACGACGACATCGCCGAGCTGAACATCCCGACCGGCATCCCGCTGGTCTACGAGCTCGGCGACGACTTCACGCCGCTCGCCCCCGCGCGCTACCTCGACCCCGAGGCCGCCGCAGCGGGCGCCGCCGCGGTCGCCGCGCAGGGCAAGAAGTAACCGGGCTTCGGGCCGCCGTCATCGCGCAGCCCGAAGACGCGGGAAGGGCCGGGGGAGACCCCGGCCCTTCGTCGTACCCGCGCGGACTAGAGTCCGGCGCTGATGTCGGGGTCCCAGTCGCCCGTCACGAGGTACTGCACCTTCTTGGCGATCGACACTGCGTGGTCGGCGAAGCGCTCGTGGTAGCGGCTGGCGAGGGTGGCGTCGACGGTGTCGGCCGCCTCGCCCTTCCACTTCTCCCCGAGCACGGTGTCGAAGACCGAGAGGTGCAGGTCGTCGACCTTGTCGTCCTCGTTGCGGATCTCCTCGGCGAGCTTGACGTCTTCGGTGCGCAGCAGTTCGGTGAGCTTCTGCGCGATCTCGACGTCGAGGGCGCCCATGTCGGCGAACGTGCCGCGGAGCCGCTTCGGCACGACCTTGTCGGGGAACCGGTACCGCGAGAGCTGGGCGATGTGCGTCGACATGTCGCCCATGCGCTCGAGGGAGGCGCTGATGCGCAGCGCGCTCACGACCGTGCGCAGGTCGCGCGCGACGGGGGACTGGCGGGCGAGGATCGTGATCGCGAGCTCGTCGAGCTCGACTGCGGCCTGGTCGATGCGGTGGTCGTCGGCGATCACCTCCTCGGCAAGGCTCACGTCGGACTCGTTGAAGGCGCGGGTCGCCTTCTCGATCGACGTCGCCACGAGCTCCGAGATCTCGACGAGTCGGTCCTGGACTTCTCGAAGTTCCTGCTGGAACACCTCACGCATATACGAAACATCCTCTGTCGGGTGCGCGCGCGGCGCGCACGCGGGATCGGTCCGGAGGTCGCACCGGACCAGCACATCGTCGCCCGAGAAGGTGAACACCGGGTGCCGTGGACCTGAACACTCGTTAACCTACCCTCGGTGCGCGCCCGTTTTCGCGATCCGGGGCGATGGGGTGTGGTTACGCTACTGAGCATGGACTCCATCTGGCTGGTCCTCGGCGCGCTCGCTCTCGGCGCGTTCCTCGGGGCCGGCTTCCTCCTCCTGCTCTACATGGCCGAGCGTCGCGGCGCCCGTGCCGCGCAGGTCATCGCGCCGACGATCCCCGACGGGGTCGATCAGGTGCTCGACGTGCTCGAGTCCGCGGGCGTCGTCATCGATCCGTCCAACAACGTGTTGAAGGCGTCTCCCGGTGCGCTCGCGCTCGGACTCGTCCGCGGCAGCGCGCTCGTGCATCCGGAGCTCGTCGAGCTCGCGGCATCCGTCCGTCGTTCGGGTGAGACGATCGCCGACGAGTTCACGCTCGCGCGCGGCCCCTACGGCGAGTCGACCATGCGGCTGCGCGTGCTGGTCGCCCGCCTCGGCACCCGCTTCGTGCTGCTGCTCGCCGACGACCGCACCGAGTCGCACCGCCTCGACGAGGTCCGCCGCGACTTCGTGGCGAACATCTCGCACGAGCTGAAGACGCCGATCGCGTCGGTGAGCCTCCTCGCCGAGGCGCTCGACATGGCCGCCGACGAGCCCGACCAGGTGCGACGGTTCGCCGGCCGGCTCTCGACCGAGGCCGCCCGCCTCGCGCACATCACGAGCGAGGTCATCGAGCTCTCGCGCCTCCAGGCGAGGGACGCGCTCCGTCCAGACGTGCTCGTCCCGATCGACGAGGTGGTCGCCGAGGCGGTGGATCAGAACCGCATCGTCGCGACGGCCAAGCACGTCGAGATCGGCGTGCGCGCCACTAGCAAGGCGCAGGTCTACGGTGACCGTGCGCTGCTCGTGGTGGCCGTGCACAACCTGCTCTCCAACGCGATCGCCTACTCGCCCGAGGGAAGCCGGGTCGGCGTCGGCGTCAAGCTCGACGGCGACACCGTGTCCATCGCGGTGACCGACCAGGGCATCGGCATCCAGCGCGAAGACCTCGACCGCGTCTTCGAGCGGTTCTTCCGGGTCGACCAGGCGCGCTCGCGCAACACGGGCGGCTCGGGGCTCGGTCTGAGCATCGTGAAGCACACGGTGCAGAACCACGGCGGCGACGTGCGGGTCTGGTCGACGCCGGAGCGCGGTTCGACCTTCACGATCCGCCTGCCGCTCGCGGAACCGCCGATGGCGCCGACTCCGGATGCCTCGGCCGAGTCATCGCGCTCCACGCCGGCGTCCGAGCCGGCCGCCGAGAAGCAGCCGCGCGCGGCCCACCCCGTCCGATGACCGAACCCAGCACCGGAGCGGCGACCGTCGTCGTTCCCGACCGAGGAGACACCCTGTGACCCGCATCCTGCTCGTCGAGGACGAGATCGCGCTGAGCGACCCGCTGAGCTTCCTGCTCGAACGCGAAGGGTACGAGGTCGAGGTCGCGGCCGACGGGCCCGCGGCGCTCGCGGCCTTCGACCGCAACGGCGCCGACCTGCTGCTGCTCGACCTCATGCTGCCCGGGCTGCCGGGCACGGAGGTGTGCCGCGAGATCCGCGCCCGCTCGAACGTGCCGATCATCATGCTCACGGCGAAGGACTCCGAGATCGACATCGTCGTGGGCCTCGAGCTCGGCGCCGACGACTACGTCACGAAGCCGTACTCGACGCGCGAGCTGCTCGCGCGCATCCGGGCGGTGCTCCGTCGCCGCATCGACGCCGACGACTTCGACGAGTCGCTCATCGAGGGAGGGCGCGTGCGCATGGACGTCGACCGCCACACGGTCGAGGTCGACGGCGACCCGGTTCCCATGCCGCTGAAGGAATTCGAGCTGCTCGAGCTGCTCATGCGCAACCCCGGGCGCGTGCTCACCCGCGGCCAGCTGATCGACCGCGTCTGGGGCTCCGACTACTTCGGCGACACGAAGACCCTCGACGTGCACATCAAGCGCATCCGCTCGAAGATCGAGAAGCAGCCGTCGGAGCCCGTGCAGCTCGTGACCGTGCGCGGACTCGGGTACCGGTTCGAGGCCTGAGCCCGTCGGCGGAGACGCGAAACGGCTCCCGCCCCGGCGGGAGCCGTTTCGCGTGACCTCGGTGACTCGGCCTTACGGGGCGAGGCCCGGGTAGAGACGGTCGTCGAGCACGGGCACCTGCTTCTCGATGCCCTCCTCGCTCGCGTACTGGAAGAAGATGGGGGTGAGGCCGCCGACCTCGGCGTCGATGCCCTCGAGCAGCACCGGTTCGTTCTCGCCGTCACCGAGCACGAGCGTGCTCCCGGCCTCGACCTCGAGCTCCTGCGTCGCCGAGCCGGCCTCGATCTCGAGCGTCTGGTCGCGGTCGCCGGTGTTGACGACGGTCATCACGAGGTTGCCGTCTTCGCCGTCTTCGCTCACGACGAGGATGTTGCGCAGGTCGAGGTCGCCAACGGTGACGGAGACGCCGTCGCTCGCGTCGTAGTGCTCGGTCGTCGCCTGGTAGGTGATCATCGAACAGCCGGTCGCGCCGACGGCGAGACCCAGGGCCAGAACAGCGGATGCCGCGAGACGCGCCTTCACAGAACCTCCAAGTACGGGCGTGCGCGAACGTTCGAACCGCGCACGCGAATCGATTCCGAGTGTAGCGCAACGGTGCGGACGGGCCTGCGGGCGAGCGGCGGAACCTTAGCACGAAGGCGAGTGTGATATCCTGAAAGTTGCCGGAAGGACATATATTCATGCTTTTTGAGGTTGGCGAAACCGTCGTGTACCCGCATCACGGCGCCGCAACGATCACCGAGGTGAAGAAGCGCATCATCAAGGGTGAGGAGAAGCTCTACCTCAAGCTGAACGTCACGCAGGGGGACCTCGTCATCGAGGTGCCCGCTGAGAACGTCGACCTGGTCGGCGTCCGCGACGTCATCGGCAAGGAGGGCCTCGACAAGGTCTTCGAGGTGCTGCGTGCTCCCTTCACCGAGGAGCCCACGAACTGGTCCCGTCGCTACAAGGCGAACCTCGAGAAGCTCGCCTCGGGCGACGTGATCAAGGTCTCCGAAGTGGTGCGCGACCTGTGGCGTCGAGACCAGGACCGCGGCCTGTCCGCGGGTGAGAAGCGCATGCTCGCCAAGGCGAGGCAGATTCTCATCTCCGAGCTCGCGCTGGCGGAGAAGACCGACGAAGAGGCCGCCTCGACGGTGCTCGACGAGGTCCTCGCCTCCTAGTCCGCACCGACGTCGCGCCCGTTGCCGGGCGCGACGTCGTCGCGTGCGCCTCGACCCGCTCGGCCGCGGTGCACGCAGCCGCGAGCCCTCGCGGCTGGCTAGGCTCGAGCCATGAGTTCGTCGACGGTCGCCGTCATCCTGGTCGCCGCGGGCAGCGGCACGCGCCTCGGTCGCCCCGAGCCCAAGGCCTTCGTGCCCTTGGGCGATTCGACGATCCTCGGCGTCGCGCTCGATGCCGTCCTGGGCATGCGCGAGGTCCCGCACATCGTGGTCGTCGCGCCCGAAGACCGCGTCGCCGAGGTGCGTGAACGGTTCGCGGGCGCCGCGGCCGCGGCATCCGCACCCTTCGACGTCGTTCCGGGCGGAGCATCGCGCCACGACTCCGTCGCTGCCGGACTCGAGGTGCTGCCGCACGTCGTCGACACCGTGCTCGTGCACGACGCGGCCCGCCCCCTCACTCCCTCGCTCGTGTTCGACGAGGTGGCCGCCGCCGTGCGCGCCCGCGGGCACGGCATCGTGCCCGGCCTGCCCGTGGTCGACACCATCAAGCGCATCGACGGTTCGCGCATCGTCGAGACCGTCGACCGATCGCGGCTCTCGGCGGTGCAGACGCCGCAGGGGTTCCCGCGCGAAGACCTCGACGACGCGTTCGACGCCGCCGACCCCGCGATCGAGTACACCGACGACGCCGCGATCGCCGCGGCCGCCGGGCTCGTCGTCGACCTCGTTCCCGGCGACGCCCGCGCCTTCAAGATCACGGTTCCCGAAGACCTGCGGCGTGCCGAACGCCTGGTCCGCGACGAGAGGAACGGCATGCCGGATCCGCGGGTGTCCGATTCAGACGCGCAGTCGCCGGGAGAGCCCGCCGTGCCCGCGCTCCGCATCGGCACCGGGGTCGACGTGCACGCGTTCGACGACGACCCGGCGACCCCGCTCTGGCTCGCCGGCCTCGAGTGGCCGGGGGAGCGCGGCCTCTCCGGCCACTCCGACGGCGACGCGGCCGCGCATGCGATCTGCGACGCGCTCCTCGCCGCGGCCGGACTCGGCGACGTCGGAGCCGTCTTCGGCACGGCCGATCCGCGGTTCGCGGCGGCGCACGGAGAGGTCTTCCTCGCCGAGGCCCGACGGCTCGTCGAGGCATCCGGATTCCGCATCGTGAACGTGACGGTGCAGGTCGTCGGCAACCGGCCGAAGCTCGCCCCTCGCCGGGCCGAGGCAGAGGCGCTGCTCTCCGACGTGCTCGGCGCTCCCGTCTCGGTCGCGGCGACGACGACCGACGCGCTCGGGTTCACGGGTCGGGGCGAAGGCGTGTCGGCCATCGCGACGGCGATGCTCTCGGGAGCCTGACCGGGCGGTCACCATGCTCTGGCCATGCGGCGACCACGCCGGGCCCGGCACCGATCGGGCGCTCGGCCGCGCGCCGGTAGGCTTGGCGGGTGACCGTGCGACTCTACGACTCGAAGGCCCAGGCCCTGCGTGACTTCGTTCCCCTCCGCGAGGGGTCCGTCGGCATGTACGTCTGCGGTCCGACGGTGCAGTCGAGCCCGCACATCGGGCACCTGCGCAGCGCGCTCGTCTACGACATCCTGCGCCGCTGGTTCTCCTACCGCGGGTACGACGTCGCCTTCGTGCGCAACGTCACCGACATCGACGACAAGATCCTCGCCGCCGCGACCGGCGAGCAGTGGTGGGCCCTGGCCTATCGCGTCGAGCTCGAGTTCACCGCGGCCTACGGCTCGCTCGGCATCCTCGCGCCGACCTACGAGCCGCGCGCGACCGCGAGCGTTCAGCAGATGCAGCAGCTCATCGGGAGGCTCATCGAGCGCGGGCACGCCTACGCCGCGCCGGATGCCTCGGGCGACGTGTACTTCGACACCGCGAGCTGGCCCGCCTACGGCGAGCTCACCCGCCAGGCGCGCGACAACATGGAGGCCGCGGCCGATGCCGACCCGCGCGGCAAGCGCGACCCGCGCGACTTCGCGCTCTGGAAGGGCCGCAAGGCCGACGAGCCCGAGTCGGCGTCGTGGGCGTCGCCGTGGGGCGACGGCCGCCCCGGCTGGCACATCGAGTGCTCGGCCATGGCGACCCGGTACCTCGGCACCGAGTTCGACATCCACGGCGGCGGTCTCGACCTGCGGTTCCCGCACCACGAGAACGAACTCGCCCAGTCCACCGCCGCCGGCGACGCGTACGCCAGGTACTGGGTGCACAACGGACTCGTCAACGTCGGCGGCCAGAAGATGTCGAAGTCGCTCGGAAACTCGGTCTTCGCGGCCGAGCTCCTCGAGCTCGCGTCGCCGCTCGCCGTGCGCTACCTGCTCGGCGCTGCGCACTACCGCTCGACGCTCGACTACGCACCCACCTCGCTCGCCGAGGCCGAGGCGGCGGTCGACCGCATCCGCACGTTCCTCGATCGGGTCGAGCGCCGCCTCGCCGGCACCCGGTACGCGGGCGTCGGCGCGGCCGTGATCCCCGACGCGTTCGGCGCGGCCATGGACGACGACCTCGGCGTCCCCCAGGCACTGGCGGTGCTGCACGACACCGTCCGGGCCGGCAACCAGGCGCTCGACGCCGACGAGCTCGATCAGGCCGCGGTCCTGCACGGGCAGGTCTCCGCGATGGTCGGGGTGCTCGGCATCGACCCGCGCGACCCGCACTGGGCGCCCGACGCCGCGCCCGCGGCATCCGCCCTCGGCACGCTCGTCACCCGACTCATCGAAGACCGCCAGACGGCGCGCGCGGCGAAGGACTTCGCCGCCGCCGACCGTATCCGCGCCGAACTCTCGGCTGCGGGCATCACCATCGAAGACAGCCAGAACGGCACGCATTGGAGCTTGGAATCATGAAGGGCAGCGGAAAGCCCCGCGCCGGCGCGGTGCGCAAGGGCAAGAACAAGCAGGTCGGGTCGGGCGGCCAGGGCCGTCAGGCGCTCGAGGGCAAGGGGCCGACCCCGAAGGCCGAGGATCGCGCCTGGCACCCTGCGGGCAAGCGCAAGGCCGCACAGGAGCGCTACGCAGCGTCCGGCGGCAAGGGCAAGCCGGGCGGAGCCAAGGTCGCGGGCCAGGGCGGTCGTGCGGGAGCACCCCGCGGCGCCTCCGGCGCCTCGCGTCGCTCGAAGTCGGGCGACGAGTCCGAGATCGTGACGGGCCGCAACTCGGTCGTCGAGGCGCTGCGCACGCGCATCCCCGCGACGACGCTCTACGTGGCCGCACGCATCGAGATGGACGACCGCGTCAAGGAGGCGATGAAGATCGCCACCAACCGCGGCATCCCCATCCTCGAGGTCATGCGCCCCGAGCTCGACCGCCTCGCGGGCGAGGGCGGTGTGCACCAGGGACTCGCGCTCAAGGTGCCCCCGTACGAGTACGCGCACCCGATCGAGCTGCTCGACGAGGTCATCGCCCGCGACGAGACGCCGCTCTTCGTGGCGCTCGACGGCATCACCGACGCGCGCAACCTCGGCGCCATCATCCGCTCGACCGCGGCCTTCGGCGGTCAGGGGGTCATCGTGCCGCAGCGCCGCTCGGTCGGCGTGAACGCGGGCGCATGGAAGACCTCTGCTGGTGCGGCCGCGCGAATCCCGGTCGCGATGGCGCCCAACCTCACCCAGACGCTCAAGTCGCTGAAGGATCGCGGCGTGTTCGTGCTCGGCCTCGACGGCGGCGGCGACGTGTCGCTGCCCGGCCTGTCCTGGGCCGGGCGCCCCATCGTCATCGTCGTCGGCAGCGAGGGCAAGGGGCTGTCGCGACTGGTCGCCGAGACGTGCGACGCGATCGTCTCCATTCCGATCAGCGCGGCGACCGAGTCGCTGAACGCCGGCATCGCGGCATCCGTCACGCTCTACGAGATCTCGAAGCTGCGCGCCGAGGGCTGAGCCGCACGCCACTTCCGAACCGAACGACGACGCCTCGCTGCACGTGCGCAGCGGGGCGTCGTCGTCTTCGTCGAGGCCGCGGTCGCGGTCGCCTCAGTCGGCCGATCGGGCCGGTCGAGGGAGCCGGCCGATCAGACCTTCAGCCGCCAGTCGTCCTCGTCGTCGGGGTCGACGACCGCGACCGCCGAGGTGTCGAGTGGCACGACCTCGATGGACGTCGTGATGGCGCCGGTCTGCGGCCCGATGACGGTCGCCTCGTCGCGGCGGTGGCGCAGCACCGTGTTGATGTACGACGCCACGGCCTCGGCGAGCGGGATGTCGTGGCCCGCCTTCTGCGCGAGGAACCAGCGGTGCTCGAGGAGCTGGTGGAAGACCTCGGCGGGTTCGAGCTTGCCGCGCAGGTCGGACGGGATCGCGCGCACCACGGGCTCGAACACGCGCACCAGCCACTCGTGCGCGACCATCTCCTCGTCGAGCTCGCCCTTGCCGTAGCTCGCCCGGTAGGAGTCGAGGTCGTTGAGCAGGCGGCGGGCCTGGTTCTCGCCGGCGTCGAGGCCGGTCAGGCGCAGCAGGCGACGCTGGTGGTGGCCCGCGTCGACGACCTTCGGCTGGATGCGAACGGTCGTGCCCTGGTCGTCGGTGCGGATGGCGAGCTCTTCGATGTCGAAGCCGAGCTTGTTCAGGCGGCTCACGCGCTCGTTGATGCGCCAGCGCTCGGCCGACGAGAACGACTCCGACCCGGTCAGCTCGCTCCAGAGGCTGCGGTAGGCGTCCACGATGCCGTTCGAGATGCGCACGGGGTCGAGCTCGTCGGCCACGCGGCCGCCGGCCTCGAGGTCGAGCAGCTCGCCCGCGATGTTCACCCGGGCGATCTCGAGGTCGTTCTCGCGCTGCCCGTTCGAGAGGCCGCCCTCGTAGAGCTTGCCGGTCTCGGCGTCGACGAGGTACGCGGCGAACGCCCCGGCGTCGCGGCGGAAGAGCGTGTTCGAGAGCGACACGTCGCCCCAGAAGAAGCCGATGATGTGCAGGCGCACGAGCAGCAGCGCCAGGGCGTCGACGAGACGGGTCGCCGTGTCGGGGCGCAGCGTCTGCGAGAACAGCGCCCGGTAGGGGAGCGAGAACCGGAGGTGCCGGGTGACGAGCACGGGCTTCAGCGGATCGCCCTCGGCGTCGGAGCGATTCGTGATCACGGCGACGGGCTCGACGCACGGGATCTCGAGGCGCTGCAGCGTGCGCAGCATGTCGTACTCGCCGCGGGCCATCTCGGCCGTGGTCTCCTTGATCGCGACCACGTGGCCCGCGAGGTGCGCGAAGCGCACGAGGTGGCGCGAGATGCCCTTGGGCAGTGCGGCGATGTTCTCGTTCGGCCAGGCCTCGAGGGGCAGGTGCCAGGGGAGGTCGAGCAGTGCGGGGTCGGTCGTGGCCGACGTGATCGAAAGTGAGCCGCTCATCGTGGTTCAGCGTAGCCCGAAACGCCGATGCCGGCCGGGCCATGGCCCGACCGGCATCGATCGTTCGTACGGGGCGACGTCAGCTGACGACGGCCTTGTTGCCGAGGCGCGCGCCCGACTCGGCATCGAAGAGGTGCACGTGGTTCGGCGTGGCCGTGAGGTACACGCGGTCGCCGGCGTTGGGGTGGTTGCGGCCGTCGACGCGAGCGACGATGTCGGTGCGCTTGCCCTCGACCGTGGAGTGGCCGTAGAGGTAGCCGTCGGCGCCGAGCTCCTCGACGAGGTCGACGTCGACCGCGAGGCCCTCGCCCTCGACACCCGAGACGGTGATGTCCTCGGGGCGCACGCCGATCGTGGCGACCTTGGCCGACGACTCGGAGAGGATGTCGCGCTCGACCGGAACGGTCGCGGTGCCGAACTTGACTCCGCCGTCGACGAGGTCGGCGTGGAACAGGTTCATGGCGGGCGAGCCGATGAAGCCGGCGACGAACACGTTCTGCGGCTTCTCGTACAGGTCGCGCGGGGTGCCGACCTGCTGCAGCAGGCCGTCCTTCAGCACGGCGATGCGGTCGCCCATGGTGAGCGCCTCGGTCTGGTCGTGCGTGACGTAGACGGTGGTGACGCCGAGGCGACGCTGGAGCGAGGCGATCTGGGTGCGGGTCTGCACGCGGAGCTTGGCGTCGAGGTTCGAGAGCGGCTCGTCCATGAGGAACACCTGGGGCTGGCGCACGATCGCGCGGCCCATGGCGACGCGCTGGCGCTGGCCGCCCGAGAGGGCCTTCGGCTTGCGGCTGAGGTAGGGCTCGAGGTCGAGGAGCTTCGCTGCCTCGAGCACGCGAGCCGCGCGCTCCTCCTTGCCGACGCCGGCGATCTTGAGCGCGAAGCCCATGTTCTCGGCCACGGTCATGTGGGGGTAGAGCGCGTAGTTCTGGAACACCATCGCGATGTCGCGGTCCTTCGGCGGCACGTCGGTGACGTTGCGGTCGCCGATGAAGATGTTGCCGTCGTTGACCTCTTCGAGGCCCGCGAGCATGCGGAGGGAGGTCGACTTGCCGCAGCCGGAGGGGCCGACGAGCACGAGGAACTCGCCGTCTGCGATGTCGAGGTCGAGCTGGTCGACGGCCGGACGGGTGCCGCCGGGGTACAGGCGGGTGGCCTTGTCGAACGTGACTGACGCCATGATTCTGCTTCTCCTTCACCGGCAGGTACGTGCCGGACGATCCGTAGTGAATGGACTGCGTCGACGTCGACGCTCCCTCAGTATTGCACGCGAGGCGGCGACGGCCGATTCGGCGGTCGCCCGCGGCATCCGCCGACCGTGCGCCGCTGCATGGCAGCCCCGAAGCGCCTGAGTGCCCGCCGAACGGCCGCCGAGCGCGAACCGTGGTGCCCGTGTGGCTGATTCCCAGCCACCGTTCCTACTATCGTGGGTGCGTTCGCAGTACGCGCGCGCCCACACAGCGACCCGGAGTGACCATCGATGACCAACGGCGGATCCCAAGAGCCACGTGCCACCCGTAACGAGAAGCGGGAGGCTGCCCGCGAGAAGGCGCGCGTCCTCCGCGAGGAGCAGAAGAAGCGCGACAAGCGCAACAAGGTCCTCATCCAGGGCGGCGTCATCGTCGCCGTGCTCCTCGTCGCGGCCCTCATCGGCTGGTTGATCTTCAACAGCATCAAGCCCGCGGGCCCCGGTCCGGCCAACATGGCGAGCGACGGCATCGTGCTCGTCGCGGGCGACGACGGCGCGATCACCGCGGTCGAGACGCCCGCCATCAAGCCTGGCGGCGAGCCCACGGCCACGGTCCCCGACGACAGCGGCACGGTGGCGAACATCGTGACCTACATCGACTACCTGTGCCCCTACTGCGGCCAGTTCGAGACGACGAACTCCGAGGCCATGCGCACCATGGTCGAGTCCGGAGCCGCGACGCTCGAGATCCACCCCATCGCGATCCTCACGAACAAGTCGGCCGGCACGCAGTACTCGCTGCGCGCGGCCAACGCCGCCGCGTGCGTCGCCGACCTGTCGCCCGACGCCTTCTTCGACTACAACGAGATCCTCTTCCAGAACCAGCCCGAAGAGGGTTCGGTCGGTCTCGCGAACTCCGACCTCAAGAAGCTCGCGACCGATGCCGGCGCCGACTCGTCGGTCGCCTCGTGCATCGACGACATGCGCTTCAAGACGTGGGTGCAGGATGCCACGACGCGGGCGCTGACCGGTCCGATCCCGAACTCCGACCTCACCTCGGTCACCGGCACGCCCACCGTGCTCGTGAACGGCCAGCAGTACAGCGGTTCGCTCACCGACGCGCAGGAGTTCCAGTCGTTCGTCGTGCAGGCCACGAGCGCCACCTTCAACGAGTCCGAGTCGACCCCGACCCCCACTCCCACGCCGACCCCGGCCCAGTGATCCCGTCCGCGCGGCGGAGCCAGACCGGGCTCCGCCGCGCGATCGGTAGGATGTCGTGGGTCCCCCTCGTGGGGCGGCCTCGCCGGCTTGGCGCAATTGGTAGCGCACCGCTCTTGTAAAGCGGTGGTTGCGGGTTCGAGTCCCGCAGCCGGCTCTTGACTGAAGACGAACGCATTCCCGACGCCGCCTCGCCGGCGGCACCGGCGGAAGACGGGCATCGGCACGCCCATGTCGAGCCCGCCGGCATGCCCGCTTGGATCGCGATCGCCCTTGCCGCGGTCGGCGGTGCGCTGACCGCCCTGCAGTCGCGCGTCAACGGGCAGCTCTCGGCGGCGATCGGCGACGCGTACACGGCCGCGGCCATTTCGTTCGGCAGCGGCCTGGCGATCCTGCTCGTCGCGCTCGCCTTCTGGAAGCCGGGGCGGGCCGGAATCGGCAACGTGGCCCGGGAGCTCCGCTCCGGAACCATCCGCTGGTGGATGCTGTTCGGCGGCGTCGCGGGCGCCTGGTTCGTCGCGACCCAGGGCATCTCGGCCGGTGTCATCGGCGTCGCGCTCTTCACGGTCTCGATCGTCGCGGGCCAGACGGTCGGCGGCGTCGTGTTCGATCTCGTCGGGCTGGGGCCGGCCGGACGCCGCCCGCTCACGGCGCCCCGGGTGTTCGGCGCACTGCTCGCGCTCGGCGCGGTGGTCTGGACCCTGTCGTCCGAGATCGGCGGCGAGGTGCCGGTGCTGCTCGTGATCCTGCCGTTCACCGCCGGGTTCGGTGCGGCGTGGCAGCAGGCGGTCAACGGCCGCGTTCGCATGGCGGCGTCGAGCGCACTCACGTCGACGCTCGGGAACTTCGTCGTCGGCACGACGGTGCTCGTGGTCGTGATGGTCGTGCACTCGTCGGTCGTCGGCTGGCCGACCGGGTTCCCCGGCGAGCCCTGGCTCTACGCGGGCGGCCTCATCGGGTGCATCTTCATCGCGGTGCAGGCGATCGTGGTGCGCGTGATCGGCGTGCTGGTGCTCGCCCTCGCGGGAGTCGCGGGCCAGCTCACCGCGGCGCTCGCGCTCGACCTGCTCGTACCGGTCGGCGACCGGGGAGTCGATCTGGCGACCATCGGCGGCGCCGCGCTCGCGCTCGTCGCGGTGATCATCGCGAGCACGAGGTGGTCGAGGAGCCGGCACGTCGTCGAACCCGGCGAGAGTCCGGCATCCGCGCCCTCCGCCGACCTCAACTCCTGAACGCGACGGGCTCGGCGCGAGCCCGGCGTCGGCCGTGGCCCGCGCCGGCGATCAGCCCAGGCTGGTGAACCGTGCCGACGCGTCGCGCGGCGCGCGCCGCTCCACCCGCGTGCGAGGAGGCCGGCCGCCGACGTAGAGCCAGCCGAGCAGCGCCTCGTGCTCGCCCAGCCCGTGCATCGCCGCGACGGCCGGATCCCGGGTGTGCGGGCCGGTGCGCCAGATGACGCCCCAGCCGGCCTCGTCGAGGAGCAGGCTCAACAGGTGCGCGACCCCGGAGGCCGTGGCGTCCTGCTCCCACTCGGGCACCTTGCGGTGGTCGGGCGTGCGCACGGCGACGACGGCGAGCAGCAGCGGCGCACGAAGCGGCTTGGCGGCGAGCTTCGCCGCGTCCTTCGGGTCGGACTCGGCGAGGCCGGACGCCTCGGCGAGGGCTGTCCCGAGACGCTCGCGGGCCTCGCCGCGCAGCGCGATCACGCGCCACGGACGGAGCGAGGCGTGGTCGGCCACCCGACCGGCGGCTCCGAGCAGCTCGATCAGCTCCGCGTCGTCGGGTGCGGCTTCGGTCACCTTCGAGGCGGAGCGACGCGTGCTCGCCGCCTGGAAGACCGGGCGCTCGTTCAGGATTCCGGCGTGAAGTCGAGCGCGATCGAGTTCATGCAGTACCGGTCGCCGGTCGGCGTGCCGAACCCGTCGGGGAACACGTGACCCAGGTGCGAACCGCAGTTCGCGCAGCGGACCTCGGTGCGCACCATGCCGAGCGAGGTGTCCTCGATGAGCTCGACCGCCTCGGGGCGCACCGACTCGTAGAAGCTCGGCCATCCGCAGCCGGAATCGAACTTGGTGCCGCTCTTGAAGAGCTCGGCACCGCACGCGGCGCACGCGTAGATGCCGGCGCGCTCCTCGTCGAGCAGTTCGCCCGTCCACGGGCGCTCGGTCGCCGCCTCGCGCAGCACCTGGAACTGCTCGTCGCCGAGCTGCTCGCGCCATTCGTCGTCGGACTTCTCGACCTGATACGCCATTGGGTTCCCTCCAGAACTGCGGATGCCTCCATCGTCGCAGGTCGCAGGGGCCCGCGCATGCACACGCCGCAGACGCTCGGCAGCCTCACGGCAACGCATCCCTAGGATGTGACGCGAAGGCGACGCCGTCGCCGCGGGAGGTGCACGTGATGCTCGATGGGCAGCCTCGCGACGCCGAGCCGCATCTCGACGCACTCGCCCTCCGCGTGCTCGCCTTCGAGGCCCACGCGTGGCAGCAGCCCGGCGTGAAGGCCGAGGGCATCCGCGAGGAGTTCGGCATGTCAGCCGCCCGCTACTATCGGATCCTCGGAGAGCTCATCGACTCGCCCGCGGCCCTCCGCCACGACCCCATGCTGGTGAAGCGCCTGCAGCGGCTCCGCGACGCCCGCGCGGCGACGCGGGCGCGGCGCTCGCTCTCGAACGGCCGCACGCTCGACTGAGCAGGCCCCGACCCCGACGACTGGACCCATGGCGCAGAACCCCCCTCGAGATCGCTTCGACACGATTCCCCACGGCATCGAGCGCGTGGGCGCCCACCGTGCACCGCAGCGTCGCGGGGCCAGGTGGATCGCGTTCGGCTGGGCGGCCCTCGCGACCGTCGTGCTCACCGGCGTCGGCATCACGTGGGTCGTGGTCGCCAACGACCGGCTCGACCTGTCGGAGGCCGCGCCCACCGCGACGGAGGCGCCGGTCGTCACGGCCGAGCCGACGATCGCCCCCGATGTTCCCGTGACCGTGCTGAACGGAACCGAGACGAGCGGGCTGGCCGCCACGGCCGGCGAGGCGCTCACCGCGGCAGGCGTGCCCGTCGGCGCCACCGCGAACGCGAGCGAGACCGATCTGGTCGAGTCCGTCGTCTACTACGCGAGCGCGGACCTCGAGGGCGCGGCGCGCGGCGTCGCCCAGGCGATCCCCGGCGCCGACGTGCGCCTCGACGCGAAGTTCGGCGAGATCGGCACCCCGCTCGTGCTGGTCGTCGGTTCGGACTACGCCGCGACCGTCGCGGGCTGAGCCGGGTCGCGGAATCGTTGCCATTCCGCGACATTTCGGCGCGTTCCACCCCTTTTCCTGGCTGTGCCCGCGTCATTAGTATCTGGAATTGGTCGCTCGAACCCGTGTAATGCCAGGTACCACCCGTGGTCCCGTCAGCACGACGGGCAGGCCCGGTACAGGCGACACGCACGTGCTGATCGACACACGGCTATATGGGAGCAACGCATGGCGAACGGAACCGTCAAGTGGTTCAACGCTGAAAAGGGCTACGGATTCATCACCGTCGACGGAGGCCAGGACGTGTTCGTCCACTACTCCGCGATCGACATGGCCGGCTACAAGGTCCTCGAAGAGGGCCAGGCGGTCGTGTTCGAGGTCGGCACCGGTTCGAAGGGCCCTCAGGCAGAGGCCGTCCGGCCCGCCTGATCGAAGCGTGACACGATGCGCCGCCGGATGCCTCGCACCGGCGGCGCTTCGTCGTCTCCGGGCCGGCGGTCGCAGGCGGCCCGGGGGTCGGTTCCGGCGCGCCGCCCGCGCACGGGCGGATCTCGATGGTTGGCTGTGCGCATGGCGCGGCGGAACGGATCTGCCATCGGATGGCGGCCGCTCGCCGTGCTGCTCCCGGCAGCCGCACTGCTGCTCGCGGGCTGCAGCGCCCCCGACCTCGACCGGATCGTCGCGACGCCGACGCCCGCACCCGCACGACCGGTCGGAGCCTCCGCCGCACCGGTCGCGCTGGCGTTCGCGCCGCTGCGCGGCACCCGTGCCGAATGGGCGGCCATGCAGCATCCGTCCATCGCCGCGAAGATCGACAACCACGAGGAGGCGCGACCGCAGCTCGCGCTGAACCGCACCGACCTCGTCTTCGAGGAGCTCGTCGAGGGCGGGCTCACCCGGTACCTCGCGGTGTGGCATTCCGACATCCCCGATGAGCTCGGCCCTGTGCGCTCGATACGTCCGATGGACCCCGACATCGCGACCCCTTTCGGCGGCATCATCGCCTACTCGGGCGGGCAGGAGCAGTTCGTCGAGATGATGCAGGCGACGCCGCTCGTGAACCTGGTCTTCGATCTCGACGACACCGGGCTGTTCACGCGGGCCGACGAACGACCCGGCCCGCACGACGTGATCCTCGACGCGGCCGAGGCGCTGGAACGCAACGCCGCGCTCGCCCCGCCCGCGGTGCAGTTCGTGTACGGCGGCACGGACCCGCTCTCGGCCCCCGATTTCGCCGCCGAGGCGACGTCGGGCATCTCGCAGGTGTTCTCGGAGGAGCGGTTCCCGTCGTGGACGTGGGATGCCGCGGCATCCGTCTGGCTGAGATCCCAGGAGGGCGAGCCCGACCTCGACGACGCGGGCGCGCAGGTGCAGGCGGTGAACGTGCTGACGCTGCGGGTCGCGATCGACTGGTCGTACGGCGAGGTGCCGCGGACCGTGCTCGACGGGTCGGGGGAGGCCTGGGTGTCGAGCGGCGGGCGGACCGCGCACGGCACCTGGTCGAAGGCGGCGCAGGCGTCGCCGATCGTGCTGACCTCCGACGACGGGGAGCCGTTGCCGCTCGCCCCGGGCAACACCTGGATCGAGCTGGTGCCCACCACCGGATCGGTGACCTTCGCGCCCTGAGCGAACCTCGCGCCGGCCGCCGGGTGCTCGCTTGCACTCGGGTCGGTCGAGTGCCAGAATTGATTTAGCACTCATTCGAATCGAGTGCTAACCCAAGAATCTTTGAGACGTCCGAGAAGGGACGAGAAACACACATGGCAAAGATCATTGCTTTCAACGAGGAGGCCCGCCGCGGTCTCGAGCGTGGCCTCAACACGCTCGCCGACGCGGTCAAGGTGACCCTCGGCCCGCGCGGTCGCAACGTCGTGCTCGAGAAGAAGTGGGGCGCCCCCACCATCACGAACGACGGCGTGTCGATCGCCAAGGAGATCGAGCTCGACGACCCGTACGAGAAGATCGGCGCCGAGCTCGTCAAGGAGGTCGCCAAGAAGACCGACGACGTCGCCGGTGACGGCACCACGACCTCGGTCGTGCTCGCCCAGGCGCTCGTGCGCGAGGGCCTCCGCAACGTCGCCGCAGGCGCCGACCCCATCTCGCTGAAGCGCGGCATCGAGAAGGCCGTCGCGGCCGTCGAGGCCGAGCTCATCGCCAACGCCAAGGAGGTGGAGACCAAGGAGGAGATCGCCGCGACCGCTTCCATCTCCGCCGCGGACGAGACCATCGGCGCCCTGATCGCCGAGGCCATCGACAAGGTCGGCAAGGAAGGCGTCGTCACGGTCGAGGAGTCGAACACGTTCGGCACCGAGCTCGAGCTCACCGAGGGCATGCGCTTCGACAAGGGCTACCTGTCGGCGTACTTCGTCACCGACCCCGAGCGCCAGGAGGCGGTCTTCGAAGACCCGTACATCCTGATCGTCAACGGCAAGGTCTCGAACATCAAGGACCTCCTGCCCATCGTCGACAAGGTGATCCAGACGGGCAAGCAGCTCCTCATCATCGCCGAAGACGTCGACGGCGAGGCTCTCGCGACCCTCATCGTCAACAAGATCCGCGGCATCTTCAAGTCGGTCGCCGTCAAGGCCCCCGGCTTCGGCGACCGTCGCAAGGCGCAGCTCCAGGACATCGCGATCCTCACCGGCGGCCAGGTCATCTCCGAGGAGGTCGGCCTCAAGCTCGAGAACGTCACCCTCGACCTGCTCGGCCAGGCCCGCAAGGTCATCATCACCAAGGACGAGACGACCATCGTCGAGGGTGCCGGTGACGAAGAGGGCATCGCCGGTCGCGTCGCGCAGATCCGCGCCGAGATCGAGAACACCGACTCGGACTACGACCGCGAGAAGCTCCAGGAGCGCCTCGCCAAGCTCGCCGGCGGCGTCGCCGTCATCAAGGCTGGCGCGGCCACCGAGGTCGAGCTCAAGGAGCGCAAGCACCGCATCGAAGACGCCGTCCGCAACGCGAAGGCCGCCGTCGAAGAGGGCATCGTCGCCGGTGGCGGCGTCGCGCTCATCCAGGCCGGCAAGGTCGCGTTCGACAAGCTCGAGCTCGCAGGCGACGAGGCGACCGGCGCGAACATCGTTCGCGTCGCGATCGACGCCCCGCTCAAGCAGATCGCGCTGAACGCGGGCCTCGAGCCCGGCGTCGTGGTTGACCGCGTGCGCAACCTCCCCGTCGGACAGGGCCTCAACGCCGCGACCGGCGAGTACGTCGACATGCTGGCCGCCGGCATCAACGACCCGGTGAAGGTGACCCGCTCGGCTCTGCTCAACGCAGCGTCGATCGCCGGCCTCTTCCTCACGACCGAGGCCGTCGTCGCCGACAAGCCCGAGAAGAACCCGGTTCCGGCCGGCGACCCCACGGGCGGCATGGACTTCTAGTCCGAACCGATCCCCGGCCGTCACGGCCTGATCAGCGCGAAGGGCGCCTCCGAGAGGAGGCGCCCTTCGTCGTGTGCGGCCCGCCCCGCGGCGTTGCCGAAACGTGACCGACCGCTCGAAGGCGCTTCGATAGCGTGGGCGCGTGCCGAGTACTCGATCTCTGCGGCGCACCGCGTTCGTGCTCGCCGCCGCCGCCATGTGCCTGCTCTCCGCCTGTTCGCCGGTCGCGCCCTCCATGACCGCCCCGACGACCTCGGCGGCGACGACGGCGGCGACGACGGAGCCGGTCGGGAACGACGCGCCGCCGGTCGACGCTCCGTCGCCGCGGTTCGCCATCGGGTGCGATGCCGTGCTGCCCCGAACGGCGCTGGTGGCCCTGCTGGGTGCAGGGGAGGCGCCGCTCGGCGAGGTCGACCTCGGCGCGGTGAGCGCGCCGGACGCCTCGGCGGCCGCTCAGGTCGGCGCGCTCGAGTGCGCCTGGAACGACGGGCGCGTCGGGTCGACCTGGACCGGGCCGGTCGAAGGGGCGCAGTCGGTGCGTCTGGGGATCGTGCCCGACGCGCAGGAGGCCGCACAGGCCTACGCCGACCTGTACAACGGCGGCGAGACGCCCACGCCGTACGGCGCGACCGCGCAGGGCCCGCGCTGCGTCGCCTTCGACGTCGACGCGTTCTGCGAACTCCACGGTTGGCTCGCCGAGGCGTGGATCGCGTTGCAGATCGACGGCATCGTGCTCGAAGAGGGTGACACCGAGGCTTCGCTCGCGGCCGAGTTCACGGCACTCACCGACGCGATGATCGCGGCGCTCGCCGACGTCGGCTCGAGCAGTGAACCTTGGATGCCGCCCGCCTCGACGCGCTCCGTGGAGGAGTGCGAGCAGTTGACGACGCCCGCCGAGTTGACCGAGGTGACCGGGCTGCCCGACCTGCGGTTCGGCTTGTCATGGGACGGGCCGAGAGTGGGGCAGTACTGGTACTCGGTCCAGGAGACCGGCGCCATGCGATGCTCGATCGGCTTCAGCCAGTCCGAGTCGGGATACGGCACCGTCTCGTACCTGCCGGGCGGCGACTGGCGCTACCTGCTCGAGCGCGATGCGTGGATCGCCGACGGCGGCGCATTCGTCGACGTTCCCGGGCTCGACTCCGAGGCTGCCGTACTCCGATGCGCGGACGACTCGCAGCCGTGCATGCTCGACCTCAGGCTCGACCGAGGCTGGGTGCGGATCTCGTTCCCCGAGGTGCCGCCGGCGAGCGTGACCTACCTTCCGGAGGGGCTCGACTTCGTCGCCGCCCGATCGTCGATCGTCGAACTCGCGTCGCGCATCGTCGCGAACGCGGGCTGACGCAACCTGACGCAACATGACGGGGCCTGACACAGCCTGACGGCGCCTCGCGACGTCCTCGTCATGCTCGCGCGCGGTGCGCGCACACAGTCGCGCGCAGGACCCCGCGCGCACGCACGCGCCACTGAGATCGGGCACCGAGGTGGCCGCGCACTGCGGTCGATGCGCCGCGGCCGCCGCAGGTGAGCGGCGTGCCGCGGCGAGGCATCCGTCAGCGCAGGAAGAGCCGCGCGTTGGCCTGCTCGGCCTCGGCGTACTGGGTCGCCGCGACGCCGAGCGCCCGGTTCAGCCCGTCGAGGCTCTGCTCGACGTGCAGCTGCGTGGCCCGCCAGTCGGACACGGCACCCTGGAACGCCGTCGCGGCCTGGCCCGACCACGACGACTGCAGGCCCGTGAGCTGGCCGAGCAGCGAGGCGACCTCGGACTGGATGCGGCCGATCGTGCCCTGCACGGTCTGCGTCGCAGCGGAGACTTGGGCGGCATCGACGTGGAAACTCGACATGGTGGTCCCTTCACTCGGTTGGTTCCGCCACGATGGCATCCCGGATTCGCGCCCGATCCGCTGACCCGGTCTGCTGTGCGCGAGTCCGCGGTCGTCGCCGCAGGGGAGGAAGGGTCGGGACCGGTTCAGTCGACCGCGACGGGCTGCGGCGCTGCCGCGCTGCCCGCGAGGGGGAGGAGCACGCGGAAGGTCGCACCGCCACCGGGCGTCTCGACCACGTCGACCGCACCGTTGTGCGCCGCGACGATCGAGGACACGATCGCGAGCCCGAGGCCCGAACCGCCCGTCTCGCGCGTGCGCGAGGTGTCGGCGCGCCAGAAGCGCTGGAAGATCTTCTCCCGGATCTGCGGCGGGATTCCCTCGCCGTGATCGATGATCTCGATCATCGCGCGCTCGGTGGCGCGATCGGCGCTGACCCGGATGTCGATCGGGCTCTCGTCGGCCGTGAACCGCATGGCATTGCCCATGAGGTTGGTGATGACCTGCCGGATCTTGTTCTCCTCGGCGAGCACCACTGCCTGCTGCACCGCGCCGGTCGTCGCGGTCGAGGTGCGTGCACCGGCCTGGGCCTGTCCGGCCGTCGATGTCGCCGGCACGGAACGCGTGGCCTGCACCTGTGCTTCGGCCTGGGCGGCCTGCGCTGCGGCACGACGGCTCGCGGTGGTCGTCGTCTCGGTCGTGCGCGGTCGCCGGTTGCGCAGGCGGGCGAGCGTCGCCCCGGCGAACGAGATCGCCCCGGTCGACGCGCGTCCGCTCCCGGCCGGCGTGCCGGCGGCGGCGACGGGGCCGTCGACCGGTGCTGCCGGAGCGGCATCCGCCGTCGCGAGGTCGTCGGGCGTCGTGACGGTGATCGTGCGGCCGGGGTGCGCAGCCATGGCGTCGAGGGCCGCGTCGCGGGCGAGGGGCACGAGGTCGACCTCGGCGAGCTCGAGCGGCTTCGCCTCGTCGAGGCGGGCGAGGGCCAGGAGGTCCTCGACGAGGCCGCCCATGCGGATGGCCTCCTTCTCGATGCGCTCCATGGCCTGGGCGACGTCGTCGGGGGTCTGCAGGGCGCCCATGCGGTACAGCTCGGCGTAGCCGCGCACCGACACCAACGGCGTGCGCAGTTCGTGGGAGGCGTCGCCCACGAAACGCCGCATCTGGTCGATCGTGCGCGCACGATCGCGGAACGCGCGGTCGATACGGTTCAGCATCGTGTTGAGCGAGCGGTTGAGCCGGCCCACCTCGGTGTTCGGCGTCGCGCCGCCGAGTCGCTGGCTGAAGTCGCCGTCGGCGATCGCGGCCGCCGTGGCCTCGACCTCGCGCAGCGGCGTGAACGTCGTCGTCACGAGCATGCGCGTGAGCAGTGCGCCGACCAGCACCACGCCGATGCCGAAGCCCAGGAAGATCGTGAGGTAGACGGCGATGAGCGACTCGGTGTCCTTCGACGAGATCGCGATGATGATCGGCGCCAGCGCTCCGTGGTCTCCGACGCCGAGGAGGGCGACCACTGCGCGGAACGTCTTGTTGCCGTCGGCGTCCTTCAGTTGGACGACCGTGTACTTGCCGGCGCCCTGCTCGTTCATCTCGTTGACGTCGGCCTGCGTGAGCGTCTTGGGGATCAGCGGCACGTCTTCGGCGGGACGGCCCTCCCAGTTGTGGTTCAGGAACTGCCCGGTGGTCGGGTCGTAGACGGCGACGAACACCTGGTCGTTCTCGGAGAACTTCGACTGCCCGTCCGATGAGCCGTCTGCATCGCCGCTGTCGACGAAGTACTTGTCGAGGCTGCCGCCCGCGATGCCCCCGAGCTTCGCCGACATCTGGTCCTCGACGTACGAGCGGAGCATGGCAGCCGTGCCGATGCCGGAGACGAGCAGCCCGAGGGTCAGCATCAGCACCGTCACACCGGTGATCTTGGTGCGCAGCGAGATGCGGTTCCACCGCTCGGAGATCGTCTGATGCATAGCGGGGCGAGTCTAGGCGGCCGACCCTGAGTCAGGGCTTGGAGACCGAGGACTTCAGCATGTACCCGAACCCGCGCTTCGTCTGGATCAGCGGCTCGGTCGAGTGCTGGTCGAGCTTGCGTCGCAGGTACGAGATGTAGCTCTCGACGATGCCGGCGTCGCCGTTGAAGTCGTACTCCCAGACGTGGTCGAGGATCTGCGCCTTGGAGAGCACCCGGTTGGGGTTCAGCATCAGGTAGCGCAGCAGCTTGAACTCGGTGGGGGACAGCTCGACGGGCACGTCGCCCACGAGCACCTCGTGGGTGTCCTGGTCCATCACGAGTTCGCCGGTGCGGATCACGGCGTCTTCCTCGGCGTGCATGGTGCGGCGCAGGATTGCCTTGATGCGGGCGACGATCTCGTCGAGGCTGAACGGCTTCGTCACGTAGTCGTCACCGCCGACCGTGAGGCCGGTGATCTTGTCTTCGGTGTCGTCTTTGGCGGTGAGGAAGAGGATCGGCGCCGTGTACCCGGCCGAACGCAGGCGCTTGGTGACGCCGAAGCCGTTCATGTCGGGGAGCATGACGTCGAGGATGATCAGGTCGGGTTCCTCTTCGAGAACGGCCGAGATGGTCTGGGCGCCGTTGCCGACGGCGCGAACGGCGAATCCGGCGAAACGCAGGCTCGTGGTGAGCAGGTCGCGGATGTTGGGCTCGTCATCGACGATGAGAATGCGTGGTCCATCGCTCATGTTGACCATCATCTGCGCATGGGCTGGAACTTTCCTGAACATTCTTCGAGGGTCGTGGAATCCGATCGCGGAATGGAACACTTGGCCTATGGCGTCGCAGCAACGGGTGGTCGTGGTCGGAGGGGGTCTGGCGGCGGCCGGGGCCGTGCGCTCGGCGCGCGAGAGCGGGTTCGAGGGCGAGGTCGTCGTGCTCGCCGAGGAGCCGCGGGCGCCCTACGAGCGGCCACCGCTCTCGAAGGGCTACCTGACCGGGTCGGATGCCGCGAGCAGCGTCTCCCCCCACGACCTCCGCTGGTACCGACGGCACGAGGTCGACGTGCGTCGGGGCGCCCGCGCAGTCGCCCTCGATCCGGCCGCGCACACGATCGACGTCGAGCAGCGCGACGGCGAGGACTCGACGCTGGCGTTCGACCGGCTGCTGCTCGCGACCGGCGCTCGCGCCAGGCGGTTCACCGGCCCCGGAGCCGGCCTGCGCGGCGTGCACGTGCTGCGCACCCTGCCCGACTCGACCCGGCTGCGCACGGCCCTCCGCGTCGGCGGTCGACGGGTCGTCGTGGTCGGGGGCGGCTGGATCGGGCTCGAGGCCGCCGCGGCGGCGCGCGGGTACGGCAACGACGTGACGGTCATCGTGCGCGGCGGCGAGCCGCTCGAGGCCGCGGTCGGAGCGGGCCTCGGGGCGATGTTCCGCGGCCTGCACGAGCAGCACGGCGTCGAGGTGCGACGAGGCGCGTCCGTCACGGCGCTCCGGGGCGCGCGCGGCCGGGTGACGTCGGCCGTTCTGAGCACCGGCGAGGAGGTGCCGGCCGACCTCGTGCTGTTCGGCATCGGTGCGGTGCCGAACGTCGAGCTAGCGGCATCCGCCGGTCTTCATGTCGACGACGGCATCGTGACGGATGCATCGCTCCGCACCAGTGCCGACGACGTGTTCGCCGCGGGCGACGTCGCCGCAGTCTGGAACCCTCGGCTCGAGCGGCACCTGCGCGTGGAGCACTGGGCGAACGCCGGCGCCAGCGGAGCCGCTGCCGGGCGTGCGCTCGCCCTCGCGCCGATCGCCTTCGACGAGGTGCCCTACTTCTTCACCGACCAGTACGACCTCGGCATGGAGTACTCCGGCTACGGCGACCTGGCGGCCGACGCCGAGATCGTCGTGCGCGGCGACGTGCCGCTCACGGCGGCGTCCGCGGCCGACGCACGTCGCGAGGGCATCGTGTTCTGGCTTGCGCGCGACGGCCGCGTGGTGGCCGGAATGAACGTCAACGTCTGGGACGTGAACCCCGCGGTCCAACGGCTCATCCGGTCGGGGCGGGTGGTCTCGCGCGACGAGCTCGCCGATTCCTCGGTGCCCCTCGAGGCGCTCGCCGGAGATGCGGCATGACCGCGTCGACCCCGACGACCGGCGGCATGGTGCGCACCATCGGACCGCGGACGTTCGACTTCTCGCGTCAGGTCGCGGTCATGGCGATCGTCAACCGCACGCCCGACTCGTTCTACGACCGCGGGCGCACCGACGCGCTCGACGCGGCCGTCGCCGCCGGGCTCCGGGCCGTCCACGACGGCGCCGACTGGATCGACATCGGCGGGGCGAAGTTCGCCCCCGGCCCCGCCATCCCGGTCGCCGAGGAGATCGATCGCGTCGTGCCCGTGGTCGCCGCGCTCGCCGACGCCGGTGCCGTGATCTCGGTCGACACGTTCCACGCGGAGGTGGCGATGGAGGCGATCGCGGCCGGCGCCCACGTCGTGAACGACACGACGGGTCTCAGCGATCCCGGCATGGCCGCGGTGCTCGTCGAGACGGGCGCCTCGATCGTCGTGACGCACAGCCTCGCGAAGCCTCGCACGGCTCACCCGTCGCCGCGCTACGACGACGTGGTCGCCGAGGTCGTCGACTACCTGCGCGACCGGGTGGCGCGCGCGGAGGCGGCCGGGGTGGCGTCCGACCGCATCATCGTCGACCCGGGCCACGACCTGAACAAGCACACGCTCGACTCGCTCGAGCTCACCCGCCGCCTCGACGAGGTCGTCGCGCTCGGGTATCCGACGCTCGTCGCGCTCTCGAACAAGGACTTCGTCGGCGAGAGCCTCGGCCGACGCGACCGTTCGCAGCGGGTCGAGGGATCGATCGCCGCGGCCGTCTACTCCGTCATGCGCGGCGCACGCATCGTGCGCGTGCACAACGTGCGCGAGACGGTCGACGCGATGCGCATGATCGAGGCGATCGAAGGGTGGCGCGAGCCGGTGTTCCTGGAGCACAACCGATGATCGAGGAGTCGAGGGTCGACCGCGCGACCCTGCTCGAGGCGTATGCGCCGCCCGATCGCGAAGCGCCGATGGTGCGCATGAACTTCGTCGCGAGCATCGACGGCGCGGTCACGCTCGACGGACGCAGCGGCGGCCTCGGCGACGCGAGCGACCGGCTCGCGATGCAGGCCATGCGCACGCTCGCCGATGTCGTGCTCGTCGGGGCGGGCACCGTGCGGGCCGAGGGCTACGGCGGTCTCTCGGTCGACGAGGCGGATGCCGCGTGGCGGCGTGCGCACGACCTCGACGACCAGCCCCGCGTCGCCGTGGTCTCGTCGAGGCTCGACCTCGACCCGCGGCATCCGTTCTTCGCGAAGGCCGTTCGGCGGCCGATGGTGGTCACGCACGCGGCGTCGCCCGAACCCCGGCGCGCGGCGCTCGCCGAGGTGGCCGACGTGCTCGTCTGCGGCAGCGCCGCGGTCGACCTGGCCGCCGCCCGGCGCTCGCTCGCCGCGGGCGGCCTGACGCAGGTGCTCTGCGAGGGCGGTCCGCACCTGTTCGGCGCGCTGCTCGACGCCGACCTGGTCGACGAGGTCTGCCTCTCGCTCAGCCCGACGCTGGTCGGCGGCACGGCGGGCCGCATCGTGCGGGGTGCACCCGAGCTGGCCAGGCCGATGCGCCTGGTGCACGCGCTGCCGGCCGGCGACCTGCTGCTGCTGCGCTACGCGCGCGACCTCGACGAGCGCGACTGAGACCGGCCGAGCGCGACCGCGTCAGGCGGCCTCGAGCGCGTGCGCGTCGAGGATCGTGTAGCTGTACCCCTGCTCGGCGAGGAACCGCTGGCGGTTCTGCGCGAAGTCCTGGTCGACCGTGTCGCGCGCGACGAGCGTGTAGAAGTTGGCGGTGAGACCCGACTCCTTGGGTCGCAGCAGGCGGCCGAGCCGCTGCGCCTCCTCCTGGCGCGAGCCGTACGAGCCGGAGACCTGGATCGCGACGGTCGCCTCGGGCAGGTCGACCGAGAAGTTCGCGACCTTCGACACGACGAGCACTGGCGTGCGCCCGTCGCGGAACTCCTGGAACAGCCGCTCGCGTTCGTCGACGGGCGTGGCGCCGGTGAGCTGCGGTGCGCCGAGCGTCTCGGCGAGCTCGTCGATCTGGTCGAGGTACTGGCCGATCACGAGGATCCGCTCGCCGCGGTGCTTGGCCACGAGCTCCTTCACGACGTCGAGCTTCGCGGGTGCGGTCGCGGCGAGGCGGTAGCGCTCGTCGTCGGCGGATGCGGCGTACGCGAGCCGCTCGGACTGCGGGAGGTCGATGCGCACCTCGTAGCAGGCGGCGGGCGAGATGAAGCCCTGGGCCTCGATCTCCTTCCAGGGGGCGTCGAACCGCTTGGGGCCGATGAGGCTGAACACGTCGCCCTCACGGCCGTCCTCGCGCACGAGGGTGGCGGTGAGCCCGAGGCGTCGCCTGGCCTGGAGCTCGGCCGTGAGCTTGAAGACCGGCGCCGGCAGCAGGTGCACCTCGTCGTAGACCACGAGCCCCCAGTCGAGCGCGTCGAGCAGTGCCAGGTGGGCGTACTCGCCCTTCCGCTTCGCCGTGAGGATCTGGTACGTCGCGATCGTGACCGGCTTGATCTCCTTGGTCTGGCCGGAGTACTCGCCGATCTCCTCGGCCGTGAGCGTCGTGCGCCGCAGCAGTTCGTCGCGCCACTGGCGCGCCGAGACCGTGTTCGTCACCAGGATTAGCGTCGTGGTCTTCGCGGTGGCCATGGCGCCGGCCCCGACGAGGGTCTTGCCGGCACCGCACGGCAGCACGACGACGCCCGATCCGCCGTCGAAGAAGTTGTCGACGGCCTTCTGCTGGTAGTCGCGCAGGTGCCAGCCGCCCTCGTCGAGCGCGATCGGATGCGGCGTGCCGGGCGTGTATCCGGCGAGGTCCTCTGCGGGCCACCCGAGCTTCACGAGCTCCTGCTTGAGGGCGCCCCTGGCCCAGGCCTCGACGAGGAACCCGGTGTCGTCGATCCGCTCGGTCAGCAGCGGCGCGATGCGCTTCGCGTTCGCGACCTCGGTGAGCACCGCGAGATCGTCGGAGCGCAGTCGCAGCGCGCCGTCGTCGGTGCGGTCGACCACGAGCCGGCCGTATCGCGCGACGGTCTCGCGCATGTCGACCGAGACGGTCTGCGGCACCGGGAACTTCGCGTACTTCTCGAGCGTGCCGAGCATGTCGTCGGACGTGTGGCCGGCCGCTCTGGCGTTCCAGAGTCCGAGTCGGGTGATGCGGTACGTGTGCACGTGCTCCGGTGCGCGCTCGAGCTCGGCGAAGACCGCGAGGTCGTGGCGCGCATCCTCGGCGAGGGGGTGCGCGACCTCCAGCAGCACGGTTCGGTCGCTCTGCACGATGAGGGGGCCGTCTGACATAACCGTCGAGTCTACGCCCGGTTCATGGGCGCATCGCCGATCGCCGCGGAATCGTCGGGGTCAGACGTTCGACGGCGCCGGGGCCACGGCCGCGATGGCCGAGAGCGGCAGCGTGCGCTCGATGTCGGCCTTGCGGTCGCGAGCCCGGAGGCGTCCGTTGGCGACGCTCGCCGGTGCCAGCAGGTAGTCGGCGGTGGTGCCGCCCGGCATGCGCACGGTGACGGTCAGCGTCTCCTTCGAGCGTGCGGCGGCTTCGAGCTGCCGCGCCAGCCACGCGACCTCGTCGGTGGCGTCGTCGTCGTGCTTGGCGAGCAGCCGGTCGAGCAGCGCCGCGACCTGGTCGGCCGCGGGCTGCGGGGCCGGCGACTGCGCGAGGTGGTGGCGGTGCAGGCGGATGATCGTGCCGTCGTGGTCTTCGGCCGCGACGGGGTACTTCGCGTCGGCCAGCGCCCAGAACACCACGTCGGGCGCGAACCGCGAGAGCAGGCGGTGGGGACCGACGAGCCTCAGCCCGACGGCGTTCAGCGTCTGGTCGACGGCGAGCGTGCCGATGAGCTGCTCGTCGTCGGAGCGCACCATCGTGCGCGCCGGGAGGTCGGCCTCGTCGGCGGCGGCCACGCGTACGCTGCCGAAGCGACGCGACGCCTCGGCGACGAGGTAGGCCACGGGCTGCGGGATGCCGGTGAGCGAGATGCCGCCGAGGAACTCGAGGATCGACTCCGCGGTCTCGCCCGCTGCCAGCCCGCGGTTCACGGATGCCGCGCTCACGCGATAGGTCGAGGCGAGATCGCGCCCCTCGACGTCGGCGATGCCGCGCAGGCGCGCGTCGATGACGGGCTCGAGCGGACCGGGGGAGACGACCGTGAGGTCGTGCTGCACGTAGACCTTCGCCACCTGCGCCGGGAAATGGGCCGAGAGCTCCGCTGCCGCGGCCGCCACTTCTCCCGTGAGCACGAGCCGACCGGATGCCACGGGCTCGCCCGCGACCGCCAGGCCCAGCGCCTCGGCGTCGTCGACGAGCCGGTCGAGGCCGTCGTCGAGCCATTTGCCGCCGGCCGGGTAGAGCCATCGCACGTCGTCGCGCAGGTCGGTCGCCGAGATTGACTCGCTGCGACGCGCGACGAGTTCGCGGAGCGACGGCGGGATTCGAGCCAGCCACTGCTCGGCCAGCCGCTGCCAACGATCGGCCGATCCGAGCTGGGACCACTCGGCGCCGATGTCGGACTCGAGCCAGTACGCGCCGTCGCGGAGCACGAGCCCCGCCTCGTCGGCCCGGTGGAACAGGCGCGGCAATGCGTCGAGGTCGACGCCGCAGGCCTCGGAGAGCCGCTTCGAGTCGGGCAGGGTCAGCCCGCCCTTCGCGAGCTCGCGCGCCGGCTGGGCGCCGACGGCGGCGAGCAGCTCGGCGGTCGCCGCGACGGTCGCGTACGCCGCCTCGGCCGCCCGGCGCTCGAGCAGCGTGCGGTCGACGTCGTCGACTCCCACGAGCACCGGCGGGGCCGGGGCCGCGAGTTCGGCGGCGGAGGGGATGTCGCGTTCCGTGCGCACGGCGAGCCGGGCGCCGACCGCGAGGGGGAGATGGACGCGTTCGTCGTCATGCGAGACGACCAGCAGGGAGTCCGCGAGGCGCCCGATCAGGCCGGGCACGGCGGCGCGCAGCTCGGGCGACGCGCCGAGCCGGCCCAGCTCCGCCGCGATCGCCTCGATCGTGGTGTCGGTGTGGTCGGCCGTCAGCGAGGCCGTCGCCGCGAGCACCGCGAGGCGCGGGCGGTCGAGGCGCGAGAGCACGTGGTCGAGCGAGTCGGGTGCCAGCAGCACCTCGGCGAGGTCGAACAGGTCGCGGACCCCGGAGCCCTCGAACTCGCGCGTGGCCAGCGCCGCCCCGAGGTCATCGCGGGGCAGCGAACGCAGGCGCGCGGCGAGTTCGAGCATCGTCTCCGATCAGTTCGTCTGGGCGCGCGTCGTGCGCGAGCGGTTCACCGCGTGCACGATGAACAGGGCGATGAGCAGCAGGAACGCGATCGGGAGGCCGAACCACGGCAGCATGATGACGACCGGCCAGACGCCCTGGCTGAAGCCGTCGTTCTCGGCCACTCCGGCCACGGTCGCGAAGATCACCGCGATGAACGCGGCGATGGACAGCAGCACCAGCCCGGCGAACATGAACGCGAGGACGCGTTCGACGCGCTGACTGCCGGACTGCTGGGTTTCACTCACTCTGCAAGGATAGGGCAGCGCGACGCCCGCATGGGGCCGGGACTCTAGACTGGTGCGTGCACGGCGCGCGCGTTCCCGCGCGCCTTCCCCGACATGAGCGAGGTTCCACATGCCCACCGGCAAGGTCAAGTTCTACGACGAGGAGAAGGGATTCGGCTTCATCAGCTCCGATGACGGCCAGGAGGTCTTCCTCCACGCATCCGCTCTTCCCGCCGGTGCGACCGTGCGCGCGGGCAGCCGTCTCGAGTTCGGCGTCGCCGAGGGCAAGCGCGGCGCCCAGGCGCTCTCGGTGCGCGTGCTCGACGCGCCCGTGAGCCTCGCGAAGATCAACCGCAAGCCCGCCGACGACATGGCGATCATCGTCGAAGACGTCGTCAAGGTGCTCGACTCGATCGGCGCCGACCTGCGCCGCGGCCGGTACCCGGAGAAGTCCAAGGCGCGCACGGTCGCGACCGTGCTGCGCAAGGTGGCAGACGATCTGGATGCCTGAGTTCACCGAACCCGAGACGGATGCCGCGGCGACGGCGTCCGCTTCCGACGCACCGGTCGAGTCCGAGGCGGCGACCGCTCCGGAGGCGGAGGCGGTCGAGGCCGCTCCGTTCGCCGACGAACCTGCTGAGGCCGAGTCGGAGCCCGGAACCGTCGAGGCCGAGTCGGAGCCCGGAACCGTCGAGCCCGAGTCGGTGCCCGAGACTGTCGAGCCCGAGTCGGCGCCCGAGCCCGTGGTGTTCGAGCCCGACCCGGTGCTGCTCGCGTCGGTCGACCTCGCCCGCCGTGCACTGCTCGAGACGACCGCGCCCGAGACCGTCGGATCGGTCGTCGGCCACATCGTCGAAGACGAGCACGTGCTCACGCTGCACTTCGCCTCCGACCTCTCCGGTTACCCGGGGTGGCACTGGAGCGCGACGATCGTACGAGTCGACGGCGAGGAGCCGACGGTCCTCGAGACCCAGCTCATGCCGGGCGACCGGGCACTGTTGGCGCCGGCGTGGGTGCCGTGGTCGGAGCGGCTCGCCGAGTACCGGGCGGCGCAGGCCGCGGCGGCAGCTGCCGCGCGCGAGGCGGGCGAGGAGCCCGAGTCCGACGAACTCGAGTTCGTGGCCGACGACGGGTCGGAGGAGCTCGAGATCGGCGACGACGAGTTCGACGACGACCACGACCTCGATGAGCACGACCTCGACGGCGAGCACGACGACGAGCACGGGTTCGACGACGAGCACCCCGACGAGGCCGACGACCTCGACGAGGAGCACTCCGACGAGGAGCACTCCGACGACGAGCACACCGACGACGCCGACGAGCACGACGCGCAGGGTGACGACGCCGAGCACGGGCTCGACGCCGACGACGATCAGGACGAGGCGCCCGCGCTCTGACGGCCGCGGCGCCGCCGGCTCACCTGCACGAACACCAGTGCGGCGACGCCGAGCAGCACCCCGGTCGCGCACGCCCAGATGAGCCAGGCGAGACCCGTCGACGCGAGGGCGTCTCGGACGACGAGGCACACCACGAGGCCGACGAGCCAGAGGGCCGTTCCGGCGAGCACCGCCTTGCGCGCGTCTGCGCGGGCGGGCGCCGGATCCGGCCGGCGCTCCGACTCGGGGAGCCAGAGCCGCATCGGCGTCAGCCGATCCGCTCGAGCACGTAGTCGATCGATGCCGTGAGCGCACGGACGTCGTCGGGCTCGATCGCGGTGAACGTCGCCACGCGCAGCTGGTTGCGACCGAGCTTGCGGTAGGGCTCGGTGTCGACGATGCCGTTCTCGCGGAGCGTCTTCGCGATCGCGGCGGCATCCGTCGACTCGTCGAAGTCGATCGTGACGACGACCTGCGAGCGGTCGGCCGGGTCGGCGACGAACGGGGTCGCGACGGCGGTGCGCTCGGCCCAGTCGTAGAGCACCGACGAGGACTCGCGCGTGCGCGCGTCGGCCCAGGCGAGCCCGCCGGAGGCGTTCATCCACTCGAGCTGGTTCTCGAGCAGCAGCAGCGTCGAGAGCGCGGGCGTGTTCAGCGTCTGGTTCAGGCGCGAGTTGTCGACGGCGTTCTTGAGCGACAGGAACTCGGGGATGTAGCGGTCGGATGCCGCGATGCGCTCGACCCGCTCGATGGCGGCGGGGGAGAACAGCGCGAACCAGATGCCGCCGTCGGACGCGAAGTTCTTCTGCGGTGCGAAGTAGTAGACGTCGAACTCGGTCGGGTCGACCGCGACGCCGCCGGCGGCGCTCGTCGCGTCGATGACGGTCAGCGCGCCCTCGTCGCCGACAACCCGCTGCACGGGCGCCATGACGCCGGTCGAGGTCTCGTTGTGCGGCCAGGCGTAGACGTCGACGCCGGCGACCGGCTCGGGGTTCGAGCGCGTGCCGGGATCGGCCTTGCGCACGTCGGGGGCCTCGAGCCACGGCGCACCGGCCGCGCCGGCGAACTTCGCGCCGAACTCGCCGAAGGAGCAGAGCTGCGCGCGGCGCTCGATGAGGCCCGCTGACGCGGCATCCCAGAAGGCGGTGGAGCCGCCGTTGCCCAGCACGACCTCGTAGCCGTCGGGAAGCGCGAAGAGGTCGGACAGCCCGGAGCGCACGCGCCCGACGAGGTTCTTGACCGGAGCCTGGCGGTGCGAGGTGCCGAGCAGGGAGGGGCCGACCTCCGCGAGGTGCGCGAGCTGCTCGGGGCGGACCTTGGACGGGCCGCAGCCGAATCGTCCGTCGGCGGGCAGGAGGTCGCTGGGGATCACGATGCTCGGCATGCACGGAAGTCTATCGAGCCTCCGCATCCGGCTAGGCTTGATGACGGGCTGCGACAGGAGGGCTTGCTGGTGACCGACCTCATCGACACGACGGAGATGTACCTCCGCACCATCCTCGATCTCGAGGAGGAGAACATCGTCCCGCTGCGCGCCCGGATCTCCGAGCGACTCGGCCACTCCGGCCCCACGGTCTCGCAGACCGTGGCGCGCATGGAGCGCGACGGGCTGGTGGTCGTCTCCGACGACCGGCACCTCGAGCTCACCGCCGACGGCCGGAGCAAGGCCGTCCACGTCATGCGCAAGCACCGCCTGGCCGAACGCCTGCTCTCCGACGTCATCGGCCTCGAGTGGGAGTACGTGCACGACGAGGCATGCCGTTGGGAGCATGTCATGAGCGAGCAGGTCGAGCGCCGCCTCATCGAGATCCTCGGCGAGCCCAAGGAATCGCCGTACGGCAACCCGATCCCGGGGCTCGAGGAGCTCGGTCTCGAGCCGGCCGACCCGTTCATGTCGGGCGTCGTGCGGGTCACCGACGCCATCGCGGAGCGCGATTCAGAGGTGCGCGGCGTGGTCCGCCGCCTCGGCGAGCCGGTGCAGTTCGACCCCGAACTGCTGCTCCAGCTCAAGCAGGCCGGCATCGTTCCGGGCGCCGCCGCGACGTTCACCCGCAGCGGCGGCTACATCGCCGTCGAGGTCGACGGCATCGACGGCGCGCTCGAACTGCCCAACGAGGTGGCCGGGCACATCTTCGTCGCGGAATGAGCCATCCCCGAACCTGAGTGTTCGCAAGGGATCACAGAAAACCGTGATCGGAATGTGACATTCAAGCACGCCTCGCGTATCCTCGGTCGAGTCCGACGGCATGAAGCCGGTCGTCGGACCAGGATCGGGATCGCCCCTCGGCACTCACCGCCCGGTTCAGGACGAAGACGCGCCTCGAGCGCACCAGGTGAGACGGAGCCCGACTCCGTGGGGCGGTGGAGGAACCCGATTTGGCTCGATTCACCCCACGCCGCCGTTTCACGTCCCCGAAGCGCGGCAGCGCCTCCAAGGCCGTGGCCCCGCGCGTCAGCCCAGAACCGCAGTCCGCTCCCGTCGTGCAGCGTCCGCTCGCCTCGACCCGTCGGCTCCGCCGCGGAGGCGTCGCGAACGTGGCCGTCATGACGATCGCCGCAGGCATCGTGGGCACGCTCGCGATCCCGGCCTACGCGTTCGCACCGGGCAGCAACGACCCCCAGTTCGCCACGAGCGACGCGACCCGCATGACGAAGGCGCAGGCCCAGTCCGTCGAGGTCGCCGAAGACGTCATCGCCGCCCCCGTGACGAAGGACGGCTTCGCCGCCACCACCAAGGCCGAGATCGACGCGGCCGCCGAGGCGCAGCGCCAGGCCGAGCAGGCCGCAGCCGAGGCCGAGGCCGCCAGGGTCGCGGCCGAGACCGCGATGACCTCGTACGCCGCGTCGTACGAGGGCCCGTCGGTCGGGGACTTCCTCGCCAACCCGCCGTACCCCAGCTTCGACCTCGCGAGCGTGTACAGCGTCGCGACCCAGTACATCGGCACGCCCTACGTGTACGGCGGGGCCACCCCGGCCGGCTTCGACTGCTCGGGCTTCGTCATGTACGTCTACGCCCAGTTCGGCGTCGGGATGCCGCACTCCTCCGCGGGCCAGGGCGCCATGGGCACCGTCATCTCCGAGGCCGACGCGCAGCCGGGCGACCTCGTGATCATGGACGGCCACGACGGCTTCTACGCCGGCAACGGCATGATCCTGCACGCGCCCTACGAGGGCGCCTCGGTTCGCGTGCAGCCGATCTGGACGAGCGACTACACGATCGTGCGCATCGGCATCTGATCGGTGAACATCGCGTGACACGGCGTGCGGACGGCGCGGAGGGTTGCCCCTTCCGCGCCGTTCATGCCGTAACCTGAAGCCCTGACGATCCGAGATCCGGGCGAGGGGAACGCCGATGGTCCGCACGTGCAGCATCCATTCCGCGGATGCGCGCGCGCAATTCGACCAACGGCGCGGGAGTCAGCCGAGCACCGCACGAGCCGACGTTTCGACGGGCACTGTCTTCATGACGGTGCCCGTTCTGCGTTTTCGGGGCGGATCTCGGCGGCGACCGGCATCCGTCCCGTCCGTGCCGTCGAGCGGCCGCAGTGCCGCCGGAGCGTCGATCCGTTCACGCGGCTGGAAGCCATCCAGCCCCGATCGAAAGGCACTCCATGCGCACACTCGTGCTCAACGCGGGCTATGAGCCACTCGCCGTGATCTCGTTCAAGCGGGCGCTCCTGCTGGTGATGAACCAGAAGGCGACCGTGATCCAGGCCGACGAGGACAATCCCGTCTGCGCCGCGAGCGGCTCCTGGCAGAGACCGAGCGTGATCGTGCTCACGAGGTACGTGCGCACGCCGCGCGTGCACTCGGTGCCCGTGAGCCGGCGAGGGGTGCTGCGCAGGGACGAGCACCGATGCGCGTACTGCGGCCGCTCGGCCGCGACCATCGACCACGTGCTGCCGCGCTCGCGCGGAGGACGGGACACGTGGGAGAACCTCGTGGCCTGCTGCCTGCGGTGCAACAACCTCAAGAGCGACCACACCCCCGCCGAGATGGGCTGGGAGCTCCGGTTCACCCCGCGCATGCCCCACGGACGCAGCTGGGTCGTGCGCGGGTTCGAGCGGACGCTGCCGCAGTGGGACGAGTACCTCTCGACCGCGGCCTGATCGGAAGGTGACTTCCGGCGGCCCTTTCCCCTATGGTGGTACGAGTCGCCGGAGCACCCGACCGTCGACAGCACGTCAACCCGAACCGAGCCGTCCCGCGGCCGGGCGGTGTCCGGAGGATCGACTTTGCACGAAGGTGACCACGCCGAGCAGCCGTCTCGCTCGCAGCGGCGCGCCGCGGAGGCCGCGCAGGGCCGTCGGTCCGCGTCCTCCGGCCGGGTCAGGGGCGGCGGCACCCGCAGCGCGGGTCGCGCAGATCGCGGACGCCCCGCAGCATCCGTCCCGCCGCCCGTGAACCCGAACGGCACGCCCCAGACGCCGAGCGCGCTGCGCAGGCCCGCCCAGGTGCGGCGCACGGGCCCGGTGCGCGTGTTCGCCACCCTGCTCGTGGTGCCGGCCATCTTCGGCACGGTCGCCGTGCCCGCCTACGCGTTCATGCCCGGCGGCGACGCCTTCCAGCCCGGCGGCGCGTTCAGCTTCGCGGTTGCCGAGGCGCAGGACCTCGACGTGTCGGCCGAGGCGAGCCGCGCGCCGCTCTCGTCCGACGCCTACGCCGTCACGACCAAGGCCGAGATCGACGAGGCGGCGCTCGACGCCGAAGAGGCAGCCCAGGCCGCCTGGGCAGCTGAGCTCGCGTCGCGCGGGTCGGGCAGCTACGCCATCTACACCGTCAAGGCCGAGGGCGACGACTACCCGTGGTGGGACCAGATCCCCGACGACTACGGCGGAGGGCTCTCGCCGCTCCGCTACTACTACCGCGAATGCGTCGACTTCGTCGCCTGGCGCCTCAACCGCGACGCCGGCGTCACCGGCGCTCCCTGGAAGTGGGACTGGTCGAACCTCGCGTCGGGCAGCGCCTACGCGTGGGCCGACGAATGGGTCTCGCACGGCTGGCCGACGAGCAGCGAGCCCGTGGTCGGGGCCGTCGCATGGTTCCCCTACAATCACGTCGCGTACGTGAACTCGGTCAACGACGACGGCACCGTCAACATCGAGGAGTACAACCAGAACTCCGACCACTCGTACCACCGGCGCACCATCGCCAAGGGCGACGCGCTCTACCTGTACCCGCCGACCTGATCCGCGGCCGGTCGCCACGGGTGCGCCTCGTCAGGGCCGGCTCGTCTCGCGCCGGCATCCGGTACGAGGGCGTCGTCGATCGGGTCGGCGACTTCGCCGACCGCGCTGTGACATTCTGGCGAAGCGGCCGTCCGAAGTTGGACGTCATGGACAATGACCCGCGCAGCGCCGTCGCGTAGCGTGAACGCACCCCCACGCACAGGCAGGTGACCGCGATGAAGCAATACCCGAACGAGCCGCGTATCGAAGAGATCCCGTTCGTCGACGAACTCTCGCCGACGACGTCCGCGATCGTTGTGCTCGGCTACAACTGAGCGAACGCCGGGGTCACGGCATCCGCGCCAGGCACGCGGGCGCAGGCGTCGCCACCGTCGCCACGACGTGCGTCGGCACGCCGGCGTCGAGCGCGACGACCGCGATCGAGTCGGACCCCTGATCGGCGACGAGCGCGAACCGCTCGTCGTGCGTCACGTGCAGGTCGCGAGGGTGGCGTCCGCCGGTCGGCACCGAGGCGACGCGCTCGAGCGTGCGCGCGTGCGCGTCGAACCGCAGTGCGACCAGGGCGTCGGCGTCGCGGTCGCCGATGAGCACGGTTCCGGAGCGGGTCGAGCGGATGGCCGAGAGCCCGAGCGCGCGGGGCGCCACGCGGTCGTCGACCGGGGCGTACCCGACCTCGCGTCCGTCGACGAGGTCGACCACGCTCGCGGTGCGGTCGAGTTCGTTGGCCACGATCGCGACGTCGCCGAGCACGACCAGGTGCCGCGGGCCGGCGCCGGAGTGGATCGCGAGGTCGTGCGACTCGTCGTGCCCGAGCCCCTCGGGCAGCGCGTCGAGCGCGATCGCACGGATGCGGTCGGCTCCGAGATCGGGAACGAGCAACCGCCCGCGCGCCGCGTCGAGCACGACTTGGTGCGGGTGCGACGACTCCTGGCGCGACGCGTCGGGCCCGGAGCCGCTGAACGCGACCGAGTGCGCGGCGGAGGCCGCGGCATCCGGAGCCACGTGATGCGCGGTGACTCGACCGCCGGAGTAGTTGGCCGCGAACGCCCACGCGCCGCTCGCGTCGAACGCGATGTGGCAGGGGTCGCCGGCGTCGGTCGGGCCCGCAGCGCCGAACGCGTGCACGGCGTCGCCCTCGATCGTCCACGTCGAGACCAGCCCGTCGGCGAGCTCGTGCACGATGCCGAGCACCCCGGCGGGGGAGACGGCCAGGAACATGGGGTTCTCGCCGACGTCGACCGGGTCGCCGAGCACGGTCGTGCCGTCGGGGGCCACGTCGAGCGGTCGGATGCCGCGGGCGGGCGACCCGAGCGCGCCCACCGTCGACGCGCCCACCCAGAACCTCGTGCCGCCGTCCATCGTGCTCCACTCGTCGTGAGGCGCCGGCGCGGCCCCATGGCCGCGTCTCGCGGACGCCGACGGCAAGGCTACCGCGACCTGCGGCGCGGTCGGTGCGCGCGCCGCTGCCGCTGAGCGCCTGCCGGTCGGCAGAATGACATCCGGGGGTGGTCCACGATGAGCGAAGACGGTTCGGTCGGTCCGGGGCCGCAGAAGGCCGGCGCGAGGCCACGCCGTCAACCGCTCGGCATCGTCGTGGTGGCCGTCAGCGTGTCGGTCTGGTGGCCGGCGTTCACGCTCGGCGCGTGGGGCGAACCGTTCTTCGACCAACTCCTGTTCGTCTGGGTGGCGTCGACCGCGGCTTTCGTCGTCGTCGCGTTCCAGCCCCGACCGTTCAAGCACCGCACGCGACGACTGGTGGCGCTCGCGTTCCCATCGCTCTGGTTGGGACTGTCCTTCGTGCAGGACACGGGTGACAACCTCGTCATCGGCGTCCTCGACCTGGTCGCCGTCCTGGTCGCGCTCGCCGGCATCCCCTTCACCCTCTGGGCCCTCGCGGTGGTCTTCTGGCCGGACTTCGGGCACGGGCTCCGACGCGGCGCGGTGGCGGTCGGTCTCGCAGCGATCGCGGCCATCGCCGTTGCAAGTTATGCGCTGGGTGCGAACCAGGCAAACTTCCTCACCTGCGAGGACTTCGCCCTGAGCGGCAACTCCGAGCCGCCGGGGTGCGTGCACGGCGATACCGACGGTCAGTGATCGCGGGGTCACTCAGGTAGGATTCTGCGGTCAGCCTCTGTAGCTCAATGGAAGAGCAGTTCCGTCCTAAGGAAAGGGTTGGGGGTTCGAGTCCCTCCAGGGGCACCGTTCAGCGGTCGCATGTCGTTCATGGGCCGCGGCAGCCCCTCAGGTCCAGTCGACGGCGTGGGCCCAGCCTGCGATGTAGGCGCGCTCGTTCGCGCCGAGCCGCACGGACTGGGCGGTCGCGGTGTCGGCGTTCATCCCGCAGATCTCGAAGACGCGGCGCACGGCGAACGGGCGCAGCGGTGCGGTCGGATTCGCGAGGATCTCGCGCTGCAGGCCGCGGTCGAGCAGCGTCCACCAGGTCCCGATGGGCGGGAGTCCGATGGGCGCGGCCGTGACGGACGGAAGACCGGTTCGGGTGCGTGCGCTCGTCGGGCGAGCGGTCAGAGCCGGCGCGTGCGCGGCGGCCGTCGTGCGGTGGTGCATGTGCTTCCTCGTTCTGGTCGGCCACATCGTCGGGGGCGACCGGCATAGACTCTACGCCACGATCCTGATCGTGCACAGAGTGCCGGCGGGGTGTTCGATCCGAGCCCCCGAGGGCTGTGCGAACGGCCTCCCGCGGAGCATGATGGAGCGATGGACCTGCCCGTGATGCCGCCAGTCGCGCCCATGCTCTCGAAGGCCGTCAAGGAGATCCCCGACGTCGGGCACGTCGAACCGAAATGGGACGGATTCCGCACGATCGTCTTCCGCGACGGCGATGAGATCGAGCTCGGCAGCCGCAACGAGAAGCCGATGACCCGGTACTTCCCCGAGCTCGTCGAGGCGTTGCGCGAGAACCTGCCCGAGCGGTGCGTCGTCGACGGCGAGATCATCCTGGTGCGCGACAGGCGCCTCGACTTCGACGCGCTGCAGCAGCGCATCCACCCCGCCGCGTCCCGCGTGAAGCTCCTCTCCGAGCAGACGCCCGTGTCGTTCGTCGCGTTCGACCTGCTGGCCCTGGGCGACGACGACCTGACCGGGCGGCCGTTCGCCGAACGGCGGGCGGAGCTCGAGGCCGCGCTCGCCGCGGCATCCGACCCCGTGTTCGTCACCCCCGCCACGGCGGACCTCGACGAGGCGCGCGAGTGGTTCACCAGGTACGAGGGCGCCGGCCTCGACGGCGTGGTCGCGAAGCCGCTCGACGGCGCGTACCTGCCGGACAAGCGCACGATGTTCAAGGTCAAGCACGAGCGCACGGCCGACTGCGTGGTCGCGGGCTTCCGCTGGCACAAGACCGGCGGCATCGTCGGCTCGCTGCTGCTCGGGCTGTACGACGACGACGGGCGCCTGCACCACGTGGGCGTCGCGGCGTCGTTCCCGATGGCGAGGCGCGCGGCGCTCGTCGAGGAGCTCGAACCGTATCGTGAAGACGACCTCTCGCAGCATCCGTGGGGCGAGTGGGCGGCCCAGGAGGGGCAGCAGGGATCGCGGATGCCGGGGGCGGTGAGCCGCTGGTCGGCAGGCAAGGACCTGTCGTTCGTGCCGCTGCGGCCCGAGCTCGTCGTCGAGGTCGGGTACAGCCAGATGGAGGGCGACCGCATCCGCCATACCGCGCAGTTCAAGCGGTGGCGCCCCGACCGGGATGCCGCGTCGTGCACGTACGAGCAGCTGGAGTCGCCCGACGGCCTCGACCTGTCGCAGATCCTGCCGGTGCGCTGACGTCGACGCCTGCGCCGACCTCGACCTCGACGTCGACGTCGACGCCGACGTCGACGCCTGCGCGGATCAGATGACGGCGCGGAGCCCCGCCGAGAGCGCCGTGTGGTGCTCGAACACGAGGTTGGTCTCGGTGAGGGCGACGGCGGGGTTCGCGGAGAGGTTCTTCAGCACGAACTGCCGCACGTGCTCGCTGTCGCGCACCCGCACGTGGATGAGGAAGTCTTCAGTGCCGCCCAGGAAGAACAGCTGGGCGACCTCGGGCTCGCGCCGGAGCTCGTCGGAGATCTGCTCCATGAGATGGCGGGCGCCGGGCCGGATGCGAACGCTCACGAGCGCCTGGAGGGTGAAGCCGAGCGCGACCGGGTTGATCTCCGCCGTGTAGCGCACGATGACGCCGCGCTCGCGCAGCGATCGCACGCGCGCGAGACAAGTCGAGGGCGAGATGCCGACCGCCCTGGCGAGATCGACGTTCGGGATGCGCGCGTTGTCGTGCAGGCGGGCGATGATCTGCCGGTCGACCTCGTCGAGGTCGGACGGCCCGACGAGCGGGTCGGCGCCGGACCGGAGAGCCGACGGCGGTGCGCTGATCTGCGGCGAGTCGGTCACTAGGCGGCATCCCTTCGAACATATGAATCAGACATCACGACTCTACCGAATTCTGTTCGGTGGTTCTTTCGATACGTCGAACAAGCGGCGAAAATGGTTCGTACAGTCCCATATCGTTCGGAGCCCCCATGTACATCGGCGTGCCTGCTGAGATCAAGAACAACGAATTCCGCGTCGCCATGACGCCCGCGGGCGTGCACACGCTCGTGCTGCGCGGCCACCGCGTCGCCATCCAGGCCGGAGCCGGCGTCGGCGCCGGGTTCACCGACCACGAGTACGTGACCGCGGGCGCTGAGATCGTCGCGACCGCCGCCGAGGCCTGGGCGGCCGAGCTCGTGCTCAAGGTGAAGGAGCCCATCGAGGCCGAGTACGGGTTCCTCCGCGAGGACCTCACCCTCTTCACCTACCTGCACCTCGCCGCAGACCTGCCGCTCACGCGCGCGATCCTCGACTCCGGCGTCACCGCCATCGCGTACGAGACCGTGCAGCTCGCCGACCGCTCGCTGCCGCTGCTCACCCCCATGAGCGAGGTCGCGGGTCGCCTCGCGCCGCAGGTCGGCGCCGCCGAGCTGCTCGCCTCGAAGGGCGGTCGCGGCGTACTGCTCGCGGGCGTTCCCGGCACCTCGCCCGCGAAGGTCGTCGTCATCGGCGGCGGCGTCGCCGGCGAGCAGGCCGCGGCGACCGCGCTCGGCCTCGGCGCCGACGTGACCGTCTTCGACATCTCGCTGCCGAAGCTCCGCGAGCTCGACGCCCGCTACGACCACCGCATCAAGACGCTCGCCTCGTCGCCGTACGAGATCGCCCGCCAGGTCGCCGACGCCGACCTCGTCGTCGGCGCGGTGCTCGTGCCGGGAGCCGCGGCGCCCAAGGTCGTCACCGACGAGATGGTCTCGCGCATGAAGCCGGGCGCCGTGCTGGTGGACATCGCCATCGACCAGGGCGGATGCTTCGAGGGCTCGCGCCCGACGACGCACGCCGAGCCCACCTTCCGCGTGCACGACGCCATCTACTACTGCGTCGCGAACATGCCGGGCGCGGTGCCCGCGACCTCGACGCCAGCGCTCACGAACGCGACGCTGCCCTACGCGGTGCGCATCGCCGACCTCGGCTGGCAGGCCGCGCTCGCCGCGGATCCCGCGCTCGCCAAGGGCCTGAACGCCACGGCGGGCCGCCTCACGAACGAGGGCGTCGCGCTGGCGCACGGCCTGGAGCTGCAGACCGCGCCGTGATCGAACGGCCCGCGGCGGCTCGATGCCGACGCGGGTTCAGGAGAGCGTCAGGAACAGCTTCTCGAGCTCGTCGATCGTGAGCCGATCGCCCGGTGCCGCGGACTCCGCGCCCGGGCGATCGTCGTCGACGCAGTCGCGCATCGCGGTGGCGACGATCGCGAACCCCGCCTTGTCGAGCGCGCTCGAGACCGCCGAGAGCCTGGTCACGACCGTTCGGCAGTCCGCGCCCGACTCCACGGCGTCGATGACCGCGTTCAGCTGGCCGCGGGCGCGCTTCAGGCGGTTCAGGATGCGGCGCTGGGCGTCGTCGTCGCCCGCCGACGCGGCCGGGCCGGCCGCGGCATCCGTCGTCGTCATCCGTCGCTGCCGATCGTGAGCGGGAGTCCCTGCCGGTGCCACTCGACGATGCCGCCCGCGATGTTCACGGTCTCGACGCCGATGCTCTCGAGGTAGGCCGCGGCCTGCGCGCTGCGCCCGCCCACGTGGCAGAGCGTGTACACCGTCGTGTCGCGGGGCACCTCGTCGGAGCGGGCGACGAGCTCCCCGAGCGGGATGTGCATGGCGCCCTCGATGCGCGCTCGCTCGAGCTCGTGCGGTTCGCGGACGTCGAGGATGACGGCGCCCTCGAGCGCGTGCACTTCGGTGGCGGTGATCTCGTGCATCGGGCGGTTCCTCCGGGTCGGCCGTGCGTTCGGATCGGGGCACGGGCGGTCGAGGCTACCACCATACCCGTGGGGTATTCGAAGCGGCGTCGAACGGCGCTGCATCCCACGAATCAGGCGACATGGCCTTATCGTGTCCGTGTGCGGCGGCTCGAACGGAACGAAGACGAGGACCTGAACCTCGGCGAGAACGCGGACGCCGCTGCCGCCGAACCGACCCCGGAAGCGATGACCCAGAACCTCACGAGCCCTCACAGCGTCAGCCTCGGCGACCCCGACCTCGTGGCGGGCAACGTCGCCGAACCGGCATGGCGCCGCTGGCAGCGCGAACTCGAGACCGTCGGCGGCCGTTCGCCGCTCGTGCGCTTCATCGACACGCCGCGCACCCGCATCGAGCTCTCGACCACGCACCCCGGTGGCCTGCCCCAGTTCATCACCGGGCGCTCGACGCTGCTCTCGAGCCTGATCCGCGACGAGCTCGCCCTGCGCAACGCCCGCCTCGCGGCCGCCGAGATCACGCAGAAGGGCATCGAGCTGCGCTCGGTGCGCGGCGTCGAGTCGGTGCACCTCGCGATCGGGCTCGCGTCGTGGCGCAACGGCGGCGAGGAGTTCCTCGCGCCCGTGCTGCTGCGTCCGCTCGCGATCCGGCGCTACGGCCGCGACTTCGAGCTGAAGCTCAAGGGGCAGCCGTTCCTGAACCCCGCGCTCGCGCGCGAGCTCCGCGACCAGTTCCAGATCACGCTCGACGCCGACGCGTTCGTCGCGCTCGCGATCACCAACGGCGTGTTCAAGCCGCAGCCCGTCATCGACCGGCTCCGCGGCCTCACGAGCTACCTGCCCTGGTTCCAGGTCGCCCCGCGACTCGTGGTCTCCTCGTTCGCCGAGGTCGGTCCGGCGATGGCAGCGGATGCCGCGGAGCCCGACCATCCCCTCGTCGACGCGATCGCGGGCAACCCCACGGCCCGCGCCGCCTTCGCCGGCTTCGGCGAGCGGGTGCGCCCGGTGCCGCAGGACGAACGGCCGCCGTCGACCGACACGCTGCTGCTCGACGCGGACCCCGAGCAGGAGCGCGTCGTCGCCGAGATCGAGGCGGGCACGTCGCTCGTCGTGAAGACCCTGCCCGGCACGGGCGGAACCCAGACGATCGTGAACGCGGTCGGCGCACTCGTGGCGAAGGACCGACGCGTGCTCGTGGTCGGCGCCCGCAAGGCGAGCCTCGACGGCATCGTGCACCGCCTCGCGCAGGTCGGCCTCGCGGGCGCGGCCGTTACGACGGCCGGCCTGCGACGCGACCTCATCACGTCGATCTCTCGCAACGAGAAGGTCGAGCGGCCGCGGGTCGCCGACGTCGACGACGCGCTCGTGCGGCTCCGCAAGGCGCTCGTCGACTACCGCACCGCACTCACGCGCCCCGAACCCGAGCTCAAGGTCTCGGTGCTCGACGCGCTCGGCGAACTCGCGAGGCTCGCGCTGTTGCCTGCAGCGCCGTCGACCACGGCGCGGCTCTCGCACGCCTCGCTCGTGGCGCTCGCCGAGGGCGGCGACCGGGTCTCGCGCGACCTCGTGCGCGCTGCGGCGCTCGGCGAGTTCAAGTACGGGCCCGGCGACTCGCCCTGGTACGGGGCGTCCTTCGCCTCGTCGGCCGAGGCGACCGAGGCGCACGAGCTCGCCAAGCGCCTGAGCGACGTCGACGTGCCCCGCCTGCTCGACCGCGGGCGCACCCTCATCGGGCAGACCAGGCTCCGCATGTTCGAGTCGGTCGCCGAGCTCGGCGTGTTCCTGCGCCTCCTGCTCGACGTGCGCGAGACGCTCGACCGCTTCCGGCCCTCGGTGTTCGACCGTCCGCTCGGCGAGCTCATCGCCGCGACGTCGCCGCGCCGCGAATCGCCGGGCATGTCGGGCGCGAACCGCCGTCGCCTGCGCCGCCACGCGCTCGAGTACGTGCGCCCCGGCGTGCACGTCACCGACCTGAACGCGGCCCTCCGCGGCATCCAGCAGCAGCGCACGCTCTGGCAGCGGTACTCGGAGGCCGGATCCATCCCGGGAGTGCCGGTCGGACTCGACGACGTGCACGTCGCCCACCGCTCGGTCGAGCACGACCTCGGCGTGCTCGACGGCCCGCTCGGCCTCGCCGGCACGCCGCGCCGCCTCGCCGTGCGCCCCGTGCGAGACCTCACCACGATGCTCGCCGGGCTCGCCGCGGAGTCCGAGGTGCTGGCGAACCTGCAGGAGCGCACCGCGCTGCTCGGCTCGCTCCGCGACCTCGGGCTCGACCCGCTGCTCGTCGACCTCGCGAGGCGCCACGTTCCCGAGCAGGTCGTCGCGGGCGAGCTCGAGCTCGCGTGGTGGCAGTCGGTGCTCGAGCAGATGCTCGCGACCGACACCGCGCTGCTCGGCGCCGACACCGCGCTGCTCGACCGACTCGAGGGCGACTTCCGGCTCGTCGACGAGGCGCACGCGTCGTCGGCCGGACCGCAGCTGGCCTGGCACCTCGGCGAGAACTGGAAGGTCGCCCTCGTCGACCACCCCGAAGAGGCCGGGCACCTCAAGCGCATGCTGCGCGGCGACCGCGTCGACGCCTCCAAGCTGCAGCGCGACACCCCGCACCTGTTCCGCGCCCTCGCGCCCGTCTGGCTCGCGTCGCCGTACGACGTCGCCGCGATCGACCCGTCGATCGTGTTCGACGCGGTGATCCTCGTCGACGCCGGCTCGACGACCATGGCCGAGAACCTCGGCGCCATCCGCCGGGCCAAGCAGGTCGTCGCGTTCGGCGACCCCGTGACGCAGACGCCCACGATCTTCGAGACCGGCCTCGACGACCCCGACGCGACGACGGATGCCGCGACCGCCGCAGAGCGCGAGTCCGACGGGGTCGACGCGCTCCACGCCGACTCCGCGCTCGCCCGCCTCGGCGAACTGCTGCCGACCATGACGCTCACGCGCAGCTACCGGGCCGGGGGAGAGGACCTCGCCGAGCTCGTGAACCGGCGCTTCTACGGCGGCCGGATCGAGTCGCTGCCCTGGGCGGGCAGCTTCCTCGGGCACGGCAGCCTCGGCCTGCACTACGTGCGCGGCAACGGGCTGCCCGACCAGGTGACGGGCACCGTCGAGAGCATCGACTCCGAGGTCGCGAAGGTCGTCGAGCTCGTCATGGAGCACGCCGTCAAGCGGCCGCGCGAGTCGCTCATGGTCGTCACCGCGAGCACCAGGCACGCCGCGCGCGTGCACCAGGCCGTGCTCGCCGCCTTCGCCAAGCGCACCGACCTGTCGGACTTCATCCTGAAGGACCGCGCCGAGCCGTTCACCGTGCTCACGCTCGAGCAGTCGGTGGCGCAGAGCCGCGACCGCGTCATCTTCTCGGTCGGCTACGGCCGCACACCCCACGGACGGCTGCTGTCGAACTTCGGCTCGCTCGGCGAGCCCGGCGGCGACCGCCTGCTCGCCGTCGGCATGACGCGCGCCCGCCGCTCGATGGACATCGTGTCGGCGTTCCGCCCCGACGACATCGACGAGGAGCGCCAGTCGCACGGCGTGCTCGCGCTCGCGAGCATCCTCAGCCAGACCGAGGAACGTGCCGCCGACGACGGCAGCGGCACGTCGGGCGCGTCGATGCTCGACGACCTCGCCGCACGGCTCGAGCGTCGCGGCATCCGCGTCAGCTCCGGTCATCGCGGCCGCCTGGCGCTCGCCGCGGCCAATGCGGGCAAGGCCGTGGTCGTCGAGACCGACGAGGTGCTCACGGGCTACAGCCTGCGGGAGTCGCTGCGCCTGCGCCCCGACGTGCTCCGCCGACTCGGCTGGCACTACCTGCGCGTGCACAGCTTCGAGCTGTTCGGCAACCCCGAGGCCGTCGCCGACCGGGTCGCCACGCTCCTCGGCAAGCCTCCGGCACTGCCGGCGGATGCCCCATCCGCATGAACGACGAGCGTCAGCGCGTCGAGCGGGCGACGGGCCGCGCGAGGCGGGCGCGCCTGACGCCGGCGCCCGGCACGGATCCGACGCCCGAGGCGCCGGTTCCCGGTCGTGACGTCGCCGCCGACGACGAGGACGCCGGGCGCGCGGCATCCGCTCGCCCGGAAGACGAACGCCTGAGACGCGAGAAGCCGCCGCACTGGGGGTGACCAGAGGTCGTTCCGGTGCGACGGCTCGCGGCGGTGTGCCCGCCGAACGCGGAGGCGTCAGTGACGCGGCTGGCGCGGCTCCTCGGCCGGCCGGTCGGCGAGCAGGTCGCGGATCTCGGAGAGCAGCGTGAGCTCGGTCTCGGGCTCGTCGGGGTCGGGCGCGCCGGCCTTGCGCTTCGCCTCGGCGCGGTCCTTCAGGGTGTTCATCGGCATGACGAACACGAAGTAGACGACGGCCGCGACGATGATGAAGGTGATGATCGAGCCGATCACGGCGCCGAACCTGACGTCGGAGGTGCCGCCGTCGAGGGTCGGGATGTGGAGCACCAGCGCCTCGTCGAGGCTGTCGGCGCGGAACACCGCGCTGATCAGCGGGTTGATCAGGTTGTTCACGATCGAGGTCACCACGGCAGTGAACGCCGTGCCGATGACGACCGCGACGGCCAGTTCGATCACGTTGCCCCGGAGGATGAATTCCTTGAAGCCCTTCAGCACGTTGCCCCCTGCTGGTTCGTCGGTCAGGTCTACGCCACGCTAGCCGAGGAGGACGACGAGGTCGAACCGCCGCTCGACGACGAGGAGCCTGAACCCGACGACGAACCCGAGGAACTGCCCGATGCCGCCGCGCCCGACGAACTCTTCGAGCCCGACCCGCTCGACCGGGAGTCGGTGCGGTAGAACCCCGACCCGTTGAACGTGACGCCGACCGCGCTGAAGAGCTTGCGCAGCGGGCCGCCGCACGACTCGCAGACCGTCAGGCTGTCGTCGGTGAAGGACTGCTGGATGTCGAAGGCGTTGCCGCACTCGGTGCAGCGGTACGAATAGGTGGGCATGAAGGTCTTTCGGCTCGAGGGGGTGCGACGCCGGTCAGAACGCGTGGATGCGAGTCGGGGTCACGACGCCGTTCACCGGCTGGTCGTGCACCTCTCGCGGAACCTCTTCGACGAACTCGCTGTCGAAGACCACGGCGTACACCGGAGGACATTTTCCCATCGAACCGAGGGTTTTGTCGAAATAACCCCGACCCCAGCCGAGGCGCATGCCCGTGCCGTCGATCGCGGCCGCGGGTACGATGATGAGGTCGACGTCGTTGATCGCCATCGGCCCGAGCAGTTCGCCGACCGCCTCGGGGGTGCCGTGCAGGCCGAGCCGCTCGTCGTCGGACTCGCCGACGGTCCAGTCGAGCAGGCCGTCTTCACGGGTCACCGGGAAGAGCACGCGGATGCCGTGGCCCTCCGCCCACTCGACGAACGGACGCGTGTCGGGCTCGGACGGCATCGAGAGGTAGCACGACACCGACGCGGCATCCGTCGACCCGACCAGCTCCTCGAGCCTGGCGGTGAAGCCCTCGGTCGCGAGCCGGCGCTCGTGCGCCGACATGTTCTGGCGGCGCTCGCGGAGTTCTGCGCGCAGAATGCGCTTCTGAACGGACGGATCGTCGGGCATGGCACTCATCCTAAGACGATGTTCAGCTTTCGTGACCGCGCCGAAACAGCCTTCCGGATACGCTGATTCGCATGACTGAACGCATCACCAAGGCTGTGATCCCGGCAGCGGGTCTCGGCACCCGATTCCTCCCCGCGACCAAGGCCATGCCGAAGGAGATGCTCCCGGTCGTCGACAAGCCCGCGATCCAGTACGTCGTCGAGGAGGCCGTCGCGGCGGGCCTCGACGACGTGCTCATGATCATCGGCCGCAACAAGAACGCCCTCGCGAACCACTTCGACCGCGTGACCGAGCTCGAGTACACCCTCGAGACCAAGGGCGACGACTCGAAGCTGTCGAAGGTCAAGGAGTCCAGCGACCTCGCCGACGTGCATTTCGTGCGCCAGGGCGACCCGAAGGGCCTCGGCCACGCGGTGCTGCGCGCGCGCAAGCACGTCGGGCACGAGTCGTTCGCGGTGCTGCTCGGCGACGACCTCATCGACGCGCGCGACCCGCTGCTCACCCGGATGCTCGAGGTGCACGCCGATCGCGGCGCCACCGTGGTCGCGCTCCTCGAGGTCGATCCCGACAGCATCCACCTCTACGGTGCGGCCGCCGTCGAGGCGACCGACGACGACGACGTCGTGCGCATCACCGGACTCGTCGAGAAGCCCGCGAAGGAGGTCGCCCCCTCGAACTACGCCGTGATCGGCCGCTACGTGCTGAAGCCCGACGTCTTCGACGTGCTGGAGCGCACCGAGCCCGGCAAGGGCGGCGAGATCCAGCTCACCGATGCGCTCATGGAGATGGCGGGCGACGTCGAGGGCACGGGCGGCGTCTACGGGGTCGTGTTCCGCGGCCGGCGCTACGACACCGGCGACAAGCTCGATTACATCAAGGCGGTCGTGCAGCTCGCGGCCGATCGCGACGACCTCGGACCCGAGCTCAAGCCCTGGCTGGCCGAGTACGTCGCCGGCCTCGGGCGCGACTGACGATGGCCGCCGCCGCGATCCCGACGCTCCGCGACGGCGAGCTCGTCGTGCGCCCCATCAGGGCCCGCGACGCCAAGCAGCTCGAACGCGTGCTGCTCGACAACCGCGCCTGGCTGCGCCGCTGGGAGGCCACGTATCCCGGCGGGGGCACGATCATCGACACGCGCGCCAGCATCCGCAACCTGCTCGCGCACGCGCGAGCGGGCCACGCGCTGCCGTTCCTGCTCGAGGTCGACGGCGAGATCGTCGGGCAGTTGAACGTCTCGTCGATCGCCTACGGCTCCCTGTCGTCGGCGTCGATCGGCTATTGGGTCGCGCAGGGCGCGGCCGGGCACGGCATCACGCCCACAGCCGTCGCGCTCGCCACCGACTACTGCTTCCAGGTGCTGCGGCTGCACCGCATCGAGATCTGCATCCGACCCGAGAACGGGCCCTCGCTGCGGGTCGTCGAGAAACTCGGCTTCCGCTACGAGGGCTTGCGCAGGCGCTTCATCCACATCGACGGCGGATGGCGCGACCACTTCTCGTTCGCGCTCGTGGCCGAGGAGGTCGCCGAAGGCGTGCTGCGGCGCTGGCGCGACGGTCGCGCGCCGATCGATGCCGCGCGCATCCCCGCCGAGGACCGCTCGGCCGCGGCGCACCCGCTTCGCGTAGCAGATCGTTGACACGCCCCGCAACGGGGGCGGCATCAGTCGGCGGTGACCTACGTTATTCGTATGGGTGTGATCGGCGGGGGTCTGCTCGTGGCAGTGGCCGCGGCATTGTGGATCGCGTACCTCATGCCCATCTGGCTGCGGAGGCGGCAGTACCTCGCGACCGAGCGCAACGCCGTGCGGCTGCAGCAGACCCTTCGCATCCTCGCCGAGACCGCCGAGACGCCGGAGCCCGTGCTGATCGAGGCCAATGCCCGGCAGGTCGCGCTGCAGCAGAAGGCGCTGCGCGAACAGGAGCGCACGGCGCGCCTCGAGGCGCAGACCACCGAACGCCTGGCGATCGCTGAGCGCAAGGCCGCCGAGATCGCCGCAGACGCGGCCGTCGCGGCCGCGGCCGAGGTCGTCGAGCACGCGCGCGAGGTCGCCCGACCCGCCGACGCGCCGATCGGCGCGTCGGCCACCGGGGCTCCGCGGCGCCGCGCGCTGCGTCGTCGGCGTGCCTTGTGCTCGCTGGCGATGCTGCTCGGCCTGCTGACCGCGGCGGGCGGGCTCGTCGGCCTCGCGTTCGGGGCCTCGTGGACCATCGCCCTCGGCGGCGGCGTCGTGGCCGCGATCGCCTTCGGCGGGCTCGTCGCACTCGCGCGCCGGCGCCCGTCGGCGCCCGTCGCGGCCCCGGTCGAGCGCCGGGCGGCCGAGCCGTTCGAGCCGGTCGAGCTGGCCGACGAGGCGCCCCTCCAGGAGGGCTGGACCCCGCGCCCGCTGCCGAAGCCCCTCACGCTCTCGCGCGGCACGATCGCCGCGACGGCGATGGCGTCGATCGAGGCCGCAGCCGAGCTGCAGCGCGTCGCGGCCGAGGCCGAGCGCGCCAAGCGCATCGACGAGATCGCGGCACCCGTGCCCACGATCGCGCCCGCCCCGCAGGCGCCGGCCGCGAGCACGCGCGTCGAGCAGCTCGAGCCGACGCGCGAGCCCGCGAGCCCGTACGCCGGCATGGGCGTGGTCGGCGAACCGCAGCGCCGCTTCGGCGATCTCGACGCCGTGCTGCAGCGCCGGCGCAAGGTCGGCTGAGTGCCGATCGGGCCGGGCCCGGGGTGGTCAAGACCACCCTTCGAGTGGTGATAGGCTCGTACTCGCTCGGGCCCATGGCGCAGTTGGTAGCGCGTCTCGTTCGCAATGAGAAGGTCGGGGGTTCGAATCCCCCTGGGTCCACCAGCAGCCAGAACGCCCCGGAGAAATCCGGGGCGTTCTGCATGTCCGGCCGCCGGAATTCCGCTCGGGCGTAGGCTGGCAGCGATGTCGCAGCCACCGCTCACCAGGTCGATTCCCGTCTCCGAGCAGCATCGGTGGCGCGCGTACTGGATCTGCGTCGGGGTCGCCGCGCTCACCATCCTCGACCTGTCGAAGGTCAACGTCGGACTGCCGTCGATCGAGGCGGCCTTCGACGCCTCGGCGACCCAGTTGCAGCTCATCGTCGCCGGGTACGTGCTCACGTTCGGCCTCACGCTCGTGCCCGCCGGTCGCATCGGCGACCAGCGCTCGCGCAAGACGCTGTTCGTCACCGGGCTCAGCCTCTTCCTCGTCACGAGCCTCGTCGCCGCGCTCGCGCCGAACATCACCGTGCTGCTCGTGGCACGACTGCTGCAGGGCGTCGCGGCCGGCATCCAGATGCCGCAGGTGCTCGGCATGGTGCAGGAGCTGTTCCGCGGCCCGGAGCGCGGCAAGGCGTTCGGCCTCTTCGGCGCGGTCATCGGCCTCGCGACGGCCTTCGGTCCGACGCTCGGCGGCCTGATGATCGCCATCGGCGGGCCGCAGGACGGATGGCGCGGCATCTTCCTGCTGAACGTCCCGCTCGTGATCGTCTTCCTCGTGCTCGCGATCTGGTTCCTCCCGGTCACCAGGCGCCCGTCGCCCGACCCGCTGTCGCTCGATCCGGTCGGGCTCGTGCTCTTCGCGGTGACCGTGCTCGCACTGATGTGGCCGTTCCTGTTCACGACCGGATCGCCCAGCGACAACCCGGCCAGGTGGTGGGTGCTCGTGGTGTTCGTGCTCGGGCTCATCGGGTTCCTGTCGTGGGAGCGGCGCTACGCGGCATCCGGTCGGCAACCGCTCGTGCCCCTCGCGCTGTTCGGGGTGACGTCGTTCCGCAACGGCATCTCGCTCGCGAGCGTGTACTTCGCCGCGATCCCGTCGATGTTCCTGCTCACGACGCTCTACCTCCAGGACGGCCTGGGGCTCGAGGCCGTGTTCGCCGGCATGGTGAGCATCGGCTTCGCGCTGGTGAGCGCGATCGCCTCATGGGTGGGCGGCAACCTCGTGAACCGCCTCGGGCGACCGCTGGTCGTGGCCGGGCTCGTGCTGCTGCTCATCGGCATCGGCCTGCTCGTGCTGCTCGCCATCACGACCCCGGCCGAGGTCACGCCGTGGGCGATGGCCGCCGCGATGGCGATCGCCGGTGCGGGCGGCGGACTCGTGGTCTCTCCGAACCAGACGCTGACCCTCATGGACATCCCGGTGAAGCAGGGCGGGCTCGCGGGGTCGGTCGGGCAGCTCGGCCAGCGCATCGGCACCGCGATCGGCACCGCGATCACCCTGTCGCTGTTCTACTCGACCATCTACCGCGAGTCCGACGGCAAGCCCGATCTCACCGTGTACCACCACGCGTACGGCTACGGCATGCTCGCCGTCGCGGTGCTCGTCGCGGTCGCGTTCGGCATCGGCGTCGCCGACCTCGGTGCGCGGCGACGGCAGCGGTCGACGGGCGACGAGGCCGCGGCTGCGGGGTAGCGGTCGCGCGCGGCTCAGCGGATCGCGAGCAGCCGCGCGCGTTCGGGCCGGTCGACGTGCTCGAGCGCGGCGCGCAGCGCGACCCGGGGCATGGCTGCGGCACGTGGCTCGACGAACGCGGTCAAGCGGTCGGGGTCGAGGTCGCCCGCCGTGCGCAGCACCCAGCCGAGCGCCTTCGCGACGTAGGGCTCCTGATCGGTCGCGAGCATGCCGGCGAGCTCGTAGGCGTCGTCGAGCTGGCCGCGCTTCAGGAACGCGAAGGTCGCCACGAGCGCGGTCCGGCGTTCGGGCCAGGCTCGGGATGCCGCGAGCGAACGCAGCGGCGCACGGTCGCGCTCGAGCAGCCAGCCGCCGACCACGTCGCGTGCGGCCAGGTCGACGAGGTCCCACTGGTCGATGCGGTCGTGACGTCGCAGGTACAGGTCGTAGAGCTCCAGCCGCCTCGGCTCCGTCGTGCGGCGATGCGCCGCCGACTTGCCCATGATGCTGCACGCGAGCGCGCGCACCTCGTGGGTCGGCCGCTCGAGCAGCGCCTCGAGCTCGGAGACGGGGAGGTCGAGGGCGGTCTTCGCGAGGTCGAACACCTGCCCCATGCGCACGCCGATGAACGGCGCCGACTCGTCGGGCGGGAAGAACCGGGTGTACTTCTGCCGTTCGGCGTCGGTCGCGAGCGACTCGAGCACGGCGACGAGCGCTGCGGCATCGTGCGGACCTGCGGTCTCGGACATCTCGCGCTCCCTCCCGCGCACGGCGTCAGCTTACGGCAGCGGGCTCCCGCACCTCGGGGGCGTCGGAGAACGCGAGCTTCGGCACGAACGCCAGCAGCACCACGGACACCGCCGCGGTGAGGCCGCAGACGATCCACACGGTGAGGTACCCCGAGAGCGACCCTGCGGTGCCCTCGGCGCCGGCGGAGCCCGAGCCGCCGATGACGTGGCTCGCGAGCGCGATGCCGAACACGCAGGAGGCGATGGCGCCGCCGACGGTCTTCACCGAGTTGGTGAGGCCGGTCGCCACGCCCGTCTGCGTCGGCGGGGCGGCCGCCGCCGCTGCGGCGGGCAGCGCGGCCACGAGCGCGCCGGAGCCGATGCCGGCGATGATCATGTTCGTGAGCGTCTGCGCGTAGGTGTCGTGCAGGGGGACGAACAGCAGGTAGCCGACCGCCACCAGCGAGGAGGCGAGCATGAGCGTGATGCGCGGCGTGAGCCGGCGCGCGATCGACGAGTACGACAGGGCGCCCGCGATCATCGCGATGAGGTAGACGCCGATGAGCAGAGAGGTCTGGAACCCCTGGGTGCCGAGCCCGTAGCCGTAGACCTCGGGATCGGTGCGCGCGAACGTCGAGAGGGGGGCCTGCGCGCCGAGCACGCTGACGCCGAACAGGCCGGCCGTGATGAAGACCGGGCGCAGCGAGGGCGAGGCGAACATGCGCACGTCGATGAGGGGATCGTCGTGGCGCAGCTCGAACCACGCGAACGCCGCGCCGATCGCGATGCCGAGCGCGATGAGGCCCCACGAGAGCGGGTCGTCGACGCCGTTGAGGCGGAGGAAGCTGAGTCCGCCCGTGACGGCCAGCAGCGCGAGCGAGACGAGCACGAGACCGACGACGTCGAGCCGGCCGCCCGTGAGCTCGGGGGACTCCTTCACGCCGAAGAGGATCACGAAGAAGCACGCCGTGACCGCGATGGCGGGGATCAGCAGCACGACAGTGAGCGGCAGCGCGTCGATGAGCGCGCCGCCCGCGAGGGCGCCGGAGATGGCGCCGATCTCGAGCGCGGCCACGAGCAGGCCGGCCGACTTCATGGTGAGCGACGCCGGGTGGCCCGCAGCGCGCGAGCGCGACCAGATGAGGGCCACCTCGAGGGGCAGCCACACCACGTAGAAGCCCTGCAGGGCCCACGCTGCGAGGAAGACGGGGAACGAGTCGGTGAACGGCAGCACGAACGACGCGGCCGCGGTGATGGCCGTCGACCAGACGAGCATGCGCTTGTGGCCCACCATGTCGCCGAGCTTGGCGAACGCGGGCACGACGAGGGCCGACAGCATGAGCTGCGTGCCCTCGAGCCAGTTCACGTCGGCGTCGTGGATGCCCAGGTTGCGCGCGATGTCGGTGAGCATGGGCGTGTAGAAGCCCTGCAGGATGCCGCTCGTGAACTCCACGAACGCGAGGAATCCGACGATCGCGGCCAGGGGGCCGAGGCTCAGGGCACGCGACATCGGGGCTCCTTCGGGTTGGGGGTGGATACACCCTAAGCCCTCGTGGGAGCGCTCCATCGCCAGGAGGGCGGGTCGATGGTCACGCTTCGGTCACACCTGTCCGGATGCCGCGGCGGCCCGCCGCGGCATCCGGAGCTCATGCGGCGGTCGAGCCGTCGAGCGAGACGATGAGCGCCCGGTGGAAGCGCTCGCCGCGCGCGAGGCTGTCGAACGTGACGGACTCGTCGACGCCGTGGATCGCGGCGCGCTGCGCAGCCGTCATGGCGAGCGGGGCGAACCGGAAGACCGAGGGCGAGAAGCGGTGGAACCAGCGCGAGTCGGTGGCGGCCATCACGAGGTACGGCGCGGTGACGGCCTCGGGGTACGAACCGGCCACGGCCGCCTCGATCGCGCGGAACGCCGGCGTGTCGACGGAGGACTCGGGCGACGGGTCGCTGCCGTCGAGCACCGTCACCGTCACGTGCCGGTCGCGGATGACCCGGCGCACCCTGGCCGCGGTGCCCTCGACGGTCTCGCCCGGCGCGATGCGCAGGTTCAACACGGCGGCCGCCTGCGACGGCAGCACGTTGTGCGCGGTGCCGCCCTCGAGCATGGTCGCCGCGACCGTGGTGTGCACGATGGCCGCCGGCTCGCCGCCGAGCTTCGCGAACACGCGGGCCGTGACCCACGGCATGGCGTTCAGCGCCTGGAGCAGCAGCCGCGGAGCGCCGGTCGTGTGCGGGGTGAAGCTCCGCAGCATCGCGCGGGCCGAGACGGGCACGCGTTTCGGGAACGGGTTCGGGTGCAGCCGGTGCACGGCGCGCGCGATGCGGTCGGTGGGCGTGTTGGCGGGCGGAGCGGAGGCATGGCCGCCCTTGCTCTCGGCCTCGAGGCGGAGCGACACGATGCCCTTCTCGCCGACGCCGACCATGGCGGAGGGCAGCTTCACGAACGGGAACGGCGCGTCGATGACCGCGCCGCCCTCGTCGAGCACGAGCCACGGCGTGATGCCGCGCGCCTGGAAGAGGTCGGCGATCGCCCGACCTGCGCTGCCGTGGTCCTCCTCGTTGCCGCCGAACGAGAGGAAGACGTCGCGAGCAGGGGTGAACCCGTCGGCGAGCAGGTTCTCGACGGCCTCGAGCAGCACGAGCATCGGGCCCTTGTCGTCGAGGGCACCGCGGCCCCAGACCGAGTCGTCGTGGATGCGGCCCTCGAAGGGCGGGAAGGTCCATCCGTCGGCCTCGACCGCCGGCACCACGTCGTAGTGGGCCATGAGCACCACCGGGTCGGCGTCGCTGGTGCCGCGCCAGTGGAAGAGCAGGCCGAGCTCGTGCGGCTGCTCGAACGCGAGGTGTTCGTGCACGAGCGGGTACAGCTCGGCCAGCAGGTCGCGGAACGCGTCGAAGTCGGCCATGCCGCGCTGCTCGAGCTCGGCCGACACGGTCGGCAGGGCGATCATGCGGGCGAGGCGTTCGGGCGCGCCGGCGCGGACGGTGGGTGCGGCCGTCACGGCCGCGGGCGATGCAGGGGAGTCGGGCATGCGAACAGCGTACGTCGCTCGTCGCGCGCGTCAGGCCGCGGCGCCGCTGATCGCGCGCGTCAGGCCGCGAGGTGCGCGGCGGGCGCCAGCAGCGCGGAGAGCTCGGCCGCGCTGAGTTCGCGCCCGAACGCCGGATGACCCGGCTCGAGCGCACGGCCGTTGGCGAGGGGGCCGCCGTCGACCGCGTCGAAGCCGAGGTCGTCGATGATGCCGGCGAGCACGTGGCGGGCGTCGGCGTCGTCGCCCACGACCGCGAGGGCGCGGCGCAGCGGCGACCCCGCGTCCATGCTGTCGTCCTCCATCTCGTGGTAGCCGAGGTGGTTCAGCGACTTCAGCACCCTGGCCTCGGGGTTGCGCGCCGCGTTGATCTCGCTGGTCGACCGCTCGTCGGCGTCGATCTCGGCGATGTGCCCGTCGACGGGCGGCCAGTAGTTCATGGCGTCGACCACGATGCGGTCGCCGAACTCGGCCCACGGCACGGTGCCCGCCTTGCCGAACGGCACGGCGACGATGATCACGTCGGCGCCGGCGACGAGTTCGGACGGGGTCGCGACGCGGGCTCCGGGGGCCACGACCGACACGAGCAGGTCGAGCGCGGTCTGGCGCGGCGAGCCGGCCAGCACGACCTCGTATCCGGATGCGACGAGCAGGCGGGCGAGGGCGGTGCCCACCTTGCCCGCTCCGAAGATGCCGATCGACGGCCGGTCTGCCACGTGCATGTCTCCATTCTCCCGCGCCGGCAGCCGGAGACCCCGAACTTCCATGCGCGCGCATGTGGTGCAACCGGTCGGGCGGATGCCGCATTCCCCGGCGAGGTGCGTCGAGACGCCGCCGCGCGGCATCCGCCCTCCGCATCGCGCGCGGCGGTCGTGGCCGGGCACGGCCTGCGCGCGCACGTCGGAGGGGAATAGCATCGGATGAGGCCCGGTTGTTCCATGCGAACGCATACGAACGGAGCGCACCAGCATGACCCACTACGAATTCGGCGTCGACACGTTCGGCGACGTGACCCTCGACGCCGACGGCGCGAAGCTGTCGCACGCGCAGGTGCTGCGCAACGTCGTCGAGGAGGGCGTGCTCGCCGACCGCCTCGGCCTCGACTTCTTCGGCGTCGGCGAGCACCACCGCCACGAGTTCGCCGTCTCGTCGCCCGAGGTCGTGCTCGCGGCGATCGCGGCGCGCACCGAGCGCATCCACCTCGGATCGGCCGTCACCGTGCTGAGCAGCGACGACCCCGTGCGCGTGTTCCAGCGCTTCGCGACGCTCGACGGGCTCTCGAACGGGCGTGCCGAGGTGATCCTCGGGCGCGGCTCCTTCATCGAGTCCTTCCCGCTCTTCGGCTACGACCTCGCGCAGTACCAGGAGCTCTTCGACGAGAAGCTCGAGCTCTTCGCCGCCCTGCTGCCCCAGGAGCCAGTCACGTGGAGCGGCAAGCTGCGGCCCGCGCTCGCCGATCAGCTCGTGTACCCGCCCGTCGAGCACGGTCGGCTCAAGACGTGGATCGGCGTGGGCGGCAGCCCCGAGTCCGTCGTGCGCGCCGCCCACTACGGTCTGCCGCTCGTGCTCGCCATCATCGGCGGCAGTGCCGCGCGGTTCGCGCCCCTCGCCGATCTCTACCGTCGCGCGCTCGAGCAGTTCGGGCACGAGCCGCAGCCCGTCGCGATCCACTCGCCCGGCTTCATCGCCGATTCGCGCGCGGAGGCGCTCGACACCCTCTGGCCGCACTACGAGGCCATGATGAACACGATCGGCGCCGAACGGGGCTGGGGTCCGACCACGCGCGGGCACTTCGAGAGCGAGGCCGTGCACGGCGCGCTGTACGCGGGGGAGCCCGAGGTCGTCGCGCACCGCATCGCCGACGCCTTGCGGGTCACCGGTGCCACGCGCTTCGACCTGAAGGTCTCGAACGGCGGGCTCTCGCACGAGGCGATCATGGGCAGCATCGAGCGCTACGCGACCCTGGTGGTGCCGCGCGTGCGCGAGCTGCTCGCGGCCGACGTCGACGTCGACGCGGAACTCGCCGAGGCCCGCGAGCTCGCGGCGCGCGATCGGGCGGATGCCGCGGCCGAACGCACCTCCTCGGCCGACTGACCGGCGGCGCGGGCCCTGCCGCGAGTCGGTCGGGCCGCGGGTCAAGCGGCCGCGCGCCCCGCTGCGGCCGCCGACCGCGCGGCACGGCGCTTGACCGCGGCCCGGAACCACGCGGCATCCGGAACGCGTGCGAGGAACGTGCCGGCGAAGATCGTGATGAGCACGTAGGCGGTCGCGAGCGGGGCGAGCTCGGGCGCCGCACCCGACGCGACCGCGATGCCCGCGATGACGATCGAGAACTCGCCGCGCGGAGCCAGCGCGAAGCCCGCGCGCCACTGGCCGAGCGTGCCCACGCCGGCGCGCCGCGCCGCGTACGCCCCAGTGACGACCTTCGTGGCGATCGTCACGATCGCGAGCAGGAACGCCGGGAGCAGCATCGACCAGAGCGCCGAGGAGTCGGACGTGATGCCGAAGAAGACGAAGAACGTGGCCGCGAACAGGTCGCGGAGCGGCGTCAGCACGCGGCTCGCGTTCGCCGCCACCCGGCCCGAGAGCGCGATGCCGACGAGGAACGCGCCCACCGCGGACGACACGCTCACCTGGGCCGCGAGCCCGGCGACGAGCATGGTGAGGCCGAGCACGCCGAGCAGCAGCGGCTCGTACTCGTCGGCCGGGAACAGGCGCGATATAAGGTGCCCGTGCCGGAGCGCCACGAACAGGATCACGCTCGCGACGCCGACCGCGATCGCGACGCCGATCGCGCCCTGGAGGATGCTCGCGCCCACCGCGAGCGCCGAGAGGATCGGCAGGTAGAACGCCATCGCCAGGTCTTCGATGACGAGCACCCCGAGCACCGCCGGCGTCTCGCGGTTCGAGAGGCGGCCGAGATCGCGCAGGATCGTCGCGACCACGCCCGACGACGAGACCCACGTGACCCCCGCGAGCGCGACGGCCGCGAGCGGGCCCCAGCCCATCATGAGCGCGACGAGCGCGCCCGGGATCGCGTTCATGAGCCCGTCGACGATGCCCGCCGCGCGCGCCGACTTCAGGCTGTCGAACAGCTCGGAGGCCGTGTACTCGAGCCCCAGCAGGGCGAGGAGCAGGATGATGCCGATCTCGGAGCCGGCCTCGAGGAACTCGGCGCTCGCGTCGAGCGGGATCAGCCCGCCCTCGCCGAACGCCAGCCCGATGATCAGGTAGAACGGGATCGGCGACATGCCGATGCGCAGCGCGAGGCGCCCCGCGAGGCTCATGACGAGCAGGAGCGCGCCGACTTCGATCAGCAGCAGCGTGGTGTCGTGCATCGGCGGCGCCCGGCGATCAGTCGGGGCCGTTGGCGAGCAGCCTGGCTACTCCGTCGAGTCCTTCGCGTGTTCCGACGGCGACGATGACGTCTCCGGCGCGCAGATGATCGGCCGGGGTCGGGGAGGGGATGATCGATCCGTCGCGCACGATCGCCACGATCGACGCGTGCGTGCGCGTGCGCGCCTTCGTGTCGCCCAGCGTGCGGTTCAGGAAGGGCGAGTCGGTCGGCAGCATGATCTGCTCGGTGTAGAGCCCGGCGGTCTCGTCGCTGAGACTCGTGAGCCGGCTCAACATGACCGAGGCGCCGAGCACGTCGGCCAGGGCCGCGGCTTCGTCGTCGCTCAGCTGGATGGAGTCGCGGCACTCGTCGGGGTCGTCGCGGTCGAAGACGCCGAGGTCGCGCTCGCCGTCGCGGTGCGAGACGACGCTGATGCGACGGCCGCTCTCGGTGACGAGGTCGTGACGGAAGCCGATGCCCGGCAGGTCGACCTTCTCGATACGGATACCCACAGCGGATATCGTAACCCCGCTGAGGGGGCGGCCGTCCGGTTCGACGCGCGTCGGCCGGCAGCACCGTGCGTCCGCCCGCAGCGCGCGGCCTCAGCCCGTGACGACCGTGCGCATCTCGAGCACGGGGGTTCCGGCGTCGTCGACGAGCTCGAACGAGACCCCGGCCTCGCCGAGCTCGGCCAGCGAGCCCGCATGCGTGCCCCCGCAGGGGATCCGCGCCTCGCCGTCGGGCAGCTCGGCCACCCACGAGCGACGGTCGGTCAGCCCGTCGCCGTCGCGGTCGATGCGCACGGGCGAACCGGAGGCGATCCACCATGCGACCGTCGAGGTGACGGTCTGCGCCAGCGTCGCGAGGCCGTCGCCCTCGCCTCCGGCCTCGTCGAGCAGGCTCGCCACGTCGAACCCCGCCCGGCGCAGCGACTTGTTCAGCCGGTACCGGTCGACCGATCCGTTGGGCTCGATGCGGCTCGTCGCGATCGCGATGCCGTCGAAGTCGGGGCGCTCGAGGGCGTCGGTGCGCGCCGGCTTCGACCAGCGCGACTCGAGTGCCGCGTTCAGGGCGAGGGATGCCGCATGGCAGGCCGTGTGGCCGAGGGAGAGCGCACGTCGTGCGTCGCCGTCGGCCGTGATGACGACCTCGTCGCCCTCGGCGGGCGCCGGGGCGGACGCGTCGGCGTCGACGAGGTGCGCCACGAGGAACGCCCACCCCTCGGTGCCCTTGCGCACGGGGAGGTCGGCGCCGACGAAGAGCGCGTCGCCGTCGGTCGCGGCCACCACGGCGTCGCGGATCGGCAGGCCGGCGCCGCGCACCTCGAGGGTGCCGGAGTCGGCGGGCTGGTCGGGCCAGGCCGCGTCGACCGGGTGGAAGCTCGTCGCATCGGTGATGACCGCGAGCCGGCCGTCTGCCAGCGGCTCGACGTGGAGCACGACGGCCTGCTGCACGAGGTCGCCAAACGGGTAGGAGACGCGCGTGTCGTGCGAGGGCAGCGTCATCGGGCGGCGCTCAGGCCTTGTCGCTGCGGCCGAGGAGGCTCATCGGGATCGCCATCGCGAGCGAGATGCAGAGGATGCCCGCGAAGAACACGATCGCCTCGAACCCGACGATGTGCGTCGCGTTGCCCATGAGCCACATGCCGAACACGAACACGCCCATGGCGATGATGAACAGAACGGCGCTCACGACGACCCCCTTGACGAATGCGCGGCGCGGCACCGCACTCCGGCCAGTCTATCGAGCGGATGCCGCGCCCCGCCCGCACTCATTCGGGAATCGGCCCCAGCCAGGTGTTCGCCACGGTCGCGTGGGCCGACTCGTCGTCGGACGGGTGGAAGATGCCGGCGAGCACGTCGCGGTAGAGCCGGCCGATCTCGGATCCGGCGAAGTAGCTCGAGCCTCCCGAGACGCGCACGGCCTGGTCGACGACCTGCTTCGCGGTCTCGGTCGCGCGGATCTTGACGCCCACGAGCTTCGCGAACCACTTCGAGCCGTGGTCGACGAGTCCGTCGAGGTCGCGGGCGACCGCCAGCAGTTGCGGCTCGAGCGCGTCCTGCGCGAGCGCGGCGTCGGCGATGCGCCACCGGATGTCGGGGTCGTGCGCGTACGGCGCGCCGTCGCGCTTCATCGAGGTGCGCCGGTGGGCGGCCGCCACGGCCAGGTCGAGGGCTCTCGCGCCGATGCCCGCGTAGACCGATGCGAGCAGCAGTTCGAAGCTCGCGAAGATGCCGAACACCAGCGGATCGGCGTTGGGGCCGGGGTCGAGGCGGCGCACGATGCGGTCGGGCGCCGCGTACGCGCCGTCGAGCACGGTGGTGCGGCTCTGGCTGGCGCGCATGCCGAGCGTGTTCCAGTCGTCGAGCACCTTCACGTCTGGGTCTTCGCGGTCGATGAAGCCGTACACGAGCTTGGGCGCATCGGCCGACGCCGAGTCGAGCCCCATGGTGCCGAGGCGGGTCCACGCGGGGGAGAGCGACGTGAAGATCTTCCGGCCGGTGTAGCGGTACCCGCCGTCGGCCTGGAGGTCGGCCTCGGTGCGCGAGCCGAACAGCATGAGGTCGTTGCCGGCCTCGCTGATGCCGAACCCGAACACCTCGCCCGCGCCGGCCTCGCGCTGCAGGAACTCCAGCGTGTCGTCGCCCCGGTCGGCGAGGATCTTCGCGACCGCGGTCCACACGAGGTGCATGTTCACGGCGAGCGCGGTGGCCGGCGCTGCGCCCGCCAGGCGCATCTGCCCGCGCACGGCGTCGTCGAGCCCCCAGCCGAGCCCGCCGAGCTCGGCGGGCACGAGGGCCCGCAGGTAGCCGATCTGCTGCAGTTCGGCGAGATCTTCGTCGAAGAACGCGTTCTCGCGGTCGTAGCGTGCCGCGCGTTCGCGGAAGCGTTCGAGCAGGTCGTCGTCGAGCAGGGTCTCTGGGCCGTCTGGCGTCGTCGCGGTCACGTCGTCAGACTACGCCCGCGGGGCACCGCGATCATCGCGACGACGAGCGAGGCGAGCAGCCACGGGAGCAGCACGCCGACGACCACGCCCACCCAGCCGAGGAAGAACAGCAGCGCGTTCCATCCGGCGACGAGTCCGCCCCAGAAGCCCTCGGGCGCAGGCTCGGGTGCGACGACGACGGGCACCGTCGTGAGGCCGACGGTCAGGGTCGAGTAGGCGATGCGGTCGTCGAGCCCGTCGCGCTGCTGCACGAGCCCGTCGAGTTCGGCCTGGCGGGTCGTGAGCTCGGACTCGACGGCCATGAGGTCGCCGATGTCCTTCGCCTCGGCGAGCAGTGCGGTCATGCGCCCGATCGAGGTCTCGAGGGCGCCGATTCGGGCGTCGAGGTCGTCGTGCTGCTGCGAGACGTCGGTCGCGTCCATCGACACCGACGTCACGTCGCCGAGGTCGCGCAGCTCGTCGAGAGCGCCGTCGAGTCGGTCGGCCGGGATGCGCAGCACCAGCGAGGCGGAGGCCGATTCGGGGTGATCGGCGGCGCCGGGGTTCTCGGTGCGCTGGTCGACGCGCCCGCCCGCCTGCTGTGCGATGCGCACGGCCTCGGCCGCAGCGTCGACGGGGTCGTCGACGGTGATGCGCACGTCGCCCGTCGTGACCACGCTGCGGTCGGCGTCGGCGGCGCTCGCGGCGGCGTCCGACCCCGCCTCGGCCTCATCGCCCGCTTCGAGCGTGACCGCGCCGTCGAGCGCCACGGCGCCGTCGAGCGAGTCGGCGCCGGCGGGCGCATCCATCGGCGCCTGCTCCGACGTCGATCCGCCGCTCGCGGAGCACCCGGCGAGGAGGGCGATCAGCAGGGCCGCGCCGGCTCCGGCGACGGACCAGGCGGCGCCTCGCGATCGTCGCCTGCCGTGCGGATGCCGGTGCTCGCCGACGCTCGGCTCGGGCTGTTCGTGATGCTCGACTTCGGGGCGGTTGCTGCGCTGCGAGGCTCTCATGGGCACACCGTAGCGCCGCGCGCGAACCCGCTGTCTGGGCGCCGACTGGGAGTGCGATCACGATCGCATTGCGCTTCGCTGGGAGTCGTCGAACGGCCCCAACGAACCGGAGTCGCCGCTCGTTCGCGCTCAGTCGAGGTCGGGGTCGCGGCCCGTGCGTTCGCCCGTCTCGAGGGAGGCGATCGCCGCGAGGTCGGCGTCGTCGAGCTCGAAGTCGAACACGTCGAGGTTCTCGCGCAGGCGGGCGGGCGACGAGGCCTTCGGGATCGCGATCACGCCCTGCTGCACGTGCCAGCGCAGCACGACCTGGGCGGGCGAGCGCCCGTGCTTCGCGGCCAGCTCGGCGAGCGTCGGGTCGTCGAGCACGCGTCCGCGGGCGAGCGGCGACCAGGCCTCGACGCGGATGCCGCGCGCGGCGTGGTCGGCGCGGAGCTCGCGCTGGGGCAGCCACGGGTGCAGCTCCACCTGGTTGACGACCGGCGCGACCCCGGTCTCGTCGACGATGCGGTCGACGTGGTGCACGTGGAAGTTCGAGACGCCGATCGAGCGCACCCGTCCGTCAGCCTGCAGCCGCACGAGTGCGCGCCAGGTGTCGACGTACCGGTCGGTCGACGGCACGGGCCAGTGGATGAGGTACAGGTCGAGCGCCTCGATGCCGAACCTGGCCATCGACGCGTCGAACGCACGCAGCGTCGCGTCGTAGCCGTTGTCGTCCTTCCAGACCTTGCTGGTGACGAAGAGCTCGTCGCGCGCGACATCCGTCTGCCGGACGGCTTCGCCGACCTCGGCCTCGTTCGCGTAGAACGCGGCCGTGTCGAGGTGCCGGTAGCCCGCGTCGATCGCGGCGATCGCGAGGCCCGTGGCGTCGGCCGCGGGCACCTTGTAGAGGCCGAAGCCGAGCTGCGGGATGCGCGCGCCGTCGGCGAGGCCGAGGCGCGGGGCATGGGGGAGCGGGCCCTTCGGCAGGGGTGCGTCGGTCATGGGGGAGCTCCGATCAGCTCGGTTGCAGGGGAACGGGTTCGGTGTCGGGGATCGGGCTCGCATCGCGTCCGCGCAGGTCGGGGTGCCAGCGGCGCCCGAACGTCGGCACGAGCACGCCGACGAGCGCGAACCCGGCGGCGATCCAGAACGCGCCCTGCGCGCCGTAGCCGTCGATGAAGAAGCCCGCGAGCGCCGAGCCGAGCGCGGCGCCGATGAGCTGGCCGGTGCCGACCCAGCCGTAGGCCTCCGCCGTGTCGGAGAACTTGACGCTCGACGACACGATCGAGAACAGCACGGCGAGGGCCGGTGCGATGCCGATGCCGGCGATGAACAGCGTGGCCGAGAGCCACCAGAAGTCCATGACGAAGGCCGCGAGCGCCATGCCGGCGAACACGATGAACATGCGTCGCGCGGTCGCCCACGGCCCGATCGGGATGTGGCCGAACAGCAGGCCGCCCGCGAGGGAGCCCACCGAGAAGATCGCGAGCACGAGCCCGGCCTCCGGGCCGCCGTGCCCGAAGACCGCGACGACGCCCGCCTCGACCGCCGCGCACGCGCCGATGAGGAGGAAGCCCACGATCGTGGCGAGCATGACGGGCGGGCGCAGCAGCACCTTGCCGAAGGCGCGCTTCGACCTCGGGATGCGCACGCGCCCGAGCTCGGGCGAGCTGATGAACCACGCGCCGCCGCCGACCATGAGCACGGCCGCGAGCAGGATCGCCCAGATGGTGCCGATCTGCGTCGCGACGAGCGTCGTGATGACGGGGCCGACGACCCAGATGATCTCCTGCGCGGAGGCGTCGAGCGAGAACAGCGGGGTGAGCTGGCGCGAGTTCACCATCTTCGGGTAGATGGTGCGCACGGCGGGCTGCACGGGCGGCGTCGCGAGTCCGGTGACGAACCCGACGGTCATGTACAGCGGGATCGTGAGCGGCAGCACGCCGATCGCGATGATGCCCGCGACGCACACGATCGTCGTGCCGATGAGCACCGGGCGCATGCCGAGGCGTCCCATGAGCCGGCTCGTGAGCGGACCGGCGATGGCCTGGCCGATCGAGGTCGCCGCGAGCACGAGGCCGGCCGCGCCGTAGGAGCCCGTCACCTGCTCGATGTGCAGCAGGAACGCGAGCGAGAGCATGCCCGACGGGAAGCGCGCGGTGAGCTGGGCGGCGATGATGCGTGCGACGCCCCGTGTTTTCAGGAGATCGGAGTAGCTGGCCACGGTGGTTCCACTCTATCGACGGGCGCCTCGTCGGCCGCGCTTGACCCTCCGTCTCGAATTCTCGCAATACGGAATTCAACATTCATCCTGCGAAAAAGTCTTGACGCTCGCCGAACGCGATGGTACTTCTTGATGACCTCCCCACGGGGCGGAACCTGGATCAGCAGACAGGTCGACACTGAGCTGGCCCCCGCTGCGGGCCGCACTCGGTTCCGCACCGCGCACCAGGATCGGAGACCCATCGCATGACCGCCGCCACGACCGTCTGGCTGAAGAACCCGCTCGGCATCCACACCGGCGCCGAGGCGGATGCGGCCGGCGGCATCGTCGTGCGGGGAGCCGAGATCGTGGAACTGGTCGCGCGAGGGGGAACGCCCGAGCATGCGATCGACGAGACCTTCGACGCCTCGCGGCACGTCGTGATCCCGGGCCTCATCAACACGCACCACCACTTCTACCAGACGCTCACCCGGGCCTGGACGCCCGTCGTCAGCGCCGAGCTGTTCCCCTGGCTCCAGGGCCTCTACGGCGTCTGGGCCGGGCTCACGCCCCGCGACCTCGAACTGGCCACCACGGCGGCGCTCGCCGAACTCCTGCTCTCGGGGTGCACGACCGCGGCCGACCACCACTACCTCTTCCCGAGCGGACTCGAGGCCGGTATCGACGTGCAGGTCGACGTCGTCAGGCGGCTCGGCATGCGCGCGACCCTCACCCGCGGGTCGATGTCGCTCGGGCAGGCCGACGGCGGACTGCCGCCGCAGAGCACCGTGCAGGACGCCGACACCATCCTCGCCGACAGCGAGCGCCTGGTCGGCGCCTACCACGAGCGCGGCGACGGCGCCTTCGTGCAGATAGGGCTCGCGCCGTGCTCGCCGTTCTCGGTCACCACCGAGGTCATGCGCGAGACCGCCGAGCTCGCCGAACGCCTCGACGTGCGACTGCACACCCACCTCGCCGAGACGCTCGACGAGGAGGACTTCTGCCGCGAGCGGTTCGGACTGCGCACCGTCGACTACCTCGAGAGCGTCGGCTGGCTCGGCGACCGCACCTGGCTCGCGCACGGCATCCACTTCGACGACGACGAGATCGGGCGGCTCGGTGCCGCCGGCACGTCCGTCGCCCATTGCGCGACCTCGAACATGCGGCTCGCCTCGGGCATCGCGCGTGCGGTCGAACTCGAGGAGCGCGGCGTGCACGTCGGCCTCGGCGTCGACGGATCCGCGTCGAACGACGGATCCAACATGATCCAGGAGGTGCGGCAGGCGCTCTACCTGCAGCGCCTGCGCTACGGCGCCGCAAGCGTCACCCCGGAGCGCGCGCTCGGCTGGGCCACGGCCGGATCCGCGCGGGCGCTCGGCCGCCCGGACCTCGGGGTGCTCGCACCCGGCCGCCAGGCCGATCTCGCCATGTTCACGCTCGACGACCTCCGGTTCTCGGGCAGCCACGACCCCGTCGCCGCGCTCCTGCTGTGCGGCGCCGAACGGGCCGACCGCGTCATGGTCGGCGGCACCTGGCGTGTCGTCGACGGGGCGATCGTCGGCCTCGACCTCGAGCAGCTCATCGCCCACCACAGCGAGGCCGCCAGGCAACTGCTCGCCCGCCACGGCTGACCCGCGCCTCCGCGCTGGCCCGCCCCGACACCGAACACGCCACACCGAACACCGAACGCGCCACACCGAACACGCCACCGAACACCGAACACCGAACACGCAACACCGACACCGGACGACAGCCCCGAGCGCTTCCGAACACCAGCCCCGAACGGATCCATCACACACGGCCGCACCAGCGGCCCGAACGACGAAGAGGTCGAGATGAAGAGAACCGCGCGCACCACCACCGATGCACCCGCACGCCCCGAGGACGAACGCCTGCCGATCGGCATGACGTTCGCCTACGGGCTCCAGCACGTGCTCACGATGTACGGCGGGATCATCGCCCCGCCGCTCATCATCGGCTCCGCCGCCGGGCTCGGACAGGCCGAGATCGGCGTGCTGATCACCGCCTGCCTCTTCGTGGGCGGACTCGCCACGATCCTGCAGACCGTCGGGGTCAAGTGGTTCGGTTCGCAGCTGCCGCTCGTGCAGGGCGTCTCGTTCTCGGGCGTGGCCACGATGGGCGCGATCGTCACGAGCGGCGGTGGGCTGCCGGCCGTGTTCGGGTCGGTCATCGTCGCGTCGCTCATCGGCCTGCTCATCGCACCGGTCTTCGCCACGATCATCCGGTTCTTCCCGCCGGTCGTAACCGGGTCGGTGATCACGACCATCGGGCTGACCCTCATCCCGGTCGCGGCCATGTGGGCCCAGGGCGGCAACCCGACGGCCGACGACTACGGCTCGCCGGCGTACCTCGGACTGGCCGGACTGACGTTCCTGATCGTGCTCGCGCTCAGCAAGATCGGCGTCGGGGCGGTCTCGCGGCTCTCGATCCTGCTCGCCATCGTGATCGGCACCGTCGTCGCCGCCTTCATCGGCATCGCCGACTTCAGCGGCGTCGGCGACGGCCCGATCTTCGCCCTGCCGACCCCGTTCGCATTCGGGGTGCCGACGTTCGAGATCGCGGCGATCATCTCGATGCTCATCGTCATCCTCGTCACGCTCACCGAGACCACGGCCGACATCCTCGCCGTCGGCGAGATCATCGGCACGAAGGTCGACTCGAAGCGCATCGCAGCGGGCCTCCGCGCCGACATGGTGTCGAGTGCGATCTCGCCGATCTTCGGGTCGTTCACCCAGAGCGCCTTCGCGCAGAACGTCGGCCTCGTCGCGATCACGGGCGTCAAGAGCCGCTTCGTCGTCACGGCCGGCGGCGTGGTGCTCGTCGTGCTCGGCCTGCTGCCCGTGCTCGGACGCGTGGTCGCGGCCGTGCCGCCGCCCGTGCTCGGCGGCGCGGGCATCGTGCTCTTCGGCAGCGTGGCCGCCAGCGGCATCCGCACCCTCGCGAAGGTCGACTACCGCGGCAACATGAACCTCGTCATCGTGGCCTCCGCGATCGGGATCGGCATGCTGCCCATCGCGGCGCCCGGCATCTACCACGGCATGCCCGAGTGGTTCCGCATCATCTTCGACTCCGGCATCAGCTCGGCCGCCGTCGTCGCGATCCTGCTCAACCTGCTCTTCAACCACCTGACGTTCGGCACGCCGAAGCGCCCCTCGGTGTTCTCGGCGGCGCCGACGCGCAGCATCCGCATCGACCAGCTCGACGCCCTCGAGGAGGGCGACGCGTACGTCGGCGGCAAGCTCGTCGACGCGCACGGCAACGAGGTCGCGGTCGAGCGCAGCGACCACTGACCGGAGCGACGGTCGTCGGCGACCGCTGACGACTGCGATCGCAGGCGGATCCGACCGCTGTCCCGACCCCGGGGCAGCGGTCGTGTCGCGCCTAGCCCGCGAGCGCCTTCGCGATGCGCTGCGGCGAGACCGTCTCGGCCGTGCGGAGCTCCTGCGCGAAGAGGCTCACGCGCAGCTCCTCGAGCATCCACCGCACGCGCACGAGTCGCTCGGGCGCCTCGGGGTCGATGGGCATACGCCCGCCGGCGGCTTCGAACGCGTCGAACGCGGGCGTGAACTGGTTCATGGCCTGCCGATCGCGGCCGGGGTTCTCGACGAGCTTCGCGACGCGCGCGTTGATCGCGTCGAGGTAGCGCGGCAGGTGGCGCAGGCGCTCGAGGCCCGTCGCCGACACGAAGCCGGCGGGCACGAGCGCCTCGAGCTGGGCGCGCGCGTCGCCGAGGGCCGACATCAACTGGATGCTCGACGCCTTCGAGATCGCACGGTCGGCCTCGCGCGCCGTCTTCAGGATGCGGGCCACGAGGGCGACCGTCTCGAACATGCGGTCCACGATCGTGGCGGCGACCGCGTCGCGCACCGCCTCGAACTCGGCGCGCGTGTGCAGCAGCCCGTCGGGGTGGCGGGCCCGCAGCTCGGCGTCGACGCACGCCGCGACGCAGTCGTCGAGCAGCGCCCGCGTGCCCGTGTAGGCGCTCGTCGCGAGCGCGAGCTTCTCGTCGTTCGAGAGGTGCTCCTGCACGTAGGCGACCGGAGTGGGCGTGGCGAGCACGAGCAGGCGACGGATGCCGCGGCGCGACGCCCGGTCGCGCTCCTCGGCCGTGGCGACGAGGCGCAGCGCCACCGACGTCTTCTCGTCGACGAGGGCGGGGTAGGCGCGGATCACGTTGCCCGCCTGGCGGGTGTCGAGGTGCGCGGGCAGGTCGTCCCATTCCCAGGCCGTGATGCCCCCGCGTTCGGCGAGCGCGGGGTCGACCGTCGCGGACTGTGCGTGCGCGTCGCCGCTCCGCGACGCACGCGTCACGGACCCGGGTGCGGATGCCGCGTCCCGACCGCCGCGACGACGGCCACCGGCATCCGGGGTCGCCGTGACGGCCTTCGCGACGGCCTCGCGCGTGCGGTCGGCGAGCTTCGCCTGGAGCGACGCGAGGTCCTTCGAGGTGCCGAGCGTGCGCCCGCGTTCGTCGACGGCCCGGTAGGTGACGCGCAGGTGCGGCGGCACGCGCTCGAGGTCGAAGTCCGACGGGTCGACGGTCGCGTAGGTGAGCGCACGGATGGTACGCCCGACCGCGAGGGTGAACGGGTCGCGCTCGTCGCCGCGCTCGGGCCCCGCGGGCAGCTCGGCGGCGATCTTCGCGGCCCACTCCGCGGCGGGCACGACCTGTCGCCGGATGACCTTCGGCAGCGTGCGCAGCAGGGCGGTGATGAGCTCGTCGCGGAGTCCGGGCACCTGCCAGTCGAAGCCCGCCGCGCTGATGCGGGACAGCAGCACGATCGGCACGACCACGGTCACGCCGTCGTCGTCGGTGCCGGGCTCGAACCGGTACGAGAGCGAGTACGTCTGGTCGCCCTGCCGCCACCGGTCGGGGAACCCGTCGCCCGTGTCGGCGACGGCGTCGTCGCCCAGCAGCGCGGCGCGCGTCATGGTGAGCAGGTCGGGCGTGCGGCGGTGCTCGCCCCGCCACCAGCGCTCGAACGAGCGCACGTCGGTGACGTCGGCCGGCACGCGCGACTCGTAGAAGCGCATCACGGTCTCGTCGCCCACGAGGAGGTCGCGGCGGCGGGTGCGCTCCTCGACCTCGGTCAGCCCACGCAGCAGGTCGCGGTTCGCGCGCACGAAGCCGAAGACCCGGCGGTCGAGGCGGCTGGAGTCCCAGTCCTCCTCGACGAGCGCGTGCCGCACGAACAGCTCGTGGGCGAGCTCGGCGTCGACGCGCGCGAGCTGGATGCGGCGCTTCGCGACGATGGGCACGCCGAAGAGCGTGACCTTCTCGTCGGCAACGGCCGAGCCCTGCCGGCGCTCCCAGCGCGGCTCGCTGAACGACCGCTTCGCGAGCGGACCCGCGAGCTGCTCGGCCCACGCCGGGTCGATGGCGGCGTTCGTGCGGGCGAACAGGCGGCTCGTCTCGACGAGTTCGGCGCTCATGATCGCGAGCGGCGGCTTCTTCGCGAGCGCAGAGCCCGGGAACACGACGAACCGAGTGCTGCGTGCGCCGACGAACTCGGCCTGCTGGCGGCGGCCCTTGCGTTCGGCCTCGCGCGTCGAGCCCGCACCGCCGCGGCCGGTCGAGGTCTTCGAGTCGTCGCGCAGGCCGATCTGCGAGAGCAGGCCCGAGAGCAGCGCTCGGTGGATGCCGTCGCCGTTCGGTTCGCCGGCCTCGTTCGCCACGTGGAGCCCGAGCGGCTTCGCGAGGCTCCGGAGCTGCCGCACGAGGTCCTGCCATTCGCGCACGCGCAGGTAGTTCAGGTACTCCGACTTGCACATGCGCCGGAACGCGCTGCCCGAGAGCTCCTTCTGCTTGGCCTCGAGGTGGTTCCACAGGTTCAGCAGCGTGAGGAAATCGCTCGTCGGGTCGACGAAGCGGGCGTGGAAGCCGTCGGCGACCTCGCGGCGTTCGAGCGGGCGCTCGCGCGGGTCCTGCACGGTGAGGCCAGCGACGATCGCGAGCACCTCGCGCGAGACGCCCTGCGTCTTGGACTCCAGCACCATGCGGGCGAACCGCGGCTCGATCGGCAGGCGCGAGAGTTGGCGGCCGATGCGCGTCAGTTGCGGGCCGCGTGCGGCCGCGGCATCCGCCCCACCTGATCGGCCTGCGCGATCGCCCCGGTCGTCTTCGAGGGCGCCGAGCTCGCGCAGCAGGTCGAGGCCGTCGCGGATGCCGCGCGCGTCGGGCGGCGTGAGGAACGGGAACTCCTCGATGGGCCCGAGCCCGAGCGAGGCCATCTGCAGGATCACGGCCGCGAGGTTCGTGCGCAGGATCTCGGGGTCGGTGAACTCGGGGCGCCGCTCGAAGTCCTCTTCGGAGTAGAGGCGGATCGCGATGCCGTCGCTCGTGCGGCCCGACCGGCCCGAGCGCTGGTTCGCCGAGGCCTGCGAGATGGGCTCGATCGGCAGTCGCTGCACCTTCGAACGCACGGAGTACCGGCTGATGCGCGCGGTTCCGGCGTCGACGACGTACCGGATGCCGGGCACGGTGAGGCTCGTCTCGGCGACGTTCGTCGCGAGCACGACGCGTCGGCGGAGGCCCGCGACCTTCGACGGCTCGAACACCCGGTGCTGGTCGGCCGACGAGAGCCGGCCGTAGAGGGGGAGCACCTCGGTCTCGCCGCCGCGGCCACCGCGCCCGCGACCGCCCGTGCCGTAGTGCGCCCGCACGGCGGCCTCGGCGTCGCGGATCTCGCCCTCGCCCGACAGGAACACGAGCACGTCGCCCGACGACTCGCGGTCGAACTCGTCGAGGGCGTCGAGGATGCCGCGCTGCACGTCGCGATCGTCGGCCGCGGCCCCCTCGTCGTCGCTGTCGTCGCCGCCGGCGCCCGAACCCGCCTCGGCGACGAGCGGACGGTAGCGCACCTCGACGGGGTACGTGCGGCCCGACACCTCGATGACGGGGGCGGACACCGGCTCGGGCAGCGGCGCGCCCGCGGCATCCGTCGTCGTCGCGAAGTGCCGCGCGAAGCTCTCGGGGTCGATCGTCGCGCTCGTGATGATGACCTTGAGGTCGGGACGCCGGGGGAGCAGCCGTGCGAGGTAGCCGAGCAGGAAGTCGATGTTGAGGCTGCGCTCGTGCGCCTCGTCGATGATGATCGTGTCGTACTTGCGCAGCTCGCGGTCGCGGTGGATCTCGTTCAGCAGGATGCCGTCGGTCATGACCTTGATGCGCGTGGCCGCGCTCACCTTGTCGGTGAACCGCACCTGGTAGCCGACGAGGTCGCCGAGCTCGACCTGCAGCTCCTCGCTGATGCGCTCGGCGATCGTGCGGGCCGCGAGGCGCCTGGGCTGCGTGTGCGCGATCGACTCCCGGCCGAGCTCGAGGCAGATCTTCGGCAGCTGCGTGGTCTTGCCCGAACCGGTCGCACCGGCGACGATCACGACCTGGTGCTCGCGGATGGCGCGCGCGATCTCGTCGCGCTGCCCCGAGACGGGCAGTTCGGCGGGGTAGGTGATCACGGGGACCGCGGTCCCGGGATTCGGCGAGGGCAGAGACATCAGCCCTCCATCGTACGATGCCGGTTCGGCCCAGTCGCTTCGCGGCGGGCGAACGCCCTGTCGCGGCATCGGCTCGCGTGATGGGATGGGGGCATGACCGATCAGCTCGTTCCCCGCATCCAGCTCAACGACGGCCTCTCGATCCCGCAGCTCGGGTTCGGCGTGTTCAAGGTCGATCCCGGTGAGACCGAGCGCATCGTGAGCGACGCGCTCGAGATCGGGTACCGCCACCTCGACACGGCCCGCATCTACGGCAACGAAGAGGGCGTGGGTCGGGCGATCGCGGCGTCGGGCATCCCCCGGCAGGAGCTGTACATCACGACCAAGCTGTGGAACGACGACCAGGGCGACGCGGCCACGGTGCAGGCCGCGTTCGACGCGAGCCTCGAGCGACTGGGGCTCGACTACGTCGACCTCTACCTCATCCACTGGCCGACGCCCGCACGCGACCGCTACGTCGAGACGTGGCGGGCGTTCGAGCAGCTGCGCGACAGTGCGCGCACCCGGTCGATCGGCGTCTCGAACTTCCTCGCCCACCACCTCGAACGGCTCATCGGCGAGACGGGCGTGGTGCCCGCGGTCGACCAGATCGAGCTGCACCCGTACCACCAGCAGCCCGAGACCGCCGCGTTCGCCGAGCAGCAGGGCATCGCCATCGAGGCCTGGGGGCCGCTCGGGCAGGGCAAGTACCCGCTGTTCGAGATCCCGGAGGTGACCGCCGCCGCGACCGCCCACGGGGTCACGCCCGCGCAGGTCGTCATCCGGTGGCACCTGCAGCGCGGACACATCGTCTTCCCGAAGTCGAACCGGCGCGAGCGCATGGCCGAGAACTTCGACGTGTTCGGCTTCGAGCTCACGAACGACGAGGTCGCCGCGATCACGGGCCTCGAGCGCGAGGGGCGCGTGAGCGCGCACCCCGACGAGGTCGACTGATCCGATGAACCGGCTCGCCTCTGCACTCAGCCCGTACCTGCGTTCGCACGCCGACAACCCGGTCGACTGGTACCCGTGGGGCGAGGAGGCGTTCGCCGCAGCACGCGAGCGCGATGTGCCCGTGCTCGTGTCGATCGGCTACGCGACCTGCCACTGGTGCCACGTCATGGCGCGCGAGAGCTTCAGCGACCCGGCCGTCGCCGCCTACCTGAACGAGCACTTCGTGGCGATCAAGGTCGACCGCGAGGAGCACCCCGACGTCGACGCGAGCTACCTCGCCGCGGCCTCCGCGTTCACGAAGCAGCTCGGCTGGCCGCTCACCGCGCTCACGACGCCCGAGGGTCGCACGTTCTACGCGGGCACCTACTTCCCGCCGCGCGCGGTGCAGGGCGTGCCCGCCTTCATGGACGTGCTGATCGCGGTGACGGATGCCTGGCGCGAGCGTCGTGCGGAGCTCGACGACACGGCGGCGCACGTCGCCGAGGCGCTCGCCGCGGCATCCGTCGCCGAGACCCGCGGCGACCTGCCCGGTGCGGCCGAGCTCGCCGCGGCGGCCGCGCTGCTCGCCGCCGACGAGGAGCGGGTGCACGGCGGGTTCGGCGGTGCGCCGAAGTTCCCGGTCGCGCCCGTGCTCGCCTTCCTGAGCGAACCCGGCCCGGTCGCGTCCGGTGCCGTCGCGTCCGGCCCGGTCGCGTCCGGTGCCGTCGAGTCTGGCACCGTCGCCTCCGGTGCCGTCGCTCCCGACACGGGCGGGCGCGCGCTCGCGGTGCGCACCCTGCTCGCGATGGGCGCGTCGCCGCTCCGCGACCCGGTCGAGGGCGGGTTCTTCCGCTACGCGACGCGTGCCGACTGGAGCGAGCCGCACTACGAGCGCATGCTCACCGACAACGCGCTGCTGCTGCGCGTGCTCGCCGAGCTGATCACGGGGCCGGATGCCGCGGGGCCGGGCTCGCGCGACGAACTCGAGCGGCTCGCGGCAGGCGTCGCGGCGTTCCTGCGCGGGGTCCTGCAGCTGCCGTCCGGTGGATTCGCGAGCGCGCAGGACAGCGAGAGCCTCGTCGACGGCGCCCGCAGCGAGGGCGGCTACTACGCCCTCACGAAGGCCGAGCGGATGTCGCAGCCGCCGCCCGCGCTCGACGACAAGGTGCTCGCGGGGTGGAACGGCCTCGCGATCGGTGCGCTCGCCAGGTTCGGCGCCGTGGTCGGGGGAGCGGAGGGCGCGGCCGACCTCGCGGCCGCCCGTCGGGCCGCGGATCACGTGCTGGGCCTGCACCTCGGGGCCGACGGCACGCTCGCGCGGGCCTCGCTCGGCGGGGAGGTGTCGGCCGCGGTCGCCACGCTCGAAGACCTCGGCATGCTGGCCGGCGGCCTGCTCGAGCTCGCGCTCGCCACGGGGGAGGTGTCGTACGCGGTCACCGCTCGGACGCTCCTCGATGCTGCGCTCGACCCGTCGGGCGGGTTCACGCCCCCCGGTGGCGCCGACCCGGTGCTCGCCGCCCGAGGCCTCGCGCTGCCCGACGACCCGGCCGAAGGCGCGACGCCGTCCGGGCTCACGGCCTGCGCCGACGCCGCCTGGCGGCTCTTCGCCCTCGGCGCGGGCGACCGCTACCGCGATGCCGCCGCACGTGCCATGCAGCAGGTCGCCGGCATCGCCGTGACGCGTCCGATCGCGTTCGGCGGCTCGCTCGCGGTCATGGCCCGGCTGGCCGCGCCGCTCGTGCAGCTCGTCACGGTCGTGCCCGACGGTTCGCCTGATGCGCCGGGCGGAGCGCCCGCGCCCGGCGAGCCCGCGCCCACGCCCGGCGAGCCCGCGCACGCGCACGCGCTCGTCGACGAGACGCGCCGCCACGCGGCATCCGTCACCGCCGTCGTCACCGACGCCCAGGCCGCCGCCTTCGCCGACGCCGGCTTCGAGCTCTTCGAGGGCCGCGGTTCGATCGACGGCGACCCGGCCGCCTACCGCTGCGAGTCGTTCGTGTGCGCGCTGCCGGTGCGCGATGCGGCGGCACTCGCGGCGCTCGCCGACTGAGCCGGCGGTCCCTTCCGATCGCGCTATGCCAGTTCCGCCTCATCGATGAGGCGGAACTGGCATGTCGATTGGCGAGATGGGCCGGAGCGCGTCCGGTGGTCCGGCGTTCCGGCGCTCCGGCGGTGCGGGTCACGGGTGAGCGGCGCGCGGGCCGCGCTTGCGCAGGGAGCGCGGGCGCCCTGGGCGCCGGGAGGGTCCGCCTCGGCTCAGCGCGCGGCCCGCGCGTCGAGTGCGTGCTGCACCTCGGCGTGCATCTCGGGCGAGAAGGCGACGATGCGCACGTCCTCGACCCGGGTCGGCGTGGTCGCGAGCGTCTCGACGGCGGCCGCGATCGCGTCGGCGCGCGGCCAGCCGTAGACGCCCGCGCTGACGAGCGGGAACGCGATGCTGTGCGCGCCGAGCTCGTCGGCGACCTCGAGGGCCCGCCGGTAGCACGAGACGAGCAGCGACCGGTCGCGCTCCCCGGTGGCGAAGTTCGGGCCGACGGTGTGGATGACCCAGGTCGCCGGCATCTCGCCAGCGGTCGTCCAGCCGGCGTCGCCCGTCGCGAGGCCGTTCGGGAAGCGGACGATGCAGTCGCGCAGCACGGCAGGGCCGCCTGCGCGGTGGATCGCGCCGTCGACGCCGCCCCCGCCGCGCATGGCGGTGTTCGCGGCGTTCACGATCGCATCGACCTGCTGGGTCGTGATGTCGCCGAGCACGGCGGTGATGGCGGGCATGCGGCCAGTCTCGCACCGTCGCGCTTCGGAGCCGAGGCCCTGCGGTCGTACCATGTTGGCGTGACCTCCCCCTCCGCTGCGCCGCGCGCGACCGGCGCCGCGCCCCAGACCGCCGCGGCTCACGCCGCCACGCCTCGGGCCGTCGCCCTCGCGGCGGCGCTCGATGCCGCACTCGTCGTCGTGTTCGCGGTGATCGGCCGCTCCAGCCACGCCGAGGGACTCGACCTGCCGGGCGTCTTCGGCACGGCGTGGCCGTTCCTCGTCGGCACGCTGCTCGGATGGCTCGTCGTACGGGCGTGGCGTGCTCCGTTCGCACTGTGGCCCATGGGTGTCGTCGTCTGGGCGACGACCGTGATCGTCGGCATGCTGCTGCGGGCGGCATCCGGTCAGGGCACGGCGGTCGCGTTCATCATCGTGGCGACCATCACCGTGGCGGTGCTGCTGCTCGGCTGGCGGGGCATCGCGCTGCTCGTCGGACGCCTGCGGGGGCGCGGCGCGCGGGATGCGGCATCCGATCGCACCGGAACGCCCGCCTCGTGAACCCCATCGAGTGGCTCTTCGACGCCCAACTCGTGATCGGCGACCAGGTGATCCTGTGGCGCGAGATCGTCGGCAACGTCTTCGGACTCGCGAGCGCGCTCGGCGGGCTGCGTCGCAAGATCTGGGCGTGGCCCGTCGGCATCGTCGGCAACGCGCTGCTCTTCACGGTGTTCCTCGGGGCCGTGTTCGACACCCCGAACCCCGTCAACCTGCTCGGCCAGGCCGCCCGGCAGGTCATGTTCATCATCGTGTCGATCTACGGATGGGTGCGCTGGTCGCAGCACCGACGCGCGGGCGGCGTTGACACGCCCGCGGTCGAGCCCCGCTGGGCGAGCTGGAAGGTGCGCGTCGCGCTCGGCCTCGGCATGGTCGGCGGCACGCTCGTGCTCACGCCGGTGTTCCGTGCGCTCGGCTCGTTCGAGCCGGTCTGGGCCGACGCCTGGATCTTCATGGGGTCGCTCCTCGCGACCTACGGCATGGCCAAGGGCTGGACCGAGTTCTGGCTCATCTGGGTCGCGGTCGACCTCGTGGGCGTGCCGTTGCTCATCAGCGCCGGGTACTACGCGTCGGCGTTCCTCTATGTGTTCTACGGCGCGTTCACGATCGTCGGCTTCATCACCTGGATGCGCGTGCAGCGACGTGCGGCGAGCGACGCCGGACTCCGAAGCTGACGGCGACGCGTTCACCACGTCGCCGGGTTCAGCACGTCGCCGGGTTCACCACGTCGCCGGGTTCACCAGGTCGACGGAACCCGGTCGAGCACCTTCCACACGGCCGAGCTGAGCTCGGGGTGCTCGAGCGCGATCTCGCGGAGCAGGTCGAACTCGAACTTCGCGGCCGCACCCTCTCGCGCGGCCGGGTGATAGGCCCGCGCGCGGACCGGGCTCCAGCGCTCGGAGTGCAGGCGCTCCTCGCGGAGCGTCGCGACGACCTGCTCGTCGACCGACGGCAGGTCGGGCAGGAACACCCACGGGTCTTCACCCATGCGACACCGCAGCTCGATGAGCGCCGAAAGCTCGTCGCGCGCATCTTGCCGCAGGCTCTCCAGCATCGTCGCGTGTGTCATGGCGACCTCCCCTCGCTGTCTCGATCGTAGCCAACGGTACGTGTGCCGTGTGTCGTGCGGGTTACAGCGCGTCACGCCAGATGGCCATCGGATGACGCGTGCATGACGCCGAGCGTCATCGGGGGCTTCGGGGCCGCGGGGTCGACGTCATCGGAGGCGTTTCGGGCTGTGGGGTTGAATGGACGGGTGAATGCGCACGAAGCCCCAGACTCCGACCGCATCGGCTCCGCGACGGGCGATCGCCGGAGCCGGCTGCTCGCCCTGCTACGCGACGACCTGGCGGCAGCGCACTTCACGGTCGCGGCGCTCGAGTCGCTCTGGGGCGCCGAGGCGGCGGCGGCCCTGCACCGCGGCCAGCGCGTGCCGGCCCGTCGCGTGCTCGACGCCCGACGCGCGGAGCACGCGGCATCGGCCGACCTCGCGAGCCTGGCCGAGCTGTTCGTGCTCGGCCTGCCGATCCCGCGCCACGAGTTCGCGCAGGCCGTGCCCGCCCTCGGCGTCGACGGCGCGATCGAGCTGGGGCTCGTCGCCGAGGAGGCCGCCGACGCGGGCCGGGTCGACGCGGGCCCCCGCGAGGCGCCGGCCACCGGCATCCGCCCCCTGCTCGACCTGCGGCCGTACGCCTTCACCGACGCGCGGGGCGCAGGCCACTGGTGGATCCTGTCGGACCTCGGCGAGCTCGCGCTCGGGCATGCGCTCGGCGAGCATCACGTGCTCGGCGTCGGCGGCGCCTCGTCGACGTTGTCGGGCCTGATGATCCCGGATGCCGCGGCGAGCGTGCTCGACCTCGGCACGGGCTGCGGCATCCAGGCCATGCACGCGTCGCGCTTCGCGGGCCGCGTCGTCGCGACCGACATCTCGGAGCGGGCGCTCGAGATCGCCCGCATGAACATCGAGCTGAACGGCATCGAGGGCGTCGAGTTCCGGCTCGGGAGCCTGTTCGAGCCGGTCGCCGGCGAGCGCTTCGACCGCGTCGTCTCGAACCCGCCCTTCGTCATCACGCCCCGCCGCGACGGCGTGCCCGAATACGACTACCGCGACGGCGGCATGGTCGGCGACGGCATCGTCGAGGCCGTCGTCACCGGCGTGGGCGAGCACCTCGAGCCGGGCGGCGTCGCGCAGTTGCTCGGCAACTGGGAGTACCGCGGCCGCGACGACGCGTTCGACCGGGTCGAAGACTGGGTCGACCGCAGCGGCCTCGACCACTGGATCGTCGAGCGCGAGGTGCAGCACGTCACCGAGTACGCCGAGACGTGGATCCGCGACGGCGGCACCCGCCCCGGCGCCGAGTTCGACCGCCTCTACGACGCCTGGCTCGACGACTTCGCCGAGCGCGGCGTGCGCGAGGTGGGCTTCGGGTACGTGCTCCTGCGGCGCCCCGCGGCATCCGACGCTCCGAGACTGGCGCGACTTGAGCGCCTGCACGGACCGCTCGGAGGCGACGGCGCGGCCCTCGGCTCGCACCTGTCGGAGTGCCTCGCGGCCCACGACGTGCAGGCCGGGCTCGCCGACGCCGAGCTCGCGCGCACGCGCCTGGTCGTCGCGCCCGACGTGACCGAGGAGCGCCACCACTGGCCCGGCGACGAGAACCCGACGGCGATGCTGCTGCGCCAGGGCGGCGGGTTCGGCCGTGCGATCACGCTCGACACCGGCCTCGCCGCACTCATCGGTGCGTGCGACGGCGAGCTCGAGGTCGGCCAGATCGTCGCCGCGATCGCGCACCTGCTCGAGGTCGACCCCGCGGCGCTCGCGGCCGACCTGCTGCCGGCCGTGCGCACGCTCGTCGACGACGGGATGCTGCGCTTCGCGGAGTAGACGCCGGGAGTCACAGGGGAGCGCTCCCCATGCCGCTGCGCCCGGCTCCCGTGTGATGATGTCCATCATCCCGGCAGAAGCGACCCGTTCCGCCTTCGTGCCCGCGCCGGGGCGGGCGGGGCGTCGCATGCTGGGAGGCATCGCTTGAACATCCTCGTGACCAGACGACCACGAGCCTGGGCCGTTCTCGGCGCGGTCATCGCGCTCGTGTTCGCAAGCGTCGGCATCTCCGCCGCCCCGGCCGATGCCGCGATCCCCAGCGGAACCGGGAGCATCTCGGGCCACATCACGTTGCCCGCCGGCATCGACCCCGCAACGGCCGGCCTCTCGGTCGGCGTGTTCGAGGCCTCCGTCGACAACAGCTCGATGGGCGGGTCGATCTCGCCGACCGGCGACTTCACCGTGCCGGGGCTCGGCGCAGGCACCTACAAGCTCGAGTTCCGGGCCTGGAACGAGCCGTCCGTGCTGCCCGGGTGGTACGGGGGAGCAGCCGACTTCGCCTCCGCCGCGACCGTGACGCTCACGGCGGGCCAGCAGCTCACGGGCATCGACGCGACGCTCGCGCAGGCCGGATCGATCGCGGGCACGCTGTCCGGAGTTCCGGACGGCGGCGCGAACGTCATCGTCTGGCGACTCGACGGCACCGACCAGTGGTCGCAGGCCGGGTACCAGCACGTCGCGGCGAACGGTCCGTACGAGATCTCGGGGCTCGCGGCCGGAACGTACACACTGCAGTTCAACACGGGCGTCCACCGCGATCAGTACTGGAAGTTGCAGGGCGACCTCGCCTCGGCGACGCGTATCGAGGTCGCCGGGGGCGCGCTCACCGGAATCGACGCCGACGTCTCGGCGGGGCTGAGCACGCCCAGCCTGAACGTGAGCGGATCGCGTCAGGTGGGCTCGGTGCTCCAGGTCACCGGCACCTGGGAGACGCAGCCCGACACGGTGACCTACCAGTGGTACACGAACGGCACGGCGATCGCCGGCGCGACCGCGTCGACGTACACCCCGACGGCAGCCGTGGTCGGCGCCTCCGTCAGCGTCCGGTTCGTCGGTGAGAAGGCGGGATACGTCTCGGCGACCGACGTCATCGAGGCGGGCACGATCTCGAAGGGGATCATCACGGCCGGCACGCCGTCGATCACGGGCACCACGGTCACGGGTGCGACGCTGACCGCCGTGCCCGGCACGTGGCCGACCGGAGCGACCTTCACGTACCAGTGGACCGCCTCGGGCGCGAACATCGCCGGCGCGACCGGCAAGACGTTCGTCCTCACCTCGGCGCAGCAGGGTCGACTCGTCGCGGTCGTCGTGACCGGAACCCTGCCGGGGTACGAACCCGCGACCGGGCGCAGCGCCGGCATCGGCCCGTCCCAGGCCGACGGCTACGCGGCAGCGACGCCGACGGTCTCCGGCACCCCGGCCGTCGCCTCGACGCTCACGGCCGTGACCGGCACCTGGACCTCGGGCACCGTGCTCTCCTACCAGTGGTACGCCTCGGGCGCCGCGATCAGCGGTGCGACGGCGTCGACGTTCAAGCTCACGAGCGCCCAGGCGGGCAAGACGATCTCGGTGACCGTCACCGGCAAGCTCGGCGGCAACACGCGTGCCGTCAAGCCGTCGGCTGCGACCGCGAAGGTCGCCACCGCGACCACCCCGACCGTCGCCGGATCGGCGGCCGTCGGATCGACGCTGACCGCGACCCCGGGCGCCTGGACGGCCGGCAGCGCGCTGACCTACCAGTGGTATGCCTCGGGAACGGCGATTTCGGGTGCGACGGCGTCGACGTTCAAGCTCACGTCGACGCAGGCCGGCAAGGCCATCACGGTCGCGGTGAAGGGCACGCTGTCGGGCTACGCCACGGTGACGAAGACCTCGGCGGCGACGGCGAAGGTCGCGACGGTCGCGACGCCCACGATCTCGGGAGCCGCCGAGGTCGCCTCCACGCTGACGGCGAAGACCGGCACCTGGACGACGGGCACGACGTTCACCTACCAGTGGTACGCGTCGGGCACGGCGATCTCGGGTGCGACGGCGTCGACGTACAAGCTCACGAGCGCGCAGCAGGGCACGACGATCACGGTCGCGGTGAAGGGCACGCTGTCGGGCTACCCGACGATCACGAAGACGTCGGCTGCGACGGCGAAGGTCGCGACGGTCGCCACGCCGTGGATCTCGGAGTGGATCGCCGTCGGGTCGACGGTGAAGGCGAACACCGGCACGTGGACCAGCGGCACGACGTTCACGTACCAGTGGTACGTGAACGGTACGGCGGTCTCGGGTGCGACTGCGTCGACGTTCCCGCTCACGACTTCGCACGCCGGCAAGACGATCACCCTCGCGGTGAAGGGCACGCTGTCGGGCTACTCGACGATCACGAAGACGTCGGAGGTGACGCCGAAGGTCGCGACGGTCGCGACGCCGACGATCTCGGGCACGGCGAAGGTCGGCTCGACGCTCACCGCGAAGACCGGCACCTGGACGACTGGCACGGCGTTCACGTACCAGTGGTACGCGGGGGGCACCGCGATCCCGGGTGCGACCGCGTCGACCTACCAGCTCGCGACGGCGCAGAAGGGCACGGCGGTCTCCGTCCTGGTCACGGGCACCCTCAGCGGCTACCAGACGATCGTGAAGGGGTCGTCGGCCGTCGTGCCCGTCGGCTGATCGCCTGATCCACCCGTCGAGGGCCGGTCTCCCGAACTCGGGGAGGCCGGCCCTCGGGCTGTCCGGCGGCAGACCGTGCCACGCGCCGCACCTGCGTCGGGCGCGGCCGTCTCGCAGTCGGTCGGCGGTAGTCTCGTCTGCGCACGACGAAAGCGAGCCCATGCCCGACAGTCCGCTCTCCGCCTCACCGTACGAGGTGCTCGGCGTCCGCGCCGACGCGAACGCCGACGAACTCCGCCGCGCCTACCGCCGCGCGCTCCGGCACGCGCATCCCGACACGGGCGGCTCGACCACGCAGTTCGACGCCGTGCAGCGCGCGTGGACGCTCGTCGGCACCCCCTCGGCCAGGGCGGCGTTCGACCGCAACGGTCGCAGCGCCGAGGCGGCGGCCGAACCGACGAGGGCGACCTGGGCGCCGGCGCCGCCGCGCCCGCCGCGCGACTCCCGCCCGCTCGCGCGCTCGTACGGGCACCCCGGCGGGTTGAGCCGCCAGCGCTATCTCGACGCGATCCGCGAGTGGGTGGGACTCGGCGACGAGATCCCCGATCCCTACGACCCGTCGCTCGTGCGCCGCGCTCCCATGGGCATCCGCCACCTCCTGGCCGACGCGCTCGCCGAGGAGGCGACGGCGCGTGCGCTCTCGACCCTCGGCATCGCGTTCACGGTCTGGCACGACCTGGCGACGGATGCCGCAGGCCCGGGCCTGCCCGCCAAGCTCGACCATCTCGTGCTCGGCCCGACCGGCCTGTTCGCGATCCAGTCGGAGGACTGGGGCGGCCAGGTGCGGTTCCGCCGGGGCGAGCTCATCGGCGACGCGCTCGCCGGGGAGCGTCCGATCCGGGCGCTGGCCGCGCGCGCCAAGGCGATCGGCCGCGCTGCCAAGGTCAAGCCGACCGGACTCCTCGTCGTCGTGCCCGACGAGTTCGCCGAGGAGCCGCTCCAGGTCGGCGGCACGAATCGCGGCGCCGTCGTCGTGCTGGTGCGCGCGTCGCGGCTCGCGAGCGCGATCCGCGAGGGCATCCCGGGGTCGCCCTTCATCGGGGGCGCCGAGGTCATGGAGGTGCGCACGCGCCTGCAGCAGAGCGTGCGCTTCGCCTGACCGCGCCTCCTGCTCCGGCTCGGGCCCGGTTCGCGCTCGTCGCGGCCACGGTGTTGGATTGACCCATGCCCATGGTTGACCGCGACGCCCACATCGAAGACCTCTCCGCTTTCATCCGCGAATCGCCCTCGTCGTACCACGCGGCCGCCGCGGTCGCCGATCGCCTCGTGGCGGCGGGGTTCGAGCGCCTCGACGAGCGCGACGAGTGGCCGACGGGTCCGGGGCGTCGCGTGGTCGTGCGCGACGGCGCGGTCATCGCGTGGGTGCAGCCAGATGCGGCGACGGCGACCAGCCCGTACCGCATCATCGGCGCGCACACCGATTCGCCCTCGTTCAAGCTCAAGCCCGGCGCCTCGACGAGCTCGGAGGGCGTGCTGCAGGCGGGCGTCGAGGTCTACGGCGGTCCGCTGCTGAACTCCTGGCTCGATCGCGAGCTCGAGCTCGCCGGTCGCCTGGTGACGGCCGACGGCGGCGAGCACCTGGTGCGCACCGGTCCGCTGCTGCGCATCCCGCAGCTCGCGATCCACCTCGACCGCGAGGTCAACAAGGGCCTGACGCTCGACCGCCAGCGCCACCTCCAGCCCATCTGGGGCACGGGCGCCGGGGCCGACGTGCTCGCCCACCTCGCGGGCATCGCGGGACTGCACGCCGACGAGGTCGCCGGGCACGACGTGCTCGTGGCCGACACCGCCGCGCCCGCGCGGTTCGGCCTCGACGACGTGTTCTTCGCGGCCGGGCGCCAGGACAACCTGACCTCGGTGCACGCCGGGCTCGTGGCCCTGCTCGCCGCGGCCGACGCGGCATCCGACCACGTCAGCGTGCTGGCCGCGTTCGACCACGAGGAGCTCGGCTCCGAGTCGCGCTCGGGCGCCAGCGGACCCTTCCTGGTCGACGTGCTGGCCCGCATCGCCGGCGGCCTGGGCGCCGACGAGCACGAGCGCCGTCGCGCGTTCGCCGACTCGTGGCTGCTGTCGTCCGATGCCGGGCACGCCGTGCACCCGAACTACCCCGAGCGCCACGACCCGGTGAACCGCCCGCACCTCGGCGACGGCCCGCTGCTGAAGCTGAACGCCAACCAGAAGTACGCGACCGACGCGCACGGCTCGGCGCTCTGGGCGCGCGCGTGCGAGCAGGCCGGCGTGCGGTTCCAGCCGTTCGTGTCGAACAACGCGATCCCGTGCGGCTCGACCATCGGGCCGCTGAGTGCGACCCGCCTCGGCATCCGCACGGTCGACGTCGGCACGCCGTTGCTGTCGATGCACTCGGCGCGCGAACTGTCGCACGTCGACGACCTCGCGGCGCTCGCGGCCGCCGCGACCGCGTTCCTCTCGCCCGCCTGAGCCAACCCGCACCGCCGCCCGTACCCGAAACAGGAAGCCCGGCGCGACACGCTGCGCCGCTGCCTGTCTCGGGTGCAACACGGCGGCGCGTCTTCCTGTTTCGGTGGCCGGCTGGGGCCGGTGGGACGGTTGGCCGGATGTCGCGGGTCGTCGTCCGGATTTCGCGAGCGTCGACGCCGTCGAGGGTGGCAGCATCGAGCCATGACGCAATATCCGGCCATCGCAGCCTCCCTCTTCGACCACGTCGCCTCGCCCGTCGACGCGATCGCGCACTTCCGCGGTCGGCTCGGATTCGAGGCCGACGTCTCCGACGTGCAGGCCGCCCTCGCCGGCAGCGAGCCGTTCGTGCTCATCGACACGCGCAGCGACGCCGCGTGGGCGCAGGGCCGAGTGCCGGGCGCCGTGCACCTGCCGCGCCGCGACATCGCCGAGCGCGCGGCATCCGTCGTCCCGGTCGGCACCCCCGTCGTCGTCTACTGCTGGGGCCCGGGATGCAACGGCGCGACGCGCTCGGCGCTGGAGTTCGCGACGCTCGGATACCCCGTCAAGGAGATGATCGGCGGATTCGAGTACTGGGTGCGCGAGGGGTTCGCGTTCGACACCGACGAGGGCCTCGCGCAGCGACGGCCCGACGGTCTCACGAACGTCGCACCCGACGGGCTCACGGGGGCGGATGCCGCAGCGGGGGCTCCGGCATCCGTCACCGTGATCGACACGGGCATCACCTGCGCCTGCTGAGCGCGGCCCACCGACCGAGCGGGTCGCGCGCGGAACGGGACACCCGTTCGCGGCCCGCTCAGCACTCGATGACGTTCACGGCGAGGCCGCCGAGGCTCGTCTCCTTGTACTTCTTCTTCATGTCGAGTCCGGTCTGACGCATGGTCTCGATGACCGTGTCGAGCGACACGAGGTGGGTGCCGTCGCCGTGCAGCGCGAGGCGTGCGGCCGAGACCGCCGTCGACGAGGCGATCGCGTTGCGTTCGATGCACGGCACCTGCACGAGCCCGCCGACCGGGTCGCAGGTCAGGCCGAGGTGGTGCTCGATCGCGATCTCGGCGGCGTTCTCGACCTGCCTGGGCGTGCCGCCGAGCACGGCGCAGAGTCCGCCCGCCGCCATCGCGCAGGCCGAGCCGACCTCGGCCTGGCAGCCGCCCTCGGCGCCCGAGATCGAGGCGTTGCGCTTGACGAGCGACGCGATCGCGGCGGCGGTGAGCAGGTAGCGGCGGATGCCCGCGGCATCCGCGCCCGGCACGAACCGCAGGTAGTAGTGGCCGACCGCGGGGATGATGCCGGCCGCCCCGTTCGTGGGGGCGGTCACGACGCGGCCGCCCGAGGCGTTCTCCTCGTTGACGGCGAGGGCGAACGCGTGCAGCCACTCGGTCGAGGTGTCGCGGGCGCCGGGGTGACCGGTCTCGTCGCGGTCGAACTGCTCGAGCCTGCCGCGCACCCGGGGGGCGCGTCGCTTCACCTGGAGTCCGCCGGGCAGCACGCCCTCGGTCGAGAGGCCGTGCTCGACGCACTCGGCCATCGCCGCCCACACGCGATCGAGGCCGTCGTCTATGCCGTGCTCGCCGTGCAGGGCGATCTCGTTCGAGCGCACGACGTCGCACATCGAGACCCCGTGGCGCTCGCAGAGTTCGAGCAGCTCGGCGGCGTTGGAGTACGGCAGCGGGTAGCGCACGACCTCCGACTCCTGCGGGGCGTCGCCGTCGCGGCGGATGAAGCCCCCGCCGACGGAGTAGTAGGTCTCCTCGAGCAGCGGCAGGGCGTCGTCGCCGCGCCAGGCCTGCAGCGTCATCGCGTTCGGGTGGCCGGGCAGCCGGGTGCGCGGCGCGAACGCCACGTCCTCGGTCGTCATCGTGATCGGGTGCCGCCCCGCGAGGCCCACCTCGGCGCCGTCGCCGAGCCGGCTCCAGGCGTCGTGCACCGCCGCCGGGTCGCAGTCGTCGGGGCGCAGTCCGCGCAACCCGGCGACCACGGCGTCGGGCGTGCCGTGGCCGAGCCCGGTTGCGCCGAGCGAACCGTACAGCGTGCACGAGACGCGGTCGACCCGGTCGAGCAGGCCGTCGTCGTCGAGCCGCTCGACGAACGCGCGCGCCGCCCGCATCGGGCCGACGGTGTGCGAACTCGACGGTCCGATCCCGATCGAGAAGAGATCGAGGGCTGAGACGAACGCTGTCACATCCCAAGGCTACGCCGCAGACCGTGCACGCATTCGCCGACCTCATGCACGGATCTTGCGCGGCAGCAGGCCCCGGCGCGGAGTGTTGCACATGACGGCCGCACGCGGCATCCGCCCGTGTGCGCGTGCGCAACCACGAGGTGAGGCCGACTCGCGCCCGTGTGGCGCTGACACGCGCCTCGCGACGATGTGAGCGCCGTGCAAGCGCCGTGCAAGCGGCGACGCGGAGCATGGTCGTCATGACCACCTCACCGTCACCCGACGCCCTCGCCTCGCGCGACTGGGCCGTCGAAGCCGAGGGCCTCGTGAAGGTCTTCGGAACGAACCGCGCCGTCGACGGCGTGGACCTCCGCGTCGCGACCGGCACCGTCTACGGTGTGCTCGGCCCGAACGGCGCCGGCAAGACCACCACCATCTCCATGCTCGCGACCCTGCTGCGACCGGATGCCGGCCGCGCCCGCATCTTCGGCCACGACGTGCAGCGCGAGAGCCAGGTCGTGCGCCAGCTCATCGGCGTCACCGGCCAGTACGCCTCGGTCGACGAGACGCTCTCGGCCAACGAGAACCTCATGCTCTTCTCGCGCCTGCTCGGGCTGAGCCCGCGCGCCGCGCGTCGCAAGACCGCCGAGCTCCTCGAGGAGTTCGGCCTCACCGAGGCCGCCAAGCGCCCGCTGAAGAACTTCTCGGGCGGCATGCGCCGACGCCTCGACCTCGCCGCGAGCCTCATCGCCCAGCCGCCGCTCATCTTCCTCGACGAGCCGACCACGGGCCTCGACCCGCGCACGCGCGCCCAGATGTGGGAGACCATCCGCCGCCTCGTCGCGACCGGATCGACCGTGCTGCTCACGACCCAGTACCTCGACGAGGCCGACCAGCTCGCCGACCGCATCGCCGTCATCGACCGTGGACGCGTCGTCGCCGAGGGTACCGGTGACGAGCTCAAGGCCTCGGTCGGCACGTCGAGCCTGCACCTGCGGCTGGGCGACCAGCGAGACCTCGACGACGCGCGCACCGCGATCGAGCGCGTGCTCGGGGTCGTGCCGGTCGCCTCGCCCGAGGCCGCCCGCCTGACCGCGCCCATGGCCGACGCCGACCGCGTCGCCGACCTCCTCGTCACGTTCCGCGACGAGGGCATCCACCTCGCCGAGTTCAGCGTGCAGAAGCCCACGCTCGACGAGGTCTTCCTCACCCTCACCGGCCACGGCGTCGAGACCGACGACGAAGTCGGCGCCGCGGCATCCGACCGCGACGGACACGACCTCGCGCTCGAAGGGAGCCGCGCATGACCACCACCACCAGCCCGGCCGGGCCGAGCGCGGCCCCGACGGCCGGCGCCCGCGCCGCGGCATCCGCCCCTCGCATCGTTCCGGGCGCCGAACGCGACCTGAAGAACCGGGTGAGCCTGCGCGAGACCCTCGCGCACACGTTCACCATGGCCCACCGCGGCCTGCTCAAGATCAAGCGCACCCCCGAGCAGCTCTTCGACGTGACCCTGCAGCCGATCATCTTCACCGTGATGTTCACGTACATCTTCGGCGGGGCGGTCGCGGGCGACGTGCAGAGCTACCTGCCGATCATCATCCCGGGCATCCTCGTGCAGACGGTCATCTCGACGTCGATCGTCACGGGCGTGCAGTTGCGCGAGGACATGGCCAAGGGCGTCTTCGACCGCTTCCGGTCGCTGCCGATCGCGCGCATCGCACCGCTCTCGGGCGCCCTGCTCGCCGACACCGTGCGCTACCTCATCGCGACGACGCTCACCTTCGCGATGGGCTACCTCATGGGCCTGCGTCCCGAAGGCGGCCTGCTCGGCGTCGTCGGCGCGGCGCTCCTCGTCATCGTGTGCGCGTGGAGCCTGTCGTGGATCTTCGCGTTCTTCGGCGTCATCGCGCGCAGCGCCTCGAGCGTGCAGGGCATCTCGATGATCGTGCTGTTCCCCCTGACGTTCCTGTCGAACGCGTTCGTCGACCCGTCGACCATGCCGGCGCCGCTCGCGTGGTTCGCCGACATCAACCCGGTGTCGCACCTCGTGACCGCGGTGCGCGACCTCGTGAACGGCATCGGCCTCGGCGCCGACGCGGGCTGGTCGATCGTCGGCGCGGCCGTCGTCGTCGCGGTGTTCGCACCGCTCACCGTGCGGGCGTACATGCGAAAGGCCTGAGACACCGCCTCTCGTCACACCCTCGGAACGGGCTCCGCGATCAGCGTGCGAGCTCGTTCCGTGCGCTCGGCGTTCGAGAGCACGGATGCCGCGGCGCGGGCTGCGGCGAGGCGGTCGGCGCCTGCGTGCTCGGCGATGACCACGGCGATGTGCTCGAGCCGCAGCGCCGGCAGGTCTTGACGCGAGTGCAGCACCTCGGCGAGCGCGAACGTCTCGACCGCACGATCGGCCAGTGACGGATGCCGCACGGCCCAGGCGCTCCACGCGGCCGACGCGGTGCCGAGCACCGGACGGTCGGTGAAGACGCCCCCTCGGGCGCGGAGGGCCGCGACCGTGCGGCGGCGCATGCGCTCTGCCCAGTCGGCGATGCGGGCCTCGGGCCAGCCGGACTGCACCCCGCCCGCGACGAGCGTGGCGAGCATGATCTGGAACCACGGCGAGGAGCGCTGACGCGGTTGCGTGAACTCCTGGAGCACACGGGGCGCGCGCTCGAGGGCGAGGGCAGTGTCGCCGCGCAGCCGTGCGATCTCGACGAGGCCGAGGTGGGCCGTCATCGCCTGCGGGATGCCGTCGCTCGTGACACGGTCGTCGGCGGCCTGCACGAGCAGGCGCTCCTCGGCCTCGTCGAGTCGACCGGCCGAGATGAGGTGGCTCGTGATCATCCAGTCGATCTGGAGCAGGTCCTGCGTGGCCTCGAGCCTGACCATGCCCGCTCGCGCTTCGGTCGCCCACTCGAGGGCCTCGGTCGAGGCGCCGCGCTGACCGGCGAGCTCGGCGAGCATGAGGGCGGACATCGCCGTCGCCCAGGCGTCGCCGACGCGCTCGGCGAGCTCGTGGGTGCGCAGGGCGTGCTCGGCGGCGAGGTCGGGCTCGCCCTCGTTCTCGGTGAACTGCGACTGCAGGATGTTCGCGAGCAACGCCGTCTCGGGGTCGTCGGCGTCGGCCATGCCGACGATCAGGCCGCCGGCGAGTTCGAGGTCGGGCAGGGCCAGCAGGAACCGCGAGATCGCGTCGATCCACGGCGCGACCGGGTGCCCGAGGCCCGCCACGCGCCGCAGCCGCGCGAGCGCGCGGAGGCCGCTCGTCGTCTCGGCGGCGAAGTTCGTGCCGGCGATGAGGATGAGCGCGAGCGAGGTCACCTCGGCGTCTTCGGCCTTCGTCGCGGTGCCGCGCGTCGCCTCGAGCACGGCCTCGCTCAGCCCGAGGATCTCGGTGTGGGCGCTCCGCACCGTCCAGAAGTAGCCGAGCGCGGCGAACACCGAGAAGATCGCGGGTGCGTCGCGTCGGTCGATGGCCGTGCGCAGCACCGCGACGAGGTTGTCCTGCTCGATCGCGATCGCGGCGAAGGTGGGCAGCTGCTCCGGCCCGCGCACGTGGGCCAGCGATCGACGTGCGAAGGCCGACGCCCAGCGGGCCATCGCGGCGACGACCCCTTCGCGATCGTCGTCGTCGAGGCGGAGCTGGCCGAACTCCCGCACCGTCTCGAGCATGCGGAAGCGCGGCTGGCCGAGCGAGTCGTCGACGACCGAGAGCAGCGACTGCGCGATGAGCCCGTCGAGCACCCAGACCGGGTCGTCGGTGCCGAGCACGGCCTCGGCCGCCTCGGCCGCGAAGCCGTCGACGAACCACGCCAGCCGGGGCAGCGCCGCCTGCTCGGCGGGGGTGAGCAGCGCCCAGCTCCACTCGATGACCGCGGCGAGCGTGCGCTGGCGCTCGGGCGCCGAGCGGTCGCCGCCGGCGAGCAGCGAGAACCGGTCGGCGAGCCGGGCCTCGATCTGCTCGACGCTCATCGACCGCACGCGCGCTGCGGCGAGCTCGATCGCGAGCGGCAGGCCGTCGAGGCGAGCGCACAGACGTTCGACGACGTCGAGGGGGAGGGATGCCGCGGGGCGGGCGGACCTTGCCCGCTCGACGAAGAGGCGTGCGGCCGGGCCTGGCTCCGCGTCGTGCCCCACGGCGGCCAGGGCGGAGAGCGGGTACACCTGCTCGGCGCCGATCGCGAGCGGGCTGCGGCTCGTGGCGAGCACGCGGAGTGTCGGTACGGCCGCGAGCAGCTCGGCGGTCCACTCGGCGACGCCCTCGACGATCTGCTCGCAGTTGTCGAGCACGAGCAGCGTCGGGCGTTCGGCGAGCTGCTCGATGATGCGGGTGCGCGCGTCGCGGCGCGTGATCGCGGCCTCACCGAGGCGCTGGGCCGCACTGGTCTCGCGGACGCCGAGCACGGAACCCAGGGCGAGCGACAGGTCGTCGCCGGTGCGCACGCTCGCGAGCTCGACGACGACGACCGAGGGCGCCTGGGAGCGGAGCGCGAGCTCCTGGGCGAGCCGGGTCTTGCCGAGCCCGCCCGGCCCGAGGATCGTCACGAGCCGGTGCGCCGACATGGCGCGCTCGACGGCATCGAGGTCGTCGTCGCGCCCGATGAGCTCGTTGGGCGCGGCACGCAGCCCCACCCGGCGTCGCATCCCCGTCGGGGCGGTCGCCGGCTCGTCGCGCAGCAGCTCGGCGTTGAGCGCCACGAGCTCGGCCGACGGCGAGACTCCGAGCTCGTCGGCCAGCCGCGTGCGGAACGCGGCGAAGGAGGCCACCGCCTCGGCCCGCCGGCCCGACGCCGCGAGCTCGCGGAGGTGGCCGACGACGAGTCGTTCGTCGAGCGGGTGCATCTCGAGCAGCAGGCCCAGGTCGGCCGCGGCCCCCGCGTGGTCGCCCGACTCGGCCCGCAGCCGCGCGCGGCGGTCGAGCAGGGCCGACCTCGCGCTCGCCGCCCGTTCGGCGAGGGCCGCGCCGACGGGTGCGTCGCCGAGGTCCGCCCCGGGCTCGCCCCGCCACAGCGAGAGCGCGGCGTCGATCGCCGACGCGTCGGCCGAGGCATCCGTCGACACCCGGATCGCGAGGCCGAGATCGACCTCGGCGGTGTCGACGCCGAGTGCGTACCCGCCGGGAACCGAGTGCAGCATGCCGTCGGCCGCGACGGCGCGCAGCCGGCTCACGAGCGTCTGGAGGGCCGCCTTCTCGTTGCGGGGCCGGTCGTCGTCGCCCCACAGCTCGTCGACGATCGCGTCGACGCCGACCGCGCCGCCCGCCTCGCGCGGGAGCACCGCGAGCACCGCGATGAGCGCCTTCGCCAGGGTTCCCGTCGGCTCGACGGGCTCGCCGCCGCGGCCCTCGATCGTGACCGGGCCGAGCACCCGCACCCGGGTCGGAGCTGCGGAGGCTGAGGGCACGGCACGAGCCTACCGGCGCCCGTGCGCCTAGGCTGGAGCGAGGGGGCGACATGCGAACACGGATCATGACGGCCGGGATGCTGCTCGGCGTGCTGGCGCTCGCGGGCTGCGCGATGCCGGGCACGGGCGGCGGCACCGGGGGCTCCGGCTCGTCGGGAGGCCGGCAGCAGGTCTCGTGCGCCGAGTCGGCGAGCGTCACGCTCGACGGGCAGCGCGTGCGGTACGAGGTCACCGGAGACTGCGCCGAGGTGATCGTGCGAGGCGACGACCTCGAGGTGCGGATGGCGGCGGCGACCGCGCTCTCGGTCGAGGGTCGCGACAACGACGTCGAGTCGAGTTCCGACCTCGGCGCGGTCACGGTCAAGGGGAACGAGAACGATGTCGAGGCCCGCACGATCGCCTCGATCACGATCGCGGGCAACGACAACAGCCTCGAGGCCGGCACCATCGGGTCGGTCGAGATCACCGGCGACGACAACGACGTCGAGTCCGACAACGATCCGCAGCCCGTGCGCGTGAGCGGCAACGGCAACTCCGTCGAGCGTCGCTGACGCCGCGGCCCCGCGGCACCATCGAAAGGCTGATCCGGCACTGCGGCGGGCCTGCGAGACTCGGAGGATGACGAACGACGCCGCAGCCCGTCCCGCCCGCGCACGATCGACCCGTCGTCGGGTGCTGCCCGTGCTCGTGGCCGTCGTGTCGGTGCTCGCGCTGCTCGTAGTCGGGTTCCTGGTGTGGGCGAACACCGTCATGCAGGGCGAGCGCCCGGCCGCGCTCGAGGCGTGGACCGACGACCGCGTGGCCATCGAGTCGTTCGACGACTCGGTCGTGATGACCCCGGTCGACGGGGCATCCGATCGCGGCCTCGTGTTCATCCCGGGCGCGAAGGTCGACCCGTACGCCTATCTGGCGAAGCTCGTCGACGCGGCCGCCGAGACGGGCACCACCGTGGTGATCACCAAGCCCACGCTGAACCTCGCGTTCTTCGACACGCGCCCGCTCGACACGTTCACGCGGCACGCGCCCGACGTCGACGAGTGGTACGTGGGCGGGCACTCGCTCGGCGGGGTCAAGGCGTGCATGATGGCGGCCGACGGCGAGGATGTCGCGGGCCTCGTGTTCTTCGGCTCGTACTGCTCGAACGACGTCAGCGACACCGACCTCGCGGTGCTCAGCATCTCGGGCAGCGACGACGGACTCAGCACGCCCGACAAGATCGAGGGCGCCGCCCACCTGCTGCCCTCCGACGCGGCCTTCGTCGAGATCGAGGGCGCGAACCACGCGAGTTTCGGCGACTACGGGGTGCAGCCGGGCGACGGCGTCGCAACCGCCTCCGACGCCGAGGTGCGCGAGGCGATCGCCGACGCGCTTGTCGAGTTCTGGGGCGCGTCGGGGGAGTAGTGCACGAGCGGATGCCGCGGCATCCGTCGGATGAGACTGGACATTTAAGCAACATCGGTTGACAAGGTAAGGTAAGCAACATAGGTTGCTTGCATGACCCCGCCGCCGCCCCCACCGCCGCCACCGCCCTCGAACCGGCCGGCCCCGGACCCCACCGGGGCCGAGGCCTCCGACCTCGCCGCTGTCGTCGCACTGCGCGAGCTCGCCGACCGACTCGAGGACGCCGCCGTCGAACGCGCCATGCGCGCCGGCTGGAGCTGGACGCAGGTCGCCGAGGCGCTCGGCGTCACGCGCCAGGCCGTGCACAAGAAGCACCTCCGGCGGCTGGAGTCCGCCGGCATCGAACTGAGGAGGCGCACCAATGCCTGAACTCCTGCACGACGATCTCGGTGCGACGCTGAAGTCCGTCGTCGTCGGATCGATCGACGAGGCAACACGGCGCGGCGCGACGAAGGTCGAGGCCGAGCACCTCCTGCTGTCCATCGCGGCGAGCCGGGACCTCGCCTCGACCGTTCTCGCCGACGTCGGCCTCGACCACTCGGGCATCGAGACCGCGCTGCGGCTCGAGCGCGAGCACGCCCTCGCATCGGCCGGCGTCGAGCCGGTCGCCGACGAGCGCCTGCGCGCCGCGCGCGACGCCCGGCCCGGTTGGGGCAGCTCGATCCGCGATGCGCTCGGCCGGGGGAACTTCAGCGCTCGCCGCGGTCGTCCGCGCGCGGACCGCGAGCGGCTCGCGGTCGCCGATGCGCTGCTCGGCGTGCTCCGCGCCGACGTCGGCACGGTTCCGCGCGCGCTCGCCTACGCCGGCGTCGACCGGGCCGCCCTCATCGCCCGGCTCGAGGCCCTCCGATGACCGAGTCGGCCGCCCGGGTCGCCCCTGCCGTCGTGATCGACGGGCTGCGCATGCGCTACGGCGCGCTTGACGTGCTCGACGACGTCTCGTTCGAGGTGCGACGCGGCGAGGTGCTCGCGCTGCTCGGACCGAACGGTGCGGGCAAGACGAGCACGATCGAGATCCTCGAGGGGCTGCGCCGCCGATCCGCGGGGCGCGTCGAGGTGCTCGGCTCCGACCCCGAGCGTGCCGACGACCGGTGGCGTGCGCGTGTCGGCATCGTGCTCCAGTCGTGGCGCGACCACGCCAAGTGGCGCGTGCGCGAGCTCCTCGCGTACCAGGGATCGCTCTACGCCGCTGATGCCTCCGAGTCGGTCCCGCGGCCGTGGAACGTCGACCACCTGCTCGCGGCCGTCGGCCTCACCGCGCAGGCCGAGCAGCTCGTGCGATCGCTCTCGGGCGGCCAGCGCCGACGGCTCGACGTGGCGATGGGTCTCGTCGGTCGCCCCGAACTCGTGTTCTTCGACGAGCCGACGGCCGGACTCGACCCCGAGGCGCGGAGGGAGTTCCACGAGCTCGTGCGCCGCATCACCCGGGAGTTCGGCGCCACGGTGCTGCTGACCACGCACGACCTCGCCGAGGCCGAGCAGCTCGCCGACCTCATCGTGATCCTCGCCGGCGGACGCATCGTCGCCGACGGCACCGTCGCCGAGCTGGCGCAGCGGATCGTCGGCGACGACGAGGTGCGCTGGGTGCTCGACGGAGCGTCGCACGCGCGCAGCGTGCCCGACGCGACCGCGTTCGTGCGACACCTGCTCGCACGATACGAGCACGGCCTCGGCGGCCTCGAGGTGCGGCGCGCCTCGCTCGAGGACGCCTACCTGCGCATCGTGCGGGCCGCGGAGCCCCGCCGGTCCGCCGCGGGCGCAGGAGCGCTCCGATGAGCCCCACGACCGTGGCGGCCCGTGCGGGACTCGCACGCGGACGCATCGAACTCAGGCAGGCGTTCAGCGGCGTCGAGCTGATCGGCCAGCTGTTCTGGCCGATCGCGACGCTGGTCGCGCTCTTCCTCGTGCGCGACGTGCCGGTCGGCGGCGGTACGACCGTCGACACCTTCGCGCTGCCCGGCACGCTCGGCATGTTCGTGGCACTCGGCACGCTCCTGGTCGTGCAGCAGCTCGCCGCCGATCGAGAGGACGGCTCGCTCCTGCGTGCGAGAGTCATGCCGAACGGCATACCCGCGTACCTGCTCGGCAAGTTCGTGCAGATCTCGGCGACCGTCGTCGCCTACCTCGTGATCCTGCTCGTGCCCGGACTCCTCTTCGTCGACGGCCTCGCCATCTCACCAGGATCCTGGCTCACGTTGGCCTGGGTCACCGTGCTCGGCCTCGTCGCCACGCAGACCGTCGGAGCCGTGCTCGGCTCGCTCGTCTCGAGCTCGCGCGGCGCCGGGTACGTCTCGGTGCCCGTCCTCGGACTCCTCGCCGTCTCGGGCATCTTCGTGCCGATCACCGCGCTGCCGGCCTGGCTCGCCGGCGTCGCGCAGGTGTTCCCCGTCTACTGGCTCGGCCTCGGCATGCGATCGGCGCTGCTGCCCGACTCGGCGGCGGCACTCGAGATCGGCGGGTCCTGGCGACCGGTCGAGACGGCCGTCGTGCTGGGCGCCTGGGCCGTCGCGGGGCTGGTGGCCGCGCCGATCGTGCTCCGGCGGATGGCGCGTCGGGAGTCGGGCTCGCGCGTGGCCGAACGGCGCGAACGCTCGCTGCAGCGCGTCGGCTGACGCGGTCGGAGCAAGCCGACCGAGCGGATGCCGCGGCGAACGACGGATGCCCCGGAACCGAGTGGTTCCGGGGCATCCGGTGCGTGCTCATGGCGGCGCGAGCGCCGACCCGGGCTAGCGGATCGTCTTGCGCGCCGTGATCTGGCCGGTGTCGAAGCCGAGCAGGTGCAGGCCGCCGTGGAAGCGGGCGTGCTCGACCTTGATGCAGCGGTCCATGACGACGGTCAGGCCCTGCTCCTCGCCGTAGTACGCGGCATCCTGGTTCCAGATGCCGAGCTGCACCCAGACCGTCTTCGCGCCCGCGGCGACGACCTCGTCGATGACCTGCGGGATGTCGCTGCCGCGACGGAACACCACGACGATGTCGGGCACCTCGGGCAGGTCCTTCAGGCTCGCGTACGCGGGCTGGCCGAGGATCTCCTGCTCCATGGGGTTCACGAAGTAGAGGCGGTAGTCGCTCGACTGCTGCAGGTAGGTGCCCACGAAGAAGCTCGAGCGCTGCGGCTTGGGCGACGCGCCCACGATCGCGACCGACTTCGCCGCGTTCAGGATGCGCAGGCGCGCCTTCGCGTCGGGGCCGACCCAGGTGCGCTGCGACTTCAGCAGCTTCGCGAGCGGCGAGCTCGCGGGCAGGTCGCACGAGAGGCCGTTGACGAGGCGGACGGTCTCGGTGTCGGATGCCGCGGCATCCGTCGTGCCCGTGGTGGCGTCGGTGTCGAGTGCAGTGCTCATCGTGCTGCTCCAGTCGCGGCCGTGAGGGCCTGGTCGAGGTCGTCGATGATGTCTTCAACGTCTTCGATGCCCACGCTAATCCGCACGACGCCCGGAAGCACGCCCGCGTCGACGAGCTGCTGCTCGGTCAGCTGCGCGTGCGTGGTCGAGGCGGGGTGGATGATGAGCGTCTTCGCGTCGCCGATGTTCGCGAGGTGCGAGGCGAGGTTGACCGACTCGATGAGCTTCTGGCCGACCGCGCGGCCGCCCTTGACCTCGAAGCTGAAGACCGAGCCCGGGCCCTTCGGCAGGTACTTCTGCGCGCGGTCGTGGTGCGGGTGGTTCGCGAGGCCCGCCCACCACACGTTCTCGATGCGCGCGTCGGACTCGAGCCACTCGGCCACCGCACGGGCGTTGTCGATGTGCGCCTGGATGCGGTACGGCAGGGTCTCGACGCCCTGCGCGAGCAGGAACGCCGAGTGCGGCGCGAGCGCGGGGCCGATGTCGCGCAGCTGCTCGGCGCGCAGGCGCGTGAGGAACGCGTACTCGCCGAAGTTGCCCGACCACTCGAGGCCGCCGTAGCTCGGCACCGGCTGGCCGAACAGCGGGAACTTCTCGGAGTGCCAGTGGAACCGGCCCGACTCGACGACGACGCCGCCGAGCGTCGTGCCGTGACCGCCGAGGAACTTCGTGGCCGAGTGGGTGACGATGTCGGCGCCCCACTCGATCGGGCGGTTGAGGTAGGGCGTGGCGATCGTCGAGTCGACGATGAAGGGGATGCCGTGCGCGTGCGCGACGTCGGCGAGGCCCTCGAGGTCGGCGATCTCGCCCGACGGGTTCGCGATGGTCTCGACGAAGAGCGCCTTGGTCTTGTCGGTGATCGCGGCCGCGTAGTCGGCGGGGTCGGAGGAGCGCACGAACGTCGTGTCGATGCCGAAGCGCCGGAGCGTGACGTCGAGCTGGGTGATCGAACCGCCGTAGAGGTTCGCCGAGGCGACGATGTGGTCGCCCGTGCCCGCGAGGCTCGCGAAGGTGATGTACTGCGCCGAGAGGCCCGAGGCGGTCGCGACGGCGCCGAGACCGCCCTCGAGGCTCGCGACGCGCTCCTCGAAGCTCGCGACGGTGGGGTTGGCGAGGCGCGAGTAGATGTTGCCGTACTTCTGCAGCGCGAAGCGCGCCGCGGCGTCGGCCGTGTCGTCGAAGACGAAGGCGCTCGACTGGTAGATCGGCAGGGCGCGCGCGCCCGTCACCTGGTCGGGGATGTTGCCCGCGTGGATGGCGCGGGTCTTGAAGCCGTATTCGCGGTCTGCCATGGGGCAACGCTAGCCGCGGCCCGTGCGGTCGGCCGCGGCATCCGTAATGCGGAGCAATCAGACCGCGAGGATGCCTCGGATGCCGCGGCGAGGCCGCACAGGTCAGCCGAGCGTCAGGATCAGGTGCGGCACGGAGACCATGAACTCGCCGCTCGCGCCGTCGAACGAGACCGACCCGCTCTGCGCGACGAACTCGGTCAGCACCTCGACCTCGATGAGGATGAACTCGCCGGCGCCGACCGGGAACGCGCTCGCGACGAGGAACTCGTTGAACGCGATCGACGTGGCGTCGTCATCGCCGAAGAAGTCGCCGGCCGCACCGACGTCGGCGAGGATCTCGTCGTGCACGATTCCGTTGACGGCGGAGTTCGCGACCGACCACACGGTCGTGCGCGCCCTGACCGTCGCCCGTGCCTCCGAGCCCGAGATGAACCACGCGGCGACGCCGTTCCAGTCGGCATCGGCCGAGACGCGCGCGTTCACCACGAGCCTGGCGCCCGCGTTCACGGTCGTCGCGGTGCTGCGCGGGTTCTGCCAGAGCGTGAAGAAGCTGAGCCTGCCCGTTCCGGTCTCGGTGACCGCCCCGGCCGACGCGTCGAACCGGTAGCGCGCCCGGCTGTCGAGCGAGCCGATGCTCGAGTCGGCGATCGAGCCGGCCCCGGCGAACGTGCGGATGAACGTGACCCGGTCGAGGATCACGTTCTGCGACCCGGGATCGGTCGGCAGCGCGGGGGTCAGCTCGGCCAGGTGCGCCCCGATGCGAGCGGAGGCGTCGACGGCAGCGCGGTGGCCCGCAGCGGAGCGCGTTCGCCGCTCGTCGGAGCGGTGCTCGGCGAGCGCGTCGAGCGCGTCGGCGTCGAGCCCGCCCTTCGCGAGCACCGCCCGGGCGAGCCACGCGCTCTCGCGCTCGGCGTCCGCCCGTTCCTTGGCGCCTTCGACCGAGGCGGCGATGGGCGGTGCCTTCGTCTCGGACGTCTGCTCGATGAGCGCCTCGAGCTCCTCGTTCGACGGCGGGTTGGACGGCGGCTGCGGCTGGTGCGACGGTTGGTACGACGGCGTGCTCGATGACGTGTCCATGGCGACCTCCCCGGTGGGTCCGTCGTCCTCGACGGCGGTGCGGACGAGGCCGATGCTAGACCCGCGCCGACGCCGCGTCCATCGGATCCGGACGTCGGTGTCGCGGGTCGGCGCATCGCGGTGGCTACGCTGATCGGATGATCCTCGAACATGCCCTGCTGCCCGTCATCCCCGGCCTCGAGCCCGAGTTCGAGGCCGCATTCGACGAGGCGAAGCACATCATCGCGTCGATGGACGGGTTCGTCGACCTGACCCTCTCGCGCGGCGTCGAGTCGCCGTCGACGTACCTGCTGCTCGTGCACTGGCAGAGCGTCGAGGCGCACGAGGTCGGGTTCCGCGGGGCGCCCGAGTACCAGCGGTGGCGCACGCTGCTGCACCGCTTCTACGAGCCGTTCCCCGTGGTCGAGCACTTCGCCGAGGTGCACCGGGCCTGACGCGCCCGCAGGCGTCGTCGCCCTGCCCCGGCGGGCGGGCCACGACGGTGCATGGGGTTCGAGGGTGCACAGGGTTTGAGCAGGCTGCTCGGCTAACCTGCTCTGAGCGCCGCCATTGCGGCCTCCGGACGAGGGCACCCAGTACCCGGAACGCGACAAGACTGGCTCAGGAGTTGAGCAGTCATGGCTTGGATCGTCCTCATCGCGTCGGGTGTGCTCGAGGCCGTCTGGGCCACCGCGCTCGGCAAGTCCGAGGGGTTCACGAAGCTCTGGCCCTCGGTGATCTTCGGCGTCGCGCTCGTCGCGTCGATGGGCGGCCTCGCCTGGGCGATGCGCGACATCTCGACCGGCACCGCGTACGCCGTGTGGGTCGGCATCGGTGCGGCGCTCACGGTCGTCTGGGCCATGATCACGGGCGACGCGGATGTCTCGTGGGTGAAGATCGCGCTGCTGCTCGGCCTCGTCGGCTGCGTCGTCGGCCTGAAGTTCGTCGACGGCGGCGCCGGCCACTAGCGCGGCGCACCCCGCCCGACGCGCGGCGTCGTGCCGCTCAGCCGAGCAGCACGGCGCCGTAGGCGAGCGTCGCCACGAGCGCCCACGAGGTGAGCCCGACCACGAGCGCGCGCCAGCCGGTCGCGGCGAGGTCGGCGAAGCGGATCGACGCACCGAGTGCGAACAGGGCCGTCGCGAGCAGGGCGGTCTGGAGCGCGTCGGCCGCCGAGAGCACGACCTCGGGCAGCGGCACGAAGGTCGCCAGCAGCACGGCGACCAGGAAGCCCACGATGAACAGCGGCACGATCGCCGGCCTCGGGCCGTCGGCGGCGACGTGGCGGCGTCGTTCGACCGCCGCGGTCACGGCGACCATGGGCGCGAGCATCAGGACCCGCGTCAGCTTCACGACCACGGCGATCGCGAGCGCGACCGGCCCGCCGATCTGGGCGGTCGCGACGACCTGGCCCACGTCGTGCACGCCCGCGCCGACCCAGTGCCCGAACTGCGCGTTCGTGAGGCCGAGCGGATGCCACAGCGCGGGCAGCACGGCGATGGCGAGCGTGCCGCACAGCGTCACGAGAGCGACGGGCACGGCCTGGTCCTCGGCCTTCGCCCGGACGGTCGAGCCCATGGCCCCGATCGCGGATGCCCCGCAGATCGCGAAGCCGCTCGCGACGAGCAGCGGCTGGTGCCCAGGCAGCCCGAGCGCACGCCCGAGCCCGATGGTGCCGACGAACGTGAGCACCACGACCGCGACCGTCGTGGCGATGGTCACCCACCCGAGGTCGGCGATATCGACGAGGCTGAGCTTCAGGCCGAGCAGCACGATGCCGGCGCGCAGCAGGCTGCGCGAGGCCGTGCGGAGGCCGGGCGCGAGCACGCCGTCGAGCCGGCGCTGCGCCGCAGGGACCTGGCCGACGACGATGCCGATCGCCACGGCCGCGGTGAGCAGCGGGAGCGCCGGAAGGGCGAGGTGCACGAGCCACGCCGCGACGGCTGCGAGGGCCGCGACGGCGAGTCCCGGCATCCGTTCACGCACGATCTCAAGGGTAGCCGGGGTTCCGAGCGGCCCCGATGCCCGCCGGCCGGGCGGTCAGCGCTCGGTCGGGCGCCAGGGTTCGTGCGTGTGCGAGAGCCAGACGGCCTCGGGCTCGAGCGAGCGGATGAGCCGCTGCCCCTCGGTCTGCGGGTCGTCGAGCTCGCCGAACCACACGGCGGTGTCGCCCGCGATCACCACGGGGTGGTCGCCGCCCTCGATGACGACGATCTGCGAGCCGCGGGTGTGGCCGGGTGCCGGCACGAGGCGCAGCCCGGGCAGCAGCTCGAACTCGCCGTCGGCGGGGACGTACTCGACCCCCGGTGGGTCGACCCACTCGCGGATCGTGTAGTCGTCGAGCGTGCGCGCGTCGTCGAGCTCGCGGCGCTGCACGTGGATCGGCGTGCCCGGGAACCGCTGGTTGCCGCCGCAGTGGTCGAAGTGCAGGTGGGTGTTCACGATGAGGTCGACGCTCGCGGGGTCGAACTCCTGGCGGTCGGCAGGCACGAGCGTCGGGTCGAGATCGGCGACGGCGGGGTGCAGCCGGGTGAACCCCGTGTCCACGAGCACGCGCGCATCGGGATGGTCGATCAGGTGCATGACGACCGGCATCGTCTCGCCCTCGACGTGGAGGTCGGCCACATGCACGGGCGTGACGATCGGCCGGGTCATCGTGGTGCCCCGACCGCGAACCGCGCGGCGAAGGCGTCGAGCAGCGGGCCGAAGCTCTCGACCATCTGGTCGAAGAACTCGTGCTCCCAGTCGGCGCCGGGACCGAAGGCGCTCGTGACGACGCGCACCACGCAGGTGCCGCCCGACTCCGCCTCGATGAGGAACTCCGTCGCGATGGGCGTGACGAGCGGGAGGCCCGCGTACACCTCGGGCAAGCCGACGCCGATCCCCTCGAACCACTGGGCCATCTCGGGCGCGAGATCCTCCGGCTGCTCGGCGATGGGCCACGGCTCCTCGTAGGCGAACCGGCTGCCGGGGGAGTAGTCGGTGATCGTGCCGACCGACGTGGCGTCGCCGAGGTCGAACACCACCTCGCCGCCGACGCGCGGATCCAGGCGCGTGGGCGCCATCCACGACGAGATGCCGTCGGCGGTCGCCAGCACCTGCCACACCTCCTCGGGCGTGGCGGCCAGTTCGTACGTGCGTTCCATGCGGTGCTCGACGCGTGCGGCGTCTTCGTGGTCGTTCATGGCGAGTCCTCCTTCGGTCGTGGGTACGACGAGACGGTCAGGCGGTGCGGCCGCCCCTCGTCGTGGTGGTACTTCGCGGCGAGGGCCGCGACGGCGGCGTGCAGCTCGGCCGCGAACGCGGCCCGATCGTCTGCGGACGCGAATCCGATGACCGTGTCGACGGTCAGCGTGGGAATCCGGGTGCCGGCCGCAGCGGAGTCGACGATCGCGCCGACCTCGGACACCGTCCGGGCGTTGACGGCGATCAGGTACGCGGCCGACAGGCGGTCGGCCACTCCGTCGGGGTCGACGGCGCTGCCCTGCAGCACGCCGGGGGCGACGACGAGCCGGCGGGCCGACCGGCGCACGAACCGCTCGCTGATGCCGCCCCACGCGCGCGTCTCGGCGGGTTCGATGAGTCCGTGGGCCTCGAGCGACCGGAGGTGGTAGTTCACCTTCTGCCTCGTCGACCCGATCGCCGCCGCGACGGTCGCGGCGGAACCGGGCTCCGACAGCGCGTCGAGGATCGACGCGCGGATCGGGTCGAGTGCGACCTCGACGGCCGCCGGGTCTGCGAGCACTCGAACGTCGTCCATGTGCACACGGTACCCCTTGACAAGAAAATCTGTCAAGGGGTCGTGAACTTTTGATTGTGTACAGAATTCTTGACATCGAGTCGAGAATTGCTTACCTTCGATGTGTCAAGGATTCTTGACATGCGCGGAAGGGGTCGTCGATGTCGTACGAGGAGAAGGGCGTCTGGTCGTTCCTGGCCATCGCCGTCGTCGGTTACGCGGTCTACCTGGGCCTGGTGATCCCGCGACTCGCCGGCACGCCGATCCCCGAGGTCGACTACGTCTGGCCGATGGTCTGGACGATCGGCGGCGCGATCGTCGCCGGCATCGTCCTCCGCATCCTGATCGAGATCGTCGCGCCGAGCGAGACGTACCGGGCCGATCAGCGCGACCGCGAGATCGAGCGCGCCGGCGACCGCGTCGGCAACTCCTTCGTGGTGATCGGCGCGCTCGCCGCGCTCGTCATGGCCTGGTTCGAGCTCGACTGGTTCTGGATCGCCAACGCGATCTACCTGTGCTTCGTGGTGAGCGGCATCCTCGCGAGCCTCGCGAAGCTCGCGGCGTATCGCACCGGGGGGTTCCAGGAATGGTGAAGCCCACCCGCGTGACCAACGCGATCCGCGCGCTGCGGTTCGCGAACGACGAGATGACGCAGGCCGACCTGGCCTCCCGCATCGGCGTGACGCGCCAGACCGTCATCGCCATCGAGCAGGGGCGGTACTCGCCGTCGCTCGAGCTGGCGTTCCAGATCGCGAGGGTGTTCGGGGTCGCCCTCGACGACGTGTTCCAGTACCCCGCCGGGGAGTGAACGAGATGACGACGATGGATCGAGCACAGGTCGGCACCGCGATGCGGGCCGTCGTGCAGCGCCGATACGGCGGGCCCGAGGTGCTCGGCCTCGAGGCCGTGACCATGCCCGAGCCGAGGCCCGACGAGGTGCTCGTCGCGGTGCACGCCGTCGATGTCGCATCGGGCGACGTGCGCGTCATGCGCGGCGAGCCGAGGCTCATGCGCCTGTTCTTCGGCCTGCTCAGGCCGAAGGTTCCCACGGTGGGGCGCGACATCGCGGGCACGGTCGCCGCAGTCGGCTCGGCCGTCACCCGGTTCGCCGTCGGCGACCGCGTGTGCGGAGAAGCCTCCCAGGGCGGTTGGGCCGAGTACGCGGTGCTGCCCGAGCGCTTCGCGGTGCGTCTTCCCGAGGCGGTGCGGTTCACGGATGCCGCGACGCTGCCGGTCTCGGCCGGCACCGCGCTGCAGGGGCTCCGCCTCGCGGGCATCGATCCGACGCGCGACACCGGCGCCGGCGCCGGTGCCGGCACCGGCGCCAGCCGCCCGCGACTGCTCGTGATCGGTGCCTCGGGCGGGGTCGGCGGCTTCGCCGTGCAGCTCGCGGTGCTCGCCGGATGCGACGTGGTCGGCGTCTGCAGCGCAGACAAGTCGGAGCACGTGCTCGCACTCGGAGCCTCGGCCGTGCTCGATCGTCGCACCGCGTGGGCGTCGGGCGAAGCCGACGGCTCCTACGACGCGGTGTTCGACCTCGCGGGCGCGCAGACGCTCGGCGAGCTCTCGAGGCTCGTCAGGCGAGGCGGCACCGTGGTGCTCTCGGCGGGCGGCGGCGACGGCCTGCTCGGCCCGATTCCGCGGCTGCTCGCCGCGGTGGTCCGCGGTCCGTTCGTGCCCGTCTCGCTGAAGCCCCTCGCCGCCGGGCGGAACCTCGCGGATCTCGAAGCCCTGGTCGGACTGCTCGCCGACGGTCGCATCCGGTCGATGGTCGACCGCGTCGTGCCGCTCTCCGACGCGTCAGCGGCCGCCACCGAATTCCTCGCGGGCGGCGTGCGCGGCAAGCTCGTGCTCGCCGTGCGCTGAGCTCAGCCCCACGACGGCAGCCAGAAGTGCAGCTGCCGGAAGTCGGGGGTGATCGGCATGCCGGTCCAGAGCGGGTAGAAGAAGGCCGACGCGAGCACCGCCAGCGCGAGGTACACGCCCACGGTGGCGATGCCGCGCTCCCGGCGCCACCAGACGTCGTCGCGACTGCCGAGGATGAGCCCCACGACCGCCGTCAACCCGAGGATCATGTACGGCTCGAACGCGATCGAGTAGAACTGGAACACCGTGCGATCGAGGTACATGAGCCACGGCAGGTAGCCGGCGCCGAGCCCGAGCAGGATGAGCCCCGTCTGCCATTCGCGATAGCGCGCCAGCCGGTAGACCAGGTAGAGGCAAGCCGCCGCGGCCGCCCACCAGATGAGCGGATTGCCGAGGCCGATGATCGACGACCAGCACGTGTCGGCCCCGCAGCCGCCCGAGCCGTCGTCGGTCGAGGCGAAGTACATGTTGGTGGGCCGGATCATGAACAGCCAGGTGAGCGGGTTGGACTGCCACGGGTGCTCGGAGTGCACGCCGATGTGGTAGCTGTAGGCCGACTGGTGGTAGTGCCAGAGGCTCTGCAACGCCAGGGGCACCCACGAGAACATCCCGGTGGCCTGGTTCGCTGGGTCGTCGGCCCAGTGGCGGTCGTAGCCGCCGTCGGTGGTGAGCCAGCCGGTCCACGACAGGAGGTAGACGGCGAACGCGACCGGCACGTAGAGCAGGAAGGTGACCGGGCCCTGCTTCAGGATCGCGCCGGTCGCCCAGAACGGCACGCCCGCCCGTCGTCGCGCGAGCAGGTCGACGAGCACGAGGTAGAGTCCGAACGCGGCGACGAACCAGAGGCCGGACCACTTGACGGCGGTCGTCGCGCCGAATGCCGCGCCCGCCGCGATCACCCACGGCCGCGACCAGAGCGCGGGCCCGTAGTGCGGCTCGTAGCCGGAGGCCCTCGAGGCGCCGAGGCTCGCCAGCAGGCGGTCGCGCGCCCAGGCGCGATCGAGCAGCACGAACCAGAAGCCGAGCAGCGCGAAGAGCATGACCCAGTTGTCGAGCAGCGCCACGCGGGACATCACGATGGCGTTCCCGTCGATCGCGAACAGCACGCCCGCGATGACGGCCAGGATCGTCGACGGCCACAGACGGCGCGCGATCAGCATGAGCAGGAAGACCGCCGCCGTGCCCGCGAGCGCGGTCGTCGCGCGCCACCAGAACGCGCTCTCGGCGCCGCCCACGAGCCCCATGCCGAGGCCGATCATCCACTTGCCGAGCGGCGGGTGCACGACGTAGACGCCCTGGTCGGTGAACGTGTCGGTGTCGCCGTTCGCGAAGCCCTCGTCGGCGCCCTCGGGCCAGGTCGACTCGTAGCCGTTGTTCCAGAGGCTCCAGGCGTCTTTCACGTAGTAGGTCTCGTCGAACACGATGGCCTGCGGATGCCCGAGGTTCCAGAACCGCAGCACGCCGGCGAGCAGCACGACGAGCGCCGGCCCGCCCCAGTACCAGAGCGCGCGGCGGCGCGGAGTCGAGAGCACGCGCGCCCACCAGTCGTCGAGGCGCGTGCCGCGCGGCTCGGGCTCCTGCTCCGGGTCGGGATCGACGGATGCCGCGGAGGGCTGCTCTGCGGCGACAGGCCGGGTGTCGGGGGCGCCCACGGCATCCGTTCCTGAAGTCATGCGCCCCAGAGTAACCCGGGCGACGCGTCGGCGAGCCGACACTCCACACGCCCGGGTGCGGGAGACTGGTGGGCATGATCATCCTCGCGGCGACGCCCATCGGAAACCTCGGCGACGCGTCGGTGCGGCTGCGCGAGGCGCTCGAGGAGGCGCAGGTCGTCGCCTCCGAGGACACGAGGGTCACGCAGCGCCTGCTCGCGGGCCTCGGCATCGCGAACCGGCCCCGCCTCATCGCGCTGCACGAGCACAACGAGCGGCAGAAGGCCGGAGAGCTCGTGGAGCTCGCGCGCGACGCCGACCTGCTCGTGCTGAGCGACGCCGGCATGCCCACCGTGTCCGACCCGGGTTTCCCGCTCGTGCAGGCCGCGGTCGCCGCGGGCGTCGACGTGACCGCGATCCCCGGGCCGAGCGCGGTCATCACCGCGCTCGCCGTCGCCGGCCTGCCGACCGACCGGTTCTCGTTCGAGGGATTCCTGCCGCGCAAGGCGGGCGACCGTTCGCGCCGGCTCGCCGAGCTCGCCGGCGACCGGCGCACGCTCGTGTTCTTCGAGGGGCCGTCGCGGCTGGCCGCGAGCCTCTCCGCGCTCGCCGACGCGTTCGGCGCCGAGCGCCGGGCGGCGGTGTGCCGCGAGCTCACCAAGCTGCACGAGGAGGTTCGACGGGGCGGGCTCGGCGAACTCGCCGAGTGGGCCGAGGGCGGCGTGCGCGGCGAGATCTGCATCGTCGTCGCGGGAGCGGAGGAGCAGGCGGCCGACGCCTCGACGGCTCTCGACCGCGTGCTCGAGCTCGCGGCATCCGGAACCCGCTTGAAGGACGCGGCGTCGCTCGTCGCGGCCGAGACCGGACTCGGCAAGCGCGATCTCTACGAGGCCGCCCTCGCGGCGCGATCGAGCTGACGACCCTCGCCGCCCTGCGCGCCGGCTGGCAATCCTGAGATTCCGTCCCCATTTCGGGGGTGACAGGCGGACAATGGAGAGCACAGCACGAGGAGGTGCGACATGGCCCACGAAGTCAGGTTCGCAGCGTTCGGCGGCCCCGAGGTGCTCGAGATCGCCGAGATGCCGGTTCCCGAACCGGGTGAGGGCGAGGTGCTCGTCGAGGTCTACTCGGCCGGGCTCAACCCCGTCGAGAGCGCGATCCGCCGCGGCGAGCATCCGGAACGATGGCGGGTCGAGCCGCCGTCCGGCCAAGGGCGGGATCTCGCGGGCCAGGTGATCGCGACCGGCCCCGGCGCCACGCGGTTCTCCCGCGGCGACGAGGTGCTCGGTTTCGTCGACCGGGGCGCGCAGGCCACGCACGTGGTCGTGCCGCAGGACAACCTCATCGCCCGCCCGCCCGCGCTCTCGTGGGAGGTCGCCGGGTCGCTCTACACGGCCGGCACCACGGCGTGGTCGATCGTCGAGGGGCTCGGGCTCCGGCCCAACGACACGGTCGTCGTGACCGCTGCGGCCGGCGGCGTCGGATGTCTCGCCGCCCAGCTCGCACGGCTGCGCGGCGCCGCCGTCATCGGCACGGCGCCCGACGCCAGGTTCGACTTCCTGCGCCAGTTCGGCGTGATCCCCGTCGCCTACGGACCCGACCTCGCCGGGCGCGTGCGGGCGCTCGCCCCGCACCCCGTCAGCGCGTTCCTCGACTTCCTCGGCGGCGAGGCCGCCGAGGCGCGCGCCCTCGGCGTGGTGCCGTCCAGGGTGTTCACGCTCACCGACTGGGACGCCGTCGAGCGCGACGACGCCGTGCGCGCCGGTGCCGGAGACGTGATCGCGCTCGGCAGGGTCGCCGCCCTGGTGTCGGCTCGCCGCATCCGCCTGCCGATCGCCGACATCTTCCCGCTCGACCACGTCGCCGACGCGTACCGCGCGCTCGAGAAGCGCGAGGCGCCGGGCAAGATCGTGCTCGGCATGCGCGTGGTCGACTACCCCAACCAGAAGACGCGGGAGCCCGAGCTCAAGGAGCAGGACGTCACGCTCGGCGTGCCCACCGAGCACGCCCACGTCGACGTCGAGGAGGCCGTGCCCGCGGCGATCGGCGACGGCAGCGTGCGGCGCCGCAGGCGGGAGGCGCATGCCCGTTCCGCGGCCGGCGAGGGCGGGGAGTAACGCGGCGATCGGGGCATCCGCTCGCCCGTAGGATTGAGGGCATGGCCGACGCCTCCTCGTTCTATGTCACCACGCCCATCTTCTACGTCAACGACGTGCCCCACATCGGGCACGCGTACACCGAGGTCGCTGCCGACGTGCTCGCACGCTGGCACCGCCAGGCCGGCGAGCGCACGTGGTCGCTCACGGGCACCGACGAGCACGGCCAGAAGATCCTGCGCACGGCGACCGCGAACGGCGTGACCCCCAAGGAGTGGGCCGACAAGCTCGTCGCCGAGGCGTGGAAGCCGCTGCTCGAGACCGTCGACATCGCCAACGACGACTTCATCCGCACGACCGACGCGCGCCACGAGGAGAACGTCCAGAAGTTCCTCCAGCACCTCTTCGACGAGGGGCACATCTACACGGGCGAGTACGAGGGCTACTACTGCGTCGGCTGCGAGGAGTACAAGACCGAGTCGCAGCTCGTGCCGGGCACCGGCGAGTACGAGGGCCAGCTCGTGTGCGAGATCCACTCGAAGCCGGTCGAGCTGCTGCACGAGAAGAACTACTTCTTCCGCATGTCGGCGTTCGCCGACCGGCTGCTCGCGCTCTACGAGGAGCAGCCCGACTTCGTGCAGCCCGAGTCGGCGCGCAACGAGGTCGTCTCGTTCGTGAAGCAGGGCCTCGACGACCTCTCGATCTCGCGCTCGACGTTCGACTGGGGCGTCAAGGTGCCGTGGGACGAGTCGCACGTCGTGTACGTGTGGTTCGACGCGCTGCTGAACTACATCACCGCTGCCGGCTACGGTCAGGACGACGAGGCCTTCGCGAGCCGTTGGCCCGCGCAGCACATCGTCGGAAAGGACATCCTGCGCTTCCACGCCGTCATCTGGCCCGCCATGCTCATGGCCGCGGGCCTCGAGGTGCCGCGCGGCGTCTTCGGCCACGGATGGCTGCTCGTCGGCGGCGAGAAGATGTCGAAGTCCAAGCTCACGGGCATCGCACCGTCGCAGATCACCGACGTCTTCGGCTCCGACGCGTTCCGCTACTACTTCCTGCGCGCCATCTCGTTCGGCCAAGACGGCTCGTTCTCGTGGGAGGACCTGGCGGCGCGCTACCAGGCCGAGCTCGCGAACGGCTTCGGCAACCTCGCGTCGCGCGTGGTCGCCATGATCACGCGGTACTTCGACGGCGCGGTGCCGAGCGTGGTCGAGTCGGCCACGACTGACGCCGACCGCGAGATCGTCGCGATCGAGCAGCGGGCGACCCTGGCGGCGTGGGCGGCCATCGATCGCATCGCCATCCACGAGTCGATCTCGGCGACGTGGGAGCTCGTCGACGCGCTGAACGGCTACATCACGTCCGAGGAGCCGTGGGCGCTCGCGAAGGACCCCGCGAACCGCGAACGCCTCGAGACCGTGCTGGCCACGGCCTACCACGGCCTCGGCACGCTCGCCGTGCTGCTCTCGCCCGTGCTGCCGAAGGCCGCAGCGAAGCTCTGGACCGCGCTCGGCGCCGAGGGCACCGTGCAGGGCCAGCGCATCGATCGCGCGAACGAGTGGACGCCCGGCGCACGGGTCGCACCGCTCGAGGCGCTCTTCCCGCGCGTCGAGACGGCCGAGTGATCCGGTCGGGCGAGCGATCCGTGCCGCGAGCCGTGCCGGCGATCGCGGGGGTCGCGGGGGTCGCGTCGTGAGCGCCGATCACCTGCGCACGCGCTCCGACGGCGGTCGTCCGGTCGAGTACCCGCCGCTGCCCGAAGGCCTCGCGGTCGGCGTCTACGACAACCACACGCACCTCGAGATCGCCGACGGCGCGCTGCCGCTCAGCGTGCACGAGCACCTCGAGCGCGCGGCATCCGTCGGCGTCATCGGCGCGGTGCAGGTGGGCACGGATGTCGCGACGAGCCGCCGGTCGGCCGAGGCCGCCGCACGCGAGCCGCGGCTGCTCGCCGCGGTCGCCCTGCACCCGAACGAGGCGCCCGAACTCGAGGCGGCCGGAGCGCTCGACGACGCCCTCGCGGTGATCGACGAGCTCGCCGCGCAGCCGCGCGTGCGCGCCGTCGGCGAGACCGGGCTCGACTGGTACCGCACGGGCGAAGACGGACGGCCCGCGCAGTTCCGCGCCTTCGAGGCGCACATCGACATCGCCAAGCGGCACGACGTGGCCATGCAGATCCACGACCGCGACGCGCACGACGACGTGGTGGCGACGCTGCGACGCGTCGGCGCACCCGAGCGCACGGTGTTCCACTGCTTCTCGGGGGGCGACGAGCTGGCGAGGCTCGCGGCATCCGAAGGCTGGTACCTGTCGTTCGCCGGCAACGTCACGTTCAAGAACGCCGAGAACCTGCGCGACGCGCTGCGGGTGGCGCCGCGCGACCGCATCCTCGTCGAGACCGACGCCCCGTACCTCACGCCCGCTCCGCTCAGGGGGCGCCCGAACGCGCCCTACCTCGTGCCGCACACGGTGCGGTTCATGGCGGAGGTGCTCGGCGCCGATCTCGACGAGCTGTGCGCCGATCTCGCGTCGAACACGCGCCGCGTGTACGGCTCGTGGGAGGATGAGGCCCGTGCGGGGGAGTGAACGGCGACGGGGCGGCAGCGCGGTGCCCGTGAGGTGCGGCGCGTGAACGCGCATCGGCACGAGGCCGAGGGCGCGCCCGCGATCGCGCGACTGCTCGGCCCCGCCGAGATCCGCGACCTCGCCGAGCTGCTCGACGTGACGCCCACGAAGAAGCTCGGCCAGAACTTCGTGCACGACGGCAACACCGTGCGCCGCATCGTGCAGGTCGCCGGCGTGCAGTCCGGCGAGACCGTGCTCGAGATCGGCCCCGGCCTCGGGTCGCTCACGCTCGGCCTGCTCGAGGCGGGCGCCGACGTCATCGCCGTCGAGATCGACAAGCGCCTCGCCGCGCAGCTGCCGCACACCGCGAGCGTCATGCAGCCCGGCACGAGCCTCACGGTCGTGACCGAAGACGCGCTGCGCGTCACCGAGCTTCCGGGCGAGCCGGTGCGACTCGTCGCGAACCTGCCGTACAACGTCTCGGTGCCGGTGCTGCTGCACCTGCTCGAGCACTTCGACTCCCTCCGATCCGGCATCGTCATGGTGCAGGCCGAGGTCGGCCATCGCCTCGCGGCCGAGCCGGGCTCGAAGGTCTACGGCGCACCGAGCCTCAAGGCCGCCTGGTACGGCGAGTGGCGCACGGCCGGACAGGTCTCGCGCATGGTGTTCTGGCCAGTGCCGAACGTCGACTCGGTGCTCGTCGGCTTCGAGCGCGGTACCGAGCCCGGCACGGTCGACGAACGCCGCGCGACCTTCGCGCTCGTCGACGCCGCCTTCCAGCAGCGCCGCAAGATGCTGCGCCAATCGCTCTCCGGCGTGCTCGGCGGGTCGGCCGCGGCCGCGAGCGAGGTGCTCGAACGCGCCGGCGTCGCACCCGAGGCGCGCGGCGAGCAGCTCGTGATCGGGGACTTCCTGCGCATCGCCCGCGCCGCCGGGGGAGCATGACCCCGTGACGATCGCCTGGACCGAAGACGCCGTGCACGTGCGTGCGCCCGGCAAGATCAACGTCTTCATGCGCGTCGGCGAGGTGCAGCCCGACGGCTACCACGACGTCGCCACCGCCTATCAGGCGGTGTCGCTCTACGAAGACGTGCGGGCGTGGCCCGACGACGAGTTCAGCGTCGCGTTCAGCGGCAGCATCGACACCTCCGGCCTCGTCACCGACGGGTCGAACCTCGCGATCCGCGCCGCGAAGCTGCTCGCGCGCGCGACCGGTGTCGCGGGGGGCGTGCGACTCGAGATCGAGAAGCACGTGCCCATCGCTGGCGGCATGGGCGGTGGATCGGCCGATGCCGCGGCCACCCTCGTGGCCTGCGACGCGCTCTGGGGTACGGCGATGCCGAGGGACGAGCTGCTCGCGCTCGCGGCGCAGCTCGGCGCCGACGTGCCGTTCTCACTCACGGGCGGCACGGCCATCGGCACGGGCCGCGGCGACCGGCTGAGCCCCGCGCTGGCCACGGGATCGTTCCACTGGGTGCTCGCCGTCGCCGAGTTCGGGCTCTCGACCCCTGGCGTCTACCGCGAGCTCGACCGCATCCGCGACGAGGACGGCCGCAACGTGCCCGGCTCGCCGGTCGTCGACGCCGAGGTGCTGCAGGCGCTCAGGGCCGGCGATCCCGTGCTGCTGGCGCAGTCGATGCACAACGATCTCCAGGAGGCCGCGGTGCGGCTCGCGCCCGGCCTCGGCGGGATCCTCGACCTCGGCGAGTCCCACGGCGCCCTCGCCGGACTCGTCTCGGGTTCGGGGCCGACGATCGCGTTCCTCACGGCCGACGCCGATGCGGCCCTCGAGCTGCAGGTCGCGCTCTCGGCCGCCAGGCTGCAGGCCATCCACGTGCACGGCGCCGTCCACGGCGCCCGCGTGCTGCCGAACTGATCGGCGGCGCGTTCCCCGCCCGGCCGACGGGCTGACGGCCAGGCGGGCGTGCCGCACGTTCAGGCGCGGCGGCTAGGCTCGACGGGACATGGCACATCTCCTCGGCGCCGAGCGCCTGCACCTCGAATTCCCGACGCGCACCGTCTTCGACGAGGTCACCCTCGGCATCGACGAGGGCGACCGCATCGGCGTCGTCGGCCGCAACGGCGACGGCAAGTCCACGCTGCTGAAGCTCCTGGCCGGCCGCATCGAACCCGACGGCGGACGCGTGACGATGCGCCGCGGCATCCGCATCGGCATGCTCGACCAGGCCGACGTCGTCGATCCCGGACTCACGGTGGCCGAGGCCGTCGTCGGCGGCATCGACGAGCACGTGTGGGCGGGCGACGCGAAGGTGCGAGACGTGATCGGCGGGCTGCTCGCCGACGTGCCGTGGCAGGCGCAGGTCTCGAGCCTCTCGGGCGGCCAGCGCCGTCGTGTCGGGCTCGCGGCGCTGCTCGTGGGCGACTGGGACGTCGTGTTCCTCGACGAGCCGACGAACCACCTCGACGTCGAGGGCATCGCCTGGCTGGCGGGGCACCTCAAGCAGCGCTGGGCTTCGAGTCAGGGCGCGCTCGTGGTCGTCACGCACGACCGCTGGTTCCTCGACGAGGTCTGCACCGACACGTGGGAGGTGCACGACGGCATCGTCGAGCCGTTCGAGGGCGGCTACGCGGCGTACATCCTGCAGCGCGTCGAGCGCGACCGCATGGCGGCGGCCTCCGAGGCGAAGCGCCAGAACCTCATGCGCAAGGAGCTCGCGTGGCTGCGCCGCGGCGCGCCCGCGCGCACGTCGAAGCCGAAGTTCCGCATCGACGCGGCGAACGAGCTCATCGAGAACGAGCCGCCCGTGCGCAACCCGATCGAGCTGAACCGGCTCGCGGTCACGCGCCTCGGCAAGGACGTGGTCGACCTCATCGACGTGTCGGTCGAGTATCCGGTGACGGATGCCGCGGGCGCGGCGTCCGGCGGATCGGGCACGAAGACCGTGCTGCGCGACGTCGAGTGGCGCATCGCGCCCGGCGAGCGCACGGGCATCCTCGGGGTGAACGGCGCGGGCAAGTCGACGCTCCTCGGGCTCGTGACCGGTGCCGTGAAGCCCACCTCCGGCACGGTGAAGCGCGGCACGACCGTGCGCATCGCGACCCTCAGCCAGGAGCTCTCGGAGCTCACGGAGTGGGCCGACCAGCGCGTCTCCGCGGTGGTCGCCGAGCAGAAGACGAGTTACGAGGTCGGCGGCAAGGAGCTCTCGCCCGGGCAGCTGCTCGAGCGCCTCGGGTTCACGAACGCGCAGCTGTCGACGCCCGTGAAGAACCTCTCGGGCGGGCAGAAGCGGCGCCTGCAGCTGCTGCTGATCCTGCTCCAGGAGCCGAACGTGCTCATCCTCGACGAGCCGACGAACGACCTCGACACCGACATGCTCGCCGCGATCGAGGACCTGCTCGACACCTGGCCGGGCACGCTCCTCGTCGTGAGCCACGACCGGTACCTCATCGAGCGCGTCACCGACCGGCAGTTCGCGATTCTCGACGGCCACCTTCGCGACCTTCCCCGCGGCGTCGACCAGTACCTCGAGCTGCGCAGGGCGACGGATGCCGCGTGCCAGGCGGGTGCGACGGCGACCGCGTCGGGCGGGGCGGGCCCCTCCGGCGCATCGGCGCCGGCCGCTGCGCCCTCGCCCGCGACCACGGCGGCGAAGCCGGCGGCATCCGCACTCTCCGGCGCCGACCGCCGCGCCGCCGAGAAGGAGCTCTCGTCGATCGACCGCAAGCTCGAGAAGCTCCAGGCCGAGATCGCGGCCGCGCACGAGAAGCTCGCCCGCCACGACCAGAGCGACTACGTCGGCCTGGGCGCACTCGGCGACGAACTGCGGGCGCTCGAGGCATCCGTCGTCGACCTCGAGACCCGCTGGCTCGAAGTTTCTGAGATTCTCGAGGGTTGAGCCCGAAGGATCTGTGACGTTCTGCGTCGCACAGGTGTCTTGAGCAAAGAATCTTCACCTAACGTTGAAGTGCGCCCGCGTTCGCGGCATCGAAGCCCCCACTGTGAACCCACCGTGGCGGAGCCATGCCCGCTCCACAGCCATCAGCATCCGAACGCGCGCGCCGATGTGAAAGGAACTCCCATGGCACTCCGCCGCACCAAGCTCATCGCCGCACTCGCGGCCGTCCCCCTCGTGCTCGGCCTCGCGTCGTGCGCGTCCGCCGGCGCAGCCGACAGCGCTGACGAGGTCATCAAGATCGGCGTCGTCGGCAAGGGCGACGCGCAGTGGGCCCCGTTCGAGGCCGCGGCCGAGAAGGCCGGCATCGACATCGAACTCGTCGACTTCGCGGAGTACACGCAGCCGAACCCCGCGACCACCGAGGGCGAGATCGACCTCAGCCAGTTCCAGCACATCGTCTACCTCGCCGACTACAACGTCTCGGCGGACGAGGACCTCGTGCCCATCGGCTCGACCGCGATCTACCCGCTCGGCCTGTACTCGACCAAGGTCGACGACGTCGCCGACATCAAGAAGGGCGACACCGTCGCCATCCCGAACGACCCGTCGAACCAGGCCCGCGCGCTCCTCGTGCTCCAGTCCGCCGGTCTCGTCGAGCTGAAGAGCGGCGGCACGATCTTCTCCGACCTGGCAGACGTCGACGAGGCGGAGTCGAAGGTCAAGGTCACGGCGCTCGAAGCGTCGCTCACCCCGACCTCGCTGCCCGACGTCGCGGCCGCCGTCATCAACAACGACTTCGTCGCCGACGCCGGCCTCACGTTCGACGACGCGATCGCGAAGGACGACCCCACCGACCCGAACGCGCTGCCCTACGTCAACATCTTCGCCACGCGCGCCGAAGACCAGGACAACGCGACCTACGCCAAGCTCGTCGAGATCTTCCAGACCGACCCCGACGTGCAGGCCGGCCTCCTCGAGTCGTCCGGTGACACCGCCGTGCCGCTGACGACCCCCGTCGCCGACCTCGAGGCCTCGCTCGCCAAGGTCGAGGCCGACACCAAGGCCGCGAAGGGCTGATCATCGACGTCCGCGACAGCGGATCGTCCGCGCGAGCGGGCGGCGGAACCCCACGAGGTGCCGTCGCCCGCTTCGCGCGTGCTGGAAGGAGCACCACCGCATGGCACTCGTGAGCCTCACCGACGTCACGAAGACCTACGCGCCCGCAGATCGCGCGGGCCGACCCGTCGTCGCCGTCGATGCCGTCACCCTCGACATCGAACCCGGCGACGTCTACGGCATCATCGGCTACTCGGGCGCCGGCAAGTCCACGCTCGTGCGCCTCATCAACGCGCTCGAACCCGCGACGAGCGGCAGCATCGCGTTCGACGGCCGCGAGCTCACGACCATGCCCGAACGCGAGCTCCGCGGCATCCGCCTCGGCATCGGCATGATCTTCCAGCAGTTCAACCTGTTCGACGCGAAGACCGTGTGGAAGAACATCGCCTACCCGCTCACCGTGGCCGGCTGGTCGAAGTCCGAGATCGCGGCACGCGTCGACGAACTGCTCGAGTTCGTCGGACTCGCCGACAAGGCGAGGAGCTACCCCGACCAGCTCTCGGGCGGCCAGAAGCAGCGCGTCGGCATCGCACGTGCGCTCGCGACGAGCCCGCGCCTGCTGCTCGCCGACGAGGCGACGAGCGCGCTCGATCCCGAGACGACGCAGGAGGTGCTCGCGCTCCTCAAGCGCGTGAACCGCGAGTTCGGCGTCACCATCGTGGTCATCACGCACGAGATGGACGTGATCCAGTCGATCGCGACGAAGGTCGCGGTCATGGACGCCGGGCGGGTCATCGAGAACGGCGACGTCTTCGAGGTCTTCTCCGACCCGAAGAACCCGTCGTCGCAGCGGTTCGTCTCGACCGTGGTCAAGGGCGTGCCCTCGCCCGCCGAACTCGCCGTGCTGCGCGAACGCCATTCGGGCCGCATCGTCACCCTCTCGTTCCGCGACGGCGACGCTTCGCAGGCGTCGGTGTTCCTCGACCTGGCCGCAGCCGGGCTCGAGTTCGAGCTCGTCTACGGCGGCATCAACGACATCCAGGGCCGCGCGTTCGGTCACCTCACGCTCGCGATCCGAGGTGAGGATGCCGCGATCGACGCGGCGCTCGCGAAGATCGGCGCCCGCGTCGACGTGACGGAGGTGGCGTGATGGATCGCCTGTTCGAACTGGGTTCGGAATTCTGGGTCGCCGCCGGCGAGACCCTCTACATGGTGGCCTTCACCCTGCTCATCGGCGGGTTCATCGGCCTGATCCTCGGCATCGTGCTCTACGCCACGCGCCCCGGCGGGCTCCTGGCCAACCGCGTGGTGTTCACGATCCTGAACGTCGTCATCAACTTCTTCCGGCCGATCCCGTTCATCATCTTCATCGCGGCGGCTCAACCGCTCGCCAGGCTGGTGGTCGGCACGGGCATCGGCAACGACGCGCTCATCTTCACGCTCTCGATCGCCTCGTCGTTCGCGATCTCGCGCATCGTCGAGCAGAACCTCGTGACCGTCTCACCCGGGGTCATCGAGGCCGCGAAGGCCATGGGCGCCGGTCCGATCCGCATCCTCCGCACGGTCGTGATCCCCGAGGCGCTCGGTCCGCTCGTGCTCGGGTACACCTTCGTCATCGTCGCGATCGTCGACATGACGGCGGTCGCGGGGTACATCGGCGGCGGCGGGCTCGGCACGTTCGCGCTCGTCTACGGGTATCGGCAGTTCGAGCCCGCGGTCACGTGGGCCGCCGTGCTGCTCATCATCGTGTTCGTGCAGGTCGCGCAGTTCTTCGGCAACTGGCTGGCCCGCAAGATCATGCGGCGCTAGATCGGCGACGACGCACGAGCGGGGCGGATGCCGCGGGCGGCCGCCCGTGACATCCGCCTCGCCCCGCCTCAGCTGCCGACCGACGACAGCTCGTTCGGCACGTGGGGGACCTCGGCGGTCGCCGTGACCGTTCCGGTCGACAGGTCGACGACGTGGATCGACGAGGCGGCCGGATCGGTCACGTAGGCGCGGTCGCCGTGCACCTCGATCGCGGGGCGCGGCTGCTGCCACTCGGCCGGTTCGGTCCAGGCGTCGACCACCTCGATGCGCTCGACGCTCTCGCCCGTGGCCGGGTCGAGCACGTGGATCGCGCCGTCGGTGCCGAGCACGAGCGCCTCGCCTTCGGGGCCGCGGGCCAGCGAGCGGAAGCTGTAGCTCGTGCCGAGGTCGACCAGCCGGATCGTCGCGGACCCGGTGTCGATGAGGCTCACGCGCGTCGGGCGCTCGAGGTCGGCGTCAGGGTCGACCTTGTAGTCGCCGAGCACGATGCGCGACTCGGCGCTGCCCGCCTGGTTGCCGATCCGGCCGTAGGGGTCGGCGGCCTGCGCCTTGGTGAACGCCGCGCCGTTCCAGACGATCGCGCCGTCCTCGCACCCGAGCACGACGGCGCCCGCAGCGGCGACCGCGGCTCCGTGGACCCCGGGGCAGGCGTCGGTGCGGGCGAGCTCGGCCCCCTCCGCGTCGAGCGCTGCGGCACCGGTGCGGGTCGTCTCGTCGCCGATCGTCGTGAGCAGGCCACCGCCCTCGAGCGGGACGACCACGCCGTGGTGGGCCGCCGTGCTCGCGTGCACGTCGGGGTCGACGTCGGACAGGTCGCGGGCGTTGCGCAGGTCGTCGCGCCCGTAGAGCTGCATCTCGCCCGTGCCGTCGGCGAAGAGGGCGGTCACGTCGGCGTTCGTCATGACGTGCCCGGGGTGCGACGCAGGGAAGGCGAGCTCGGTGAGTTCCGGTGCCACGGCGAAGTAGTGGTCGTGGTCGCCGTGGGCCTCGACGCGGACGCCGGTGTCGAGCACGCGGAACGCGTCGTCGGTCGAGACGAGCACGCGCCGGCCGTCGCCGGCCGGATGCACTCGCAGGAAGCCGTCGAGCGGCAGGTCGTCGACGACCTCGAGCGAGGCGCCGTCGAGCACGAGCACGCCGCCGTCGTACGTCGCGACGATGCGGGTCGTGGCGACCTCGGCCTCGGCGGCGTCGGGCGGCGATGAGTCGGATGCCGCATCCGGGCCTCCGGACGCTCCGGGGGAGGCACAGGCGGCGAGCACGGCGGCGGTGGCGAGGGCGGGTGCGATGGACAGGAGGCGGCGTCGGAGCGGCCTTCGTGCGGTGATCATGCGGCGACGCTATCGTTAATGAAAATCATTATCAATTCCGAATCGGCAGGCAGAGTCGGCAGGCAGGCAGAACGGATGCGCGGACGTCGCAAGCGGCCGCCCGCGGCATCCGTCCGCCGTCGTCGGCCGTCGCAGCTCGCGCGGTGGTCGGTCGCTCAGTCGAAGCCGAGGCTCAGCTTGCGCAGCAGGCCGGCGAGCCGCTTCTGCTCGCCGGCGGGGAGGCTCGAGAGCAGCTCCGCCTCGGCGTCGACGAGTCGCGTGATCGCCGCGTCGACGCGCGCGAGTCCGGCCGGGCTCATCTCGACGAGGATCCCTCGGCCGTCGTTCGGATCGGTCTGCCGGCTCACGAGGCCGCGCTCGGCCAGTCGGTCGATGCGGTTCGTCATGGTGCCGCTCGAGACGAGCGTCTGCTGCAGCAACTGCTTGGGGGAGAGGCGGAACGGCGCGCCGGCGCGACGCAGTGCCGAGAGCACGTCGAACTCGCTCGCCTCGAGCTCCGACCGGGCGAACGCCTGGCGCCTGGCGCGGTCGAGGTGCTTCGAGAGTCGGGCCACGCGCGAGAGCACCTGCAGCGGTGCGAAGTCGAGGTCGGGGCGTTCGCGCTCCCAGTCCTCGACGATGCGATCGACCTCGTCGGCATGCGTCATCCGACCAGTATCCCGCGGCCCGGCCGGGTGCGCGCGCCGCACGGCGGACCTCGGCGTCGACGCATCGAACACCGCGGTGCGTCTGGCAGACTGGAGGCCGCTCGTGCGCGCGTCGCCCGGGTGGTCCGCCATAGTGTAACGGCAGCACGACAGCCTTTGGAGCTGTTCGGTCCAGGTTCGAATCCTGGTGGCGGAGCATGGATCAGAACCTCGCCATCATCGTGCTCGCCGCAGGCCAGGGCACGCGCATGAAGTCCGCCACGCCCAAGCTGCTGCACCCGCTCGCGGGCGCGCCGGTCGTCGGACACGTGCTCGCCACCGCGCGCGCGCTCGACGCCGCGCACGTGATCGCGGTCGTGCGGCACGAGCGCGACCGCGTCGCCGCCGCCGTCGAGGCCGAACTGCCCGGCGTGCGCATCGTCGATCAGGACGAGATGCCGGGCACCGGCCGCGCGGTCGAGCAGGCGCTCGAAGCGCTCCCCGCCGACTTCGACGGCGAGGTGCTCGTGCTGAACGGCGACGTGCCGCTGCTGAACGCCGACACGCTCGCCGGATTCCTCGGGCTGCACCGCGAGCGTGCCGCCGCGGCATCCGTCATGTCGGCGCTCTACGACGACCCGACCGGGTACGGCCGCATCGTGCGCGACACCGCGGGCCAGTTCGACCGCATCGTCGAGCAGAAGGACGCGAACGAGGCCGAGCGCGGCATCGGCGAGATCAACGCCGGCATCTACGCGTTCGGCGCCGCGGCGCTGCGCGACCAGCTCGCGAACCTCACGACCGACAACGCGCAGGGCGAGAAGTACCTCACCGACGTCATCCAGCTGCTGCGCACCGCGGGCTCCGAGGTCGAGGCCGTGCCCGTCTCCGAGCCGTGGCTCGTGGCCGGCATCAACGACCGCGCCCAGCTCTCCGAGACCGCCGCCCGCCTGAACGCGCTCATCATCCGAGGCTGGCAGCTGAACGGCGTCACGATCGAGGACCCGACCACCACGTGGATCGATCTCACCGTGCGCATCGCGCAGGACGTCACGATCCGCCCCGGCACGCAGCTCAAGGGCGCGACCGTCATCGAGACGGGCGCCGTGGTCGGCCCCGGCACGACGCTCACCGACTGCGAGGTCGGCGAGAACGCCGACGTGCGCCGCACCGACGCCACGCTCGCCGTCATCGGCGCCGGCGCGACGGTCGGCCCGTTCTCGTTCCTCCGCCCGGGCACCGTGCTCGGCGCCGACGGCAAGATCGGCGCGTTCGTCGAGACGAAGAACGCGCAGATCGGCACGGGCAGCAAGGTGCCGCACCTGTCGTACGTGGGCGACGCGACCATCGGGCAGGGCGTGAACTTCGGCGCGGGCACCATCACCGCCAACTACGACGACGTGCACAAGCACCGCACCGAGGTCGGCGACCACGTGCACACGAGCTCTCACACCGTGCTCGTCGCGCCGGTTAGGCTTGGGGCGGGCGCGAAGACCGGGGCCGGCGCGATCGTCCGCAAGGACGTGCCGGCCGGAGCACTGGCCCTCAGCGTTGCGCCACAACGCAACATCGAGGGTTGGGTCGAGCAGCATCGACCGGGAACGGCGGCCGCCCGCGCGGCCGCAGACGCCGTGTCCGACGAACCAGGCGAGTGAGCAGAAGGCGAACAATGGGCCGCAAGAAGAAGGTCGTCGACCTCGACCTCGAGAACAACATCGCACCCGGCCTCGAGGCGAAGACGAAGAAGCGTCTCGTCGTCGTGTCGGGCCGGAGCGATCCCGACCTCTCCGCGCGCGTCGCGGCCGTGCTCGGCACCGAGCTCGCGCCGACCGAGCACCGCACGTTCGCGAGCGGCGAGATCTACACGCGGTTCGAGGTCTCGGTGCGCGGCTGCGACGTCTTCGTCGTGCAGTCGTTCGGCCCGCCGGTCAACGAGTGGCTCATGGAGCTGCTGATCATGCTCGACGCGCTGAAGCGCGCCTCGGCCAAGCGCATCACCGTCGTCGCACCGTACTTCCCGTACTCGCGGCAGGACAAGAAGGGCCGCGGACGCGAGCCGATCTCCGCGCGGCTCGTCGCCGACCTGCTGAAGACCGCCGGAGCCGACCGCATCATGAGCGTCGACCTCCACGCCGCCCAGATCCAGGGCTTCTTCGACGGCCCCGTCGACCACCTGTTCGCCAAGCCGGTGCTGCTGCGGCACTTCGAGGAGACGCTCTCGCCCGACGACCGCGCGAAGCTCACCGTGGTCTCGCCCGACATGGGCCGCGTCCGCGTCGCCGACACGTGGGCCGACGACCTCGGTGCGCCCCTCGCGATCATCCACAAGCGCCGCGACCCGAAGGTCGCCAACCAGGTCACCGTGCACGAGATCGTCGGCAACGTCGACGGTCGCGTGTGCCTGCTCGTCGACGACATGATCGACACCGGCGGCACGATCGTGAAGGCGGCCCAGGCGCTCAAGGCGAACGGCGCCGACAAGGTCATCGTCGCAGCCACGCACGCGATCTTCAGCGCCCCCGCCTCCGAGCGCCTGCAGGACTCCTCGATCGACCAGGTCGTCGTGACCGACTCCGTGCCGCTCACGGGCGAGAAGCGGTGGCCGGAGCTCACCGTGCTCTCGATCGCGCCGCTGCTCGGTCGCGCGATCCGCGAGGTCTTCGAAGACGGCTCGGTCACGAGCATGTTCAACGGCGAGGCGTAGCACCCGATGAGCATCACCACCCCCCGGCCCTGGCTCGCGAGCTACGCCGACGGCGTTCCGCAGGAGCTCGAGCTGCCAGAGGGCTCGCTCTACGACCTGCTCGCGACCTCGGTCGCCGAGCACCCGTCGAGCATCGCGCTCGAGTTCTTCGGCCGTGAGACGAGCTACGCCGACCTCGGCGAGCAGGTCGAGCGCGCCGCGGAGGGCCTGCGTCTGCTCGGCGTGCAGAAGGGCGACACGGTCGCCATCGTGCTGCCGAACTGCCCGCAGCACATCGTCGCGTTCTACGCGGTGCTGCGTCTCGGCGCCATCGTCATCGAGCACAACCCGCTCTACACCCCGCGCGAGCTGCGCCATCAGTTCGAAGACCACGGCGCCCGCTTCGCGATCGCCTGGGACAACGTGGTCGACACGATCCGCGAGTTCCCCGACGACGTCGGCGTGAAGCACATCGTCTCGGTCGACGTGACGCGCGCGATGCCGTTCCTGACCCGGTTCGCGCTCAAGCTGCCGATCGCCAAGGCCCGCGAATCGCGCGCCGCCCTCACCTCCGGCGTCAAGGGCACGTCGACCTGGGAGGAGCTCCGCGTCGCCGAGCGCGTGCAGCCGCGCGTCGTCGCGCCCGAGGCATCCGATGTCGCCCTCATCCAGTACACGAGCGGCACGACCGGCTCGCCCAAGGGTGCGACGCTGACCCACCTGAACCTGCTCGCGAACGCGGCGCAGTCGCGTGCCTGGGTGCCGACGATCGAGCGCGGCAACTGCGTCGTCTACGCCGTGCTGCCGATGTTCCACGCCTACGGGCTGACGCTCTGCCTGACGTTCGCGATGAGCATGGGCGCGCGCCTCGTGCTGTTCCCGAAGTTCGACCCCGACCTCGTGCTGCCCGTCATCAAGAAGCGGCCGCCGACGTTCCTGCCGGCCGTGCCGCCGATCTACGACCGGCTGACCAAGGCCGCGGCCGCCAAGGGCGTCTCGCTCGAGGGCATCCAGATCGCGATCTCGGGCGCCATGGCGCTCACGCCGGCCGTCGTCGAGCCGTGGGAGGCCGCGACCGGCGGCATGCTCGTCGAGGGCTACGGCCTCTCGGAGTGCTCGCCGGTGATCTCGGCGAACCCGGTGGCGTCCAACCGCCGCGCCGGCACAATCGGACTGCCGCTGCCCTCGACCGAGTGCCGCGTCGTCGACCCCGAGAACCCGACGCAAGACGTCCCCGCCGATGGCGAGGGCGAACTCGTCGTTCGCGGACCGCAGGTCTTCCAGGGGTACTGGAAGAAGCCGGTCGAGACCGAGGCCGTGTTCGTCGCCGACCCCGACGGCGGTGCGCCCTGGTTCCGCACGGGCGACATCGTCACGATCGACGACGCGGGCTTCGTGCGCGTCGTCGACCGCATCAAGGAGCTCATCATCACGGGCGGCTTCAACGTCGCACCCACCGAGGTCGAAGAGGCCCTGCGCACCTACCCCGGCATCGAAGACGTGGCGGTCGTGGGCCTGCCCGACGAGCACTCGGGCGAGCAGGTCGTCGCCGCGGTCGTGCTCGCCGAGGGCCAGCGCCTCGACGAGGCGGCGATCCGCGAGTTCGCCCGCGAGCGCCTCACGCCGTACAAGGTGCCCAAGCGCGTCGTCGAGATCGACGAGCTGCCGCGCTCCCTCATCGGCAAGGTCATCCGCCGTCAGGTGCGCGAGCAGCTCCTCAAGGGCTGAACGGACCCCGGTATGCCCTCGTTCCTGTCGTCGGATGCCGCGGCCGCCCTCTCGGCGCTCGCGGCACTCGATGCCGGTACGGGGTCGGCCTCACCGCTCGACCGGCTGCGGGGCATCCGTGCACTCGTCGCGGCGCTCGAGGCCGATCCCGCATCGCTCGAGGCCGCCCGCGAGGCGGTCGCGGCGGGCGCCGGCTGGGATGATGTGGCCGAGGCCGCCGGACTCAGCCCGTCGGCGGCCAAGTACCGCTGGGCGGGCGACGACGACGCCATCGCCGAGCGGCAGGAGGCGAGCCGGCGCCGCAAGCGCGAACGCCCGTCGAGCGTGCCCACCGACCTGCCTGGCGAGAGCGTCTCCGAGGCGGCCAAGCGCCTCGGCGTGACGCCGAACGCGATCTACCAGCGCGTGAACCGCGGGCTCGTCGAGGCGCGCACGGTCACGCTGCCCGACGGGCGGTCGTACAAGCGGGTGTTCTTCGACGACGACACGGGCGCGGCGACGGAGTGACGCGAACGCCCGATCGCACGACGCGCCGCGGCGGAATGCATCAGGTGTTCGTGCCGACCCCGTAGCGCGGTGCGGCCGGGAACAGCCCGAAGTTCGCCAGATGCCGGTGGTCGCCGTTCTCGGTGACCACGTAGCACTGCCAGCCGGGACCGCCGGCCGCGAACAGCTCGAACGGCACGTCGGTCGAGACCTCGCCGCGCGCGGTGCCGGTCGCGGCGGCGGCGAACGTGGCGCACGACGACCGGGCGGTCGAGTTCGCGACCGAGAACGTCGAGAGCACGATCGGCAGCACCATGCCGGCCAGGGCGACGAGCACCGCGATCCGGATCGCGCGCTGGCGCCCGGGGCGCCTCGGCCGGTCGACGGGTTCGTATCCGGCGAGTTCGGGGTGTTCGTCGGTCATCGGGTTGCCTCGATCGTGATGGAGATGATGCCCACGACGGCCGCGAGCAGGACGGTTGCGGTGACGCCCAGCATGACCGCAGGAGAGGGGGGCACGACCTCGCGGCGGGCGTCGAGTTGCCGACGGCGCACGGCGCCGTGCGCGATCGCGACGGCCGCGAGCACGAACAGCACGACGCCCGCCGCCGAGAGCGCGGGCTGGTCCGAGCTCAGGCCGTCGCGGAGCGCCAGCACCGCGTTCACCGCGATGGCGAGTCCGGTGCGGCTCCAGGCGAGCGCGGTTCGCTCGGGCTGGAGGCCGGGGTCGCGGGGGAGGCCCGCGTGCGTTTCGACGGTCATGCGCGGCTCATCGGGAGACCAGGATCAGAACGGCGATCACGGCTGCCGCGAGCAGCGCCACGGCGGAGAGGAGTGGGATCACGAGGCTGTGCGGGAGCGGCCGGCCGGTGCGCATCGCGACCTCGTTCGACCGCCACCGCACGTACGAGAGCCCGCCGAGCAGCGCTGCGACGATCGCGAGTCCGATCGCGAGGATCAGCACGACCACTCGCGGCCCGATCTGCTGGGCGAACTCGAAGAGCAGCACGCCGCCGGCGAGCAGGGCGAGCGCGGTGCGGATCCAGGCGAGGAACGTGCGTTCGTTCGCGAGCGTGAAGCGGTAGTCGGGGTCTTCGCCCTGTTCCTGCCACTTCGGCCTGCGCATCTGCCCTCATTCGTCGTCGTCGGACCGGGTCGGGGTGGCGTCGCGCCCCGGAAACGGCCTCGGCCCCGGGCGTGAGCCCGGGGCCAAGGTTACCCGCGAGTCGGGATCAGTGCGTCGACGGCGTCGTGGCGATCTCGGTGCGGTCGCCCGACCAGAGGGTGTGGAACACGCCCTCCTTGTCGATGCGCTTGTAGGTGTGCGCGCCGAAGAAGTCGCGCTGGCCCTGCACGAGCGCGGCGGGGAGCCGGTCGGCGCGCAGGCCGTCGTAGTAGGCGAGCGACGAGCCGAACGCGGGCGCCGGGATGCCGGTCTCGACCGAGCGCACGACGACGCGGCGCCATGCGGTCTGGGCGCGCGTGAACGCCTCGGCGAAGTAGGGCGCGGACAGGAGCAGCTCGAGGTCGGGCGTCTCGTCGTAGGCGTCGGCGATGCGGTTCAGGAACTGCGCGCGGATGATGCATCCGCCCCGCCAGATCTTCGACACGGCGCCGAGGTCGATGTTCCAGTCGTACTCCTTGGCGCCGGCGCGGATCGCGTCGAAGCCCTGCGAGTAGGCGACGATCTTCGACGCGTAGAGCGCGAGGCGCACGTCTTCGATGAACGCATCGACCTGGTCGGCCGGGATGCGGTCGGCCTCGTCGGGGCCGGCGAGGCCCTTCGCGACGGCGCGCTGCTCGGGGTGCGACGACAGGCCGCGGGCGAAGACCGCCTCGGCGATGTTCGACACGGGCGTGCCGAGCGAGAGCGCGGTCTGCACGGTCCAGACGCCGGTGCCCTTGGAGCCCGCCTCGTCGAGGATGACGTCGACGAGCGGCTCGCCGGTCTCGGCGTCGACCTGCTTCAGCACCTCGGCGGTGATCTCGATGAGGTAGGACTCGAGCTCGCCGCGGTTCCACTCGGCGAAGACCTCGGCGATCTCGGCGGGGGACTTGCCCGTGCCGCGGCGGATGAGGTCGTAGGCCTCGGCGATGAGCTGCATGTCGGCGTACTCGATGCCGTTGTGGATCATCTTGACGAAGTGGCCGGCGCCGTCGTGGCCGATGTGCGTGACGCAGGGCTCGCCCTCGGCGACCGCGGCGATCGACTTGAGGATCGGGCCGAGCGTGACCCACGACTCGTCGGAGCCGCCGGGCATGATCGAGGGGCCGTTGAGCGCGCCCTCCTCGCCGCCCGAGATGCCCGCGCCGACGAAGTTGATGCCGGTCTCGCGCACGGCCTTCTCGCGGCGGATGGTGTCGGTGAACAGCGCGTTGCCGCCGTCGACGATGATGTCGCCCGGCTCGAAGCGGCTCGCGAGCTCCGAGATCACGGCGTCGGTGCCCTTGCCGGCCTGCACCATGATGATCGCGGTGCGGGGCTTGGCGAGCGAGGCGACGAACTCGTCGTAGGTCTCGGCGCCGACGAAGCCGGCCTCGGGGTGCTCTTCGAGCAGCGTCGCGGTGCGCTCGTAGGAGCGGTTGAACACGGCGACCGTGTTGCCCTCGCGGCTCGCGAGATTGCGGGCGAGGTTCGAACCCATGACGGCGAGTCCCACGACTCCGATGTTGGCTACGGCTTCAGGCACGAACACACTCCTCGTGAAGTTTGCTGGGGATGACTCAAGCGTACTGTGAGCGGGCCTCACCGTTGCGCGCTGTTGCTGAGAGGTCACGACGACCGCTCGGCCACGAATCGGCGGGCGACCGAGATGTCGCGCCCGCCGAGCCCGCGCGCGACGAGTTCGTCGAACGCGGCGCGCAGCGTCGGCAGCAGCACCGGGTCGGTTCCGGTGGCGGCCGCGGCCTCGGCGGCGAACCGCAGGTCCTTGACCATGTACTCGGCGATGCCCGAGGGCGAGTCGTCGCCGGAGACGAGCTTGGCCTTGCGGCTCGCGAGCAGGTTCGAGCCGGCGTACCCGCCGGACAGCAGCCCGAAGAGCGCCTCGAGGTCGAGACCCGATCGTTCGGCGACCACCGCGGCCTCGCCGAGCGCCAGGATCGTGGCCGACACGATCAGCTGGTTGCACGCCTTGGCGACCTCGCCGGCGCCGAGCGGCCCGAGGTGCACGGGCGTGCCGCACGGTGCGAGCAGGGCGGCAGCGCGACGGGCGTCGGCCTCGGTCCCGCCGAGCATGATCGAGAGGGTCCCGGCCCTCGCGCCGTCTTCCCCGCCCGACACGGGGCAGTCCACGACGTGGATGCGGCCGTCGGATGCCGCGGCCAGCCGTTCGGCGAGGGCGCGCACCTCGGGCGCCGACGAGGTGGAGCCGATCATGAGCAGCGAGTCCGCGTCGCGCTCGAGGAGGCCCGCGAGGAGGCCGTCGGGCCCGTCGAGCACCTGCTCGAGCTGCGGCAGGTCGGGCAGCATCGCGAGCACGGCGTCGGCGCGGCGGCCGAGTTCGCGCGGGGTCTCGGCCCAGGCGGCGCCGCGTGCGACGAACTCGGGCTGCGGCCGTCGGGCGTTGACGATCACGGGGGCACCGGAGTCGATGAGGCGTTCGGCCATGCGGCCGCCCATCGAGCCGAGCCCGATGATGCCCACGGTGGGCGCGGCGACGGGAGGATGCGTGGCGGATGCGGGATGTTCGGCGTTGGACATGCCGACATCCTACCCGCAAGACAACCAGTCGTACATGGTTCAACTGACTGAACATCGGGTATGCTGGACCCCAGACCGCGCCGGAGGGGCCTGCATGGCCCGCCGCAACGAAGGGGAAGACCGGATGCCCGACACGAACAACCGCCTGCGCGCCGTGGTGGCGGTGCCGCTGCCGGAGCAGCTCTGCCGCCTCGTCGAGGACCTCGAACCGAGGCTCGAGCTCGTGCGCGATCACGCGCTCGTGCGTCCGATGCGCGGTCCGGCCGACTGGTCGGGCGACCCTGCGCACGTGCGCACGCCGGCCGAGCAGACCGAGTTCGACGCGATGGTCGACTCGGCCGACGTGCTGTTCGGCATCCCCGACGTCGAGCCGGCCGCCCTCGCGCGCACGGCCCGCGCCAATCCCGGGCTCCGGTGGGTCATGACGACCGCGGCCGGCGGGGGCAGCCAGGTCAAGGCGGCCGGCCTCGACCGCGAACAGCTCGACCGCATCGCGTTCACCACGAGCGCCGGGGTGCACGGCGGCCCGCTCGCCGAGTTCGCCGTGTTCGGCGTGCTGGCGGGGGCCAAGCATCTGCCGAGGCTGCTCGACGACCAGCGCGCCAAGGTCTGGCCCGAGCGCTGGGAGATGCGCCAGCTCGACGAGATGACGGTCCTGGTGGTGGGCCTCGGCGGCATCGGCGCCGAGTGCGCCCGCCGGTTCAGTGCGCTCGGCGCGCGCATCTGGGGCACCACGCGCAGCGGCGCGCCGGTCGAGGGCGTCGACCGGCTCGTGCCGATCGAGGAGCTCGAGGCCGCGGTGGGCCTGGTCGACGCGATCGTGACGACGCTGCCCGGAACGGAGGCGACTCACCACCTCGTGGGCGAGCGGATCCTCCGCGCCGTGCGGCCGGGCGTGATCGTCGCGAACGTCGGGCGCGGTACGGTGATCGACGAGGCGGCGCTCATCACGGCGCTCGACGACGGGCGGGTCGGCTTCGCCGCGCTCGACGTCTTCGAGTCCGAGCCGCTGTCGGTGGAGTCGCCGTTGTGGTCGCACCCCTCCGTGCTCGTGAGTCCGCACACCGCGGCGCTCTCGCGCAAGGAGGAGGAGCGCATCGCCCGGCGGTTCGCCGACGACGCCTCCCGGTTCCTCGACGGGCTGCCGATGCGCAGCGTGGTGGACACGGTCGAGTTCTACTGATCCCGCGCTCGCCGCGGACGGAGGGGATGGCATGTCCGAGGAAGCCGACGCCAAGGCCGACCGCCAGGGCCGCGACCCGGCCCCCGCCGTCACGCGCAGCATGGCGATCCTCGGGCTGCTCGCCGAGTCGCCCGGGCCGCTGACCCTCACCGAGATCGCCGGCGGGCTGGGGCTCGCCAAGTCGTCGACCATGAACCTCTGCCTCGCGCTCGAGGCCGCCTCGATGGTGCAGCGCGTGCCGCTGGGCTACCAGCTCGGCCGCCGCACGATCGAGCTGGGCGGGGCGTACGCGGCCCAGTTCAGCCAGGTGCGCGAGTTCTACACGGTCTGCGAGACCTCGCCCGTGCTCGTGCACGAGGTCGTGCAGGTGGCGATGCTCGACGACACCGAGGCGCTCTACCTCGCCAGGCACGAGGGCTCGCGCAGCGTCAGGTTCGGCACGCCGCTCGGCTCGCGCCTGCCCGCGGCCCTGAGCGCGACGGGCAACGCGCTGCTGATGCCGATGAGCGATGCGGATGTCGCGACGCTCCTCGAGGCCACGGCGCCGTTCCCCCGGCTCACCGACCGCAGCATCCGCGACATCCCCGACCTGCTCGTGAAGCTCGCCGCCGCGCGCGATCGCGGCTGGGCCCTCGACGACGGGGAGTCCTTCCCCGGCATCGTGGGCGTCGCCGTGCCGCTCGAGGGATGGGCGCCGAGCGACCCGAGCCTCGCGCTCGGCGTCGCGCTCCCGGTGGCCGAGGCGACGCCCGGCCGGGTCGCGTCGGTGGCCGCCGCGCTCGTCGACGCCGCGGCGCGCCTGACGAACCCGCTGAGCGGCGCTCGAACCCGCTGAGCGGCGCTCGAACCCGCTGAGCGGCGCTCGAACCCGCTGAGCGGCGCTCGAACCCGCTGAGCGGCGCTCGAACCCGCTGAGCACCCGGCTGGTCGGGCGGGCTGACGCCTGCCCACCGGCATCCGCCGCTGTCCGTGCATGAGGCACGCACGGCGCTTCGTCGCGCCCGACGATCGGCCCCGAGACATCCGTCGGTGCTGAAAGTTGTTCAAGGTGTTGAACTCTGTACATCTGGTTGGTACAGTGGCGGACATCGCCCCCGAGCGAGCCGATCAAAGGAGATAGGACATGACCGGTACCGCCCCCGCACCGACCGCGGTGAACGACGATCCCGAGTACGCCGCGAACCTCAAGCGCGCGACCTACGCGTCGAGCATCGGCAGTGCGCTGGAGTACTTCGACTTCGCGCTGTACGGCCTCTCGACCGCGCTGATCTTCAACGTGCTGTTCTTCCCGCAGGACGACCCGGCCATGGCCACCGTCGCCGCGTTCGCGACCTACGGCGTCGGCTTCCTCGCACGCCCCTTCGGCGGCCTCTTCTTCGGTCGCCTCGGCGACAAGCTCGGCCGCAAGTGGGTGCTCGTCGTCACGATCATGCTCATGGGCGGCGCCTCGACCGCGATCGGCCTCCTGCCGACCTACGAGGCCATCGGCATCTGGGCGCCGATCCTGCTCGTCACGATGCGCCTGCTGCAGGGCTTCGGGGCGGGCGCCGAACAGGCCGGCTCGACCGTGCTCATGGCCGAGTACGCGCCCGTGCGCCGCCGCGGCTTCTTCTCGGCGCTGCCGTTCATCGGCATCCAGGCCGGCACGCTGCTCGCCGCGCTCGTCTTCAGCCTCATCACGCTGCTGCCCGAGGAGGCGCTGCTCACCTGGGGCTGGCGCGTGCCGTTCCTCGCGTCGTTCCTGCTGATCCTCGTCGCGCTCTTCATCCGCATGCGCCTGAAGGAGACCCCGACGTTCGTCGAGCTCGAGCAGCACGAGCAGATCGCCGAGAAGCCCGTGAAGGAGATCTTCACCAAGGGCCTGCCGGGCGTCATCGTCGGCATCGCCCTGCGCATGGCCGAGAACGGCGGCTCCTACATGTTCCAGGCGCTCGCGCTCGCGTTCTTCGTGTCGGTCGTCGGCCCCGAGGCCGACAAGAGCCTGCTCACCTGGGGCGTCACGCTCGGCTCGCTCATCGGCATCTTCTCGGTGCCGCTCACGGGCGCGATCTCCGACCGCGTCGGCCGCCGCAAGGTCTACCGCTTCGGCGCCGTCTTCATGCTCCTCTACGCGGTGCCCGCCTGGTGGCTCATCTCGCTCGGGAGCTACCCGATCGCCATCATCGCGATCGCCGTCGGCATCGGCGTGGCCGTGAACACCATGCTCGGCCCGCAGTGCGCGATGCTGCCCGAACTCTTCGGCAACCGCCACCGCTACCTCGGCGTCGCCATGGCCCGCGAGCTCTCGGCCGTGCTGGCCGGCGGTGTCGCCGGCGTGCTCGGCGCCTACCTGATCGCCGTGAGCGACGGCAACTGGCTCCTGCTCGCGATCTACATGATCGTGCTCGCGCTCATCACCACGGCCTCGACGTTCCTCGTGCCCGAGACGCTGCGCCGCGACCTCACCCGCACCGACGACGCGATCAAGGTCTCGAGCACCGAGTCGGGCGACGACGTCGACGCGACCACGCTCTCGATCCGGACGATCCAGTGGTGACCGGCCCCGCCGCCTTCGACCTGACCGGGCGCCTCGCGCTCGTGACCGGGTCGAGCCAGGGCATCGGGCGGGCGCTCGCGGGCGGCCTCGCGGCCTCCGGTGCCACGGTCGTCGTGCACGGCCGCGACTCGGCCAAGGCGGCGCGCGCCGCGGGCGAGATCGCCGACGCGACCGGGGCGCGCACGCTCAGCGCCGTCTTCGACGTGACGGATGCCGCGGCCGTCGACGCGGGCATCGCCGCCATCGAGGCCGAGCTCGGCACACCCGACATCGTGGTGAACAACGCGGGCATCCAGCGCCGCGCGCCGATCGCCGAGTTCACCGACGCGGACTGGCACGACCTCCTCGAGACGAACCTCACGAGCGCGTTCCACCTCTCGCGTCGCGTGGCCCGCGGCATGATCGAGCGCGGCTCCGGGAAGCTCATCCAGATCGGCAGCGTGCAGTCGCTGCTCGCCCGGCCCTCGATCGCGCCCTACGCGGCGACCAAGGGCGCGATCGTGATGCTCACCAAGGGGCTCTGCGCCGACCTCGCGCCGCACGGCGTGCAGGCCAACGCCATCGCGCCCGGGTACTTCGAGACCGAGCTCACCCGGGCGCTCGTCGCCGACGAGCAGTTCTCGGCCTGGGTGCGCGGGCGCACCCCTGCCGGGCGATGGGGGAGGGTCGACGACCTCGTCGGCGCCCTCGTCTTCCTCGCGAGCAGCGCGAGCGACTTCGTGAACGGCCAGACGATCCACGTCGACGGCGGCATGACGGCGGTGGTCTGATGCGCATCGCCAGACTCGCCACGCCCGTCGGGCCCGTTCACGTGCGGGAGTCCGCCGACGGCTGGGTGCCGATCGAGAACCCGTACACCGCGTTCGCCGAGGGGAGGGACCCGGTCGACGCTGGGGCCCTCCTCCTCGGCGAGCTCCTTCCGCCGTGCGAGCCGCTCGTCGTCGTGGGCATCGCCCAGAACGGGCCCGAGCACGCGTCGCCCGTGCAGGCGTGGCTCAAGAGCCCGCGCACGGTCGTCGCCTCCGGCGTGCCCGTCGCGCTGCGCCGCGACGCGGGCGTCACGGTCGCCGAAGGCGAGATCGCGCTCGTCATCGGCCGCGACACCACCGGGCTCACGGCCGAGAACGCCCACGAGTTCGTGCTCGGCGTCACAGCTGTGAACGACCTCTCGAGCCCCGATCGCGCCGCGTTCGACCCGCGCAACTTCGAACCGAAGGCCGGAACGGGCTACACGCCGCTCGGCCCCGTGATCGACACCGACGCCGACCTCGACGACGTCTCGCTCGAGTTCTTCGTCGACGGCGTGCTCGCCGGCGCGACGAGCAGCCGCACGCTGCCCGCATCGCCGCGCGAGTGCCTCGCCTACCTCGCCGCGTGGACGACCCTCGGGCCCGGCGACGTCGTGATGACCGGGGCGCCGACCTCGCAGGCGCCCATCGACCCCGGGGCGATCGTCGAGATCGAGGTCGCCGGCGTGCGACTCGTGACGCCCACGCGCTGACCCCGGCGACCCAGCCGGGGCATGCCCGCCGACCACCCACCCAGGAGGAACCCCGTGCCGAACCTCGGCGTCGTCGCCCACGCTGCCGACGACCTGCGCGTCGAAGCGCTGCCCGAACCCGCGCCCCGCGCCGACGAGGCGGTCGTCGAGATCGCCTACGGCGGCGTGTGCGGCTCCGACCTGCACTACTGGCGGCACGGAGCCGCCGGCGCATCCGTGCTGCGCGAGCCCATGGTGCTCGGACACGAGATCGCCGGCACGGTCGTGGCCGCCGCCGCCGACGGCTCCGGGCCGCGCGTCGGCGTTCGCGTGGCCGTGCACCCCCTCACGCCGAAGGGCGACGGATCGACGCCCTGGCCCGCCGACCGGCCGAACCTCGCACCCGGGTCGAGCTACCTGGGTTCGGCGCTGCACCTGCCGCACACGCAGGGCGGATTCGCCGCACGCGTGGCGCTGCCGACGCGCCTGCTGCACGCCGTGCCCGACGCGCTCCCGCTCGAGGCGGCCGCGCTCGCCGAGCCCGCGGCCGTCGCCTGGCACGGCCTCGAGCGGGCCGGCGACGTGCGCGGCAAGCGGGTGCTCGTCATCGGAGCCGGGCCGATCGGCCAGCTCGTCGTCGCGGTCGCCCGTCACCACGGCGCCGCAGAGGTCTTCGCGACCGACCTGCACGAGCTGCCGCGCGACCTCGCCCGGCAGCACGGCGCGATCGCGATCGACGCGACGGATGCCGCGGCCATCGCCGAGCTGCACGCCGACGTCGTCGTCGAGTCGAGCGGCACCGTGCCCGGCCTCGCGAGCGCGATCGCCGCCTGCCGCCGCGGCGGCACCGTCGTGCTGCTCGGGCTCCAGCGCGCCGGCGACGTGCCCGCCGCCATCGCGACCGCGATCACGCGCGAGCTCACCCTGACCGGGTCGTTCCGCTTCGCCGACGAGTTCGACGACGTCATCGCGGCGCTCGCCGACGGCACCCTCGACGTCTCGGGCATCGTCACGCACGTGCTGCCCGCCGAGCAGGCGGTCGAGGCGTTCGGCATCGCCGCAGACGCCTCGGTGTCGTCGAAGGTGCTGCTCGACTTCACGGCCGCTGCGGCGGCCGATCCGACCGTCGATCTGGCCGTCGACTCGAGCCAGGGCTCCATCGGGTAGACTCGTCTGCGAACTTCGGCGAGGGATGCCTCGTCGCCCGCGAGATCGGGCGGCATCGGCATCCGTGATCGACGCGGTGGGAGCAGGCTCCACGGCTATTTCCTCACGCATCCGCGCATCGTGCATGCAGCGGCGTTCGAGTTGAAGACATCAGACACACGATCTGGGCCGCCAGAGCACACGAGCTTGGGCCCGCAAGGAGAGACATCATGGCTGAAGACAACAAGGTCGTCGCAGACGTCCGCGACGCGTTCGGCAAGGGCGCGGCCCGCAAGATCCGCGCCGCCGGCAAGATCCCCGCCGTCATCTACGGTCACGGCACCGACCCCCAGCACGTCACGCTGCCCGGCCACCAGGTCGCGCTGCTCATCCGCAAGGCGAACGCCGTGCTCGACCTCGACATCGCCGGCAAGGGCCAGCTCGTGCTCGTCAAGGACGTGCAGAAGGACCCCGTGCACCAGATCATCGAGCACATCGACCTCATCGTCGTGAAGAAGGGCGAGAAGGTCCAGGTCGAGGTCCCCGTGCACCTCGAGGGCGAGACCGCGGCCGGCACCATCGCCGACGTCGACTCGCACACCCTCACGCTCGAGGTCGAGGCGACCCACATCCCCGAGAGCGTCGTCGTCTCGGTCGAGGGCCTCGAAGAGGGCACCCAGATCCACGCCAAGGACGTCGAGCTGCCCAAGGGCGCCTCGCTCGTCACCGACGGCGAGTCGCTCGTCGTCAACGTGCACACCCCGCAGAAGGTCGACCTGGGCGAAGAGGCCGGCGAGGCCGAGGGCGAGGCCGAGGCTGAGGCCGAGGCTCCCGCCGAAGAGGCTGCCGCCGAGTAACCTCAGCGCACGCACGCCGATCGGGCCTGCGGCACCGCATCCGGGTACGCTCGGATGCGGGCCGCGGGCCCGTTCCGTTCCCGCCCCGCAGCACCGACCGCCCGCGAGCCCCGGCTCGCCCCCGCATCGAACGGAGGCCGACCATGGGTCTGACCGACCTGTTCCGCCCCCGCCGGAAGGAAGACCCCACCGTGGCCGCGAACACCTGGCTCGTCGTGGGCCTCGGCAACCCCGGAACCCAGTACGCCGGCAACCGGCACAACGTCGGCCAGATGGTCGTCGACGAGCTCGCGAGCCGCATCGGGGCCGCGTTCAAGACCCACAAGACACCGTCGCGCGTCGCCGAGGGGTTCCTGCGGCCGGGCGGCCCCAAGCTCGTGCTCGCCAAGTCGAACGGCTACATGAACACGTCGGGCGGCCCCGTGTCGGCGCTGCTCAAGTTCACCGGCCTCGAGCCCGACCGGCTCATCGTCGTGCACGACGAGCTCGACATCCCGTTCGACACCGTACGGCTGAAGTCGGGCGGCGGGCACGGCGGGCACAACGGCATCCGCGACATCCTGAAGGCCACGGGCAACGCCGACTTCACGAGGGTGCGGGTCGGCGTCGGCCGCCCGCCCGGCCGCCAGGACGCCGCCGACTACGTGCTGAAGGACTTCTCGGGCACCGAGCGTTCGACGCTGCCCAACCTGATCTCGGATGCCGCCGACGCCGTCGAGGCGATCGCCGACGTGGGTCTCGTGGCGGCGCAGCAGAAGTTCCACTCGCCCTCCTGAGCCGCGGCCCGTCGCGGCGTCAGGCCGTGAAGACCGGCAACTGCCAGTCGAACGCGATCGCGGCCAGCCGCGACGCGAGGCAGACGACGAAGCCCAGGTCCATCGCCCATCGCACGTCGAGTCGCAGTCGGGTCGCGAGCACCGTCGCGAGGGCGCCGAGGATCGCCGCGCTCGCGTAGAAGCTCTCGGACAGCACGATCGGCGTGCGCCCGATGAGCACGTCGCGCACCACGCCGCCGCCGACGGCGGTGATGGCGCCGAGGGCGACGGCGACGATCGCGTTCGAGCGCAGGGCGAGCGCCTTCTCGGCGCCCGCGACCGCGAACAGCGAGAGGGCGATCGCGTCGAGCACGACCACGATTCCCGAACCCGCCTCGAGCACGGGGCGGAACGGGATCGCGGCGAGCGAGCCGAGGATCGCGACCGTCAGCCGCAACGGGGATCGGAACGCCGCCGGCGGCGCATCGCCGAGCAGCAGGTCGCGCAGCACGCCGCCCACGAGCGCGGTGGAGAAGCCGACGACGACGATGCCGAGCAGGTAGGTCGAGGCCGGCGGCCATGCCGATCGCGGCCCCGCCCACGGCGAAGACGGCCGTGCCCGCGACATCCGCCAGATCGAAGGCGAGACGCGCGGCGCGCGGCCGAACGGCACGGTCCGCGTCGGTCGATGGGTCCATGGGGCCAGTGTCGACCGCGCGCCGTGCCCGAGGCGGCAGGCGCACCGACGGGCTCCGACGCGGCGGACGCTCAGATGAGCGAGCGCAGGTACTCCTCCGGCGGCACGCCGGCGGCGCGGGCGAGCTGCAGCAGGCGGTCGTGCTCCTCGGTCGAGAGCTCCACCGTGAGCTGGTGCCAGGCGTCGGGCGCGTCGTCGAACGAGAAGAGGGCGTCGTCGTCTTCGCCCGGCGCGACGGCGGGCACCGACGCGTCGATGACGGATGCCGCGTCGAGGTCGGGCTCGACGCCATCGAGGTCGCGGTCGGGCGTCGCCTCGCGGCCGGCCGCACGGTCTGCGTCGGCCGCGGGCGCTCCGTCGTCGCTCCAGCCGGGCCCCGACGGGATCTGCCGGCTGCTGCGGAAGGCCTCGGCGACCGCACGTGCGCGGGTGTCGGCGGCCTCGTTCATGGGGTGTCCGACGTGGCCCTTGACCCATTCGAAGCGGTAGCGCCGGCCGACGAGCTCGTCGTCGAGCTCCTGCAGCAGGTCGACGTTGAGCACGGGCTTGCCGTCGGCCTTGCGCCAGCCCTTGCGCTTCCAGCCCGGCATCCACTTCGTGATGCAGTTGATGACGTACTGGCTGTCGCAGAGCACCAGCAGCTCGTCGTCGAGGTGCGCGGTCGCGCGGAAGAGCTCGAGCACGGCCTTCAGCTCGCCCTGGTTGTTCGTCGCGTGCTTCCACCCGCCGGCGGCCCAGCGGTCGTCGTCGACGTACCAGGCCCACCCGGCGGGGCCGGGGTTTCCGAGGGCGGATCCGTCGGCGGCGGCAGTGATCACGGGGTCTCCTCCATGCGGGGTCGGTGCGGCGCCCATCGTATCGGGCGCCGCCGACGGCGTGCCGCCGCGTGCTCGCCGCGTGCCCGCCGCGCGCTCGCCCGGCCGACGTGTCGGAGGCCGCGCGTAGACTCTTCGGGTGATCCTGCAGGGCTTGAACACGGCGCTCTCGCGCGCCTCCACGATCGAACGCGCGCTGGCCGAGGCCCTGCGCAGCGCCGACTTCTCCGCACCCGACGGCCTCGACGCGCCGCTGCTCGCCGGACTGCTCCAGCGCCGCACCGAGGCCGGCCTCGCGCCGGCACTGCTCGTCATCACGGCCACGAGCCGCGAGGGCGAACAGGTGCGCACGGCGATCGCGCCCTACCTCGACGGCGCGGAGGTGCTCGAGTTCCCCGCGTGGGAGACCCTGCCGCACGAACGGCTGAGCCCGTCGGCCGAGACCGTCGGGCGCAGACTCCATGCGCTCCGGCGCATGCGCGACTGGCAGGCGGCGGGCGCGCGGCATCCGCTCGTCGTCGTCGCCTCGGTGCGCGCCGCGCTGCAGCCGCTCGCCGACAACCTCACCGATCACGCCCCCATCGAGCTCACGGCCGGCGGGCGGGGCCACGACCTCGCCGAGATCGCCCGCACGCTCGTCGACCTCGCCTACGCGCGGGTCGACATGGTCTCCCGGCGCGGCGAGTTCGCGCTCCGCGGAGGCATCCTCGACGTGTTCCCGCCGACGGCCGACCATCCCGTGCGGGTCGAGTTCTTCGGCGACGAGGTCGAGGAGCTCCGCGCGTTCTCGGTGGCCGACCAGCGTTCGCTGCCCGACGTCGTCGAGCGCGTCGTGCTCGCGCCGAGCCGCGAGCTGCTGCTGACCCCGTCGGTGCGCCAGCGCGCCCGCGAGATGGTGCACGAGTTCCCGAGCATGGCCGGCATGCTCGAGAAGATCGCGGAGGGCATCCCCGTCGAGGGCATGGAGTCCCTCGCGCCCGCACTGCTCGAACGCCTGGTGCCGCTCGCGCACTACCTGCCGCTCGGGGCGGCGGTCGCCGTGCTGCAGCCCGAGCGGGTGACGGGGCGCGCGGTCAGCCTGGCCGAGACGAACCGCGAGTTCCTCGGCGCGGCGTGGAGCGCGGCGACCGTCGGTGCCGACGCGCCCATCGACCTCGCCTCCGGAGACTTCCTCTCGGTGCGCGAGTTCCGCGAGGCGACGCTGTTCAGCGCCCCCGGCGAGCCCGACCCGAAGCGCGCGTGGTGGACCTTCTCGAACTTCGACATGGGCGACGCCGCAGCCGTGGTCGCGGCCTCGTCGAGCGGCGACGCGGCCGAGGCCGCCGCCGGCATCGCGTCCGAGTACGTGCGGGTCGCGGCCGACGCGATGCCGAGCTTCGCGGGCAACGTGGCGGGTGCGGTCGAGCATGTCGCCGCCCGCCTGGGCGACGGCTGGAGCCTCGTCGTGGCATCCGAGGGGCAGGGGCTCGTCGAACGCGCGCGCGACGTGCTCGCCGAAGCCGGTCTCGCGGCGCGGGTGGTCGAGGCGGTCCCCGCCGAGCTCGAGCCGGGCGTCGCCTACCTCGTCCGCGCCGGCGCGGCCCGCGGGTTCGAGGTGCCCGAGGCGAAACTCGGCCTCGTCGCCGAAGCCGAGTTCTACGGTCGGGCGGCGGGCTACGAGGCCCGACGCAGCGCCAAGCTGGCCACGAGGCGTCGCAACGTCGTCGACCCGCTGCAGCTCAAGGCCGGCGACTTCGTCGTGCACCAGACCCACGGCATCGGCCGCTTCGTCGAGATGATGCAGCGCGAGGTGGCGACCGGCAGCCGGCCCACGGGCCCGAGCCGCACCGCGGGCATCGCGCAGCAGCCGAAGGCCGTGCGCGAGTACCTCGTGCTCGAGTACGCGCCGTCGAAGCGCGGGCAGGCCGGCGACCGCCTGTTCGTGCCCACCGACCAGCTCGACCTGCTCTCGCGCTACGTCGGCGGCGAGGCGCCCGCGCTGTCGAAGATGGGCGGCAGCGACTGGGCGCAGGCCAAGGGCCGGGCGCGCAAGGCGGTCCGCGACATCGCGGTCGAGCTCGTGAAGCTGTACTCGGCGCGCATGGCGGCGAAGGGGCACGCGTTCGGGCCGGACACCCCGTGGCAGCACGAGCTCGAAGAGGCGTTCCCGTTCACCGAGACCCCCGACCAGCTGCAGACGATCGACGAGATCAAGGCCGACATGGAGCGGCCGATCCCCATGGACCGCCTGCTCGCGGGCGACGTCGGCTTCGGCAAGACCGAGGTCGCGGTGCGTGCCGCGTTCAAGGCGATCCAAGACGGCAAGCAGGTCGCGATGCTCGTGCCGACGACGCTGCTCGTCAAGCAGCACCTCGAGACGTTCTCCGAGCGGTTCGCCGGGTTCCCCGTGCACGTGCGCGCCCTCAGCCGGTTCCAGACCGACAAGGAGGCGCGCGAGACCATCGCGGGCCTCGCCGACGGCACCGTCGACATGGTCATCGGCACCCACCGCATCCTCACCGAGAAGGTCGTGTTCAAAGACGTGGGCCTGCTCATCATCGACGAGGAGCAGCGGTTCGGCGTCGAGCACAAAGACGCGCTGAAGAAGCTCAAGACCAACGTCGACATCCTCGCGATGAGCGCGACGCCCATTCCGCGCTCGCTCGAGATGGCGGTCACCGGCATCCGCGAGATGTCGACCCTGGCGACCCCGCCCGAAGACCGCCATCCGATCCTCACCTTCGTCGGCCCGTACTCCGAGCAGCAGGTCGCCGCCGCCATCCGCCGCGAGATGCTGCGCGAGGGGCAGGTCTTCTTCGTGCACAACCGGGTCTCGTCGATCAACCGGGTCGCCGCGCAGCTCTCCGAACTCGTGCCGGAGGCGCGCATCGCGGTCGCCCACGGCCAGCTCAACGAGCACGTGCTCGAGCAGATCGTGGTCGACTTCTGGGAGCGCAAGTTCGACGTGCTGGTCTCGACGACCATCATCGAGACCGGTCTCGACATCTCGAACGCGAACACGATCATCATCGACCGGGCCGACAAGTACGGCCTCAGCCAGCTGCACCAGCTGCGCGGGCGCGTCGGCCGCGGCCGCGAGCGCGCCTACGCGTACTTCCTCTGGGATCCGTCGAAGCCGCTCACCGAGACCGCGCACGACCGGCTCGCGACCATCGCCGCCAACAACGACCTCGGGTCTGGCATGCAGGTCGCCCTCAAAGACCTCGAGATCCGCGGCGCGGGCAACCTGCTCGGCGGCGAGCAGGCCGGCCACATCGCGGGCGTCGGGTTCGACCTCTACCTGCGCATGATCGGCGAGGCCGTGTCGACGTTCCGTGGCGACGTGGCCGAGGGGCAGACCGAGCTGCGGCTCGAGCTGCCCATCGACGCGCACATCCCCGAGGACTACGTCGACTCCGAGCGCCTGCGCCTCGAGGCGTACCAGAAGCTGTCGGCCGCGAGCGGACCGGCCGCGAAGGAGGAGCAGCTCGGCCACGTCGTCGACGAGCTCGTCGATCGCTACGGCACGCCGCCCGAGGCGGTGAAGAACCTCGTCGCCGTCTCGCGGCTCCGCCGGCAGGCGCAGCTCGCCGGGCTCTCCGACGTCATCGCGACCGGGTCGAAGCTCCGCATCGCCCCGGCGGGCATCCCCGACTCGCGCCGGGTGCGCCTCGAACGCATGTACCCGGGGGCCAAGCACTTCGCCCAGAACGACGTCATCCTCGTGCCGTTCCCGATGCGCGGCGGCGAGATGCCCGGTGACGCCGACCTCATCGAGTGGGTCTCGACCCTGATCGCGGCGATCTTCCCGCTGCCCGAGACGGCGGATGCCGCGGCGGGGGCCTCGTCGGCCTGAGCCTGCCGCGAGGCCGAGCGCGGCGGCGCGGGCCCGAGACGTGAACGGGCGCGCCGGCCGAAGCCGACGCGCCCGCCATGCGGCATCCGCTCAGATGACGCCCTGCGCGACCATCGCGTGCGCGACGCGCTCGAAGCCGGCGGAGTTGGCGCCGACGACGTAATCGCCCGGGCGGCCGTAGCGCTCGGCGGCTTCGAAGGCCGACGCGTGCACGCCCCGCATGATCTCGCGCAGGCGCGCCTCGCTGTCGTCGAAGCTCCAGCGCTGGCGGGCCGCGTTCTGGCTCATCTCGAGCGCCGAGGTCGCCACGCCGCCGGCGTTCGCGGCCTTGCCCGGGCCGAAGAGCACGCCGGCCGCCTGGAAGACGGCGACGGCCTCGGGCGTCGACGGCATGTTCGCGCCCTCGGAGACCACGCGCACGCCGTTTGCCACGAGCGCGCGGGCGTCCGACTCGTCGAGTTCGTTCTGCGTCGCCGAGGGGATCGCGACGTCGACCGGCATCTCCCACGGGCGGGCGCCCTCGACGAACCGGGCCCCGGGCCGCTGCGACGCGTACGCCGAGATGCGCAGTCGGTCGACCTCCTTCACCTGGCGCAGCAGGTCGACGTCGATGCCGGCCTCGTCGACCACGAACCCCGACGAGTCCGATGCGGTGACGGCCGTGGCGCCGAGCTGGTGCGCCTTCGAGATGGCGTAGATCGCGACGTTGCCCGAGCCCGAGACCGCGACGCGCTTGCCGGCGAGGGAGTCGCCGTGCACCCCGAGCATCTCGTCGGCGAAGAAGACCGCGCCGTAGCCCGTCGCCTCGGTGCGCACCTCCGCGCCGCCCCACTGCACGCCCTTGCCGGTGAACATGCCGGACTCGTGCCGGTTCGTGATCTTGCGGTACTGACCGAAGAGGAACCCGATCTCGCGTGCGCCGACGCCGATGTCGCCCGCCGGGACGTCGGTGTGCTCGCCGAGGTGGCGGTAGAGCTCGTTCATGAACGACTGGCAGAAGCGCATGATCTCGGCCTCGCTGCGGCCGCGGGGGTCGAAGTCACTGCCGCCCTTCGCACCGCCGATGCCCTGCCCGGTGAGCGCGTTCTTGAAGATCTGCTCGAAGCCGAGGAACTTGATGATCGAGAGGTTCACGCTCGGGTGGAACCGGAGGCCGCCCTTGTAGGGCCCGAGCACCGACGAGAACTGCACGCGGAATCCGCGGTTCACCTGCAGCCGGCCCGCGTCGTCGACCCACGGCACGCGGAACATGATCTGGCGCTCGGGCTCGACCATGCGCTCGAGCACGCCGGCCTCGACGAACTTCGGATGCCGCTCGAGCACGGGCGCGATCGACCCGAGCACCTCGTGCACGGCCTGCTGGAACTCGGGTTCGTGCGGATTCCGGGCGACGACCGTGTCGTAGACCGGCTGGACGGCGGCGGGAAGGGCGACGAGGGTGGAGGTGCTCATGCGGTACGGCTTTCTCGCCCGGGCGGGCGCGGTGCGGACCCGCCTGCGGGAAGCCGGGCGGGGTCGGCCGGTATCGGGCCGATTCCACACTATGGCGCTCGGCTCGCACCCCCGACGAATGTGACGGATGCCGCGGGGCCGGCCCCGCGGCATCCGATCGGCGTCGCCGTTCAGCGCGAGAACGGGCCGCCGGGCCCGCCGGCCGCGCCCTTCCTCCGGTACTGGTTCGACCTGACGGTCACGGCGATGCCCGAGAGCACGATCGCGATGCCGGAGCCGAGCAGCACCGCGAGGGTGCCCTCGTTGGCGACGTCGACGTTGCCGGCGAAGGCGAGCTCGTTCATGAGCAGCGACACCGTGAACCCGATGCCGCCGAGCGTGCCGACCATCGCGAGATCGCCGAGCGTGAGCCTCGCGCCCGTGCGCTTGCGTGCGAAGAACGTGCCGATGCCGCCGATGAGCATGATGCCGACGATCTTGCCGACGGGCAGGCCGACGAGGATGCCCCAGAAGGCGGGGTCGAGGTCGCTCGGGCGCACTTGCGGCACGGGCACCATGGCCGCCGACAGGGCGAACAGCGGCAGGATGATGCCGTTCGAGTACGGCTCGAGCCCGTGCACCGCGCGGCCGCCGGGGCGGCGGGCCATCACGAAGCCGAGCGCGACGCCCGCGATCGTCGCGTGCACGCCCGACTGGTAGATGAAGTACCAGCTGAGCGCCGCGAGCACCCAGAGCACGAGCATGATCGGCAGCTGGGGCCTGCGTGCGAGCACCCAGGCCGACCGGGGCTTCAGCATTCGGCTGAACGCGCCGAACAGCGCGATGGTGATCGCCGCGAGCCCGATGAACGCCAGGTTCGCGTCGTTCGTGAAGAAGAACGCGATGATGAGGATCGCGATGAGGTCGTCGAGCACGGCGAGCGCGAGCAGGAACACGCGCACGCGCGTCGGGATGAACCTGCCGAACACGGCGAGCACGCCGAGCGCGAAGGCGATGTCGGTCGCGGTGGGGATGGGCCATCCGTCGACCGTGTCGGTTCCGAGCGTGAAGCCGACGTAGATGAGCGCCGGCACGAGCACGCCGCCGACCGCGGCGATCGCCGGCAGCAGGGCCTTCGAGAGGGAGTTGAGCTCGCCGATCACGAGCTCGCGCTTGAGTTCGACGGCCACGATGAAGAAGAAGATCGCGAGCAGGCCGTCGCTGATCCAGTGGCCGACCGAGAGGTCGAGTCCGAGCCACGGGATGTCGATGTGCGCGGTCTTCAGCTCGACCAGCGCCGGGCCGAACGAGAGGTTCGCGAGCACCAGGCCGAGGATCGCGGCGATCAGCAGGAGGACGGCCGACCATCGCTCGGATCTGAGGATCTTCATGGGGCTCCATTCACGGATGCGACGCGATGCAGCTGCGGTGCTCGGCGTCGACTGGGCGGTTGCGGCGGTCTCCCGCCGGCCGACCAGACTTCCCGGCACTCCTCATGGAATCCTAACGGCCACGTACACTCGACCGGTGTCGTTCTCGGTCTGGGTCGCGTTGCTCGCGGCGAGCGTGGTGATCTCGTTCACCCCCGGCGCGGGGGCGATCAACACGATGGGCAACGCGCTGAACGTCGGCCTGGGCCGTGCGCTGTGGGGCATCCTCGGCCAGCAGGCGGCGCTCGTCGTGCACATCGTCATCGTCGCGGCGGGCCTCGGCGTGCTCGTGGCGAACTCGCCGATCGCGTTCGACGCCATCAGGTACGCGGGTGCGGCGTACCTCGTCTACCTCGGTGTCCGGCAGTTCCTCGCCAAGCCCGTCGTCGAGGCCGGCGACGCGGTCGAGCGCCTCGACGGATCGGATGCCGCGGCGGCCGCCGCGATGCCGGCCGGCGAGTCGGCGTGGTCGCTGTTCCGCCGGGGCCTGCTGGTCAACCTGCTGAACCCGAAGGCGATCGTGTTCTTCCTGGCGTTCCTGCCGCAGTTCATCAGGCCCGGGGAGCCGTTGCTGTCGCAGTACCTGATCGTGGCGGCGACCGTGATCCTCGTCGACGTCGCGGTGATGTGGGGCTTCTTCGCGGTCGCGGCGAGGTCGTTCCGACGCGTGACGAGGTCGGCCAGGGGGCAGACGGTGCTGAATCGCGTGTTCGGCTCGCTGTTCCTCGCCGTCGGGGTCGCGCTCGCCGCGATCCACTGAGCCCGCGGGCGCGGGCGCGGGCGCGGGCGCGGGCGCGGGCGCGGGCGGACGAGTCCGCCGGGCGTGTCGGCCTCGGGTGTGCCTAGGCTGATCGGATGACGCACACAGTCGCCTCCTCGGGCGAGTCGCCGCACCCCGGGCTCGACGAGCTCATCGCCACGGTCGCCCTGCTGCGCGCGCCCGGCGGGTGCCCGTGGGACGCCGACCAGACGCACGAGAGCCTCGTGCAGTACCTCGTCGAGGAGAGCTGGGAGCTCATCGACGCGATCGAGTCGGGCGACCGGGCCGAGATGATCGAGGAGCTCGGCGACGTGCTCTACCAGGTGCTCTTCCACGCCGACATCGCCGCGCACACCGACGGCGAGCGCTTCGACATCGACGACGTCGCACGGCACATGACGGCGAAGATGGTGTCGCGGCATCCGCACGTCTTCGGCGACCGCGAGGCGGAGACGGCCGACGACGTCGTGGCGTTCTGGGAAGACCTGAAGGCCGACGAGAAGCCGCACCGCACGAGCGTGCTCGACGGCGTGCCGCGCGGCATGCCGGCTCTCGCGCTCGCGCAGAAGGTGCTCGGCAAGGCCGAGAAGGTCGGGGTCGGGGCGGATGCCGCGGCCGACGTCGTGGCTCCGGCCACCGAGCAGGAGCTCGGCGAGCTGCTGTTCGCGCTCGCCGCGTCGGCCAAGGCTCAGGGCCTCGACGCCGAGCGCGCGCTGCGCGGCGCGGTGCGGGCGTTCGAGCAGGAGGTGCGCGCAGCCGAGGCCGCACCGGTCGAGTAGCCCGGCCGTCGCCGACGGACGTCCGCATCCCGTCCGCGTCGCGCGACGGCCTTCGTCGGTCCGGCGGCGTCGCACGACGGCCTTCGCCGCCCGGGCGGTGCGCCGAGCGCCGTGCGTTCGGACGCGGCATCCGGTGCTGGAAGAATGGAGCGCATGGCCGCTTCCGTCACCCCTCCGCGCGGCATGCGCGACTTCCTGCCAGCCGAGAAGGCCCGTCGCGAGCACGCGCTCGGCGTGATCCGGGGCGTGTACTCGTCGCACGGCTTCGACGAGATCGAGACGCCCGTCATGGAAGACGCCTCGCGCCTGCACGCGGGCCTCGGCGGCGACAACGAGAAGCTCGCCTTCGCCGTGATGAAGCGCGGCCTCACCGCCGACGACCTGACGGCCGCCGCGGCATCCGGTGATGCCCTCTCACTCGCCGACCTCGGCCTCCGCTACGACCTGACGGTGCCGCTCGCACGCTTCTACGCGACGCACCGCGCGCAGCTGCCCCCGGTGTTCCGCGCGATCCAGATCGCGCCCGTGTGGCGCGCCGAGCGCCCGCAGAAGGGTCGCTACCGCCAGTTCGTGCAGTGCGACATCGACATCATCGGCGAGCCGGGGCAACTCGCCGAGCTCGAGCTGCTGACCGCGACCGTCGCGGCGCTCGACGCGCTCGGGCTCGGCGGCTGCACGATCCGCCTGAACGACCGGCGCGTGCTGGCCGGCATCCTCGCCTCGTGGGGCGTCGCCGACGAGCTGCGCGAGCGCGCCCTCATCACGATCGACAAGCTCGACAAGATCGGCACCGAAGGCGTCGCGGCAGAGCTCCGCGACCTCGGCATCGTCGACGAGGCAGCGGATGTCGCGGGCGAGCTCGAGGCGCTGACGACCGCCGACTGGCACCTGCACGACGGCGTCGTGCCGCCGCCCGCCTGGCTCGACCTCGACGCGTACCGCAACCTGCTCGCGCTCCGCGAGGCGCTGCCGGACGCGGCCATCGAGTTCGACCCCACGCTCGTGCGCGGCATGGGCTACTACACGGGCACGATCTTCGAGATCGCGCACCCCGACTTCGGCTACTCGCTGGGCGGCGGCGGCCGCTACGACGGCATGATCGGGCGCTTCCTCGGCCAGGAGGTCCCCGCGTGCGGCTTCTCGATCGGCTTCGAGCGCATCGTCGACCTGCTCGCCGTGCGCGACGAGGGCCGCCCCCGCGCGGTCGTGCTCGTGTACGACCCCGCCGTCGAGGCATCGACGCTGCTGAAGCTCAAGCACGAGCTCGTGGCATCCGGCACCCGTGTGCGCTTCGAGCGGCGCGTGAAGAACGCGCGCGCCCTCTTCGAGCGCATCACCGCCGACGGCTTCGACGCCGTCGCGAACGTGACGCCCGAGACGACGGATGCCGCGTCGCTGAGTTTCCGCGACCTGCGCGCGTAGCGCGCCGCGCCGCACCGAACGGTCGCAGATGGCGGCATCCGTGCCCGGACGATCGCCATCTGCGACGTCTCGACGCCGTGATGTCGCAGGGCTGTGGAGAGCTTGCCCGTGATCCGCGAGGGTCGAGCACCATCGAGAGCATGACTTCCGCGTCCCGACTGCCCTCGCACTTCATGTCCTGGCCGGAGTCGGCAGGGCACGACCGCGGGCTCGTGGCGTGACCGGACATACGACCCGGGCAGCGGTTCGGACCTGCATCGTCCATGGGTTGCCGGTCGTGCCGGCCGCTCTCGTGTGGTGTCAACTCGCCGCGTCGCTGCGGCGGGAGGATCTCGTGGCGGTCGGGGATGCCCTCGTGACCGGCCGGCGCGAAGGCCGGTACCGAGCGCCCGCGCTGGCGACGCTCGACGACCTCCGTCATGCCGCGCAGCGATGGGGCAGCGGGCGGGGTGCCCGCAGTCTCGAGTGGGCGATGCCTCGCATCCGCGTCGGTGCGGAGTCGCGACCCGAGTCGCTCACCCGGCTGCTCCTCGTCGCGAACGATCTGCCCGAGCCACTCGCGAACGAGCCGACGCAGGTACGGGCCGGGCTGGTCCTGCACCCCGACCTCAAGTGGGAACACTGGCGAATCGTGCTGGAGTACGAGGGCGATGGGCACCGTACGAGCCGGTCGCAGTGGCAGGCGGACATCCGTCGACAACGCGACTTCGAGGCCGCAGGATGGGCCGTCATCAGGGTGACGTCCGATGACCTGTTCGTCGATCCTGCGGCGTTCATCGCCCGCGTTCGCGACGTCATCGCGCGGCGTGGACGATCCGGCTGAATCCCCTCGAGAAGTCGCAGATGGCGATGATGCGGCCCATGAAGTCGCCATCCGCGACTTCTCGATGCCCTGACGAGCGACGCAGCCCGCCTGCTGCGACCGACGTGGAACGTCATGCCTGAGCGAGCCTCACTAGACTGGCCTGCGGATCACGACGGAGTCGTCCAACGCACACACCCATCACAGAGGAGTTCACTGTGGCATTCATCGAAGCTGTAGGCGCACGCGAGATCCTGGATTCTCGCGGCAACCCGACCGTCGAGGTCGAGGTCCTGCTCGACGACGGCTCGCTGGCCCGCGCGGCGGTGCCCTCGGGCGCCTCCACCGGTGCGTTCGAGGCGTACGAGCTGCGCGACGGCGACAAGAGCCGGTACCTCGGCAAGGGCGTCCAGAAGGCCGTCGAGGGCGTGCTCGACGTGCTCGGCCCGGCCATCGAAGACCTCGAGGCGAGCGACCAGCGCCTCGTCGACGCCGCGCTCATCGAGGCCGACGGCACCCCCAACAAGTCCAAGCTCGGCGCGAACGCCATCCTCGGCGTGAGCCTCGCGGTCGCGAAGGCCGCGGCCGACTCGGCCGACCTGCCGCTGTTCCGCTACCTCGGCGGCCCGAACGCGCACGTGCTGCCCGTTCCGCTGTTCAACGTCATCAACGGCGGCGAGCACGCAGACAACGGCATCGACATGCAGGAGTTCTTCCTCGCACCGATCGGCGCCGACACCTACTCGGAGTCGCTCCGCTGGGGCACCGAGGTCTACCACACGCTCCGCGGCGAGCTGAAGGCCGCCGGCTACGCGACCGGACTCGGCGACGAGGGCGGCTTCGCCCCCGACCTGCCCAGCAACCGCGAGGGCCTCGAGTTCCTCGTCAAGGCGATCGAGAAGGCCGGCTTCACCCCCGGCAAGGACATCGCGCTCGGTCTGGATGTCGCGGCCACCGAGTTCTTCACCGACGGCGTGTACCGCCTCGACCAGAAGGACTGGTCGGCCGACCAGCTCATCGGCTACTACGAGGAGCTCGTGCGCGACTTCCCGATCGTCACGATCGAAGATGCGCTCGCCGAAGACGACTGGGACAACTGGAAGTCGCTCACCGACGCGCTCGGCTCGAAGGTGCAGCTCGTCGGCGACGACCTGTTCGTCACGAACCCGCAGCGCCTGGCCGACGGCATCAAGCGCGGCGTCGCCAACTCGCTGCTCGTGAAAGTCAACCAGATCGGCACGCTGACCGAGACCCTCGACGCCGTGAGCCTCGCGCAGCGCTCGGGCTACACGGCCATGCTGTCGCACCGCTCGGGCGAGACCGAGGACACCACGATCGCCGACCTCGTGGTCGCGACGAACGCGGGTCAGATCAAGGCTGGCGCGCCCGCCCGCAGCGAGCGCGTCGCCAAGTACAATCAGCTCCTGAGGATCGAAGAAGAGCTCGGCGAGTCCGCGGTGTTCGCGGGTCGCTCGGCGTTCCCGCGGTTCACGGCCTGATCGGCTCGAACTGCTCCGACTGGCGGGGGTGGCCGTGCGGCCGCCCCCGCCGGTTCGCGTCCAGGACGAGATGAGGGGAGGGGCGATGGCGAAGCGACCGGCGAAGCCGTCGACCGGCTCCCCGAGGGCGGCCTCGACGCCGTCGAAGGGGCCGTCGACCGCGGCGGGGCCCACGAAGAAGTCAACCGGCACGGCGAAGTCCACAGGCAAGTCCGCCCGTGACACCACCCCGAAGGCGTCCGGTGCCGCCGCCGGCACGTCCGCCCGCACGACGGCCAAGGGCCCGAAAGCCCCGAGGGCGTCGTCGCCGAAGCCCGCTTCGCCCCGCCCGACGGCGGGCCGCGGTGCAGCCGGGTGGCTCGGCGGCATCCGATTCTCAGGTTTCTCGCTCATCATGATGGGAGTCCTGGTGCTCGCGGTCGTGGTGCTCGCACCGACGATCGCGCAGCTCGCCGAGCAGCGTCAGCAGATCGCCGAGCTCCAGGCCACCGTCTCCCAGCAGGAGTCCGACGTGCAGCGCCTGCGCGACGAACGCGAGCGCTGGAACGACGAGACGTTCATCATGACCCAGGCGAGAGAGCGGTTGACGTACGTGATGCCCGGCGAGGTGAGCTACCTGGTGATCGACGACCGCGCCGAGGCTGCGCGCGCCGACGCCGAGACCCCGGTCTCTGCCGAGGTCACCGAAACGAAGGGGGACTGGATGCGCACCATCCTCTCCTCCGTGATGACCGCGGGCCTCGCGCCCGCCGCAGGAGGTGCCGGATGACTCGGCCGCCGTTCGAACCCGTGACCGAGCGGGACATCCGCATCGTGTCGGCCCAGCTGGGTCGCGAGGCGCGCAACGTCGTCGGGATTCCCGCGCGCTGCGTCTGCGGCGCGCCCACGGTCGTCGCCACCTCGCCGCGTCTGGCCGACGGCACGCCGTTCCCGACGTTCTACTACCTCTCGCACCCCGCCGCGACGGCCGCGATGTCCTTCCTCGAGGCCGCGCAGCTCATGGTCGAGGCCAACGAGCTGCTCGCCGCCGACGAGGCGGTGGCCGAGGGCTATGCCCGCGCGCATCGCGACTACCTCGCCGACCGGGAGACGTTCGGCGTCGTGCCCGAGCTCTCGGGCATCTCGGCCGGCGGCATGCCGACGCGCGTGAAGTGCCTGCACGCGGTCGTGGCGCACTCGCTCTCGGCCGGGCCCGGGGCGAACCCGATCGGTGACCTCGCGCTCGAGCGCTCGACCTGGTCGCCCGACGTGTGCCAGTGCCCCGACTACGGCGTCGACGACGTCGACACCGGTGCGGTCGCGGCCGACGACGCCGGCGCACCGACCACGAGCGGTCGCGAGTCGGCGTGACCGCGCGCACGATCGGCCGACTCGCGGCGGCAGCCGCGGTGGGCATCGTGGTGGCGCTCGTCGGGGTGACGCCCGCGCACGCCGACACCGTGCGCGACTACCAGTACTGGCTCGCCGACTACGGCTTCACGACGGCCTGGAACACCACGAAGGGCAAGGGCGTGACGGTCGCCGTCATCGACACGGGCGTGAACGGCAACGTCGCCGAGCTGCGCGGGGTCGTCAAGGGCGGCACGGATGTCTCGGGCATCGGCACTCCCGACGGCCAGACCCCCGTCGGCGACAACCCCGACCACGGCACGATGGTGGCGTCGCTCCTGGCCGGCCGAGGAACCGGGGCGGGCAACGGCGTCATCGGCGTCGCCCCCGAGGCCGAGCTGCTGGCGGTGTCGGTGGCCTTCGGCGTCGAGACGGGGGCGACACAGTCGAACGACGACCAGATCGCCGAGGCCGTGCATTGGGCGGTCGACAACGGGGCCGATGTGATCAACATGTCGCTGACCCGCAACACGCGCGACTGGCCCGAGAGCTGGGACGACGCGTTCATGTACGCGTTCGAGCACGACGTCGTCGTCGTCGCCGCGGCGGGCAACCGCGGCAGCGGCACCAGCGAGGTCGGCGCGCCCGCGACGATCCCCGGCGTGGTCGCGGTGGCGGGCGTCGACAAGGAGAAGAACGCGAGCTTCGACGCGAGCTCGCAGGGCATCACGCTCGCCGTCGCGGCCCCGAGCGAAGACCTGGTCGGCGTGCTGCCCGACGGGCAGTACGCCGTGTGGGACGGCACGAGCGGTGCGGCTCCGCTCGTGTCGGGGCTCGTCGCCCTGATCCGGGCCGAGTACCCCGACCTCGATGCCGCGAACGTCATCGAACGACTCATCAAGACGGCCGACCCGCACGGTCACGAGGTGCCCAGCCCGCTCTACGGATTCGGCATCATCGATCCGGTCCCGGCGATCACCGCCGAGGTCGAGCCGGTGGCCGAGAACCCGCTCGGCAGCCTCTCCGAGTGGATCACGTTGCACCGCCGGGCCGACACCCCGGTCGACACGGAGGCTCCCGAAGCGCAGGAGATCGTGCCGATCGCCGATCCGCCGCCGCCCGTCGACGTCGAGACGCAGACGCTGCTGCCGACGCCCTGGACACTGGCCTACATCACGCTCCCGCTCTCACTGGTCGCCGGATTTGGTACGCTAGCAGCGCTGTTGGGCATCGGTGCCGCTCGGCATACCAGGCGGGCCGCTCGCGTACGCGAGCCGTGATCGCAAGCATCAGAAACTGAGGAGTCCATTCACCGTGCCCAAGATTCTCATCGTCGGCGGTGGCTATGCGGGGTTCTACACGGCGTGGAAACTCGAGAAGTGGCTGCGCGCCGGCGAGGCCGAGGTCACCATCGTCGACCCGCTGCCGTACATGACCTACCAGCCGTTCCTTCCCGAGGTCGCCGCAGGCTCGATCGAGCCGCGCCACGCCGTGGTCGCCCAGCGCCGCCACCTCAAGAAGACGAACGTCGTCACCGCCAAGGTGACGGGCATCGACCACGCGTCGAAGACCGCGACCATCACCCCCGAGGTCGGCGAGCCCTGGCAGTTCGAGTACGACATCGTCGTGGTGACGGGCGGTGCGGTCTCGCGCACGTTCCCGATCCCCGGCATCGCCGACAATGCGATCGGCCTGAAGACCATCGAAGAGGCCGTCGCGATCCGCGACCGCGTGCTCACGAACTTCGACAAGGCGTCGAACCTCCCCGCCGGTCCTGAGCGCGATCGACTGCTCACGTTCGTCGTGGTCGGCGGCGGCTTCGCCGGCATCGAGGTGTTCGCCGAGCTGCGTTCGTTCGCGAGCTCGCTGCTCGAGTTCTACCCGCAGCTCTCGTTCGACGACACCCACTTCCACCTCATCGAGGCCATGGGGCGCATCATGCCCGAGGTCTCGCTCGAGACCAGCCACTGGGTCATCAAGCACCTCGCGCAGCGCGGTGCCGAGATCCACCTCGACACGCAGCTGCAGAGCGCGGTCGACGGCGTCATCGAGCTCTCGACGGGTGAGAGCTTCGAGTCCGACCTCATCGTCTGGACCGCCGGCGTCATGGCCAACCCCGCCATCGTGCGCACGAGCGACCTCCCCGTCGAGGAGCGCGGTCGCATCAAGACGCGCGCCGACCTCCGCGTGGGCGACGACGACGACATCGTGGCAGACGCGTGGGCCGCCGGCGACATCTCGGCCGTGCCCGACCTCACCGGTGGCGGCGTCGGCGGGTACTGCGTGCCGAACGCCCAGCACGCCGTCCGCCAGGGCAAGCTGCTCGCGAAGAACATCGTCGCAGTGCTCCGCGGCGAGGAGCCCAAGCAGTACTTCCACAAGAACCTCGGTGCGGTCGCGGGCCTCGGCCTCGGCTCCGGCGTGTTCCAGTCGGGCAAGATCGCGCTCAAGGGCCTCATCGCCTGGTTCGCGCACCGCGGCTACCACGGTCTGGCCATGCCCAGCTGGGAGCGCAAGTTCCGCGTGTTCTGGGGCTGGTGGAACAACTTCTGGCTCGGTCGCGACCTCGTCTCGCTGAGCGCCGTGCAGCAGCCGCGCGCGCAGTTCGAGGCGTTCGCCGCGCGCCCGCGTCCGGCGGTCGCCGCGGCTCCGGCCGAGCCCGCCCCCAAGGCCGAGGCGAAGGCGGCACCGAAGTCGAAGGCCGCGGCGAAGCCGAAGGCCGAGGCCGCGGTCTCGAAGTGAGCCTCGAGTCGAAGTAGGTTTGACGCGGCGTCGCCCTTCGGGCGGCGCCGCGCTCCCGTAGCCCAATCGGCAGAGGCAGGCGACTTAAACTCGCCTCAGTCTGGGTTCGAATCCCAGCGGGAGCACCAGTGATCAGGACCGGGCAGCCCGACGCCTGCGGATCCACTTGTCGCCCTCGACGACGACGACCAGCACGAGCGTCAGTCCGATGCATCCGAGCCACTGCCACCCGGTGAGCGACACCGTGCCGAGCATGCGCTGCAGGAACGGGATCTCGGTCGACGCCACGATGAGCAGCACGGGCCACACGAGCAGCTTCGCGACGGCGGCGATCGGCGGCAGCAGGCCCGACTCGGGCGTGCGACGCATGAGCACCGCGCTGAGCACGGTGGCGAGCCCGAGCACCACGTAGGCCATGGTCATCGAGGCGGTCGGCTCGACGGGGCTCGGGGCATCCGGTCCCCAGACCAGTGGCACCAGCGCGATGACGAAGATGACCGCGCCGTAGACCAGCCATTCGGTGAGCGACACCGGGTTCACGACGCCGATCTTCGGGTCGCGCGGCGGGTGTTCCATGATGCCGGGCGGGTTGGCGTCCGCGGCGATCGCGAGCACGGCGAACAGGGCGACGAAGAAGTTGATGAAGAGCACCTGCGCGGGGAAGAGCGCGACACCCTCGGCGATCGAGAACGCGCTGGCGGCGAGGAACAGCATGATCAGACTGAGCAGCTGCGTCATCTGGAAGCGCAGGTAGGCGGTGATCTTCGAATAGACGATGCGACCGAGCTCGACGGCGTGCACGAGGGTCGCGAAGTTGTCGTCGGTGAGCACGAGCTTGGCGGCCTGCTTGGTGACCTCCGAGCCGGAGCCCATGGCCACGCCGATGTTCGCCTGCTTGATCGCGGCGGCGTCGTTCACGGCGTCGCCGGTCATCGCGACGATGGCGCCGCCCTGCTGGAGCAGGCCGACCAGTCGGAGCTTGTCGTCGGGCGTGACGCGGCCGAAGACGTGCAGGTCGGGCAGCCGTGCCGACAGTTCCTCGTCGGTCATGCGCTTGAGGTCGGCGCCGCTCACCGCCCCCGTGCCGAGTCCGAGTTCGGCGCCGATCGCGCCGGCGGTGACGGCGTGGTCGCCGGTGATCATGCGCACGTCGATCCCGGCGCGGTGCGCGATGTCGACGGCCGCCTTCGCCTCGGGCCGCAGGGGATCGACGATGCCGACGATGCCGATGAGCGACAGCTCCTGCACCCAGGCCATGGGGTCGGCGGCGACCTTCGCCTCGTCGGCGTCGTCGAGGAAGCGTGCCGCGATCGAGAGGGTGCGCAGGCCGGTCGCCGACATGCGCTCGAGCTCCGCCGTCGCGGCATCGGATGCCACGGGCACGACCTCCCGGGTCTCGCCGAGCATCGTCGTGCAGCGGGCGAGCACGACGTCGGGTGCACCCTTGACCAGCAGTACGAGGCGGGTCTCGCCGCGCACCGGGATGCGTTGGAGCGTCGCCATGAACTTGTAGTCGGAGTCGAACGGCACCTCGGCCAGCCGGGGGTAGTCCCTGCGGGCCTGGTCGGCGTCGATGCCGAGCCGAGCGCCGAGCACGACGAGCGCGGCCTCCGTGGGATCGCCCACGACCTCGCCGTCGGCCGAGACCGTCGCGTCGTTCGGCAGGCTGATGGCGAGCCCGAGCGTGGGTGCATCGAGCGGTTCGTCGGTGGCGCCGAGCACGCGCCCGTCGAACGAGTAGCCCTCGCCGGTGACCCGGTAGGTGTTGCCGCCGAACCAGGCGGTGCGCACGGTCATCTTGTTGAGGGTGAGCGTGCCCGTCTTGTCGGAGCAGATCGCGCTCGTGGCGCCGAGCGTCTCGACGTCGTTGAGCGAGGCGACGATGGCGCGCTCCTTCGCGAGCTTGGACGCGCCCCACGAGAGCAGGCTCTGCACGAACACGGGCAGGCCCGTCGGGATCGCCGAGATCGCCACGGCGGTCGCGAGGAAGAGCAGCTCGTCGAGGCTCTGCCCGCGGGCGAAGCCGATGATCACGATGACCAGCACCGCGCTCCACGCGATGATGCCGAGCACCTTCGTGAGCGAGTCGAGCTCGACCTGCAGCGGGGACTTCTTGTCGCCGACCTGCGTGAGCAGTGACGCGATGCGGCCCATCTGGGTGCGCATGCCGGTCTCGACGATGACGATGCGCGCGGTGCCCCGGGTGACGGAGGTGTTCTGGAACACCATCGACGTGCGATCGGCGAGCGCGGTGTCTGCGGGATTCTCGGCCGGCCCCTTCGGGATCGGCAGCGACTCGCCCGTGAGCGACGACTCCTGCGTCTCGAGGTTGGCGGAGCGGAGGATGCGGCCGTCGGCCGGAACGAGGTCGCCGGACTCGAGGTCGACGATGTCGCCGGTCACGAGGCCCGTCGCGTCGATCTGCACGAGCGAACCGCCGCGCACGACGCGCGCCTTCGGGATCTGCAGCTTCGCGAGTGCGTCGACGCTGCGGCGGGCCTTGACCTCCTGCCTGGTGCCGGTGACGACGTTGAAGAGCACGAGCACGGCGACGATGATGGCCGTCGTGACCTGCCCGATGAGCAGCGACACGATCGTGACGGCGATGAGCATGAGCGTCATCAACTCGAGCACCTGGCCGAGTGCGATCCGCCAGACGCTCGGCGGCGGCGCGCTCTGCAGCGCATTCGGGCCGAGGTCCGCGAGCCGGCGGGCGGCCTCGGTCGCATCGAGGCCCGCGCTCTCGTCGGTCGCGAGCCGCGCCGTCACGTCTGCGGGCGCGAGCGCCCACCAGTCGGTCTCGGCGGGCGATCCGCCGGCGGCTGCGCCCGCAGCACCGGCAACGGTCGACTGTTCGCTCATGCCGATCTTCCCCCTCGACAGCGAGCCCCCTGCGGCGCTCGCGACGATCGTATCGTCGCGGATCGCGTCGAGGGAAGACATCTTCACGGCATCACGGGCCGTGTCGCGTGCAGCCAGCGCGTCACGCGACGACGCACTGTGAAGGCGTGTTGCTCCCGCTTACTGCGGGTGTCGGGGCCGATTCCCGGGCCGCAGAGGCGGGGCTACTGTCGCTGCATGCCCACCATCAACATCGTCGCCGTCTCCGGAAGCCTGCACGCGCCGTCGAAGACCACGGTCCTGTCCCGCGAGATCCTCGAAGGGTTCGCGAACGCCCTCCGCTCGGGGAACGGCCGCGACCTCGAGATCGAGACGCACCTCATCGAACTGTCCGAGATCGGGCCCGAGTTCGCGGGCGTGCTGAGCCGCGACGCGCTGCCCGCGACCGCCGAGGAGGCGCTGCGCCGCATCGAGTCGGCGACCCTGCTCATCGTCGCGAGCCCGGTGTACCGGGCGTCGTTCACCGGACTGTTCAAGCACGTGTTCGACTTCGTCGGGCAGTACGCGCTCATCGACAAGCCCGTGCTGCTCGCCGCGACGGGCGGCAGCGACCGTCATTCGCTCATCCTCGAGCACCAGTTCCGGCCGTTGTTCTCGTTCTTCCAGGCCCTCACGCTGCCGATCGGCGTGTACGCGAGCGACACCGACTTCGTCGACTACCGCGTCGAGTCGCCCGAACTGCGTTCGCGCATCGACCAGGCGATCGACCGCGGCCTCCCGGTCGTGCGCAGCGCGGTGCTGCCGGTCTCGGAGTACGTCGGCACCTGGTGACGGCGGCCGGCCGCGGCATCAGCACGGCACGCGTCGGAGCAGGCGCCGTGCGCCTCCGTTCGCGGGGCGGATGACGGATGCCGCGGGCGGCCCGATGCCCACGACTCAGGTCATGCGGTCGAGGCGCCGCAGGATGAGCCCCTCGCGGAGCGCCCACGGCGAGACCTCGAGCTCGTTCACGCCGAACGCCTTCATCGCCTCCGAGAGCACGACGGCGCCCGCGACGATCTGGAACGTGCGGTCGGCCGTGATGCCGGGCAGCGCGGGCCGGGCATCCGCCGGGATGCGCGCGAGTCGGGGGATCCAGTCGTCGAGGCCCTTGCGGCGCAGGATGCTGCGCTCATCGGGGCCGACGCCCTCCTCGGTCCACCCGGCCAGGCGGGCGAGCGAGCGGATCGTCTTCGACGAGCCGACGACGTGCGACGGCTTCGGCAGGTGCGCGAACTCCGCGAGTGCCGGCTTCAGCACCGAGGCCGCGTGGTCGCGCAGCCGCTGCACCTGCTCGGGCGTGGGCGGGTCGTCGGGGAGGAACGCGATCGTGGAGCGTCCGGCGCCGAGGGGGAGCGAGCGCGCGACATCCGGGACCTCGTCGATGCCGTTCGCGATCTCGAGCGAGCCGCCGCCGATGTCGAAGAGCAGGATCCGCTCGGCCGACCAGCCGTACCAGCGACGCACGGCGAGGAACGTGATGCGGGCCTCGTCGGCCCCCGACAGCACCTGCAGCTCGACGCCCGTCTCGGCGGTCACGCGGGCGAGCACGGCTTCGCCGTTCGCCGCCTCGCGGATGGCCGAGGTCGCGAAGGCGAGCAGCTCGTCGATGCCCGACTGCCTGGCGACCTGCACCGCGTCTCCGACGGCCGTGAGGATCGCCTCGACGCCCGCCGCGCCGATCGAGCCGTCGGGCTCGAGGTAGCGCATGACGCGGAGCACCGAGCGGTGCGAGGCCGCGGGGATCGGGCGCGCGCCGGGGTGCGCGTCGACGACGAGCAGGTGGACGGTGTTCGATCCGACGTCGAGGACTCCGAGGCGCATGGTGCGAGCGTAGCGGTCGGGCGATCGAGGGACGGTCGTCACGATGGATCACCGGCGTATCCGAATCGACCGTTCCTGGTGCATACTGTTCGAACTGGGACGAGCGTCCCAGTTCGCCGGGCCCCGTCCCGGCGTCGGCAGCGTCGTCGTGAGGAGCCCGAGTGACCCGCATTCCCGCGCCCGAGCGTCGCGCCGCGCTCATCGAGGCGGCGTTCCGCGTCGTGTCGCGCAACGGCATCGCGCAGGCCACGACCAGGGCCATCGTCGCCGAGGCCGGCATGAGCCTCGCGAGCTTCCACTACGCGTTCGAATCGCGCGACGCCCTCATCGACGAGCTCATCACGACCGTCATCGAGCGCACGCGGGGGGCCGTGATGCCCGACGACCTCGACGACGGCACGCTCGTCGAGGTGCTCGAGGCCGGCATCGTGCGCTACTTCGAGCACCTCAAGGCCGACCCCGAGCACGAGCAGGCGATGCTCGAGCTCACGCACTACGCGCTGCGCTCGCCCGACCGGCATCCGCTGGCCCGAGCGCAGTACGCGCGCTACGTCGAGCTCGCCGAGCAGTCGCTCGAGATCGCCGCCGAGCGTTCGGGCTCGGCATGGCGGGTTCCCGTCGCGAGCGCGGCCCGCACGCTCGTGGCGTTCACCGACGGCCTGACCGTCACCTGGCTCGTCGACCGCGACGATGCCGCAGCCCTGACGGTCGCGCACGCGGCCGCCGACGCCCTCTCGAGAATGGCCGAACCCCGATGACGAGCCTCGACCTCACGCCGCCCGCGGCGCTCGACGAACCCACGCGCCGGGTTCCGGCCGCCTGGATCGCCTCGTTCGCCGCGCTCTGGTTCGGCATCTGGATGGCCCAGCTCACGCCCGTGCAGCTGCTCCTGCCCGCCCAGATCGACGAGACCCTGCACCCCGAGCACTGGGTCGACAGCGTGATGGCCTTCGGACTCATCTCCGGCATCGCCGCCGTCGCGACGATCATCGCCTACCCGCTCACGGGCGCGGCCTCCGACCGGACGACGTCGCGGTTCGGCCGCCGCCGACCGTGGATCGTCATCGGCGGCGTCGTGTTCGCCGCCTCGCTCGCCGTGCTCGGCCTGCAGACCGAGATCTGGGCCATCGGCGCGGCATGGGTCGCGGCCTCGGTGGGCTTCTGCATCATGACCGCGGCCCTCACGGCGACCATCTCCGACCAGGTGCCCGTCGGGCAGCGCGGGTTCGTCTCCGGGTGGATGTCGGCGCCGCAGGCGGTCGGCATCATCGCCGGACTCCTGCTCGTGACCGAGCTCGTGACCGACCGGGCGCTCGGCTACCTCGTGCTCGGTCTCGTCATGCTCGTGCTCGCCGTGCCGTTCCTGCTGCGCCACGACCAGCCGCTCGCGGCGGCCGAGCGCAGGCGGGTCACGGCCAAGGGCGTCATCGAGAGCCTCTGGATCAGCCCGCGCGAGCACCCCGACTTCGGGTGGACCCTGCTCAGCCGGGTGCTCGTCTCGGTCGGCAACGCGCTCGGCACGAGCCTGCTGCTCTACTTCCTCATGTTCGGGCTCGGCGACGCGAACGCCGAGGACGACCTGATCCTCCTCACGCTCGTCTACATGGTGTTCGTGATCCTCGCGTCGCTGTTCGGCGGGCGGCTCTCCGACCGGCTGGGCCGGCGCAAGGCGTTCGTGTTCGTCGCATCCGCGCTCCAGGCGCTCGCCGCAGTGCTGCTCGCGCTCGTGCCCGACCTGACGGTCGCGATCGTCGCCGCCGGCATCCTCGGTCTCGGCTACGGCTGCTTCCTCTCGGTCGACCAGGCCCTCGCGACCCAGGTGCTGCCCGACGCCGCCTCCCGCGGCAAGGACCTCGGCATCATGAACATCGCGACCGCCGTGCCCCAGGCCGTCGGCCCGCTCATCGGCGCGGCCGCGGTGGTCGTGACCGGGTCGTTCGTCATGGTCTTCGTCCTGAGCGCGGTGTTCGCGCTCGCGGGTGCGATCGCGGTCTCGCGGGTTCGGAGTGTGCGGTGATGTTCGAACTGGTCCTCGCCCAGGAGGTCGACACGACCTCCGCAGCCCGCCCGACCGCGAAGCCGACGGCGCCCGCGCCGTGGACGACCCCGTCGCGGTACTGGCCCGCGCTCAGCGACGCGACGGCCGCGCTCGACGCCCCCGTCGGCGCGCTGCACCTCGGCGCCATGCGGCACAACGCCGCCGACATGCTGCAGCGGGCGCACGGCAAGCCGATCCGCGTCGCGTCGAAGTCGATCCGGGTGCGCAGCGTCATCGAGGCGCTGCTGCGCATGCCCGGCTACCACGGCGTGCTCGCCTACACGCTGGCCGAGGCGATCTGGCTGGCCGACACGATCGACGACCTCGTCGTGGGCTACCCGACCGCGGAACGCGGCAGCATCCGTCGCCTCGCGACCGACCCCGGGCTCGCGAGCCGCATCACGCTCATGGTCGACTCGATCGCGCAGCTCGACCTCATCGACTCCGTCATCGCGCCGTCCGAGCGCGAGCCGATCCGCGTCGCGCTCGAGCTCGATGCGTCGTGGAACGTGCCGGTGCTCGGCCACCTCGGCGTGCGTCGCTCGCCCGTGCACGAGCCGGCCGACGCCGGGGCGCTCGCGGCGTACATCGTCACCCGGCCCGGCTTCCGGCTCGTGGGCATGATGGCGTACGAGGCGCAGATCGCGGGCGTCACGAACCGGCCGGCGGGCAAGCCCGTCGATGGGGCGGTGAACCGCTGGATGCAGTCGCGATCGATGCCGGAGCTCGTCGAGCGACGCACCCGAGCGGTCGCCGCGGTGCGCGAGCACGCCGACCTCGAATTCGTGAACGGCGGCGGCACGGGTTCGCTCGAGGCGACCTCGGCAGACCCGTCGGTGACCGAGATCGCCGCGGGTTCCGGCCTGTTCGGCGGCCACCTCTTCGACGGCTACGCCCACTTCACGCCGGCCCCCGCAGCGGCGTTCGCGATGGACGTCGTGCGTCGGCCGAGCGCCCGTCATGCGACGATCCTCGGCGGCGGATGGATCGCCTCCGGCCCGCCCGCTCCCGACCGGCTGCCGCGCATCGTCTGGCCCCAGGGCCTCGAGATGATGCCGCGCGAGGCCGCCGGCGAGGTGCAGACGCCCGTCACCGGCGAGGCCGCGACGCGGCTGCGCCCCGGCGATCGGGTGTGGTTCCGCCACACCAAGTCGGGCGAGCTCTCGGAGCACCTGAACGAGTTCCAGCTCGTCGACGACGACCGCATCGTCGACGTGCTTCCCACCTATCGCGGCGAAGGCAAGGTGTTCCTGTGACCGCGACCGGAGCGAGGTGGCGCAACTGGGGTCGCACCGAGGCGGTCACGCCCGTGCGGGTCGAACGGCCGGCATCGGCCGAGGCGGTGCAGCGAGCCGTGACGTCGGCCGCCGCATCCGGGCTCCGCATCAAGCCCGTCGGCGCCGGGCACAGCTTCACCGGCATCGCCGTCGCACCGGGGGTGCAGCTCGATCTCGGCGACGTGTCGGGCGTCATCGCGGCCGACCCCGCGACGGGCCGCGTCACGCTCGGCGCCGGGACCCGCCTCTACGACCTGCCGCGCCTCCTCGCCCCCTACGGGCTCGCGCTGCAGAACATGGGCGACATCGACCGGCAGTCGATCGCGGGCGCGACCTCGACGGGCACGCACGGCACCGGCCTGCGCTTCGGCGGCCTCGCCACGCAGATCGTCGCGGCCAAGCTCGTCACCGGCACGGGCGACCTCGTCGAGATCAGCGAGACGAGCCGCCCCGAGCTGCTGCCGGCCGTGCGCGTCGGCCTCGGGGCGCTCGGCGTGCTCGTCGAGCTCACGCTGCAGCTCGTGCCGGCGTTCGTGCTGCAGGCCGAGGAGCGCATCGAACCGCTCGACGAGGTGCTCGGGCAGTGGACCGAACGCGTCGCCGGCGCCGACCACTTCGAGTTCTACTGGTTCCCGCACACCGACACGGCGCAGACCAAGACGAACACCCGGCTGCCGATCGACGCGCCCCGCAAGCCGCTCGGCCGCCTCTCGCGCTGGGTCGACGACGAACTGCTCGCCAACGGCCTGTACCGGGGCATCTGCGCGCTCGGCCGGGTCGCGCCCTCGACGACGCCGTTCTTCGCCCGGCAGGTCGACCGCTTCAGCGGGGACCGCGACTTCACCGACCTCTCGCCCAAGGTGTTCACCACGAACCGCACCGTGCGGTTCCGCGAGATGGAGTACGCGATCCCGCTCGAGGCCGTGCCGGAGGCGCTCGGCGAGGTGCGCTCGCTCATCGAGCGCAACGGATGGCGGGTGAGCTTCCCGATCGAGGTGCGCGCCGCGGCATCCGACGAGAACTGGCTCTCGACCGCCTACGGCCGCGACACCGGGTACATCGCGGTGCACCGCTACTTCCGCGAGGATCCCACCGAGTACTTCACCGCGGTCGAGGCGGTCATGCACGCGCACGGCGGGCGTCCGCACTGGGGCAAGATGCACACGCAGACGGATGCCTCGCTCCGCGAGAAGTACCCCCGGTTCGACGACTTCGTCGCCGTGCGCGACGAGTTCGACCCCGAGGGCGTCTTCCGCAACGCCTACCTGGATCGCGTGCTGGGGGTCAGGGCGTCCGTCGACGCAGCGTGATCGAGCCGAGCACGATGCAGCCGACGATCCAGGCGACGATGACGAGCACCTTCGCCAGGATCCACTCGGCGCTCTCGGAGTCGGCGGCGACGGCCTGCAGGGCGTCGATCGCGAAGCTGAGCGGCAGCCACTCGCTGATCGCCTCGAGCACCTCGGGAAGCTGATCCCGGGGGATGAAGATGCCGCAGAGCAGGATCTGCGGCAGCACGAGCAACGGCATGAACTGCACGACCTGGAACTCAGTGCGGGCGAACGCGCTCGCGAGCAGGCCGAGCGACGTGCCGAGCACCGCGTCGGCGACGGCGACGGCGAAGAGCAGCCAGATCGAACCCGTGATCTCCAGCCCGCACACCCACACGGCGAACGACACGGCGATCGCGGTCTGCGCGATCGCCAGCAGGCCGAACGCGAGCAGGTAGCCGAGGAGGAAGTCCGCCCGGCCCATCGGCATCGACAGCAGGCGCTCGAGGGTGCCGCTGCGGCGCTCCCTGAGCGTCGCGATGCTCGTGACGAGGAACATCACGATGAACGGGAACAGGGCGATCATCGCGGGGCCGATGTCGTCGAACACGTCGGTGTCGCTGAAGATCCACGCGACGAGGCCGATGAGCAGGCTCGGCACGACGAGCAGCAGCCCAATCGTGCGCGGGTCGTGGCGGATCTGCTCGAGCACGCGACCGGCCGTCGCGAACGTGCGCGAGGCGTTCATCGGTCGGACTCCGTTCCGGGCTCGGGTGCCTCGTCGGGCGCCTGGGCGGCGTGCCGCGGGCCCGGCCGATCGGGCGCGCGCGGCGCGAGGTCGGGCGCACCTCGCTCGATGAGCCGGAGGAACGCCGTCTCGACGTCGTCGGTGCCCGTGAAGGCCAGCAGCCCCTCGACCGTGTCGTCGGCCAGCAGCGCTCCGTCGCGCATCAGCAGCAGCCGGTCGCAGCGCTTCGCCTCGTCCATGACGTGGCTCGAGACGAGCAGCGTGCGGCCGTCGTCGGCGAGGCTGCGGAACAGCTCCCACAGCTGCACCCGCAGCACCGGGTCGAGCCCGACCGTGGGTTCGTCGAGCACGAGCAGTTCGGGCTCGCCGAGCAGGGCGGCCGCGAGCGAGACCCGGCCGCGCTGCCCGCCCGACAGCGAGCCCACGAGCCGGTCGGCGACGTCGCCGAGATCGGTGCGGTCGATGACCCGGTCGACATCGGATGCCGGTGCCCGGAGCACCCGGCGGAAGTAGGCGAGGTTCTGACGCGCCGTGAGGTCGTCGTACACGCTGGCCTGCTGCGTCACGTAGGCGACGCGCGTGCGCAGCGGGGCCGTGCCGGCTGGGAGCCCGAGCACCTCGATCGAGCCCGACTGCACGACCTGCACGCCCACGATCGACCGCATCAACGTCGTCTTGCCGCTGCCGCTCGGCCCGAGCAGGCCGACGATCGCGCCCGTCGGGACGGCGAGCGAGAGCCCGTCGAGCACCGCGGTCGAACCGCGCTTGACGTGCAGGTCGTCGACGATGACGGCCGCGCCGGCCGTGGCATCCGCTCCGATGGTCATGCGGCGATTCTTCGCCTCGCGGGCCCCGCCTGTCGAGAGGCGGATCGGGCGAGTCGCGGCATCGCTGATCGATCTCCGGGAGAACACTCTCCGGTTCCTCCGAGTCTCATGGGAACCCCCGAGGTGCTCTCAGTCGATCGATAGAATCATGGGACACCAAGATCGTCGCAGCACCGCGATCGTCGCAGCATCGCTGAGGAGCCCGTGCCATGGAATGGCTGATCCCCGTCATCATCGTCGTCGCGCTCGTGCTGGTCATCGGCATCTACCTCTGGGCGACCTACAACTCGCTCGTGACGCTGAACGTCCGCGTCGACGAGGCGTGGAGCGACATCACCGTGCAGCTGAAGCGACGGGCCGACCTGATCCCGAATCTCATCGACTCGGTGAAGGGCTACGCCGCGCACGAGAAGGCCGTGTTCGAGAACGTCACGCGCGCCCGGGCCGAGACCCTGCAGGCGCAGGGGCCCGCCGACGCGTCCGCAGCCGAGAACCACATGCAGCAGGCCCTGAAGTCGATCTTCGCGGTCGCCGAGGCGTACCCGCAGCTGCAGGCCAGCCAGAACTTCCTGCAGCTCCAGTCCGAACTGGTCGACACCGAAGACAAGATCCAGGCGTCGCGCCGGTTCTACAACGGCGGGGTGCGCGAGCTGAACACGAAGATCAAGGTGTTCCCGAACACGCTCTTCGTGCGCAGCCTCGGGTTCAGCGAGCGCGACTTCTTCGAGGTCACCGAGCCGGCGGCCATCGCCGAGCCGCCGCGCGTGCAGTTCTAAGGGTCGTCGTTGTATCGCGCGATCGCCAGGAACAAGCGCAACACCGTCTTCATCATCCTGTTCTTCCTCGCCGTCATCGGCGGGCTCGGATGGCTCGCCGCGGCCGTCTACGGCGACCTCACGATCGTCGTCGTCACGGTGGTCATCGCGACGGCGTACGCCGCGTTCCAGTACTTCACCGCCGACCGCCAGGCGCTCGCGATGGCGGGCGCCGTCGAACTGCACTCCAAGGCCGACCACCCGCGCCTCTGGCGCACGGTCGAGAACCTGTCGATCGCCACGGGCACGCCGATGCCGCGGGTGTTCGTCGTCTCCGATCCGGCGCCGAACGCGTTCGCGACGGGGCGCGATCCCGAGCACGCGGTCGTCGCAGCGACCACGGGGCTGCTCGAGATCATGGACGACGCCGAACTCGAGGGCGTCATGGCCCATGAACTCGGCCACGTGCGCAACTACGACATCCGCCTCTCGATGATCGTGTTCGGGCTGGTCGTGGCGGTCGGCTTCATCTCGGACCTGTTCGTGCGCATGGCGTTCTTCGGCCGCAACAACAACAACGGCAACCCCGTGATGATGGTGGTCGGCCTCGTGGCGATGCTCATCGCGCCGCTCGTGGCGAGCCTGGTGCAGCTCGCGGTGTCGCGCCAGCGGGAGTACCTCGCCGATGCGACGGGTGCCATGACGACGCGGCATCCCGATGCCCTCGCGAGCGCCCTCGAGAAACTCGAGACCTACGGCAGGCCCATGAAGCGGCAGAACTCCTCGATGGCGCACCTCTGGATCGCCGATCCGCTGAAGCCCGGGGTCATAGACAAGCTCTTCGCCACGCACCCGCCGATCGCCGAGCGCGTCAAGCGGCTCGAGCAGATGGGCGGCTCCTTCTAGCGTGCGAACTCGCCGGATCAGCCGGATGCCGCGAGCTCGGGTCGCAGCGCATGCGCGAGGTTGCCGCGGTCGACCACGACGATCTCGTCGAGTCCCTGCCACTCCGCGGCTCGCCGCAGGGCCGGAGCGAGCCGTGCGGCGGTGTCGGCGGGCGCCGAAGCCTCGATCCACGCGGACTGCACGCGGAGCACTCGGTTCTTGCGATCGTTCTTGAGGTCGACGCGGCCCACCACGTCGTCGTCGATCAGCACGGGCAGCGAGTAGTAGCCGAAGACGCGCTGCGGTGCGGGGGTGTAGATCTCGATGCGGTAGTGGAAGTCGAACATGCGCTCGGCGCGCGGGCGGAACCAGACGACCGGGTCGAACGGCGAGAGCACGGTCGCGGCGTCGATGCGGCGCGGGCGGCGGGCGTCGCGGTGCACCCAGGTCGGCGCCGCCCGGCCTGCGACGGTCCACCCGGGAACCTCGACGGGCACGAGCACGCCCGCGTCTTCGAGGTCTCGCACGGCGCCGCGCACCTGGGCGCGCTTCATGCGCCAGTAGTCGGCGAGGTCGGCCTCGGTCGCGATGCCGAGCGCGGATGCCGCACGCTCGACGAGCACGCGCACCGCGTCGGCCTCGGAGGGCGGGGGAGCGAGCAGCTCCGCCTCGAGCGCCTGCTCGGGCAACGCGTAGACGCGCTCGAAGCGGCGCCGCTCGATGCAGACGACCTCGCCCACGCGGAACATCCATTCGAGCGTGCGCTTGACGGCCGACCAGCCCCACCACGGCCCGCGCCGCTCGTTCGCGTCGTGCTCGATCTCGCTCGCCCGCATGGGACCGTTGGCCGCGAGCTCGGCCTTCAGCCAGTCGGCGAGCTGCCGGTTCTCGACGAGCCACCCGCCCCACGCCTCGCCGCGCGTGCGGTACTCCTCGCGGCGGAATTCGAACAGCGGCCACAGCTCGCGCGGCACGAAGGCAGCCTCGTGCGCCCAGTACTCGAGCGTGCGGCCCCGTCGCCCGGTGGTCACGCGATCGAGCAGGGCCTTGTCGTAGCCGCCGAGTCGACTGAACACGGGCAGGTAGTGGCTGCGTTCGAAGACGTTGACCGAGTCGATCTGCAGCAGGCCCAAGCGGTCGAGCACGCCGCCGACCTGGCGGAGGCCGGGCTCGGGCGGCGCGGCGCGGCCGAAGCCCTGCGCGGCGAGCGCGATGCGGCGGGCGAGAGGAGGACTGACGCGTTCGACCATGGTGCTCGCACCCTATCGGCGACCCCCGACACGCACATGCCGTCGCGCGCATGCCCCCCGCCTAGACTGGAGCGATGGGCCAGGGTCGGGGCAGGTTCGTCGGCAGGAGACGCACGGTCGGCCGCGCGCCCGAACGGCCCGCTGCCGATGCCCAGGCGTCTCCCGACGCGGTGCCCGACCCCCAGCCCGACGTGAACGCGTCGATCCCGTTCGGCATGCGGCTCGCCGCCGCCTGGTCGTGGCGCCTGCTGCTCGTGGGCGGCGTCGTCGCGGTCGTCATCTTCCTGATCATCCAGCTCCGGCTCATCGTCATCCCGCTGCTCGTCGCGGTGATCCTCTCGGCGCTCCTCGTGCCGTTCTCGAGCCTCCTGCAGCGCCACCGCTGGCCGAAGTGGCTCGCCATCACGACCGCGATGCTGAGCGCGCTCGCCGTCGTCGGCGGCCTGTTGACCCTCGGCATCTGGCAGATCGTGCGCGGCTCCGACGAGCTCGCCGCGCAGTCGGTGATCGCGTGGAACGAGTTCCGCGACTGGCTCGAGAGCGGGCCGCTGCACCTCACCGAGGCCCAGCTCAACGACTTCGTGAACCAGGCCGTCGACGCCGTGCAGAGCGGCAGCGGGGTGCTCGTGAGCGGCGCGCTCTCGGTCGGCACCACCGTCGGGCACTTCCTCACCGGCATGCTGCTCGCGCTGTTCGCGACGCTCTTCATCCTGATCGACGGCCGGGGCATCTGGGGGTGGGTCGTGCGCATCTTCCCGCGTCGTGCGCGGGCCGCCGTCGACGGCGCGGGCAACGCCGGGTGGACGACGCTGCAGAACTTCGTGAAGGTGCAGATCCTCGTCGCGACGATCGATGCGGTCGGCATCGGCCTCGGCGCCTTCCTGCTCGGGGTGCCGCTCGCGGTGCCGATCGCGATCCTGGTGTTCCTCGGCTCGTTCGTGCCGATCGTCGGTGCTGTCGCGACGGGCGCGCTGGCCGTGTTCGTGGCCCTCGTCTACAACGGCCTCTGGCCGGCCGTCGCCATGCTCGGCGTCGTGCTGCTCGTGCAGCAGCTCGAGGGCCACGTGCTGCAGCCGCTCATCATGGGCACCGCGGTGAAGGTGCATCCGCTCGGGGTCGTGCTCGCCGTCGCGGCCGGGTCGTTCCTCGCCGGCATCGCCGGCGCGTTCTTCGCGGTGCCGATCGCGGCGGTGCTCAACGTGATGATCAACTACGTCGCATCCGGTGCGTGGAAGCACGCACCCGCGCCGCCGCTGTCCGAGGTCGCGTCGGCGCTCTGGCGCACCGTCCCGCAACGACCCGGATACCAACGAGGAGAATGAACGCGTGATCAGCACCATCCCGGGCCCGACCCTCGCCGACTTCGAGCGCGCACGCGACGTCGTCGCGGCGGTCGTGCAGCGCACGCCGATGGAGTCCTCGCGGTACCTCGCCGACCACCTCGGCGTGCCCGTGCACCTCAAGTGCGAGAACCTGCAGCGCACGGGCTCGTACAAGCTGCGCGGCGCCTACAACCGGCTCAGCGCGTTGAGCCCAGAGGAGCGCGCACGCGGCGTCGTCGCCGCCTCGGCGGGCAACCACGCGCAGGGCGTCGCGTTCGCGGCGCGCGAGCTCGGCATCAAGGCCACGATCTTCATGCCGGTGGGCGTCGCGCTCCCGAAGCTCGACGCCACGCGGGCCTACGGCGCCGACGTCGTGCTGCACGGCGACTCGGTGGGCGAGACGCTCGAGGCCGCGAGCGCCTTCGCCGCCGACACGGGCGCGGTCGTGATCCCGCCGTTCGACCACGCCGACGTCATCGCGGGCCAGGGCACGCTCGGCCTCGAGGTGCTCGACGAGGTTCCGGATGCCGCGACGATCGTCGTGCCCATCGGCGGCGGCGGCCTGGCGGCGGGCGTGGCGAGCGCCGTCAAGCAGCGCGCGTCGCTCGAGGGCCGCACGGTTCGCGTGATCGGCGTCCAGGCCGAGAACGCCTCGCCCTTCGTGCCGTCGCTCGCGCAGGGGCACGCCGTGCAGGTGCCGGTGGTGCCGACCATCGCCGACGGCATCGCCGTGTACACGCCCGGCGAGCTGACGCTGGAGATCATCCGCGAGACCGTCGACGAGGTCGTCACGGTCAGCGACGACGACATCGCGCGGGCGCTGCTCGTGCTGCTCGAGCGTGCGAAGCTCGTGGTCGAGCCCGCGGGCGCGGTGTCGGTCGCGGCGCTCATGAGCGGCCGCATCCGGTCGGATGGGCCCGTCGTGGCGCTGCTCTCGGGCGGCAACATCGATCCGCTGCTCATGCAGCGCGTGATCGCGCACGGCCTCGCGGCATCCGATCGCTACCTCACGCTCGAGATCGGCCTGCCCGACCGCCCCGGCCAGCTCGCCCGCATCGCGGAGCTGCTCGCCGAGGCGCAGGCGAACGTGATCGAGGTGCTGCACACCCGTCACGGCAACGGCCTGCAGATCTCGGAGGTGGGGCTGCGCCTGTCGGTCGAGACGCGCGGCCCCGCCCACCGCGCATCGGTCGTCGAGGTGCTCAGGCGAGCGGGCTACGAACCGCGCATCGTCGCGGACTAGCCGGTCGCTGCCCGCGGCCCACAGCGCCGGAAACGAGAACGGCGCCGACCATCTGGTCGGCGCCGTGCTCACGTGTTCGAGCGGGTGCTACTGCCCGGCCCAGGTCTCGACCGCGGTGACCTCGACGGCGATCTCGCGGCCGTTCGGCGCCGTGTAGCTGGTCTTGTCGCCGACCTTGAGGCCGAGGATCGCCGCGCCGAGCGGGCTCTGCTCGCTCCACACGTCGAGCTCGGAGTCGCCGGCGATCTCGCGGCTGCCGATGAGGAAGGTCTCCTCGTCGCCCGCGATCACCGCGGTGATGACGGTGCCGGACTCGACGATGCCCTTCGACGTGGGGGCGTCGCCCACCTCAGCGGTCTTCAGCAGCTCCTTGAGCTGGCGGATGCGGGCCTCGATCTTGCCCTGCTCGTCCTTCGCAGCGTGGTATCCGCCGTTCTCCTTGAGGTCGCCCTCTTCGCGAGCGGCCTCGATGCGCTTCGCGATCTCCTCGCGACCCGTGGTCGAGAGCTGCTCGAGCTCGCCGGCGAGCCGGTCGTACGCATCCTGCGTGAGCCAGGTGACGGTGGCGTCCTGCGCCATGGTGCCCTCCTGCGGGGACGCGTTCGACGAACGCGCCCGAATAGACGTGACGCCCCGACGACTGTCGAGGCGAATGCCCCATGTTAGGTGAGCCAGCAGCTCGAAATCAAACCCGTCGCGGCGTCGCGGGCGGTTCGGACGGTCTCGGTCAGGCTGCGCAGCGGCCGATCGGAGGCGGGAATCTCGACGACCTTCCAGCCGACGACCGTGAAGTCGTCGTCGAGCGCCTTCACCGCGCATGCGGTGGTCTCGCCGGCCGGCACCGAGAGGGTCCAGTTGACCTCGACCGAGCGCTCGTCGTTGCGCACGACGTGGGAGGTGTCGGTGGCCTGCACGGCGGCCTGCTGCCCGTCGAGCCCGGCCCAGACGACCCACGAGACCAGCACGACCGCGAACGCGAGGCCGGCGGCGATGAGGATCGTCAGCTCGCGGCGACGATTGCGGCGAGTGCGCCCGTATCGCGCGGCGAGCGGGTCGCTCTCGGTGCTGGACACTCGGAATCCTCGGGGGTCGGATCGATTAGGCTTGCCTTTCAAGCCTAACCCGCCCTGGCCCCGCCAGAATCCGCCGTGAGAGAGAGTTCCATGCGCTCCGAATCCGCTGTCCGTCCGACCCTCCGGATTCGTCTGTGAGCGCGGCGACGGCACTCGTCGCGGCGCACCTCGCGATCGCTCCGGTCGTGCGCGCGGCCGAAGACGAGTTCGATCCCAACGACGTCACGCCCGGCGTCTGGGGCTTCGTCATCACGTTCGGCATCATGGTCGTGGTGCTGCTGCTGGTGCTCGACATGACGCGCCGCATCCGTCGCACGAACTACCGCGCCGAGGTGCAGGAGGAGCTCGCGCGCGAGATGGCCGAGTCCGCCGCAGCGGGCTCCGGCTCCGCCGGTGCCGAGGTGTCCGGTGCCGAGCAGACGGATGCCGTGGCATCCGACCGCTCCGAAGACGACGGCCAGCCGAACGACGCCGGAGACGCGGCACCCGGAGACGCGCCGACCCGCTGAGCGAGGAGCGTCGGCACCGACGGCGTGACGCCCCGGTGGCGCGCAGTCGCGCCCGGTCGCGCCCGCCGGTCAGGCCACGTGGTAGACGGGCGCGAGCGCGATGATGAGCGACGCCGTCCAGTGGCACATGAACGCCAGCACCGTGCAGGTGTGGAAGATCTCGTGGAACCCGAAGACTCCCGGCCACGGGTTCGGCTTCTTGAAGCCGTAGATGACGGCGCCGATCGTGTACAGCACCCCGCCGACCACGACGAGCACCATCATCGCGACGCTGGCGGCGAGCAGGTCGCCGAGGTACATGACGGCGGCCCAGCCGAGCAGCAGGTAGAGCGGAACGTAGAGCCAGCGCGGCGCCGTGATCCAGAAGACGCGGAACCCGATGCCGAGCAGGGCGCCGCCCCAGACGACCGCGAGCAGGATCCAGCCCTTGTCGGGCGGGAGTGCGAGCACCGCGAGCGGCGTGTAGGTGCCGGCGATCAGCAGGAAGATGTTCGCGTGGTCGATGCGCTTCAGGAGCACCTTGGTCTTCGGCTTCCAGTTGAAGCGGTGGTACAGCGCCGAGTTGCCGAAGAGCAGCAGCGAGGTGAGCATGAACACGGCCGAGGCCCACTTCGCCGGTGCTCCGTGCGCGAGCGTGATGAGCACGATGCCCGCGGCGATCGCGAACGGGAACGTGCCGGCGTGGATCCAGCCCCGCCAGGTCGGCTTGACCTCGTCTCCGGCATGCGCGATCGCGTCGTCGAGCAGGGGGATGTTCGGCAGGTCGGGGCCGTGCCGCTCGACGTCGACCGCGGCATCCGTCGGATCCTCGGGCGCGACGGGCCGGGCGAGCTCGTGCGCGAGGTCGGACGGCTCGCGGTGGCGCTTGGGGGTCATGCTCACAGCGTAGGGCCACCCCGGTCACGGTCCGCTGTGAGTGTGCGGGCCGCACTCGCGGTAGCGTAGTCGCGTGCAATCCAGCGATCCGCCCCTCGGTCGCGGCATCCTCTACCGGCTGTATCAGCGCCGTCTGCGACGCGGACTCGAGCAGGAGTCGCTGCCTCGACACGTCGCGATGATCATCGACGGCAACCGCAGGTGGGCCAAGCAGCTCGGCTACGACTCCGCCGCGCACGGCCACCGGGCCGGTGCGGCGAAGGTGCGCGAGTTCCTCGAGTGGTGCGACGACCTCGGCATCCAGGTCGTCACCCTCTACCTGCTGTCGAGCGACAACCTCGGCAACCGGTCGAGCGACGAGCTCGCCGCCCTCATCGAGATCATCGCCGAGCTCGCCGAGGAGCTCTCGCACTACCGCGACTGGCGCGTGCAGCACGTCGGCTCCGACGCCGGCCTGCCCCAACCGCTCGTCGCGGCGCTCGACGCCGCGGAGCATCGCACGGCCGACAAGGGCGGCCTGCACGTGAACCTGGCCGTCGGATACGGCGGGCGCAAGGAGATCGTCGACGCCATGCGCTCGATCGTGGCCGCGCACCACGCCGAGGGCGGCAGCCTCGACGACCTCGCCGACCGGCTCACGCCCGACCTCATCGGCCTGCACCTCTACACGGGCGGGCAACCCGACCCCGACCTCGTCATCCGCACCTCGGGCGAGCAGCGGCTCAGCGATTTCATGCTGTGGCAGGCCGCGCACAGCGAGTTCTACTTCGTCGAGGCCCTCGGCCCCGACCTGCGGCAGGTCGACTTCCTGCGGGCGATCCGCGACTACGCCAAGCGGCATCGACGTTTCGGAGGCTGACGTCCGCTTTGCGCACGGGGGGTTGCGGCGTGCCATGATGTCGCTCGAAGAATGGGGGCCATGAATGGGCATCGACGCGTTCGTCGCCGGGTTCGGAGAAGAACCCGGATACCTCGACTACGGGCGGTTCGGGCCGCTCGCCAGGGTCGCGGCCGAGGAGAGCAACGCCCTCACCCACGTGCTCGAGCGCTCGCGCCACGGAAGCTCGTCGGTGTTCCTCGAGCAGGACGCCCGGGTGCGCGAGGCGGCGTCGGCCCTCACCGGCTTCGCCGCCGACCAGATCGTGTTCACGCCGAACACGAGCACCGGCCTCATGCACGCCCTGTTCGGGTTGACCGGCGGCGTGCTCCTCTCGCCCGGCGAGTTCCCCAGCCTGCCGATCGCGGCCGTGCGCGCCCAGGAGGCGCTGAACGTCGTGCAGCCCGTCTGGCTCGAGACCGACCACGGCAAGGTGACGCCCGGCCAGATCCGCGACCAGCTCGAGCACGGGGTCGGCGCCGTGGCCGTGAGCCTCGTCGACGCCCGCACCGGCTACCTGTGCGACATCGAGGGCATCCGCCAGGTCATCGGCGACCGCCTGCTGATCGTCGATGCGATCCAGGGATTCGGCGTCGTCGACGCCCCGTGGCAGGTGGCCGACGTCGTCGCGACCGGCGGGCAGAAGTGGTGCCGTGCCGGCTGGGGCACCGGCTTCCTCGCGATGTCCGATCGCGCGATCGAGCAGCTCACGCCCGTGTTCTCGGGCTTCTCCGCCACCGAGGAGGCGGAGCCGTGGGGCTTCGTGCCGCCGCCCGCCCCCGGCGCGAAGGCGTTCCGGGTGTCGAACCCCGACCCCATCGCCCAGGCGCGCTTCGCCGCCGCCATGGAGGAGCTCGCCGCCGTGGGCGTCGCGAACGTCAACGCCGCGGTCGCGGCGAACGTCAGCAGCGTCATCGACCTGGCCGACGAGTTCGCGATCGCCGTCGCCTCGTCGCGCAACGAGCACGAGCGCGCCGGCATCGTCGTGCTCGAACCGCCGGCCGACCAGCTCTCGGTGCTCACCGCCTCGCTGCACAACCACGGAGTGACCGCCACCACGCGTCTCGGGCAGGTGCGGCTCAGCGCCCACGCGGGCACCGACGCCGAGACCCTCGACATGCTGCGCTCGGCGTTCGTCTCGTACGGCTCCGCCGCGACGTACTGACGCCCGCCCCGCGGCATCCGCTCGTCGACGAATGTGAACTCTGTGTGACGCCGACGCAACTCGCCGCGTGTCGATCGACGCGAATCCGAACGACCGACGTAGCGTCGCTCACATCGGGCAAGGTGCCCGAACGAGTCGGCTCGTGAAGCGCTCGTAGGAGGATTCGCCGGCCGGCGCGAGAGCCGAGCGGACACGCTCGGGGCAGGAGCGGTCGTGGCCTCACTCGAAACCTCCAAGTCCGTCGCACGTTCCACCGGACGCGAGCAGCGTCCGGATGCCGCGTCGCCTGAAGGCCTCGCGCAGGACGAGCGCACGTACGTGCTCGACACCTCGGTGCTGCTGTCGGATCCCCGGGCGCTGTTCCGCTTCGCGGAGCACGCGGTCGTGCTGCCGGTGATCGTCATCACCGAACTCGAGGCCAAGCGCAACGACCCCGAGATCGGCTACTTCGCGCGCCAGTCGCTGCGGATCCTCGACGAATTGCGCATCGAGCACGAGCGGCTCGACTTCCCGATCCCGGTCGGCGACGGCGGTTCGCTGCGCGTCGAGCTGAACCACTCGAGCACCTCGGTGCTGCCGAGCGGGCTGCAGTTGAACGACAACGACACGCGCATCCTCGCGTGCGCCGCGAACCTCGCCAACGACGGCATCGCCGTCACGGTCGTCTCCAAGGACCTCCCGCTGCGCGTCAAGGCCGCCTCGATCGGACTCGACGCGCAGGAGTACCGCGCCGAGCTCGCGCACGACTCCGGCTGGACGGGCATGAGCGAGCTCTCGCTCGGCTCGAACGAGATGGCCAAGCTCTACGAGCACGAACACCTCTCGATCGCGGAGGCCGAGGGGATCCCGGTCAACACGGGCCTCGTGATCCACTCCGACCGGGGTTCGGCACTCGCGCGGGTCACGGGCGAGCGCAAGGTGCGCCTCGTGCGCGGCGACCGCGACGTCTTCGGCCTGCACGGCCGCTCCGCCGAGCAGCGGCTCGCGATCGACCTGCTGCTCGACCCCGAGATCGGCATCCTCTCGCTCGGCGGCCGGGCCGGCACCGGCAAGTCGGCGCTCGCCCTCTGCGCGGGGCTCGAGGCCGTGCTCGAGCGCCAGCAGCACAAGAAGATCATGGTGTTCCGTCCGCTCTACGCGGTGGGCGGGCAGGAGCTCGGCTACCTGCCGGGCGACCAGGGCGAGAAGATGAACCCCTGGGGCCAGGCGGTCTTCGACACGCTCGGATCGGTGGTCTCCGACAACGTGCTCGACGAGGTCGTCGATCGCGGCATCCTCGAGGTGCTGCCGCTCACGCACATCCGCGGCCGCTCGCTGCACGACGCGTTCGTGATCGTCGACGAGGCCCAGTCGCTCGAGCGCAACGTGCTGCTCACGGTGCTCTCGCGCATCGGGCAGAACTCCCGCGTCGTGCTCACCCACGACGTGGCGCAGCGCGACAACCTGCGCGTGGGACGCCACGACGGCGTCGCCTCGGTGATCGAGACGCTGAAGGGGCATCCGCTGTTCGCCCACATCACGCTCACCCGGTCGGAGCGCTCGGCCATCGCGGCCCTCGTGTCGGAGATGCTCGACGGCGCCGAACTCACCTGACCCGCTGACCTGAACGGACGGATGCCGGTGGCGGGCGACCTGCCACCGGCATCCGTCGTCTGCGGAGGTGAGGCGCGGGCTGGGGCGCCGTCGCGCGCCCACAGTTCCGGCGTGCGTCGTGGCGTCTTGGAGCGGAGGAGATTCGCGCGAAGGGAGGCTGCCTGCCGACGCAGGGTCCTCCCTTCGCGCGAATCTCCTCCG
>NZ_JBHVTI010000007.1:93081-281821 GCF_042884735.1 Agromyces sp. NPDC058110 | reverse complement strand
GCCCGAAGACCAGACCGCCGCGGCGACAAGGACAAACATACGCACCCCACCCCACCCCACACAAATCCACCCCACACCCCGGGCGTGTCGCACCCACAAACCAGCGATCAGGTCGCGTCGCCGGCCAGCTCGCGAGCCCGCCGCACGAGCAGGCGGAACGCCTCGAGATCGAGGTCGTCGAGCCGCGTGAAGGTGATGGCGGCGGCCCCGACCTTCACCCTGCCGAGCACCGTCCGGCGAGCCTGCACGAGGTACTCGCCGCCCTCCACCGCATTGACGTAGACGCTGAGATGACGTTGCTGCATCGCCAGGCCGACGAGGAACCACTCCACGTCGGCGCCCCGGGGCCGCGGCTGCCTGATGCCGCCGTAGCCGATGATGCGCTGCTCGGTTCCGCCCCACATCACGCCCTGCCAGAGCACGCGCTCCAGGCCGGCCAGCTCGTCGGCGATCACGCGGTCGAGGGCGCGCAGGTCGCCCGCCCGGGGGTCGTCGACGCCGTCGAGGAACGCGTCGACCGCGACATCCGTTCGTTCCATCGGTTCCCGCCTCGGGTGCGGCTCGGCTCACCCCTGCGGCGACGGTACCAACTTGCCGCCCGGCGACACCAGCCACTCCTCATCCGCCATTCTGAATGAGCGCTCACTCAGTTATGATTCCGGAATGGCAGATCGAACCACCAGGGCGAAACCGCTCGCCCGCGAAGAACGCCGTGCGGTCATCATGGATGCCGCGGTGCCGCTGCTCGTGCAGTACGGGCGCGACGTGACGAGCAAGCAACTCGCCGAGGCCGCCGGCGTCGCCGAGGGCACCCTCTACTCGGTCTTCGCCGACAAGGACGAGCTGATCCACGACTCGATCCACCGGCACATCGAGGCCACCTCCATGGTCGACGCGATCAGCGAGATCCCGGCCTCGGCCGAGCTCGACGACGTGATCCGCGCGGTCGTCGAGCTCACCCAGCACCGCACCGAGCAGATCTTCGCGCTCGTCGCGATCCTCGGCTTCCATGAACGCACGCCCGAGCAGGCGAGGCGCCGGCCGCCCGACAACGAACCCGTCATCCAGGCCATCACCGACGTGCTGCTGCCGCACCGCGAACAGCTCGCCATCCCGCCGCGGCGCGCAGCCCAGTTCATCCGCTACGCCACGTTCTCGATGACCCATCCGCTGATCACGAACGGCGACATCGTGCCGGCCGCCGAGATCAGCGAGCTGCTGCTGCACGGGTTCTCGGCGCGTCAGGATGCTGCCGGCACGCCGGCAGGCGCCGAAGGGCGCCGCGCCGCGACATCCGTCATCGACTCGCCCTTCGTCGTGCCGCCGTCGACGGCACCGCCCTCGGCCGCGCCGCCCTCGGCCGCGCCACACTCGGCCGCATCCGCCACCGCATCCGTCATCGCGTAGAAAGCCGCATCGCATGCTCCTCTCCCTGTTGAAGCGCTACGTCAAGCCGTACGCGTGGCTCGTCGTCGGCGTCATCGTGTTCCAGCTCGCCCAGTCGATGGCCTCGCTGTACCTGCCCACGCTCAACGCCGACATCATCGACCAGGGCGTCGCCACCGGCGACACCGGGTACATCGTCACGACGGGCGGGTGGATGCTGCTCATCACCCTGCTCCAGGTCGCCTGCTCGATCACCGCCGTGTACTTCGGCGCGAAGGTCGCCATGGCCGTCGGCCGCGACCTGCGGCGCGGCGTGTTCCGCAAGGTCGGCGAGTTCTCGGAGCGCGAGGTCTCGAAGTTCGGCGCCCCGTCGCTCATCACCCGCACGACGAACGACGTGCAGCAGGTGCAGATGCTCGTGCTGATGACCTCGACCATGCTCGTCTCGGCGCCGATCCTCGCGATCGGCGGCGTGATCATGGCCATGCAGCAGGACCTCGAGCTGTCGTGGCTCATCGCGATCAGCGTGCCGGTGCTGCTCATCGCCGTCGGCCTCATCGTGACGCGCATGGTGCCGCTCTTCCGCGTCATGCAGCAGAAGATCGACCGCGTGAACCTCGTGCTGCGCGAGCAGCTCACGGGCATCCGGGTCATCCGGGCCTTCGTGCGCGAGCCGGTCGAGCGCGACCGCTTCGAGGTCGCCAACACCGAGATCACGGATGTCGCGACCCGCGCCGGGCGCCTGATGGCCCTCATGTTCCCGGTCGTCATGGCGGTGCTCAACGTCTCGAGCGTCGCGGTGCTCTGGTTCGGCGCGTTCCGCATCGAGGACGGCAGCATGCAGGTCGGAACCCTCATGGCGTTCCTGCAGTACCTGATGCAGATCCTCATGGCGGTCATGATGGCGACCTTCATGGCCGTGATGATCCCGCGCGCTTCCGTGAGCGCCGACCGCATCGGCGAGGTGCTCGAGACCAGCTCGAGCGTCGTGCCGCCGCTCGAGCCCACGATGCACCTCGAGGTGCACGGCGGCATCGAGCTCGACGACGTGAGCTTCGCCTACCCGGGCGCGGAGGCGCCGGTGCTGCGAAACCTCACGTTCGCCACCGAGCCCGGCACGACCACCGCCGTCATCGGCAGCACCGGTGCCGGCAAGACCACGCTCGTGAACCTGCTGCCGCGCCTCTTCGACGCGACCGAGGGGAGCGTGCGCATCGACGGCGTCGACGTGCGCGATCTCGACCCCGACGTGCTCTGGGAGCGCATCGGGCTCGTGCCGCAGAAGCCCTACCTGTTCTCGGGCACGGTGGCGTCGAACCTCCGCTACGGCAAGCCCGACGCCTCCGACGACGAACTCTGGCACGCGCTCGAGGTGGCCCAGGCCCGCGGATTCGTCGAGGCCATGCCGGGCGGGCTCCAGGCCACGATCGCCCAGGGCGGCACGAACGTCTCCGGCGGCCAGCGCCAACGATTGGCCATCGCGCGGGCCTTGGTGAAACGGCCCGAGATCTACGTCTTCGACGACTCGTTCTCGGCGCTGGACGTCGCGACCGACGCCCGGCTGCGGCGCGCACTGCGGGCCGACATCGGCGACGCGTCGATGTTCGTCGTCGCCCAGCGCGTGTCGAGCATCGTCGACGCCGACCAGATCCTGGTGCTCGAGCACGGCGAGATCGTCGCCCGCGGCACGCACGAGGAGCTGCTCGCGAGCTCGCCCACCTACGAGGAGATCGTCTCCAGCCAGCTCAGCGCCGAGGAGGCCGCAGCATGACCACCGAGCAGCGCGACGGCGCACAGACCGCAGAGCCCGTCGACACCGGTTCGATCAGCGCGGCCACGCAGGCCGAGGTCGCCGCAGAGGCGGAGGCGGCACCCGCCCCGGCCACGCCCCCGCGCCGCGGCCCGTTCGGCGGTGGCCCGGGCGGCGGTGCGGGCGCGCCCGTGCAGAAGGCGATCGACTTCTGGCCTTCGGCGAAGCGCCTCATCGGCCGGCTGCGCCCCGAGGCGTGGCCCGTCATCACCGTGACCGTGCTCGCCGTCATCGGCGTCGTGTTCAGCGTGCTCGGGCCGAAGCTCCTCGGCGAGGGCACGAACATCATCTTCGAGGGCGTCGTCTCGTCGGCGCTCGGCGGGCAGCTGCCACCGGGCACGACCCAGGCGCAGGCCGTCGAGGCGCTCCGCGCCGCGGGGCAGGACGACATCGCCAACATGGTGTCCGCGATGAGCGACTTCAGCGTCGGTCAGGGCATCGACTTCCAGGCCCTCGGCATGGTGCTCATGGGCGTGCTCGCGCTCTACCTGCTCGCGTCGCTGTTCATGTGGATGCAGGGCTGGGTGCTGAACGGCGCGATCCAGCGAACGGTCTTCCGCCTGCGCGAAAACGTCGAGGACAAGATCAACCGCCTGCCGCTCAAGTACTTCGACGGCATGCAGCGCGGCGAGGTGCTCTCGCGGGTCACCAACGACATGGACAACGTGTCGCAGAGCCTGCAGCAGACCATGAGCCAGATGCTCACCTCGCTGCTCACCGTCGTCGGCGTGCTCGTGATGATGTTCACGATCTCGCCCGTGCTGGCGCTCGTCGCGCTCGTGACGATCCCACTGTCGGCGATCATCACGGTCGTCATCGCGAAGCGTTCGCAGAAGCTGTTCGCCGCGCAGTGGAAGCACACGGGCATGCTGAACGCCAAGATCGAGGAGACGTTCACCGGGCACTCGCTCGTCAAGGTGTTCGGCCGCCAGAAGGAGGTCGACGCCGCGTTCGACGAGAAGAACGACGAGCTGTTCACCGCGAGCTTCGGCGCCCAGTTCGTGTCGGGCATCATCATGCCGGCCATGATGTTCGTCGGGAACCTCGTGTACGTCGCGATCGCGGTGGTCGGCGGGCTCATGGTCGCCGGCGGCACGATGCGCCTCGGCGACGTGCAGGCGTTCATCCAGTACTCGCGCCAGTTCACGCAGCCGCTCAGCCAGCTCGGCTCCATGGCCAACCTGCTGCAGTCGGGTGTCGCGAGCGCCGAGCGCATCTTCGAGCTGCTCGACGCCGAGGAGCAGGATGCCGACCCCGAGACGCCCGCCTCACCGGCATCCGTCGCCGACGACGGCGAAGCCGGCGCCCGCCTGGCGTTCGAGGACGTGTCGTTCAGCTACTCGCCCGACAAGCCGCTCATCGAGCACATGGATCTCGTGGCCGAGCCGGGCTCGACCGTCGCGATCGTCGGGCCGACCGGCGCGGGCAAGACCACGCTCGTGAACCTCATCATGCGGTTCTACGACGTCGACTCGGGGCGCATCACGTACAACGGCGTCGACATCCGCGACATGACGCGCGACGACCTGCGCTCGCGCACCGGCATGGTGCTGCAGGACACGTGGCTGTTCGGCGGCACGATCCGCGAGAACATCGCGTACGGCAACCCCGGTGCGACCGAGGAGCAGATCCTCGCCGCGGCCGTCGCCGCCTACGTCGACCGCTTCGTGCACGCGCTGCCCGATGGCTACGACACCGTGCTCGACGACGAGGCCGGCAACCTGTCGGCCGGCGAGAAGCAGCTCATCACCATCGCCCGCGCGTTCCTCGCGCAGCCGAGCGTGCTGATCCTCGACGAGGCGACGAGTTCGGTCGACACCCGCACCGAGGTGCTCGTGCAGAAGGCCATGGCGGCGCTCCGGGCCAACCGCACGAGCTTCGTCATCGCGCACCGGCTCTCGACCATCCGCGACGCCGACGTGATCCTCGTGATGGAGAACGGCTCGATCGTCGAGCAGGGGTCGCACGCTGGGCTGCTCGAGGCCAAGGGCGCGTACTACCGCCTCTACAACGCCCAGTTCGAGGCGCCCGTCGACGAGCAGGTCTGATCGAACGGATGCCCCGGCCGGGCGTGATCCGGCCGGCGACGACGAAGGGCCCGCGTGCGAGTGATCGCACGCGGGCCCTTCCGCATCCGAGCGGATGCCGCGAGTCAGGCTCCGGGCTTCCCGTCGGCGTCGTCGTCACGCGCGTCGCTCTGGGCGGGCGGTGCGGCGGGCTCGCCGGGCGTCGCGGGCTCGACCGGCGCGGCCGGGGCTGCCGAGACCTCGGGCGCAGCCGGCGCAGCGGGCGCGCTGGACGCGGCGTCCGTCGTCGCTGCCGCGTCGGCCGGGGCTCCGACCGTCGCCGGCACCCGTGCAGTCGACGCGTCGTCGGCGGCGCTCGCTGCGCGGGCCGCGCGCTTGGCCGCCCGACGCTCGCGCCCGCCCTCGACGAGGTTGTAGAGCACGGGCAGCACCACGAGGGTGAGCACCGTCGACGAGAGCAGTCCGCCGATCACGACGATCGCGAGTGGCTGCGAGATGAACCCGCCGTGCCCGGTGATGCCGAGGGCCATGGGCACGAGCGCGAAGATCGTCGCGAGCGCGGTCATGAGGATCGGGCGCAGACGGCGGGACGCGCCGTGCACGAGGGCGTCGCGCACGCTCATGCCCCGGTCGCGGTACTGGTTCACGAGGTCGACGAGCACGATCGCGTTCGTCACGACGATGCCGACCAGCATGAGCACGCCGATGAGCGAAGGCACGCCGAGCGGCACGCCCGTGATGACCTGCAGCGCGATGGCGCCCGTGGCGGCGAACGGCACCGAGACGAGCAGCAGCAGCGGCTGCAGCAGCGAGCGGAACGTCGCGACCATCACGATGTAGACGATCAGGATCGCCGCGAGCAGGGCCAGCCCGAGCTGCGAGAACGACTCGGCCTGGTCGGCCGAGACGCCGCCGATCTCGGCCGTCGTGCCCGCCGGGAGGTCGACCTCGGCGAGCGCCGTCGCCACGTCGGCGTTGGCCGCCGTGAGGTCGTCGCCGGCCGGGGTGGCCGTCACGGTCGCGCTGCGCAGACCCTGCACGGTCGTGATCGACGTGGGACCGTCGACCGTCTCGACCGTCGCGAGCTCGTCGAGACGCACGAGGCCCGTCGGCGTCGGCACCTCGAGCGCCTGCAGCTCCTCGACCGTGGTCGGCGGGTTCTCGTCGGCGATGTAGATCGTGAGGGTCTGCTCGTCGATGACGATCGAGCCCTTCGCCTGCGGCGACATCTTGCCCGACACGTACCCGCCGAGCGCGACCTCGGAGAAGCCGGCGGCGGCCGCGGCGTCGCGGTCGATCTCGACCGCGATGTACTCGCGGGACTCGGACAGGTTCGAGCTGACCTGCGTGAGCGAGTCGAAGCCCTCGAACTCCTCGACCATGGCGTCGGTGGCCGCCTGCAGGTCTTCGGCGTTCGACGCGGTGATGTTCACCGCGATGTCGTTCGACGCGCCGAACCCGCTCGACGCGGTCAGCGTGACCTCGCCGACGTCGGACGACAGCCCGTCGAGCGACTCGCGCACGTCGTCTTGGAGCGCCTCCTGGTCGGCGTCTTCGTCGGTGGTGATCGAGTAGGTCACCGTCGCGCTGCCGCCTCCGAAGATCGCGGCCAGCCCGCTGCCTGAGCCGATCGAGGTCTGCACCGTCTCGACGCCCTCGGTGTCGAGGATCGCCTGCTCGACGGGCTCGGACGCCGCGTCCATCGCGTCGAGGCTCGAGCCCACCGGCAGTTCCTGGGTGACCTGGAAGGTGTTCTGGCCGGACGAGCCGAGGAAGTTCGTCTTCATGAGCGGCACCATGGCGATCGTGCCGCCGAGCACGAGCACCGCGATGAGGATCGTCACGACGCTGTGCTTCAGGGTCCAGGCGATGATCGGCAGGTACCCGCGCTGCAGTCGCGAGGGGTGCTCGAGCTCGTCGGGCGCGCCGGCGCCCGCCTCGTCGACGAACGCCGCGGCCGCGGCATCCGTTCCGGCCTCGCCCCCGTGCGCGTGCACCTTGGCCGGCTTGAGGAACCAGTAGGCGAGCACGGGCACGATGGTGAGGGAGACGAGCAGCGACGCGAGCAGCGCGATCGTCACGGTCAGCGAGAACGGGCGGAAGAGCTCGCCGGTCACGCCCTCGACGAGCGCGATCGGCAGGAACACAGCCACCGTCGTGATGGTCGAGGCGGTGATCGCGCCGGCGACCTCGCGCACGGCGTGCACGATGGTCGCGGACTTGTCGACGCCCGCCACGAGGTGCCGCTTGATGTTCTCGATCACGACGATGGAGTCGTCGACCACGCGCCCGATCGCGATCGTCAACGCGCCGAGGGTCAGGATGTTGAGCGTGTAGCCCGTGGCCTGCAGCCCGATGAAGGTGATCAGCACCGACGTCGGGATCGAAATGGCCGTCACCAGGGTCGCGCGCACCGAGAGCAGGAACAGCAGGATCACGATGACCGCGAACGCGAGGCCCAGCAGGCCCTCGGTCGCCAGCGACTCGATCGACTGCTGGATGTAGGGCGCCTGATCGAAGACGACCGTGAACTCGGCGCCCGGGTTGGTCGTGTCGAGCGACGCCTGGAGGTCGGGCAGCAGCGCGGTCACCGCGGTCGAGACGTCGACGGTGTTCGCGGCGGGCAGCTTCGTGACCTGGATGGTGAGCGCCGGCTCCCCGTTGACGCGCGAGATGCTCGTGACCGGGTTCTCGTCGAGCTCGACGGAGGCGACGTCGTCGATCGTGAGTGCGACGGGCACGGTCGCCGCGGCGCCGGCCCCGGGCAGCGCGGTGCCGTCGGGGAGTGCGCCGGCCGAGGCATCCGGAGCGACCGGCGCCGCCTCGGTGCCGCCGAGCACGGGAAGCGCCGCGAGCTCGTCGATGCTCTCGATGCGGGCTCCGGTCTGCACCGAGTAGGTCTTGTCGCCCTCGGTGATCGATCCGGCGGGGATGAGCACGCCGTTCTGCGCGAGGGCGTCGCCGATGGCCTGGGAGGTGAGTCCGTACGCCGCGAGCTGCTCGGGGTCGGGCGTGATCGTCACCCGCTGGCCCGAGTCTCCGACGAGGGTCGCGTCGCGCACGCCGTCGACGTCCTTGATCTCGCCGAGGGTCGTGCGGGTCAGCTCGTCGGAGAGCGTCGCCGGGTCGTCGGCGCCGGTCACGGCGATCTGCAGCACCGGGAAGTCGTCGAGGCTCAGCGCGAGCACCTGCGGGTCGACGTCGTCGGGCAGCTGGCTCGAGATGCGGTTGATCGACGAGAGCAGCTTCTGCTCGGCGAACGCGAGGTCGGTGCCGTACGTGAAGCTCGCGGTGACGCGGGACACGCCAGTCGAGCTGTTGGTCGAGGTGTCCTCGAGCCCGGTGATGCCCTGGATGGCCGTCTCGATCGGGGTCGAGACGTCGGTGTTCACCACGTCGGGCGACGCACCCGGGTACTGGGTGATGATCGAGAGCTGCGGGAAGGAGATCGACGGCGCGAGCTCCTGCTTGAGCGAGGTCAGCGAGATTCCGCCGAAGATCGCCACGACGACGGTGACGAGCGCGATGAGCGCACGGTTCTTCATGCTGAGCGCAGCGAGCAGTGACATGGGGTCAATCCTCGCAGTGCGGGAGGCCCGATTCGGTCACGGATGCCTGTGAAAGCACGTATCCGGCACCGGACTTCTGCGACGCGCCACTAGCCCTGTTCGGGGGACACCCGATATGGTGCAGGAAGGATGGGGGTGATCCGGTTGGGTTCGACGACGAGTTCATTCAGTCGTACCGGGGTCAGGTACGCCCTCCTCGGCGCCGGCATCTCGGCCGCGTGGCTCACCATCTCCCTGTTCTCGGGCGCCCAGAGCGCTTCGGCCGACGAACCCGAGGGCCACGGTCTGCTCGGCGCGGTCGGATCCCTGCTCGGCGGGGTCTCGGCGACGACGGATGCCGTGGGCGACACCCTCGGGGCCGTCGTCGACACGGTCGTCGAACCCGTGAACACCGTGCTCGACCCGGTCGTCGAGGTCGTGCCCGAAGCTCTGTCTCCCGTCGTCGCGGTGGTGCCGTCGGTCGTCGACGGGGCGACCGGCACTGTCGACGCCGTGCTCGACACGGCCGACGAGGCCGTGGTGGTCGTGGTCGACGAGACGACGCAGACGGTGACGGATGTCGCGGGCGGCGGTACCGTCGGCGCCATCGTGGATCCGGTGGTCGGCGTGGTCGACCGCGTGGTCGGCGGCGTGCCGATCGTCGGCGGCGTCGTCGACGGGGTGCTCGGCGAAGGCGGCGTCAGTGCCGTCGTCACGCCCGTGACGGGCGGCGTCGACGACCTGCTCGGCGGAGTGGTCGGCTCGACCGGCGAGCTCCCGAGCGGCGTGCTGCCCGACCTTCCCGAGGTGCCGCTCCTGCCGGGCGTGGTCTCGCCCGGCGACGGCGGACCGGCGGATCCCGGCGGCTCCGACGGCGGGACGTCATCGCCGCCCGGCGCGCAGGTGCCCGCCGAGCCCGCCACTGGTGCCCCACCCGCGCAGCCCGCCCAGCGGGCGTCGGATGCGCCCGCGCGAGCCGAGGCGTCCTTCAGACCAGACGGAAGCGCCTCGGGAGCCGCGACGCCCGGAGTCGCGGGCACGTCGCACGGCGGCGAGATCCGCACGGCCGCGCCTCCCGGCGACGCCGGCGGTCCCACGGGAGGCCCGGCCGGCTCCTCCGCTCCCGCCGGCGGGCAGAGCGCCGGTTCTGGCTCGGGCGCCGGCCTCACCGGCTCCGACGCGGTCGACGCATCGCAGTCGCTCGACGCCTCGGCGTCCCGAACGCTCTCCTCTGTCGACGACGCGCTTCCGTCGTCGCCGGTCTTCGAGACCGACACCACCCCTGACTGACGGGGACCGCTCCGCCCGCTCATCGGGCGCGCCTCAGGCGTGCCTCGAGCCTCCGGCGGACCCGGTCATCGCCTGCATCGCTCCGATGCGGGCAACCCAGCGATCAGTCAGGAGCAACACCATGGAACTCAAGCGATTGGCCACGAGGGCGCTGTACGCCGCCCTCGTCACCGGGGGGCTCACGCTCCTCGGCGCCGGCGTCGCGCACGCCTCGGAGACGAGCGGCGACGACGGCATCCTCTCGGGCACGCAGGCCCTCGTGTCGATCACGGTGCCGGTCACGGTGAGCGGCAACGGCATCTCGGTGCTGGGCGACTCGTCGTCGACGGATGCCTCGACCGAGGTCGCACCGGCGCCCGCCGCCGAGCCCGCCTCCGAAGCGGCGACGACCGGCGGCGACGACTCACTGCTCGGCGGCCTCCAGGGCCTCGTCGACGTGAGCGTGCCGGTGACCGTGAGCGGCAACGGCATCTCGGTGCTCGGCGACTCCACGTCGACGGATGCCGCGACCGAGGTCGCACCGGCTGCCGAACCGGCGCCCGAGGCGGCCCCCGCGACGAGCGGCGAGGACTCGCTGCTCGGCGGCACCCAGGCGGTCGTCGACGCGACCATCCCGGTCACGGTCGGCGGCAACGCCATCAGCGTCATCGGCGACTCCACGTCGACCGACGCGGCGTCCTCCGCACCGTCGGCCGCGTCGGGCGGCGCCACGACGGGCGAGGGCAGCGCCTCGACGTCGGGCGACGACTCGCTGCTCGGCGGGCTCCAGGGCCTGGTCGACCTCGCGATCCCGGTCACCGTCGGCGGCAACGCCGTCTCGGTCATCGGCGACTCCACGTCGTCGGATGCCGCGACATCCGTCACCCCGGCAGCGACGGCGACCGGCGGCGACGGCGCCTCGACCTCGGGCGAGGAATCGCTGCTCGGCGGCACCCAGGCGGTCGTCGACGCGGCGGTACCCGTGACGGTCGGCGGCAACGCCATCAGCGTCATCGGCGACTCCACGTCGACCGACGCGGCCACCGAGGTCGCTCCGGGCACGGGGGGCACGGGAGGCCCGACGACGTCGGGTCTCGACGGCCTGCTCGGCGGCACGCAGCTGATCCCGAGCGTCGCGCTGCCGATCACGGTCGGCGGCAACGCGATCTCGGTCGTCGGCGACAGCAGCACGGGTGGATCGTCGACCGTCGTGGTTCCCGGCGACCCGGGCGACCCGACCGGCCCGGTCGACCCGGTCGACCCGGTCGACCCGACGGACCCGGTCGACCCGACGGACCCGACCGACCCGGTCGACCCGACCGACCCGGGAACGCCCGGCGACCCGGGAACCTCGGGCGGCTCGGGCGGCTCGGGCGGCTCGGGAACGACGGTCGCGAGCGGCACGGTGACGGGCCTCGAGCAGGCCGGCGTCGGATCGCTCGCCTCGACGGGCTTCGAGTCGGGCTGGCTCTCGCTGAGCGGGCTTCTGCTCGCCACGGGGCTCGGGCTCGTCGGTCTCCGCCGACAGCCGAAGCGCCACTGAGCGACACGGTCGGGGTCGTCGTCTTCGGCGGCCCCGACCGTCGGCGCGCCCGCCGCACCTCGGGCACAGCCGCGCGGGTCAGACCACGGAGGCCAGGAGTTCGGGATCGGGTTCGCCGAGGGGCACCCCACCGAGCGAGCGCCAGGCCCGTGCGAGCGCCTGCACCGCGGCATCCGTCGCCTCGGGACTCTGGCAGATCGGCACGCGCAGGAACCGCTCGAAGGCGCCGTCGACGCCGAACCTCGGGCCGGCCGTGACGATGAGGCCCTCCTGGCGCGCCGCGAGCACGAGCTGCGAGCTGACCGGCGCGCCGAGGCCGATCCACGTCACGATGCCGCCGTCGACGTGCGGCACGCGCCACTCGGGCAGGAGTTCGGCGACCCGCCGTTCGACGAGCTCGCGGCCCGCGCGGAGCTGCTCGCGACGCAGGGCGATCACGTCGTCCATGCGCTCGAGGGCACGCGCGACGATGAGCTGCTCGAGCACGGGGGTGCCGAGATCGCCGGGTGCGCGCACCGCGAGCAGGCGGCGGATCAGCGGCCGGTCGGCGCGGATCCAGCCGACCCGGATGCCGCCCCAGATCGTCTTGCCGACGCTGCCGATGAGCACCGCGGGGCCGTCTGCCGCCATGGGCGGGAAGGCCTCGGACCGGTCGATGTCGAGCTCGGCGATCGTCTCGTCGGCCATGACCACGGTGCCCTGCCTGGCCGCGGCGTCGAGCACGCGCGCCCTCGATTCGCGGCTCATGGTGCGCCCCGTCGGATTCTGGAAGTCGGGCATGAGGTAGGCGATCGCGGGGTTCGAATGCCGGATCGACTGCACGAGGCCCGCCGCCTCCTCGCGGTCGGCGTCGATCGCGGCGGCGGTGCCGGCGCCGCCCGCGGGGTGCGGCACGACGGGCGACCCGACGAGCCTCGCACCCGCACCCCGGAGCGCCTCGTAGGCGTGCGGGTAGGTCGGCATCTCGATGAGCGCGCGGTCGCCGCGGCCGAGCACCGCGCGCGAGACGAGCGCGATCGCGTGCTGGGCACCGATCGTCACCATGATCTGGTCTGGCGAGGTCGGCAGTCCTCGCTGCGCGTACCGGTCGGCGATCGCCTGGCGCAGCGGCGGGATGCCGATCGGGTCGTACCCGGAGTCGCCGAGGTGCGCGGGCAGGTCTTCGGCGGCCCGCCGGGCGAGGTCGGACAGCCAGGGCAGTGCGGGCGGCGCGGCCTTCGAGAAGTCGAGGTACTCCGACTCGAACGCCGCGGGCAGGATGGCCGGGGCTCCGGGCAGCCGCGCGACGCTGCCCGAGCCGCGCACGCTGTGCAGGTGGTCGAGCTCGCGCAGGCGCCGGTAGGCGGCGGCGACGGTCGTGCGGCTCACGCCGAGGCGGTCGGCGAGGTCGCGCTCGGCCGGCAGGCGGGTCTCGACGGGGATGCGCCCGTCGACGATGAGCAGCCGGATGCGGTCGGCGAGCGCCTCGTAGGCGCTGCCGCGACCGCGCCAGTCGCCGAGGAGCAGTTCGAGCGAACGGGCACTGAGCGAGCGATCCACCATCAGGCCACTTTACGAGGATTGGATGTGTACGAGAAGGCCAATCATGGAATTGGATTGACCGTATGCTCCCCCGTTTCACCTCGTTCCGCGATCCGGCACCGATCCTCGCACGCCGTCTCGTGCAGCTCTACGTCGGCCTGCTGCTCTACGGCATCGGCATCGCGCTCATCGTGCGCGGCGAGCTCGGGGTCGCGCCGTGGGACGTGCTCACGCAGGGCATCTCCAAGCAGACCGGCCTCAACTTCGGCCCGATCACCGTCATCACGAGCGTGTTCGTGCTGCTGCTCTGGATCCCGATCCGGCAGAGGCCCGGCTTCGGCACGATCATGAACGTGCTGCTCGTCGGCCCCGCGGCCGACCTCGGACTCTGGCTGATCCCGGCGGGCCTCGACCTCTGGGTGCGCATCCTGCTGCTGCCGGCGGGCATCCTGGTGCTCGCGATCGCGACCGGCCTCTACATCGGCGCGCACTTCGGCCCCGGCCCGCGCGACGGCCTCATGACCGGCATCCACGCGCGCACCGGCTGGCGCATCTGGATCGTGCGCACGAGCATCGAGCTCGTCGTGCTCGCCGCCGGCTGGCTGCTCGGCGGCAACGTCGGCATCGGCACCGTCGCGTTCGCGGTGCTCATCGGCCCGCTCTGCGGCTACACCATCCCGCTGTTCGCCATCAGGCGGGCGTCGGTCGAGCGAGCGGATGCCGGCGCCTCCGGCGGGACCGCACCGCAGCAGGCGGGCACCGCCACCGCAGCGCCTGCCGCGCCGACCTCCCCCGGCGTCGCGTCGTCGACGGCCGCACCCGCAGCACCGGCCCCCTGACCCGGAGGGTCGGCGCGTCGGGACACCCGTCGGCCCTCCGACCCCTCGCCTCAGCGGTCGGCGAGGGTGGCCAGCACGTCGGCGCGCACCTGTGCGAGCCGCGCCTTGAGCATCGTGACCGCCTCCGGGCGCACGCGGTCGCGGTGCGTGCGCAGGTCGGTGCGCAGCTGCTGACGGAACTCGGTGATCGCGAGGTCGGCCTCCTGCAGCGCGCGCTCCGACGCGATGCGGTCGCCCTCGGCCGCGCCCGACGAGGTCGCGCCGCTGCCGGAGCCGGCCGACGAGCCCGCTCCGGCCGTCGTGGTCGTCGCGGCGCGCTTGGCCTCGCGGGCGGCGCTCGCCAACTCGGCGCGCAGCGACCGCATGGCGTCGTTCACCTCGGCGCGGACGCCGTCGGCGAGGCGTCGCACCGAGTCGGTGACCTCGTTCTCGATGTCGTCGAGCTCGTGGCGCCGCGACTCGAGTTCGGCACGGCCCGCGGGCGTGATCTCGTAGACGGTCTTGCGGCCGTCGGCGGCCTTGGTGACGAGCCCCTCCTCCTCGAGCTTCGCGAGCCGGGGGTAGATCGTGCCCGCGCTCGGCGTGTACGTGCCGCCGAACTGCTCGCTCAGCGCCTGGATGAGCTCGTACCCGTGGCGCGACCGCCCGTCGAGCAGCGCGAGCAGGTAGAGCCTCAGGCTCCCGTGCGCGAAGACCGGCGGAGTCATACGGATGCCTCGGCGTCACGCTCTGCGCCCGCGCCGTCCGCGCCGCTCGAGTCGGCGGAGCCGCCGGCATCCGTCGTCCCCGTGCCGTCGGAGTCGCTGCGTGCTCGCGTCATGACCGAGATCGAGCCCGAGACGCTGTTCGCGGCGAGATCGAGCCAGCGGCCCGCGAGCTCTCCGGTGACGCGTTCGAAGCCCTTGCCGAGCACGCCCTTGATGCGGGTGTCGTCGAGCAGCACCGTGCCGCCGACCGTGTTGATGCGGTAGCGCGCACCCGCACCGGCGTCGTAGCGCACGGTGAGCGAACCGGAGACAGTGTTGGTGTCGATCTTGCCGGGGGTGCCCTGCGCATCGACGATCATGTTGCCCGAGACGGTGTCGGCGTCGAAGCCGTAGATGTCGCCGGTCGCGACGACGTCGCCCGAGACCGAGTGCGCGTCGATCGCGCCGACGTGGTTGCCGACCGAGATCTCGCCCGACACGCTCGACACCTCGAGGTCGCCCTCGTGGTTGTCGACGACGACGCTGCCCGAGACGGTGCTGACCTTCGCGTCGGTCGTGAAGCCGGCGATGAGCGCGTCGCCCGAGACCATGCCCAGCTTCAGTGCGACGTGGCGGGGCGCGAGGATCGAGACATCGGCCTTGGCGTTGCCCGCCCAGCCCTTGAACACGTCGATGAAGTTGTCCCACCCGAGCTGCGGGTGGTCGATCTCGAGCACGTCGCCCACGATCGAGACCTTGAGGTCCTTGCCCGTGACTCCGCCGATCTCGACGCGCGCGCCGGGCTCGTCGTGCGCGATGACGTCGACCTTGCCGCCGATGAGGCCGACCTTGAGCCGGCGCACGAGTTCGAGGTCGATCACGCGCGTCTCGCCGGGGTTGATGACCCACTGCTCGATGCTCATGGGGTGCTCCTTCTGTTGCGGGGGGGATGCCGCGGCATCGGTCATGGTCTGACTCTTCTGCCGAGACAGGCTCGCGATATATCGCGTCTGCTGGAAACACGATATATCGCGTCTTGCCCAATTGCAAGGGCGAGCGGATGCCGCGTGCTTGACCTTGACGTAACGTCAACCTCTACCGTGGCATTCGTCGGGATGAACGGCCGACCCACCGCACGAGAGAAGGGAGCCCGCCGTGGACTGGTCGATCCAGGAGATCGCGAAGCTCGCCGGAACCACGAGCCGCACGCTGCGTCACTACGACGACATCGGGCTGCTCGCCCCGGCGCGCATCGGCGCGAACGGGTACCGCTACTACGACGCCGAGGCGCTCGTTCGACTGCAGCGCATCCTGCTGCTGCGCGAGCTCGGCCTCGGCCTCCCGGCGGTGGCCGACGTGCTCGAGCGCGAGGACCGCGCTCCGCACGCCCTCCGGAGCCACCTCGAGTGGCTGCGTGGGGAGCAGCATCGGCTGGCACGGCAGATCGTGTCGGTCGAGAAGACCATCGACGCATTGGAAGGAGGTGAACGACTCATGGCAGAGCAGATGTTCGACGGGTTCGACCACACCGAGCACAAGGAGGAGGTCGAGCAGCGCTGGGGCGCGGACGCGTACGCGAGGAGCGACGCGTGGTGGCGCTCGATGGGCGCCGACGAGAAGCGCGCGTGGCAGCAGCGCCTCGCCGCGCTCAACGCCGACTGGGTCGCCGCGGCGGACCGCGGCATCGACCCCGCCGGCGACGAGGCGCAGGCGCTCGCGCAGCGCCACTTCGAGTGGCTGCGCGGCATCCCCGGCACGCCCGGCGGCGGTGCCGATGGCCCGAGCAGGGAGTACTTCCTCGGCCTCGGCGAGATGTACGTGGCCGACGAGCGCTTCGGCGCCAACTACGGCGGCGTCGACGGCGCCCGATTCGTGCGGGACGCGATGACGGCGTACGCCGAGCGCTACCTCTAGCGACTCGGCCGGTGCGGGTGCCGTCCGGCGACGGCGCCCGCACCGGCGTCGGCGGGTCGTGGTTGGGTGAGGGCATGACGGATGTCGCACTCGAACCCTGGTCCGACGACGACCTCGACCTGCTCCGACGGGCGAACACGCCCGAGCTCATGGACCAGATGGGCGGCCCCGAGACCGACGAGCAGGTCATCGCGCGGCACGCGAGGTACCTGCGCCTGCAGGCCGAGGGCACCGCGAACCAGTTCCGCATCACGATCCCCGGGCACCCCGAGGGCGTCGGCATGGTGGGGTACTGGCAGCACGAGCACGGCGGCGAGCCCGCACTCGAGTCGGGGTGGTCGGTCGAGGCCGAGTACCGCGGCATGGGCATCGCACCTGCAGCAGTGCGCGCCATGCTCGACCTCGCGCGCGCCTCGGGCGAGGTGCTGACCGTGCACGCCTACCCGCGCGTCGACAACGCCGCGTCGAACGCCGTGTGCCGCAAGGCGGGGTTCGCGCTGCTCGGGCCGCTCGAGTTCGAGGTGAAGCCCGGCATCGTGCTGCACACGAACGACTGGGCCTACGACCTCGCGCAGCCCGTGTCGTAACCCTGACCGGTCTCGACACGGCGCTTCGCGGGCCGGCCGCGAGCCGGTCGCGTACGCTCGACGCGTGCGCTCCTACCTCGCCGTGCTGGTCGGCGGCCTCGTCGGCACCGGGCTGCGACTCGGCTGGGACCTCGCGCTCCCCCACGACGACGACGCGTTCCCGTTCAGCACCCTCGCCGTGAACCTGATCGGCGCGTTCGTGCTCGGCTGGCTCGTCGGCGGGCTCTGGAAGCGCCACTCGACGCCGAACTGGGTGAAGGCCGGCCTCGGGTCGGGCCTGCTCGGATCGTTCACGACGATGTCGGCGGTGCTCGCCGCGGTCGTGCTCCTGACCGGGGCCGGCGAGGCGTGGCTCGCGGCGCTGTACCTCGGCGTCTCAGTGGTGGGCGGCCTGGTGCTGGCTGCCGCCGGGCTGCGGCTCGGATCACTCCTCGCCCGTCGGCCCATGCCGACCACCGTCACCGACGCCGGACAGACGCTGTGACGGCCTCGCTCGCCCCGCTCGTCGCGGTCGCCGTCATCGTCGCCGGCTCGGTCGGCGCCGTGATCCGCTTCGCGCTCTCCCGGGCCCTGCCCGTGCGCCCGGGGCACCTTCCCGGCGGAATCCTCATCGTGAACGTGGTCGGCTCCGGCATCGCCGGCGCCGTGCTCGGCCTCGCCGAGCGCGCGGCGATCGACGGCGACCTCCGGCTCGTGCTCGTCACCGGCTTCTGCGGCGGGCTCACGACCTTCAGCACCTGGAGCGTCGAGACGATCGAACTGCTCGACGGCGGCAGATGGCGCGCGGCGATCCTCAACGTGCTGGTCACGCTCGCGCTCGGCATCGCGGCCGCTGCTACGGCCTACCTGCTGCTGCGCTGAACGCCCTCCCGCTCGTCGGGACGTCCGACGCAGCCCCCGGTGAGCGGCGGATTTCCGCGGGTCTCGAGCCACGCGGCATCCGTCGACTTGACATGGCCCGCAGCGGGTGTAGTGTCATCCGCCGTGACAAATGAGGCGGATTCACCGCCCCCCGAACTGAAATCGCCGAAGCACTGGATCATCGGCGACCCGCTGCCGACCGAGAAGCTCGAGGGGCAGCTCCTTCCGAAGCACCTGGCGCTCCCGATCTTCGCGAGCGACCCGTTGAGCTCCGTGGCGTACGCGCCGCAGGAACTGCTCATGATCCTCACGGTCGGCGGACTCGCCTTCCTGAGCTTCGCGCCGTGGGTGGCGGTCGCCGTCGTCGTGCTGCTCGTGACGGTCGTCGCGTCGTACCGCCAGCTGATCCGCGCGTACCCGTCGGGCGGCGGCGACTACGAGGTCGCGCACCGCAACCTCGGCGAGAAGGCCGGCCTCGTCGTGGCCTCCGCCCTGCTCGTCGACTACGTCATGACGGTCGTCGTGTCGGTCGCCTCGGGCGTCGACAACATCATCTCGGCGATCCCAGAGCTCGACCCGTTCCGCGTGGAGCTCGCCGTGATCTTCGTGATCATCCTCGCCGCGGTGAACCTGCGCGGCGTGAGCGAGTCGTCGAAGGCCTTCGCCATTCCGACCTACCTCTTCATCGGCAGCGTCTTCGTGATGATCGTGGTCGGCCTGACGCGCACGGTGATGGGCGACGCGCCCGTCGCGGAGTCGTCGGTCTACCAGGTCGACGCCGAGTCGCTCACGCAGGCCGGCGTGATCCTGCTGCTGCTCCGATCGTTCGCGAGCGGATGCTCCGCCCTCACGGGCGTCGAGGCCATCGCGAACGGCGTGCCCGCGTTCCGCCGCCCCAAGGTGCGCAACGCGCAGCGCACGCTCGTGCTCATGGGCGGCATCGCGATCATCCTGTTCGCCGGCCTCACCGCGCTCGCGCTCATCTCGCAGGTGCACTACGCCGAAGACCCGTGCCACCTCATCGGCTGGGCCGAATGCGCCACCGAGCCGCAGCTGAGCCTCATGGCCCAGGTCGCGGGCGCGACGTTCGGCGACTCGAGCGCGTTCTTCTACCTGATCCAGGCGGCGACGGCCCTCGTGCTGCTGCTCGCGGCCAACACCGCGTTCAACGGGTTCCCGCTGCTCGGCTCGGTGCTCGCCCGCGACGGGTACGCGCCCAAGTCGCTCTCGACCCGCGGCGACCGGCTCATCTACTCGAACGGCGTGCTGATCCTGGCGCTCGCGGCATCCGTGATCCTCGTGGTGTTCCAGGCCAACCTGACCGTGCTCATCCAGCTCTACATCATCGGCGTGTTCGTCTCCTTCACGCTGGGTCAGACGGGCATGGTGCGCCACTGGCTGCGCGAGCTGTCGAAGGGCCGGCATCCGTCGTCGAAGGGATCGCCTCGCGCCGCGGCGGCCGACGAGCGCGCGATCTCGCGGTCGGCGATGCTGCGCGCCCTCGTCATCAACGCCATCGGCGCCGGCATGACCGCGATCGTGCTCATCGTCGTGACCGTCACCAAGTTCACGCACGGCGCGTGGATCGTGTTCGTGATGATGCCGATCCTCTTCACGCTCATGGTGGGCGTGAACCGCTACTACCGCGACGTCGAGCGCGAGATCGAACCCGACCCGACCACCACCTTCGGCTCGTCGGGCGACCACGCGATCGTGCTCGTCGGCCGCATGCAGAAGCCCGTGCTGAAGGCGCTCGACTACGCGATCGCCGCGCGTCACGACTCGCTCGAGGCCGTGCACGTCTCGCTCGACGAAGACGCCACCAAGCAGTTGAAGAAGGACTGGGTCAAGCAGAACGTGCACGTGAAGCTGCGCATCCTGTCGTCGCCCTACCGCGACCTCAGCTACCCGCTGATCCAGTACATCAAGCAGCGGCGCGAGGAACACGGCTCCGAGGTGATCACGGTCTACCTGCCGCAGTACATCGTCGGGCACTGGTGGGAGGGCATCCTCCACAACCACAAATCCCGCCGCATCAGCCAGAAGCTCCTGCTCGTGCACGGCGTCACCGTGGCGCTCGTGCCGTGGCTGCTCGACTCCTCCGACCTCATCTACGGCCGGCGCTCCCGCCCGCTGCCCGGTCAGGACCGCCGTGGCGAGCCCGTGCGTCCGCCCCGGCGCTCGGTCGAGCCGGCATCGGGCTCGAAGCAGCACAAGCCGTAGTCGTCACGGGCGACGGATGCCGCGGCATCCGTCGCCCGTTCCGTTCTCGCCCGGGTTCCGGAGCCCGAGCGATCAGGACACGGCGGATGCCGCTGACGACGAGCGACTCGTTGGACTGAGCGTCAGAGCATCGCCATGATCTGGCGTGCGATCATGCGACCCGCCCGGCTGGCGCCGACGGTCGAGGCCTGCGGGCCGTAGCCGGCGAGGAAGATGCGCGGATCGTTCCACGACGCGCCCTGGCCGACGGTGATGCCGCCGGCCTTCTCGCGGAGCTTGAGCGGTGCGAGGTGGCGCAGCTCGGGGCGGAACCCCGTGGCCCAGATGATCGCGTCGGCGCGGACCTCGCTCGCCGGGTGGTCGTCGTCGCCCTCCCACACCACGCGATCGGCGTCGATGCGGTCGAACATCGGCCGGGCGACGAGCAGCCCTCGCTCGATGCCCGCCGCGATGCGACGGTTCTTCGGCACGCCCGTGCCGCTGACGATCGACGGCAGAGAGCGACCGGATCGCGCGGCTTCGTCTTGCTTGGCGACGGCTGCCGACGCGCCCTCGAGGTCGAGCTCCTGCCGGTCGAGCCAGTCGATCGGCCGCCTCGACACCCACGTGAGCTGCGACGCGATGCCCTCGAGCTCGAGCATGAACCCGATCGCCGAGGTGCCCCCGCCCACGACGACGACGTGCTTGTCGCGGAAGTCCTCGGCGTCGGCGAAGTCGGAGGTGTGCAGGTGCCGGCCCTGGAACGAGGTCATGCCGGGGTAGTAGGGCACGAACGGGGAGCCCCAGGTGCCCGTCGCGTTGACGAGGAACTGCACCGCGAGCTCGTGGCGCGGCGGCGCCTGCTCGGGCGGCTCCTGGAACGACTTGCGCATGCGGCCGAAGAACCCGCGGGCGCGTTGCTCGTCGATCGGCTGCGGGCTGAGGTCGTCGTAGCGCACGACCAGGTCGACGCCCTCGTTCGAGACCGAGCGCACGTCCATGGGGCGACGCACCCGGAGGTCGTAGTGCTGCTCGAACCGGCCGTAGTAATCGGCGACGACGTCGCGTGCCGGCAGCGTGCGGTCGGCCGTGTCGAAGCTGAGGCCGAGGTCGGCCATGCCGGGGAGGTCGTTGACGCGGTGCGCGGTGCCGAGGCGCAGCGACGACCAGCGATGCTGCCATGCGCCGCCCGGACCGGGCGCGCGGTCGAGCATCACGAAATCCTCGCCCGCGACCAGCTCGAAACGGCGCAGGTAGTACGCGACCGAGAGTCCCGCCTGCCCTGCGCCGATCACCGCGATCTTCACGCGTTCAGGGCTCGACGTCACGGTTCCATCGAACCACGTCCAGCTGTGCGCCCGCCCAATTGCACGGTCATGACGCGCCTGTGCACGGCGAGATCGGCAGGCTCACGGCGGTGCTAAACTGGCGGTCGGACGAATTCATACAAACCAGAAGCGCCGGGTGAAGACAATGCCACCCGGCCAGACGTCGTAAGGGGGTCACGCATGGGGCGCGGCCGTCAGAAAGCCAAGCACACCAAGGTCGCTCGGGAGCTGAAGTACTTCAGCCCGAACACCGATTACTCGGCGCTTGAGCGCGAACTCACGAGTTCGCATGACGATTATTCCGAAGAAGCTGCGAAGTGGGCAGAGTATGCCGACGACGAAGACGACAGCTACGTCACCGACGACGAACAGCACGAGCAGCGCGCCTAGCCTGCCCGATCACCGCTGACCGGTTCACGACTCCTCGGTCGTTCCGGCCCAGACTGCGGCGCGCTCGACGAACGACTCGAACTCACCCAGGGTCGAACCCGGGGTGATCGCGCGGAGCACGAGTTCGTCGACGGGTTCCGAGGCCGACGCGTAGTCCGCGAGCCGGCCCGAACGATCGATCGTCGAGTCGATCGCGCGGAACCCGAGACGGTCGAAGTTCGCCGCATAGGCCGGGTAGGCGTCGTACGCCGACGCCTCGGCCACGAGCACCGGCCTCGCAGCCTCGTCGACGATCGTGCGTGCGTAGAGCACGCCGCGAACGCGACGCCCGGCCGCGTCGGCGGCGAGCTCGCGCATCGCGACAGACGCGGCATCGGGCGTCAGCCAGTTCAGCAGCACGCCGTCGGCCTCCTCGGCCGCGAGCCGGCGCATGCGGGGGCCGAGCGCGCCCACCACGAGCTCCGCCCGGGTGCGCTCGCGCAGTCGCGCGACGGCCTCGCCCACCGACGCGACCGGCCGGTCGGCTCGACCCGACCCGATGCCGATCGCCGTGCGCTCGGCGGGCAGGCCGTCGAGGTCGAGCGACGCGGCCGGACGCCGGTCGATCGGGATCACGCCGGTCGCGAGCCGGAGCGTCGACGTGACGGATGCCGCGACGCGGAGCCCGTCGAGCGAGTCGCCGCCCGGCACGTCGTTCAGCCACAGCCCGGCGAACCCGAGGCGCTCGATGCGCGGCGCGAGCGCGGCCAGCGTCTCGGGCGGCGTCGTGCCCATGAGGCCGATCGAGACCGCTGGAGCGGTGCTCGCACGCGGGTTCCGCGGCATCGGAGACAGTCCCCGGTTCAGCTCGCGTAGCCGCCGACGAGGCGGACCGCTCCGCCGTCGACGCCCTTGGCGCCCTGCTCGAAGCCGTCGAGGTCGCGTGCGCCGACGGTCACGGTTCCGGCCTGCCAGGACGGCAGGCCGAGACGCTCGAGGCTCGCGATGACGTCGGCCGCGGCATCCGCCTCGACGACCGCGAAGAATCCGATGCCGAGGTTCCAGGTGCCCTCGGAGCTCTCGAGCGTCGACCCGGCGAGGGCGCTCAGCGAGCGGAACACCGCCGCGGGCGACCACGTCGACCGATCGACCTCGACCCACGAGCCGACCGGCAGCACACGGGCGAGGTTCGCGGCGATCCCGCCGCCCGTGACGTGGGAGAGCGAGTGCACGGCGGACCCGTGCGGGCCGTCGAGCAGCTCGACGAGCTGGCCGCTGTACAGGCGGGTCGGCTCGAGCAGCGCCTCGCCCCAGGTGGTGCCGAGATCGGCCGCGGTGTCGCCGTAGTGCAGTCCGGCGTTCGCGAGGATGTGGCGCACGAGCGAGAATCCGTTGGAGTGCAGGCCGCTCGAGGAGATGGCGATGACCGCATCGCCGTCGCGCACGCGCTCGGCGCCAAGGAGGCGGTCGGCTTCGACCACGCCGACGGCGGCGCCCGCCACGTCGTAGTCGTTCACGCCCATGAGTCCGGGGTGCTCGGCCGTCTCGCCGCCCACGAGGGCGGTGCCGGTCTCGGCGCACGCCTTCGCGATGCCCGTGACGATCGAGGCGATGCGCTCGGGCACCACCTTGCCGCACGCGATGTAGTCGGTCATGAAGAGCGGCTTCGCGCCCACCACCACGATGTCGTCGACGACCATGCCCACCAGGTCCTGCCCGATGGTGTCGTGCTTGTCGAGCGCCTGCGCGATCGCGATCTTCGTGCCGACGCCGTCGGTCGAGGTCGCGAGCAGCGGACGCGCGTACTCCTTGGCGAACGCCAGGTCGAACAGGCCCGCGAAGCCGCCGACGCCGCCGAGCACGTTCGGACCGTGCGTCGCGGCCACCGAGGCCTTCATGAGTTCGACGGCGAGGTCGCCTGCTGCGGTGTCGACTCCGGCAGCGGCGTAGGACGAGTTCGCGCTCACCCGTCAAGGGTACCCGGCGCGCGGCGCGCCGAAGGCCCGCTCGTCCCGGCATCCCGGCCGCAGGAGGCACCCGAGCGTAGAATCCGTCGCATGCAGGCGGATGGAACCCCGTCGTGGGTGATCCGGGAGAACGCGAGTCGGCCTGTGCTGATCGCGCTGTATCTCCGCGCGGCCCTCGGGGTCGCCTCACCGGTCGAGCTGCCGCGCGTGCGCGACGTGGGCAAGGTCGGCGCGACGCTCGTCATCGACCAGCACGACCTGCTCGAGCGCCAGTGGCGCGACTGGTGGGCCATGACGGTCGAGCCCGAGGCCCATCCCTCGCCCGTGCCGCTCCAACTCGTCGAGGAGTACGACACCGAGATCGCGCTGCCCGTCTCGGGCGCCGAGGTGCTGCTGGCCGCGATCCCGCCGCACGCCGAGGCCGCCCGGGCCTGGGCCGAATGGACGCAGGACGCCTACCGGGCCGCATCCTCGGCCCGCCGCGGCGACTCGTACCGCGCCTATGCGGGCACGATCGCCGAGCACGAGCGCGAGGTCGGGCGGCGGGCCCACTCGTTCGAGCTGAACGTCGAGGTGCTGCCGCTCGCGACATCCGGTGTCTGGTGGATCGGCGAGAAGACCGTCGCGGTCACCGACTCGCTGCGGGCCGACGCCGCCGCGTTCGACGACGCGATCCACCCGATCATCGCCGAGCTGGCCTGACCGCCTGCCGCAGGCCGACGTCGGCGTGCGAGACTCGGACGCATGAGCATCTGGTTCGGCGAGCCCTCGGTGGAGTGGGCGAACGCACGCTGCGACGGCACCGCGATCCGTTCCCTCGGCATCGAGATGACCGAGATCACCGACGAGTCGCTGAAGGGGCGCATGCCCGTCGACGGCCGCACGAAGCAGCCGGGCGGCGTGCTGCACGGCGGGGCATCCGTCGCACTCGCCGAGACCCTGGCGAGCTGGGGCGCGAGCTTCACCGTCGACCCCGAGCAGTACTACTGCGTCGGCATGGAGATCAACGCCAACCACGTGCGCCCGGCGTCGAGCGGGTGGGTGACGGGCGAGGCAAGGCCCATCACCCGGGGCCGCACGACGCAGGTGTGGGACATCCGGATCACCGACGAGGCGGGCAAGCTCGTCTGCGTGTCGCGCTGCACCATGGCGGTGCTCGCGAAGCCCTCGGAGTACTGACCCGCGCGAGCGCCCCTCAACGCACGGGCCTGGCCCGCTCGACGGCCTCGAGCACCACGGCCATCGCCTGGTCGAACCGGTGGTCGGGCGGGCCGCCGATGCCGACGACGAGCGCGGGCGGTCTGGGCGCCGCCGCCGGATCGACCGCGTACTCGGCCAGCCCGCCGATGCGGAGCCCGAGCGCCGCCGCCTCGTCGACGACCGCCTGCTCCGTGACATCCGGCGGCAGTTCGAGGAGGCACTGCACGCCCGCGGCCAGCCCGACGACCCGCGCGTCGGGCAGGCGGGCCTCGACGAACACCTCGAACCGCTCGCGACGCGCGCGGTAGCGCAGGCGGAGCGCGCGCACGCTCCGGTCGTAGGCCCCGGCACCGATGAAGGCGGCGAGCGCGAGCTGCGACAGCGCGTCGGTCGCTGACCCGGTGCGGACCCGCTCCTCGAGCACCTCGCCGCGCAGTTCGCGGGGCACGACCCCCCACCCCATCCCGAGCGCGGGCGAGAGCGCCTTGCTCGCCGTGCCGCCGTAGACGGTGCGGCCGGGCGCGAGAGGTTGGAACGCCCCGATGCTGCGGCCGTCGAAGCGGAACTCCCCGTCGTAGTCGTCTTCGATGACGAAGCGGCCCTCGGTCGTCGCCCATTCCGCGAGCCGCGCGCGGCGCTCGCGGGACAGGGGCACCCCGATGGGGAACTGGTGCGCCGGCGTGAGCAGCACCGCGTCGACCTTCGGGAGCGCCCCGTCGAGCAGGTCGACCCTGGCGCCGTCGGCGTCGACCGGCAGCGGCACGAGCTCGAGGCCCGCGGACTCGAGCACGGCGCGGTGCGATGCGTGCCCGTGGCTCTCCACGGCGACCCGCCCGGCGCCTCGGGCCACGAGCGCCCGGGCGACGAGGCCGAGCAGTCCGCCGAACCCGTGCGTCACGACGACGTCGTCGGGCGTCGCGAGCACGCCGCGCGTGCGGGCGAGGTACTCGGCGAGCCGCTCGCGCAGGGCGGCCGCGCCCTCGGGCGCGCCGTAGCCCAGCGCCTCGGTCGGGGCGTCGGCGAGGGCCCTGCGCACGGCGTCGGCCCACGCCGAGCGGGGGAACGCGGATCCGTCGGGCAGTCCGCCCCTGAGGTCGAGGTCGAACCTGGTCGACCGGTCGGCGCCGGCCGACGGCAGCGGCGACGGCCGTTCACGCACCCAGGTACCGGCGCCGACGCGCGCGTCGAGCCATCCCTCGCCGACGAGCCGGGCGTAGACCTCGGCCACGCTGTTGCGCGCGATGCCGAGGTCGGCGGCGAGCGAGCGGGTGGCCGGCAGGCGCACGCCGGGGGCGAGCACGCCGTCGCGGACGGCGTCGCGGAGCGCCTCCTCGAGGGAGGCGGCCTTGCGGCGCGCATCGAGTCGGACGTGTAGATCCAATCCGGAATTGGCCCAGTCATCCGCCATGCAAGTGGACGTTACCAGTGAGAGCCGCCCTCCGTAGCGTGGATGCATGACCACTTCGACCGCCTCCGCCGCCCCGAGCGCCGGACCCATCACGCCCGCACGTCGCCTCGACCTCGACGGCGTCGCGCCCGCGTTCATCCGCGCCGTCACCGCGCTCGACGAGGCGGCGGACGCCGAGGCCGACCGCGCCGGCATCCCCGCGACCCTGCGCGACCTGCTGAAGCTCCGCGCCTCGCAGCTGAACGGCTGCTCCTACTGCGTCGACCTGCACTCGCGCGACGCGATCGCGGGCGGCGAACCCGCCCAGCGCGTCTTCGCAGTCGCGGTCTGGCCCGAGTCGAACTTCTTCACCGCTCGCGAACGGGCCGCGTTCGCCCTCACCGAATCGGTCACGCGCCTCTCGGAGACGCACGTGCCCGAGGCGGTCTGGAACGAGGCCTCCGCGCACTTCACCGACGACGAGATCGCCGCGCTACTCGCCGTCATCGTCGCGATCAACGCCTGGAACCAGCTCGCCGTCTCGACCCGCGGATGGCGCCCGCGCCTCCAAGGCTGACGCTCGACGGTGCGGGTCGCCGCTCACCTGAGCAGCGACCCGCACCCAGTCGGCGCACATGCGCGCGTGTGGGAGGATGATGCAGTCCGATCGGACACCTTCCCCCACCTTCGAGGAGCCATTGCTCGCATGTGCGGCATCGTCGGAATCGTCTCGACCGAACCCGTCAACCAGCAGGTGTACGACAGCCTGCTCCTCCTGCAGCACCGCGGGCAGGACTCGACCGGCATCGCGACCGCCGAAGGGTCGGCGTTCCACATGGCGAAGGCCCGCGGCCAGGTGCGCGAGGCGTTCCGCACCCGCGACATGCGCTCGCTCATCGGCAACATGGGCCTCGGGCACGTGCGCTACACCACGAAGGGTGCCGCCGAGCGCGAGGAGGAGGCGCAGCCGTTCTACGTGAACGCGCCGTACGGCATCATCCTCGTGCACAACGGCAACCTCACGAACACCCGCGAGCTCTCGCAGGACCTGTTCAACATCGACCGCCGCCACGTGAACTCCACGAGCGACACCGAGATGCTGCTGAACGTGCTCGCGACCGAGCTCACCGGGCAGATCCAGGGCTTCTCGCTCGACGCCCACCAGGTGTTCCGCGCCGTCGAGCAGGTGCACGAGCGCGTCGAGGGCTCCTACGCCGTGATCGCGATGATCGCCGGCCACGGCCTGCTCGCGTTCCGCGACCCGTTCGGCATCCGCCCCCTGATCCTCGGCAAGCGCACGGCCGACTCCGGTAAGGACGAGTGGATCGTGGCATCCGAATCGCTCGTGCTCGAGAACGGCGACTACGAGATCGTGCGCGACGTCGAGCCGGGCGAGGCGATCTTCATCACCCTCGACGGCGAGATGGTCTCGAAGCAGTGCGCGCGCAACCCGCGCCTCGTGCCCTGCTCGTTCGAGTACGTCTACCTCGCCCGCCCCGACTCGGTCATGAACGGCATCTCGGTCTACGAGTCCCGGCTGCGCATGGGCGACCGGCTCGCCGACACGATCGCGAAGCACATGCCGCTCGGCGACGCCGACGTGGTCATGCCCATTCCCGACTCGTCGCGCCCGTCGGCCATGCAGGTCGCGCAGAAGCTCGGCATCGAGTACCGCGAGGGCTTCTACAAGAACCGCTACGTGGGCCGCACGTTCATCATGCCCGGCCAGTCCGAGCGCAAGCGCTCGGTGCGTCAGAAGCTGAACGCCATGGGCACCGAGTTCCGCGGCAAGAACATCCTCATCGTCGACGACTCGATCGTGCGCGGCACGACCTCGCAGCAGATCGTGCAGATGGCCCGCGACGCCGGCGCCAACAAGGTGACCTTCGCCTCGGCCGCGCCCCCCGTGCGGTTCCCCCACGTGTACGGCATCAACATGCCGAGCCGTCAGGAGCTCATCGCCCACGGACGCAAGATCCCCGAGATCGCGGCCGAGCTCGGCGCCGACCACATGATCTACCAGGAGGTCGCCGACCTGCAGGCGGCGATCACCGAGGGCACCTCGATCGAGGCGCTCGACCTCTCGTGCTTCACGGGCGACTACGTCACGGGCACGGTCAGCGAGGAGTACCTCGAGTGGGTGGAGCAGACCCAGCTCAGCTGACGGCCGAGCACGCGGCATCCGGATGCCGCGAGCAGGCGATGCGCGAAGGGCCGCCCCGTCGATCGGGGCGGCCCTTCGTCATGGCATGGGCGAGCGGATGCTCCGCGGTGCTACGGCGTCTCGTCGACGCGGTGGGCGACCTCGTGCTCGACACCGACCGAGGTGGTGCGACGTGCGAGCGCCCGATCGAATGCGAGCGCGACGATGGCGCCCAGGGCCAGACCGATCGACGCGCAGATCAGCAGCAGGAAGCCGAACACCTGGCCGCCGTCGAACCCGACGGGCACGAACTCGCTCTGCTCGGGCGTGAACGAGAGCGTGAGCACGAGCGCGACGACCGCGCCGAGGCTTGCCCCGAGGGTCATGAACCGGCCGTACTTCGGCGCCCGGCGCACGGTCGCGGTGTCGCTCGACACCTCGGTCTCGATCAGGGTCTCGGATGCCTCGGGCTGCAGGCCGGAGACCGGCGCCGACGCCGCAGCGGCCTCGGCCGACACTGACGGCGGGTTCTGCTCGGCGCGCTCTGGCGAGTCTGCGGGGGTGGGGGCGTTGCTCACCCGACCATTGTCGCGCACCAGCCTGAGTGCGGGATCATCGAACGACGCCGGGCCGCCGACCGGTGAGGTCGACGGCCCGGCATGTCGGAAGCGGATCAGCTCCCGGTCGTGCTGCGACGCGCGCGGATCACGAGCACCGCGACGACCGCGAGCACGAGCGCCAGCAGTGCGGCCGACAGCACCCAGACCCACCAAGCGGGTCCGGTCTGGCTCGCGTCGGCAGCCGCGGCCGCGGCGTCGCCGCCGGCGCTCGTCGGCTCCTCGACCTCGGTCGTCTCCGCGGCAGCGGGCTCGGTCGTGGTGCAGTCGCCCGACACCGTCGCCGTGAAGGCCACGGGGTCGAGTTCCTCACCCGCCGGGTAGGTGCCGAACGCGGCCGCCCCGGCCTCGGTGAGCACCGCGGTCGCCTCACCCGCGAGCCTCCCGTCCGCCAGCGCGAGGCCGTCGCCGAGCCCGAGCTCGGCGAAGCGCACCTGCTTCAGGTCGATCGGCTGGCCGTCCTGCGTCGTGCCCGTGACGTCGAGCAGCAGGAACGCCCCGCCGCTGCCGTCGAGCTCGACCTTCGGGTTGGCGATCGTCGTGTCGAGCGCGCCGTCGTGGCCGGTGAACTCGATCGATCCGGGGTAGGCCACGACACCGCGACCCGACTCGTCGAGCGACCCGGTGGCGCCGGTGAAGGCGAACACGCCGCCGTTCTCGCCGACGCCGGCCAGCGCCCAGTCGCCGTTCGCGATGCCGCTCGTGAGGTAGCTGCGGAACGACTCCTTGAAGCCCCAGTCGAGGTCGCCGGCGGACACCGTGCACACGCCCGCCTGCTCGGCCGGGACCGTGAACTGCACGCCGACGTTCGTCGACCCCTGGAACGTCAGGGTGTGCACGCCGGGCTCGAGCGAAGCCGGGATGCTGCCCGTCCACGTCACGACGCCCTCGGCATCGGCGACCAGGTCGTCGGCGAGCACGATCGGCGTGGAGTACACGACCGCCGCGATGTCCTCCTCGTTCGCCTCGAAGCCGGCGGCGGTCACGGTGACCTGCTTGCCTGCGCCGAGTGCGGCGAGGGTGGCCGTGTCGAGCACGATGCCCGTCGTGGCCGGGGGCGTCGCGGGGACGTCGCGGGTCGGGCTCGCCGTTGCGGCAGCGGTGACCACGGTGCCGCTGTCTCCGGCGGGTGCCGCCGCCGGCGCGCCGATCACGGCCGTCAGCGGAGCGAGCGCCTGGCCGGCGCCGTAGTAGCCGTTGAACGCGGGCACGCCGGTCGCGAGCAGGGTCACCGGCGCGTTCGCGAACCGCGTGGCCCCGTTCTGCACGCTCGTCGCGGCGGCGCCGAGATCGACGCTCGCCAGGTCGACGCGCGAACCGTTGACGGCGACGCTCAGCACACCGGACTGCGGCGAAGCGACGCGGAGCACCGGGTCGGCGAAGGTCACGTCGAGCGCACCGCCGTGCCCGCGGAAGTTCACGGAGCCCGAGTACTCGGCCGTACCGCGCCCCGCACCGGCATCGTACCCGCCGCCCGACTGCCCGAACTGGAACACGCCGCCCGAACGGGTCGCACCGCTCACGCTGATGCTGCCGTTGGCGATCGTGCCGCCGATGTACGCGACGAAGCGGTCGTAGACGCCCCAGCTCAGTGAGCCGCCCGCGACGACGGGGTTGCCGCCGACCACCGGAGGGGTGGCCGGATCGGTCGGCTTCGGCGTCTCGGGCTTCGGCGTCTCGGGCTTCGTGCCCGCCTTCACCGACACCGCGGCGAACGCGTCGAGGCTGCGATCGGTCTGCGACAGCCCGTGGGCGGCCGAGCTCGCGACGACGTAGGAACGCGCGGCGTCGAGCTTCCCGGCGGGAACGGTGATCTTCACCGTGAACGCGCCCTTCGAGAGCTGGTCGGGCCGCACCCACTCGATCGCGATCCAGCCGTCGGCCGGCAGCGGGCCGTTGCCGGCCCAGACCGACTTCTCGCCGAACACGACGTAGACGCCCTGCGCGGCGGACGCGCCGGTGTACCCCGTGCCGGTGACGGTGAGCACGTTCGACTTGGAACCGTCGAGGTCCCTGGCGGGCGAGACGCTGAGCTTCAGGCCGCTCGGATCGACCGGGGTGCCGGGCTCGCCGGGCTCACCGGGGTCGACCGTGCCCGTCGCGACGGTGATCGGCGCGAACGCGTCGAGACTGCGATCGACGGCGGAGAGTCCGTGCGCCGCGGACGTGGCCACGACGTACCCCTCGGCCGCGTCGAACCTGCCCGCCGGCACCGTCAGCGTCGTGGTGAACGTGCCCGCGACGATCTGCGTGGGCATCACCCACCCCTGCGCGAGCCATCCGTCGGCGACGAGCGGGCCGCCGGTCCAGATGTCATCCTCGCCGAGGAGCACGTACACGCCGTTCGCCGCGCCCGCGCCGAGGTACCCGGTGCCCGAGACGGTGAACGTGTTCGAGACCGACCCGTCGACGTCCGTCGACGGCGTCACCGTGAGCTTCGGGTCGATCACCGGCGCCACCGGTGCAACGGTGATCGACGCGAATGCATCGAGCGTGCGGTCGGTGACCGACAGGCCGTGTGCGGCGGATGACGCCGCGACATAGCCCTTCGCCGGGTCGAACTTGCCCGCGGGCACGGTCAGCGTCGTGGTGAACTTGCCGTCCGTGATCTGCTGCGGCATGACCCAGCCCTGCACGAGCCACCCGGCCGACGGCAGCGGACCGCTGCCGTTCCAGACGCCGGCGTCGCCGATGAGCACGTACGCGCCGTTGGCCGCACCGGCCCCGACGTACCCGGTGCCCGAGACGGTGAACGTGTTCGAGACGGTCGAGTCGACGTTCGTCGACGGCGTCACTGCGAGCTCCGGCTCGATCACCGGCGCCAGCGGTGCGACCGTGATCGACGCGAACGCATCGAGCGTGCGGTCGGTGACCGACAGGCCGTGCGCCGCGGACGACGCCACGACATACCGCTTCGCCGGGTCGAACTTGCCCGCGGGCACGGTCAGCGTCGTCGTGAACGAGCCGTCGGCGATCCGCTGCGGCATCACCCAGCCCTGCACGAGCCACCCGGCCGACGGCAGCGGACCGCTGCCGTTCCACACGCCCTCTTCGCCGATGAGCACGTAGGCGCCGTTGGCCGCACCGGCCCCGACGTACCCGGTGCCCGAGACGGTGAACGTGTTCGAGACCGTCGAGTCGACGTTCGTCGACGGCGTCACCGTGAGCTTCGGGTCGATGACGGGCGCTGGAACGGTGAAGTCGATCGGCGTCGCGGTCTCGAACGGAGCGTACTTCGCGCCGCCGCCCGGGTAGGTGTAGATGCCGTAGCTGCCGTTCGCCAGCGCCCCCTCGAATTCGCGCACGGTCAGCGTGGTCTCGAAGGTGCCGCCCGCGCCGATCGTGATGCCGCCGGCGTTCGCCCCGCCGATCGTGGCGAGGTCCCCCTCCTGCACGGCCCACTTCTGCGCGTCGACCTTGCGCAGTGCGGATGCGCCGCCCGCGCTCGGCTGCCAGCCCTCGGCGAAGGAGCCGAAGACGACGTAGGCGCCCGTGAACTTGCCCGCGAGCGGGGGGCGCGTGCCGGTGGTCGCGGCACCCGCCGGGAGGAAGCCCGCACCGCGGACCGTCACGGTCTCGCCGGCGGGGTCGAGGTCGCTCGTCTTCGAGACGGTGACCTTCGGCGCGAACGAGATCGGGGTCTCGATCTCGAACGGCGCGTACTTCGCGCCGCCGCCCGCGTACGTGTAGACGCCGTAGGCGCCGTCGGTCACGAGCGCCTCGTAGTCGGCGCTCACGGCGAGCGTGGTCTCGAAGGTGCCGTCGTCGGCGATGACGATGCCGCCCCTGGCAGCGCCGCCGATCGCAGCGAGCTCGGACTCGTGCACGCCCCACTTCACGTCGCCCGTGGGCCGGGTCGATGCGGCGGCACCCGTGCTCGGCGCCCAGGCGTCGGCGAACGCGCCGAAGGCGACGTACGCTCCGCCGAACTTGCCGGCGAGCGGAGGCCGTGCGGCCGTGGTCTCGGCCGTCTGCGTGAAGCCGACACCCTTGACCGTGACCGTCTCTCCGAACGGGTCGAGGCCCTCGGTCTTCGAGACGAAGACGCCCGGCTTGAAGCTGATCGGGGTGAAGCTTTCGAACTCGGCGTTCTTCGCGCCGCCGCCGGGGTAGGTGTAGATGCCGTAGTTGCCGTCGGCGAGCGCGCCCGCGTAGTCGTACGAGACGGTCAGCGTGGTCTCGAATGTGCCGTCGTCGGCGATGACGATGCCGCCCCTGGCAGCGCCGCCGATCGCAGCGAGCTCGGACTCGTGCACGCCCCACTTCACGTCGCCCGTGGGCCTGGTCGATGCGGCGGCACCCGTGCTCGGCGCCCAGGCGTCGGCGAACGCGCCGAACGCGACGTACGCGCCCGTGAACTTGCCGGCGAGGGGCGGCCTCGTGCCCGTCGTGGCTGCGCCGTTCGGCACGAAGCCCGACCCGGTGATCGTGACCGTCTCGCCGTGGGGGTCGAGGCCGGAGGTCTTCGAGACCACCACGGTGGGCGTGGTGACGCCCGGCTCCTCCGTACCCGGCTCTTCCGTACCCGGCTCTTCCGTGCCCGGCTCTTCCGTGCCCGGCTCCTCGGTGCCCGGCTCCTCGGTGCCCGGCTCCTCCGTGCCCGGCTCCTCCGTGCCCGGCTCCTCGGTACCCGGCTCCTCAGTGCCCGGCTCCTCGGTACCCGGCTCCTCGGTACCCGGCTCCTCGGTACCCGGCTCCTCGACTGCCGCGGCGTAGCGCACCGGGGTCTTCGTGTCCTGCGAGACGTCGCCCATCATGCCGCCGCCGTGCGCGCGCGACGTGAACACGGCGAGGTCGGCGTCGCCGACGGCCGGTGCGGCGAGCTCGAGCGAGAACGATCCGTCGGCGGCCATCGGCGCACGAGTCGCCGTCGAACCCAGGCCGGTCGCGACCCAGACGGTTCCCGACTCGACGATGCCCGCGGTGTAGAAGCCGGCTGCCTCTGCCGGCCCGATCCCCACGTAGACGCCGGTGCCGTCGGCCTTGAATCCGGTGCCGCTGATCGTGACGGGTCCGCCCTCGCGGGGCGCCTCGGTCACGGTGACCGTCGGTGCGCCGTCGGCGAAGGCCGGCGCCGCGGCCGTGACCGCTCCGCCGAGCGCGAGCGCGGTGGCGAGGATGGCGGCGAGCCATCGCCGGAGCTTGGGCGGAGCACTCGCTCCGGTCTCAGGGGGCGGAGCTGTGGGCAGTGTCGACGTCAAGACGCGGACCTCCGGGTCGGCGCGCGAGCGCGACGGAACCAGGGGTTCCGTGGCGGTGCAGCGGGTGAGGGGGATGCCTGAAGTTAGGTTAGGCTCATCTAACCTATGCGAACGAATACTCACCGCGCAAGGTGAGGTAAGGCTAACCTTAAGATGACGAAGAATCGAAACGCGCGCGCCGCCGTCGCAGCGTTCGCGGCAGTCGCGGCGCTCGCGCTCGCAGGGTGCGCGGCCACCGGCGCAGACGGCACGACCGCCGCGGGCGCATCAACAGAGGCCGAGTGCCCGGGCGCATCGACGCCCTTCGACCAGCTGGAGCTCGCCGCCGACGTGCGCGAACTCGACGGCCCGTCGACGGCATGCCTCGCCGACACCAGCCTGCCGATCATCGAGTCCGACGAGGCATCCGCCGTGCCGTTGACCGTGACCGATGTCGACGGCGTCGAGGTGACCGTCGAGTCGACGGAGCGCATCCTGCCCATCGACATCACCGGCACGATCGCCGCGACGGTCTTCAGCCTGGGTCTCGGCGACCAGGTCGTGGGCCGCGACTCGTCGACCGGGTTCCCCGAGGCCGCCGACCTGCCCGTGGTCACGCAGGAGGGCCACACGCTCTCGGCCGAGGCCGTGCTCTCGCTCGACCCGACCGTCGTCATCACCGACACGACCCTCGGCCCGCGCGACGCCCTCGCCCAGTTGCGAGACGCGGGCATCCCGGTCGTCATCGTCACGAAGGAGCGCAGCGTCGAGAACATCGGCGAGCTCGTCGACCAGATCGCCGGTGCGCTCGGGGTGAGTGAGCGCGCCGAGCTGCTGAAGTCGGCCATCGACGCCGACCTGAGCGCGGTCATGACGCCGATCGAGGCGTCGATCCCGGCCGACCCCGCCGACCGGCCCCGCATGATCTTCCTCTACGTCCGCGGCAGCGCGAACGTCTACTACCTCTTCGGCGAGGAGTCGGGCGCCGACTCGCTCATCGAGGCGGTCGGCGGCTTCGACGTCGCCGGCGAGATCGGCTGGGAGGGCATGCGGCCGGTGACCGCCGAGGCCCTCGTGCAGGCGGCGCCCGACGTCGTGCTCGTGATGACCGAGGGGCTGGCCTCGACCGGCGGAGTCGACGGGCTGCTCGAACGCCTGCCCGCGCTTGCCTCGACGCCCGCGGGCGAGCACCGCCGCATCGTCGACATGGCCGACACCGAGATCCTCGGGTTCGGGCCGCGCACGCCGGCCGTCGTCGACGCACTCGCCCGGGCGGTCTACGCACCGCAGCCCTCGACCGCGACCGCCGACACCGCAGCCGAGACGAACGGATGACGCGGCTCGCACCCGCGACCGACGCCGCCGCCGACACCGCAGCCGAGGCATCCGCCCCGCTCGGATCGCGCCGCTCGGCCGGCCGCCGCATCGCGCTCTTCACCGGACTCGGCGTCGCGCTCGTGGTCTTCGCCCTGCTCTCGGCGGTGATGGGCCAGCTGCAGATCGGCCCGGGCGAGGTGTGGAACAGCCTGCTGCGCGGACTCGGCCTGAGCGACGCCCCCGCGGCCGCGCCGCACGTCGACTCGGCCCTGTGGACGATCCGGTTCCCGCGCATCGTCGCCGCGATCCTCATCGGCGCCGCCCTCGCGGTCGCCGGAGCCATCATGCAGGCGGTCTTCGCGAACCCGCTCGCAGAGCCGGGCGTCGTCGGCGTCTCGTCGGGCGCGGCGCTCGGCGCGGCCGTGACGATCGTGTTCGGTCTCACCGCGACGAGCGACTGGGTCACCGCCGGGGCGTCGTTCCTGGCCGGACTCGCGACGACCCTGGTCGTCTACCTCGCGAGCAGGTCGGGCGGTCGCACCGAGGTCGTGACCCTCGTGCTCACGGGCATCGCGGTCAACGCCTTCGCAGCGGGCGGGCTCGCGCTGCTCACGTTCCTCGGCGACACGGCCAGTCGTGAGGAGATCGTGTTCTGGCAGCTCGGGTCGCTGAACGGCTCGCGCTGGCAGGAGATCGGCGTCATCGCGCCGCTGGTCGCGGTGTCGCTCGTGTTCGCGTTCGCGCTCGCCCGCCAGCTCGACCTGTTCTCGCTCGGCGAGCGCAGTGCCCGGCACCTCGGCGTGCACGTCGAACGCGTGCGCATCGTCTCGATCGTCGTCGTCGCGGTGCTCACCTGCGCGGCCGTCGCGTTCGCGGGCATCATCAGCTTCGTCGGCCTCATCGTGCCGCACCTCATGCGCATGGTCATCGGGCCCGCGCACCGCGGCCTCATCGCGGCGAGCGCGCTCGGCGGCGCCCTGCTCCTGCTCGTCGCCGACCTCGTCGCGCGCACGGCCGTGCCGATGGCCGACCTGCCGATCGGCATGCTCACCTCGCTCGTCGGCGGCCCCTTCTTCTTCTGGCTGCTGCGACGTCAGCGCAAGGGTGCAGGCGGATGGCGATGAGCGCGACCACGCCCCCCGGCGAGCCCGCCGTGCAGCGGAGTGCGCCTCGCGGGCGTACCGGACCGCACTCCGTCGCCCATCGGGGCCTCCAGCGCGACGAATCGGCGGCGGGCCTCGTGGCCGAGCGGGTCTCGGTCGTCATCGACCGGGCGAACCTGCTGACGGATGTCTCGTTCGCGGCCGCTCCCGGGCGCGTGCACGCGCTGCTCGGCCCGAACGGCGCCGGCAAGTCGACCCTGCTCTCGGTGCTGGCCGGCGACCGCGCGCCCTCGGCGGGTCGGGTGCTGCTGCGCGACCGGCCGCTGCCCGAGTGGCCGCTGCGCGACCTCGCCCGCACGCGGGCCGTGCTGACGCAGGACCACAGCGTGACCTTCGCGTTCAGCTCGCGCGAGATCGTCGAGATGGGCCGTCATCCGTGGGCCCGCACGCCGGCCGAAGCCGACGACGACCTCGAGATCGAGCGGGCGATGGCGGCGACGGATGTCTCGCACCTCGCCGATCGCCCGGTGGCGAACCTCTCGGGCGGCGAGAAGGCGCGCGTCGCGCTCGCCCGCGTGCTCGCTCAGCGCTCCCCCGTGCTGCTGCTCGACGAGCCGACCGCCGCCCTCGACCTGCGGCACCAGGAGGACGTGCTGCGCCTCGCGCGCGCCCAGGCCGCCTCGGGCGACGCCGTGGTCGTCGTGCTGCACGACCTCAACCTCGCCGCGGCCTACGCCGACGAGATCACGCTGCTCGAGCGCGGCCGCGTCGTCGCGCACGGCGCGCCCGCCGACGTGCTCACGGCCGAACGCATCGAGGCCGTCTACGGCCAGCCGGTCGAGGTCGTCGAGCACCCGCGCACCGGGGTGCCGCTGGTGCTGCCGGTGCGCTGAGCACGCGGGCGGTGCTCAGCCGGCCAGTACCGACCAGAGGCCCCAGAGGCCCCAGAGGCCCCAGAGGCCCGCGAGGATCACGACGACTCCGACCACGAGGTCGGTCCAGAGCGCGAAGTCCTCCTTCGCGTTGCGGTCTCGGTTGCCGACGTGGCCCAGGAACGCGAGGAACAGGTACACGCCGCCCGCGAGGCCGGCGACCGGCCACCACCCGGGCACGAGCACCAGCAGCCCGACCGCCCCGAACGCGAGGTTCGCCTGCGCCAGCTCGCGCGTCACGGTGCGTTCGGCCACGGTCGGCTCGGTCGAACCCATGATCCCGGCGGTGACGTCGGGCTTCACGAGCTGCACGATGCCGGCGAAGAGCAGCCGGGTGCCGACGCCCCAGAACGCCCACCACATGCCGAACACGGCGACAGGGTCTGCGCCCGGCACGACCACCAGATGGATCACGCCCGAGACCAACGGCAGCACGACGGTCTGCAGTCCGACCACGACGAAGTACATGCGGCACCCCCACGACACGGCTGTGCCGAACTCTAGCGCGCAGCCGCGCGTCGGGCTTGGACGGCGCGGGGCGGCGCGGCGGCCGAGCGACCTCAGGCCGGGCGGATCTCCGCCTGGATGCGCCGGATCACGTCGCCGAGCACGCCCGACGCGAGCAGTCCCGAGCCGAGCGGCCCGGAGGCATCCGTTCCGAGGAGGGGGAGTCGTGCGAGCGCGACGCGCGTCGACGGGGACATGCGGGCGAGCTGCCAGGCGACCTCGCGATCGAGGGCATCGCCGCCCTCGGCGTCGGAGCCGGCGAGCGAGGCGGCCTTGGCCGCGTAGGCGGCGGCGCCGAGCGCATGCGCCCCCATGTGCGCGACCCCGCCCGCCTGGGCGGCGGCGCGGGCGGCGGCCACCGCCGCGGGCGACTCGACCGATTGCGCGGCGCGACCCGCGACGAAGCGCTGCCGGATCTCGTCGGCGGCGCTGAGCTCGCCGCGCGAGAACGCTCGGGCACGCGCGATGCCGTCGCGCGGGCGGTCGTCGTCGGGCGCCTCGGCCTCGAAGAGCGGCAGCACGCGGTCGGCGCAGTCGGCCGCCCACGCGGCGACGAGGCGGCGGTCCGATTCACTCAGCGTCTGCGGGGAGAGCATCGCAGCATCCTGCCACACGCCGCCGGGCGCCGCGTCGCGGGCCCCGGCCGCACGGCGTCAGCCGCGCAGCACCGGCAGCAGGCCCTCAAGGTCGGCGCGCTGGCCCGAGGCGTGCACGCGGCCCGCGTATCGGGCGTCGGCCCACGAGAGCGCCCCCGTGGCCAGCGACAGCCAGGTCGGGGCATCCGTCTCGATGACGTTCGGCGGGGTGCCGCGCGTGTGCTTGGGGCCCTCGACGCACTGCACCGCGGCGAACGGCGGCACGCGAACCTCGACCGTACCGCCCGGGGCACGCTCGGCGAGCAGCTGCAGCGAGTAGCGCACGGCGAGCGCGAGCGTCGTGCGATCGATCGAGGGCGGGGCGGATGCCTCGGGGGCGCCGCTCGCCGCACCGTCGCCCGTGGCCTGTGCGGCCGCCCAGGCGGCCACCGCCGCCCGCCCCTCGTCGTCGCCGATCCTCGCTCGTGCCATGGATCCATCCTCCCGCACCGCCACGACCTTCGGCCGCGCCACGATGCTCCGCGGCGACCGCGCATCCGCGGTGGTGCGGCGAAGCATCGTCACGCCGGCGATGCGCGGCGTCTCGCCGCGGGATGCGCGGCGTCACGCCCGCGGGGCCGCGAGCCCCATCGGGTAGCCTGATCCGGTGAAGATCCTCGTCCTCGGCTCGGGCGCGCGCGAGCACGCCATCATCCTCGCGCTCCTCGATGAGGAGGCCGGGCACGAGATCGTCGCGGCACCCGGCAACGCCGGTATCGCGGCATCCGCCACCTCCTCGGCGCGCGGCAGCGTCGAGACCATCGCGCTCGACCCGACCGACCGATCGGTGGTCACCGAGTACGCGCTCGAGAACGCCGTCGACCTCGTCGTCATCGGCCCCGAGGCCCCGCTGGTGGCGGGCGTCGCCGACGCGCTGCGCACGCGCGGCATCCCCGTGTTCGGGCCGGGCAGGGCCGCCGCCGCGCTCGAGGGCTCCAAGACGTTCGCGAAGCGCATCATGCAGGAGGCGAACGTGCCGACCGGCCGCGCCCGCCTCGCCGAGACGCTCGCCGACGTCGAGGCCACGCTCGACGAGTACGGCGCCCCGCACGTCGTGAAGGCCGACGGCCTCGCCGCCGGCAAGGGCGTGCTCGTGACCGACGACCGCGACGCCGCGCTCGCGCACGCCGCCCACTACCTGCAGCAGGGCCCGGTGCTCGTCGAGGAGTTCCTCGACGGCCAGGAGGTCTCGCTGTTCCTGCTCTCCGACGGCACGAACGTGCTGCCGCTCTCGCCCGCTCAGGACTACAAGCGCCTGCGCGACGGCGACCAGGGCCCCAACACCGGCGGCATGGGCGCGTACTCGCCGCTGCCGTGGCTCGACGCCGACTTCGGCAGCGAGCAGGCCTTCGTCGACGAGGTCATCGAGACCATCGCGCTGCCGACCGTGAAGCAGCTCGCCGACGAGCAGACCCCGTTCATCGGACTGCTCTACGCGGGGCTCATCCTCACGACGCGCGGCATCCGCGTGATCGAGTTCAACGCGCGCTTCGGCGACCCCGAGACGCAGGTCGTGCTGCCCCGCCTCGCGACCCCGCTGTCGGGCCTGCTGCTGGCCGCCGCCACGGGCGGACTGGGCGAGCTCCCGCGGCCCGAGTTCCGCCCCGATGCCGCGGTGACGGTCGTGCTCGCGAGCGAGGGCTACCCCGAGGCCCCCGAGACCGGGCGCGCCATCGAGGGGCTGGATGCCGCGGCATCCGTTCCCGGAGTGCACCTCGCCCATGCGGCGACCGCGATCGGCTCGACAACCGAGCCCGACGTCGACCCGCCCCTGCTCGCGACCGGCGGCCGGGTGCTGAACGTCGTGGCCGTCGGCGAGGACTTCGCGGAGGCCCGTCGCCGCGCGTACGAAGCGCTGGCGCACCTGAGCCTCGAGGGCGGCCAGTACCGCACCGACATCGCCGCGCGCGTCGCCGAGTAGCGCGGCAGCGCGGCACGAGCACGAGCAGACGCAGAGCAAGGGGAGAGACACCATGACCGATGCCGAGTACCCCGGCTGGACCCACGTCTACTCGGGCAAGGTGCGCGACCTGTACGTGCCGACCTCCGTGCTCGACGACGACGACACCTGGACCGGCGACCCGTTGCGGCTCTCGCCCGTGGTGCTCGTGGTCGCGAGCGACCGCGTGAGCGCCTTCGACGAGGTGCTCGAGCCCGCGATCCCCGGCAAGGGCGCGATGCTCACCGAACTCACGCACTGGTGGTTCGACCAGCTGCCCGAGGTGCCGAACCACCTCGCGCACCCGCTCGACGACCGGCTCGAGGCCCTGGGCCTCCCCGAGGTGCCGGCCGCGCTCGCCGAGCGGGCGACGCTCTGCCGCACGCTCGACATGTTCCCGATCGAGTGCGTGGTGCGCGGGTTCATCACGGGCGGCGGCTGGAAGGAGTACCAGCAGACGGGCGCCATCGGCGGCATCCGCCTGCCCGAGGGACTCTCGAACGGCGACCGCCTGCCCGAGCCGATCTTCACGCCCGCGTGGAAGGCGCCCCTCGGCGAGCACGACGAGAACATCAGCTACGAGCGCACCGTCGAGATCGTCGGCGAGGTCGTCGCGGCGCAGCTGCGCGAACTCTCGCTCGAGATCTTCGCCAAGGCCCAGGCGATAGCCGAGTCGCGCGGCCTGATCCTCGCCGACACGAAGTTCGAGTTCGGCGCCGACCGGGCGACGGGCATCGTCACGCTGGGCGACGAGGTGCTCACCAGCGATTCGAGCCGGTACTGGGATGCCGCGACGTACGCGTCCGAGACCACTCCCGAGCGCCGCATGGCGAGCTTCGACAAGCAGATCGTGCGCGACTGGCTCTCGGCGAACTGGGACCAGTCCGAGGTCGAGCACGCCCCGACCCTGCCCCATGAGATCGTGGAGCAGACCGCCGCCAAGTACCGCGAGCTGCTCGACCGCCTGCGCGCGGCCTGACCGACCCGCTTCCGACTACGACGAGATCGCCCTGGCGATCTTGTCGCCGCCTTCGTCGATGGCCTTCTCGAGCGCCTCGAAGTCGTCGCGGTCGATGGCCTTGGTGACCTTCTTCGCGGCCTTGGCGAGAGCGGCATCGACGCGGTCGAGGTAGCGGTCGTCGACGACGGCGACGATCGCGGACGACCCCTTGGGGAGCGCCTCCTCGAGGTCGACGCCGATCTTCTTCTCGTCGCGTTCCTTGGTGAGCTTGCCCGCGATCGCGCCGATGCCCGCGCCGATCGCGGTCGAGGCGAGCAGCGGCGGCGCGAAGAGCCCGACGACGAGGCCGGCGGCACCGCCGATCCAGGCGCCGGAGGCGACCTGACCGGTGCCGTGCTCGTCGACCGTGACCCGACCGTCGTCGTCGCGGCGCATCACGACCGACGAGACCACCTCGAGCTCGTCGGCGGCCGCCGCGTCCTTCAGCGTGCGGTACTGGTCGGTCGCGACATCGGCGTCGTCGTAGGTGGCGACGTAGAGCTGCAGGTTGTCCATCCCCATGATCGATTCCCCCTCGAATCGGCGCCTCCCCCCGGAGCCGCGCTGCCTCAACAGTAGGGAGGGTCGTGGGCCGGGTTCAAGAGGGGCCGTCGGCCGACTTCGCGGCGACCCGGAATAGGTTCGGCCGCCACGCGTTAGTATTAGTTGTGCTTACAACCAATGGAACCCCCCAGGGATCCGGCCTGCTCGCCGCGGACAGCGGCATGGGCGCCGTGACCCTCCGCGTCGGCGACCTCGACGCGATGATCCGCTACTACCGCGACGGCGTCACGCTCGACCTGCTGAGCCACGACGGCCCCGTGGCCGTCCTCGGCCGCGGCACGACGCCCGTCGTGATCCTCCAGCACTCCCCCGAGCTGAAGCACGCCTCCCCGAGCGACGCCGGGCTGTACCACACGGCCGTGCTGTTCGACTCGCGCGAGGCACTGGCCACGGCCATCTACTCCGTCGCATCCCGCTACCCCGGCACGTTCACCGGCAGCGCCGATCACCTGGTGAGCGAGGCGTTCTACTTCACCGACCCCGAGGGCAACGGCGTCGAGCTCTACTTCGACCGCGACCGCTCCATGTGGAGCTGGGTGCACGGCCAGGTCGAGATGGCGACGATCTCCCTCGACCCGAACGGCTACCTGCGCGAGCACCTCGGCGAGGCCGGGGCGGATGCCGCGGCATCCGGAACCGGGCTCGGCGACGCCGTGGTCGGCCACGTGCACCTCTCGGTGGGCGACATCGCGAGCGCGCGGGAGTTCTACGTCGACCGGCTCGGCTTCGAGACCACGGCGGCGCTGGGCGACCAGGCGCTCTTCGTCTCGGCCGGCGGGTACCACCACCACATGGCCATGAACACGTGGGGCAGCCGCGGCGCCGGCCGCAGGCAGCTGGCGCTCGGCCTCGGCAAGGTCGAGATCATCGTGCCCACCGCCGACGACCTCGGCGAGCTGGGCGAGCGGATGTCGCACTTCGCCGTTCCGACGCGCGACGACGGTCGCGGCCTGGCGTTCGACGACCCGTGGGCGAACCTCGTCGAGGTGCGCGCCGCCGAGTAACCGCACCACGTCACTCCGGACGGCCGGAGCCGGAGCCGGAGCCGGAGCCGGAGCCGTGGCTCACTCGGTGCGCGGTGCCGGGCTCTGCGGGCCCTTGGCGTGCGACATGTCGTGGAACTCGTCGAACGCCTGCGCCTCGCCGTCGATCGGCGTGTTGTCGGGGCGGGCGCGCAGGCCGTCGAGCACGACGACGAGCTGGCGGCGCCAGTACGGCAGATAGGCGCCGCCGTACTGCCCGAGGCTGCCGAGCATGTCGACGAGGATGCTGAGGTCGACGGCGGTCACGTCGGGCCGCAGCGTGCCCTCGGCCTGGGCGCGGTCGACCATGCCGGCGATCGCGTCGGCGAACTCGGTGCCCGGCTTGTACGTCGGGTCGAGCACGGCCATGCGCCGCAGCACCGCGGGCACGTAGGGCGAGCCCGCGAGCCATTCGGCGAGCCGCTCGAGGTACAGCTCGATCGACCGCCACCCCGTCTCGGCGCCGAGGATCTCGGGCGCCAAGGAATGCAGGTCGGCGATGCCGGCGTCGTAGAGCTCGCGGATGAGCGCGTCGCGGTTCGCGAAATGGCGGTACACGGTGCCCGGCCCGACCCCCGCCCGCGTGGCCAGTTCGTCGAGCGGCGCATCGATGCCGCGTTCGGTGAAGAGGATCCTCGCCTCGGCCAGGAGCCGCTCGTGGTTCCGTCGCGCATCGCGACGTGGCGAAACGCTCGACGTCATGGAGTTCACTGTACGCCGCGGCATCCGGTATGATTCGGAGGGTCTGCTCCGTTTCTTCAGTACGGGGTGGCCAGCCTTCTCGGGGGAGAAGGACGCGGTGCGGCGGGCGACCGCCGGTACGACCGGTCGGGGGGAGCGCCCGCCGCGCCCGAACCGCTCGCGGCGAGGCCCCGCGGCTAGGCTTGGCGTGTGAGTACCGACGAGGGCGCGACCGACGGCGTCGAACGCAACACCCGGCACATCGAGGCATCCGTCGTCACCGATTTCAGCGATCGCATGAGCTACGGCGGCTACCTCGACCTGCCGACGCTGCTCAGCGCGCAGCGCCCGATCTCGCGGCCCGAGCACCACGACGAGCTGCTCTTCATCATCCAGCACCAGACGACCGAGCTCTGGCTGAAACTCGTGCTGCACGAGCTCGAGACCGCGAGGGACCTGCTCCGCGCCGACGAGCTCGCCCGGGCACTCAAGTGCGTCGCCCGCGTCAAGCACATCCAGAAGACGCTGACCGAGCAGTGGTCGGTGCTCGCCACCCTGACGCCTGCCGAGTACGCCCAGTTCCGCGGCGTGCTGGGCAACGCGAGCGGGTTCCAGTCGTTCCAGTACCGCGCGGTCGAGTTCGTGCTCGGCAACAAGAACGCGAGGATGCTGCAGGTCTTCGAGGCGGATGCCGACGCCACCGCCGTGCTGACCGCCGCCCTCGAGACGCCGAGCCTCTACGACGAGTTCCTGCGGCTGCTCGCCCGCGCCGGCTACCCGATCCCGACGAGCGTGCTCGAACGCGACGTGACGCAGGCGTGGACCTTCGTGCCAGAACTCGTGCCGGTCTTCGCCGAGATCTACGCGAACACCGACCAGCACTGGGCCGCGTACGAGACCTGCGAGGAGCTCGTCGACCTCGAGGACAACTTCCAGCTCTGGCGGTTCCGCCACCTGAAGACGGTCGAGCGCATCATCGGCTCGAAGCCCGGCACCGGCGGGTCGAGCGGCGCACCCTTCCTGCAGCGCGCGCTCTCGCTCACCTTCTTCCCCGAGCTCTACGCCGTCCGTACCGAGATCCCGGGGTGATCGGATGCCGCAGCTCGACGACTCGACTCCCGTTCCCGGCGTACGGCTCGACCTCGGTCCGCTCGCCGCTGCCGCCAGGAGGTCGCTGAACGGCGGGCATCCCGGTGAGGTCGGCGTCGTGCTACCGCCCTTCGTCGACCACCACGTGCACCTCATGCTCGTGAGCCCCGACGCCCTCGCGGGCGGCAACCTCGCCGGGGTGGTCGACCTCGGAGCGCCGCTCGAGGTCGTCACCGCGGCACGCAGCCGCGAGGGCCTGCCCCGCGCCGACTTCGCCGGCCGGTTCCTCACGGCTCCCGGCGGGTACCCGACGGATCGCCCGTGGGCGCCCGAGAGCTGCGCGCTCGAGGTGCCGGCCGTCGACGGCGAGCGCCGAGGCGCGCTGCCCTCGCCCGCCGAGGCGGCCGTCGCCGAGCAGCAGGCGTTCGGCGCATCCGTCGTCAAGGTCGCGCTGAACGCCGCGGCCGGTCCGGTCTTCGACGCCGCGACGCTCGGCGCGATCGTCGCCGCCGCCCGCGAGCGACGCATGCCGGTGGTCGCCCACGTCGAGGGGCCCGGCATGACCCGGCTCGCGGTGGAGGCCGGGGTCGACGCGCTCGCCCACACGCCGTTCACCGAGCGCGTCGACGACGAGCTCATCGCGCGGGCCGTCGCGATCGGGCAGCGGTGGATCTCGACGCTGTTCGTCGCCGGCCACGGCGAGCGCACGCCCGACGCCGAACGCGCGGTCGACAACCTCCGTCGCTTCCACGCCGCGGGCGGGCGCGTGCTCTACGGCACCGACCTCGGCAACGGCGAGCAGCCGGCCGGCGTCAACCCGCACGAGCTCGAGCTGCTCGTGGAGGCGGGGCTCGCGGCATCCGAGGTGCTCGACGCCCTCACCGACCCGTGGCCGCGCGAGGAGCCGGCCGAGGGGGTCGCGACGTTCGCCGCCGGCCCGCCGCCCGAGACGCTCGGCGACCTGCACGCGTGGCTCGCCGGTGCCGTCGTCGTGCCCGCCGAAGAACTGGAGACCCTGTGACCCTCGACCCGCAACTCGCGTTCGCCCGACGCATGGACCGCGCCGACGGGCTCGCGCACCACCGGGCGAAGTTCGAGGGCGCCGACACCGACCTCGTGTACTTCGACGGCAACTCGCTCGGTCGCCCGCCGGTGTCGGCGATCACCCGCGTCGAGGAGTTCCTGCGCGAGAGCTGGGGCGGGCGCCTCATCCGCGGGTGGGACGAATCATGGCTGCGCCTGCCGAACGAGATCGGCGACCGCATCGGCCGCGCCGTGATCGACGCCAAGGCCGGGCAGACCGTGATCGGCGACTCGACGACCGTGCTGCTCTACAAGCTGGCCCGCGCCGCGGTGGACGCGCAGGTCGCCCGCGACCCGGCCCGCCGCGAGATCGTGCTCGACACCGACAACTTCCCGACCGACCGCTACGTGCTCGACGGCATCGCGAAGGAACGCGGGCTCGTGCTGCGCTGGATCGAGGTCGACACCTCGTCGGGCGTCACGCCCGAGCAGCTCGCCGAGGTTGTCGGGCCGCACACCGCGCTCGTCGTGATCTCGCACGTCGCCTACCGCTCGGCGTACCTCGCGGACGCCCCCGAGCTCACGCGCATCGCGCACGACGCCGGCGCGCTGATCCTCTGGGACCTCTGCCACTCCGCGGGCTCGGTGCCCGTCAAGGCCGACGAGTGGGGCTTCGACCTCGCCGTGGGCTGCACCTACAAGTACCTCAACGGCGGGCCCGGATCTCCCGCGTTCGCCTACGTGCGCGAAGACCTCCAAGACGTGCTCGAGCAGCCGATCCAGGGCTGGTGGGGCACGACCGACATGTTCCTCATGGGGCCCGAGTACCGTCCGGCGCCCGGCATGCAGCGGTTCATCAGCGGCACGGCGCCCGTCGTCGGCATGCTCGCCATGCAGGAGACGCTCGCCATGATCGAGGAGGCCGGCATGCCCGCGATCCGAGCGAAGTCCGTCGCCCTCACGGAGTTCGCGATCTCGCTCGCCGCCGACTGGCTGGCGCCGCTCGGCGTGACGCTGGCCTCCCCCGACGACGCCGACGAGCGCGGCGGCCACGTGACGTTCTTCCACCCCGAGATGCGCGAGGTCGTCGCCCGGCTCTGGCAGCAGGACGTCATCCCCGACTACCGCGATCCCGGCGGCATCCGCATCGGGCTCTCCCCGCTCTCGACGAGCTTCGAAGAGGTGCACCGCGGCATGGCCGCGACACGCGACGTGCTCAAGCAGGTGCTGCTCGAGCGCGCCGGGCTCGCGTAGCCGGGCTCGGCGGCTCCCGATCGGGCGGCCGGATAACACCGCACACGGCGACCTGGCAACCCCTCCGGGCGGATCGGCACCACCGAGGGTCGCAGACGTAGCATTGCTCCCTCAGCGGACGGGCGAGCGTTCGACTCCCCGCTCCCGGACGGCAGGAGACAGCATGACGGATCCGCACCACACCAGCACCGACGCGACCACGGATGCAGTCGCAGACGCGGCCGACGCAGCGCGCGCCGCCGCGACGCAGGCGACCGAGGCGGCTCGAAGCGCCGCCGATGACCTCGCCGCGAAGGCCGAGACGGCTGCCGACGCGGCATCCGATCGCCTCGCGGATGCCGTGAAGCACGCGACGGGCGCCGCGACCTCCATGGTCGACGCCGCGAAGGATGCGGCGACGGATGCGCTCGCGGGGGCGAAGGACGCCGCCGGCAGCGCGCGCGACGACCTCTCATCGGCGGCCTCGCAGGTGAAGGAGGCCGGGGCCGACGCGCTCGACTCCGCGCAGGCGCTGGCCGGGCAGGCCTACGAGTCGGGCCGCGGGGTCGTCGACGACGGCGTCGGCTACGTGAAGCAGAAGTACCGTGAGAACCCCGGGCTCGTGATCGCCGTCGGCGCTGCAGCCGTGGTCGCGCTCGGGCTCCTGATCCGCGGCATCAGCCGCCGCTGAAGCACGGACGCCGGGCCGCGGCATCCGCTCGAGGTGAACGGATGCCGCGGCCCGGCGTCTGCGTGCGTGCTCGGCCGATCCGGCCGCCGCTTCAGTCGACGGCGCTGAGCGAGCCCGTCGTGGTGGCGGCCCCGTCCTTCCACGCGGCGGCGCCCGAGTGCTCGCCCGCGCCCTCGCCCCAGGCGACGGTCTGCTTGGGCTTGGCGAAGAACAGCACGAGCACGGCGCCGAGCGCGAAGGCGACGACCGGCAGCCAGAGCGCCTGGCTCATCGCATCGGTGAAGCCGGCAGCGATCTGGGGCGGGAGCGCCTGCCCGGCCTGGCTCGACTGCGAGCCCGACTCGGAGAATCCGGGCAGGTTCGCCTCGAGGCGCGCGTTCAGCAGCGCGGTGATGGCCGCGGCGCCGAACACCGAGCCGACCTGACGGGTCATGTTGTAGACGCCCGAGCCGGCGCCGGCCTGCGCGGGCGGCAGGTTGCGCGTCGCCGTCGAGGCGAGCGGCGCCCAGATGCCCGACGTGCCGAGGCCGAGGCCGGCGGCGGGGATGAGCAGCACCCAGAGCTCGACGTCGGGCGTGATGAGCAGTGACATGGCCGCGAGCGACGCGGCGGTGACCGCGAACCCGACCGCGGCGATCCACTTGGGGTCGACCCGGTCGGTCAGGCGCCCGATGATCGGGGCCATGATGCCGGCGACGACGGCCATGGGTGCGAGCATGAGGGCCGACTGCGTGGGCTCCAGGCCGCGGGCGACCTGGAAGTAAAACGTGAGCGGCAGCGGCATGGCGACGATCGCGAGGCCGACGAGCGTGATGCCGCCGTTCGCGAGCGAGAAGTTGCGGTCGCGGAAGAGCCCGAGCGGCAGCAGGGGCTCCTTGCGGTTGAACCGCTGCCACACGACGAACGCGACGAGCACCACGAGACCGGTGATGATGAGGCCCCAGACGGTGATCGGCCCGGTGATGGTGCCCCAGTCGTAGGTCTCGCCCTCCTGGATGCCGAAGATCACGAGGAACATGCCGACGGCCGAAAGCACGACGCCGAGCCAGTCGAACGAGTGCTGGTGGGTCTCGAGCTGCGGTACGAGACGCAGCGCGAGCACGAAGGCGATGACGCCGACGGGCACGTTGACGATGAAGATCCACTCCCAGCCGAGCGTGTCGACGAGCACGCCGCCGAGGATCGGCCCGACGAGCGTCGCGATGCCCGCGACCGCGCCCCAGAGGCCCATGGCCGCACCGCGCTGGTTCGGCGGGAAGATGCGGGTGATCACGGCCATGGTCTGCGGCGTCATGAGCGCGGCGCCGAGGCCCTGCACCACGCGGGCCGCGATGAGCATGCCGATGTCTCCGGACAGGCCGCACCAGAGCGACGACAGCGTGAAGATCACGAGGCCGATCAGGTACATGTTCTTCGGCCCGAACCGGTCGCCCAGGCGGCCGGTGATGAGCAGCGGCACGGCGTAGGCGAGCAGGTACGCGCTCGTGACCCAGAGCACGGCCGTCAGGTCGGCGTCGAGGCCGCGCATGATGGCGGGGTTCGCGACGGAGACGATGGTCGAGTCGACCAGGATCATGAAGAAGCCGATGACCAGGGCCCAGAGGGCCGGCCAGGGGCGGAGTTCGCGTTGCATGTGTGTTCTCCAGTGGGATGCCGCGGCGTGCGCGGGCAGGTCAGTGGGCGGTGCGGTTCGCGCCGCGGGGCGACGACCAGTCGAGAGCGCCCGTGGTCAGGTCGTCGATGGTCCGGGTGAGCCAGTCGAGCTCGGTCGCGAGCATCGCCCGCGAGTAGTGCACGTTCAGCACGTAGCGCTTCGGCAGGTGCTTCGCGGCGATGCGCGCGAGCCCGTCGTCGAGCAGCGCGATCGCCGACGCGACCTCGTCGGCCCGTGTGCGGAGCAGCTCGACGACACGGTCGGCGGGCAGGTTGTGGGCCTCGCCGATGGCGAGGGGGAATTCGGGGAACTCGTTGACGTGACGGGCGAGCATCTCCTCGACCGTGTCGAGGAAGGCCAGGCGCCCGGCCTCGGTGACCGCGTACACGGTGCGTTCGGGGCGGTTGCCCTCGCGCTCGGTCGCGCTCTCGACGATCAGGCCGTCGCGGGCGAGCCGCTCGACCGCCCGGTAGAGCGATCCGGCGTTGACCTTGACGACCCGGTCCTCCCGGCGCTGCAGCATCAGTTGGTACATCTCGTACGGATGCATCGGTGCCTCGACGAGCAGGGCGAGCGCCGAGACGGCCAGCGGGGTCAGTTGCGACATCCGGTGCTCCTCTCAGGCGACATCGAAAGTATTCCGACCGGAATAGTACATGCGGAATACGGATGCGGCAAGCCGCGCCCGTCGCCCGGCCGGCGGCACGCGGCATCCGCACGCCCGGGTAGAATCGACGCAAACCACCCCTCGACACCGGACGGAGAACCGCGGTGCCCACCATCGTCGTCGACGTGATGCCCAAGGCCGAACTGCTCGATCCCCAGGGGAAGGCCGTCGCCGGCGCCCTCGCCCGCACCGGCCACGAGGGCTTCTCCTCCGTGCGCATCGGCAAGCGATTCGAGCTCACCGTCGACGGACCCGTCGACGACGCGCTCCGCGCGAGCGTGCAGCAGATCGCCGAAGAGATCCTCTCGAACTCGGTCATCGAAGACGTCGTGAACATCGACTTCGGCGACTCGGCTGACGAGAACACCGAGGCCTGACGCCATGCGCATCGGCGTCATCACCTTCCCCGGCTCGCTCGACGACCGCGACGCCCAGCGCGCCGTGCGCCTCGCGGGCGGCGAGCCCGTCGCCCTCTGGCACGGCTCGCACGACCTCGAGGGCGTCGACGCGCTCATCCTGCCCGGCGGCTTCAGCTACGGCGACTACCTGCGCTGCGGCGCCATCGCCTCGCTCTCGCCGATCATGACCGAGGTCGTCGACGCCGCGAACGCGGGCATGCCCGTGCTCGGCATCTGCAACGGCTTCCAGATGCTCACCGAGGCGCACCTGCTCGAGGGCGGCCTGATCCGCAACGACCACGGCTCGTTCATCTGCCGCGACCAGGTGCTCACGGTCGAGAACACCTCGACCGCCTGGACCGCCGAGTTCGAGGCCGGCCAGCAGATCACCATCCCGCTGAAGAACGGCGAGGGCGGGTTCATCGCCGACGCCGACACGCTCGACCGCCTCGAGGGCGAGGGGCGCGTCGTCTTCCGCTACGTCGATGTGAACCCCAACGGCTCGATGTGCGACATCGCCGGCATCACGAACGCCCGCGGCAACGTGGTCGGCCTCATGCCGCACCCCGAGCACGCCGTCGAGCCCGGCTTCGGCCCCGACACCGCCGCAGCCATGCGCTCGGGCGTCGACGGCCTCGGCTTCTTCGCGAGCGTCGTCAAGCAGGCGCTCGTCGAGGCCTGATCTCCGCCCCGCCCGGCCCCCGGGTGCGGCGCTAGGTCCGCTCGTCGGGTCGGCGATCGTCCGGGCGCCGACCGTCCGGGAGCGGGGCCGTCGCATCGTCGTCGGCACCCGGTTCCGTGTCGTCCGACTCTGCGCGCACGACCGGAATCGCCTGGGTGAAGGGGCGAGCCCGCTCCTCCGCCTCGGCGGTGCCGGTGAACAGCCCGGCCCGCGCCCCGTCGGCCGGCTCCACCCGATCTGACGACCGCCCCTCGCGCGCCGTCGCCGGGGCTTCGTCGGTCGTCGCGCCGCCGTTCGACGTCGACGCGCGTCCCTTGCCGTCGCGCGACCCGAGCCTGACGCCGTCGAGACCGGTCACGAGCACGCGCTGCGCGGGTTGCGCGTCGGGCTGCTGCTGCTGGATCCAGTGCACCATCTCCTCACGGACCTCGCAGCGGAGGTCGAAGAGGGTCGGTGCATCGACCGCGGTCACGAGGATGCGCACCCGAACGTAGCCGCCGACCGCATCCGTCACCTGCAGCACCTTCGCACGGCCGTCCCAGCGATCGGTGCGCCCGAGCACGACATCGAGGTGCTCGCGCATGCCGGCGGGCGACACGCGCCAATCGAGATCGAGCTCGATCGACCCGAGCAGGTGGCTCGAGGTGCGGGTCCAGTTCTGGAACGGCTTCGTCGTGAAGTAGGTGCACGGCAGCACGAGCCGCCGGTCGTCCCACAGTCCGACGACCACGTAGTTCAGGGTGATCTCCTCGATGCGCCCCCATTCGCCCTCGACGATCACGACGTCGTCGACCCGGATCGCATCGCTGAACGCCAGCTGCACTCCCGCGAACAGGTTGCCGAGCACCGACTGGGCGGCGAGTCCGGCGATGATCGAGACGACGCCGGCCGAGGCCAGCAGCGACGCCCCGAGCGCACGCACCTGCTCGAACGAGAAGAGGATCAGCCCGAGCGCGAGGATCACCAGGGCGACCACCACCAGCCGCCGCACGATGGCCAACTGGGTGCGCGCCCGACGGGCCTCGCGGTTGTCGGCGACGTCGACGCGGTATCGACGCATGCCGAGGTCGGTGAGGAAGAGGAACCCCTGCGCGACCAGCCACGCGCCGGTCACGATGGAGGCGATCAGGAAGAAGTGGTTCATGGCGGGCAGCCAGTCCGACTCCGGGAACGTCGCCACGAAGGCGGCCCAGACGCCGAGCACCAGCAGGAACGATCGGAACGGCCATCTGGTGCGCCGGATGAGGATTCCGGCCCACTCCTTCCGACGTGCGATCGTGCGCACGATCAGCGAGACGATCGCCGAGATGGCCACCGCCGCGGCGATGACGACCAGCACGGCGATGGCGAACGAGAACCAGGACTGCCAGGTCGGGGTCATCGATTCAGCCTGACCCCGTCGGAGGGGCCGGCGCAACCGGACGGACGGGTTCACAGCCTCCGGCCAGCCGCCGGCCGCGGTCAGCGGTACTCGGGGTTGGCCTCGAAGCCCGAGTGGTCGCCGTCGTCCCACACGTCGCGCAGGTTGCCGCCGACCGGGAACCCGCCCGCATCCTTCAGCAGCCGCGCGAGGTGCAGCAGGTTGTACGTCATGAACGTCGTGTTGCGGTTGGTGAAGTCGTTCTCCGGGCCGCCCGACCCCTCGTCGAGGTAGCTCGGGCCGGGCCCGGCCTCGCCGATCCACCCGGCATCGGCGCCGGGCGGGATCGAGTACCCGATGTGCTGCAGGCTGTAGAGCAGGTCCATCGCGCAGTGCTTGATGCCGTCTTCGTTGCCGGTGATCACCACGCCGCCGACCTTGCCGTAGTACACGTACTGGCCGCGGTCGTTGCGCAGGCCGCTCATCGCGTAGAGCCGCTCGACCAGGCGCTTCGTCACCGACGAGTTGTCGCCGAGCCAGATCGGCCCCCCGATCACGAGGATGTCGGCCGCCTCGACGAGCGGCCACACGTCGTCGGGCCACGCGTCGGCGGCCCACCCGTGCTCTCGCATGTCGGGGTAGACGCCGGTCGCGACGTCGAGGTCGACGAGTCGGATCGTGTCGACCCGTACGCCGTGCGAACGCATGAGCGCGATGCTCGCGTCCATCAAGCCCTGGGTATTGCTCACCTCGGGGCTCCGCTTCAACGTGCAGTTCACGTAGAGCGCGCGCAGGTCGTCGAACGCAGGCAGCTCCGCCATGAGGGCGATGGTACTCCTCGCCCGCATTCTCGGCCGATTCATTGCCTCCGGATGGTGCTGGCATAGCGATGCAGCGTGAAGTGGAGGGCAGACCGACCCGTCCGCCCAGTCCTCCGGAGGAGCCCATGACCGCCACGTACCCCGCGCCGACCGCCGATGGAACGGCGGCCGCGGCATCCGCTCAGCCCGCCGTCGCCCCGACTGCCACGGGCACCCCGTGGTACCGCCGGATCTGGGTGCTCGTCACCGGCGGAGCACTGCTGGTGCTGCTCTCGTTCACGGGCGGGTTCGCCGTCGGCTCGGCGAGCGCGCTGCTGAACGGCATGCTGGGAGGACCGGCGAGCGGCACCGGGTTCCAGGGCGGCCCCGGCCAGTTCCCGGGCGACGGCGAGATGCCCGAAATGCCCGACGGCGGCGGCCCGTGGCAGGGCGGGCAACCCGGCGACCAGGGCACGCAGGGCGGGTCGGACACGTCGGACGGCACGAATTCCTGATCCGTTCACCGACCCCCGCGGATGCGAGCGGGTCACCGCCCGAACTCGCGGTGAACTCCGGGGCGGCGGCCGCCGATCCGCCGTGCGCCCCACCGTCCCGCTGCTAGCGTGAGGCCCGACAGCGCCTAGGGTTCCGGGCCGCCCGAGCGGGCGGCCGCCTGGTCCGAGCGGCGCCACGCCAGCCGCGATCGGCGGGCGTCATCTGACAGGACAAAAGCCCGGAGGACCCGTCCGTCGCGCCCCGCGACGGACCGAAGGGTCCCATGTCTCCGACCGCGCTCGCCCTCGTGCTCTCGGCCGCCGTCTGCCACGCGGCATGGAACGTGCTCGCGCACGGCGTGAGCCGCATCGGCGTGCCGTTCCTCTGGTGGGGCGCCCTGTCGGCGACGGTGCTCTGGCTGCCCGTGGTGCCGCTCACGGGAGGTCTTGGGCAGGCCGACCCCGTCGCGACGGCCGTCGGCGTGGGCGTCTCCGCGCTCGTGCACTGCGCGTACATGCTCGTGCTCCAGCGCGGCTACGCGAGCGGTCGGCTCTCGACGGTGTACGCGACGGCACGCGGCACCGGCCCTGCGCTCACCGTGGTCGTCGCCGTCGCGCTGCTCGGCGAGCGCCCGTCGCCCGTCGCGATCGCCGGCGTCGCGGTGATCCTCGCGGGCATCGTCGCCATCGGATGCCTCGACCGCGCCCGTGGTGCTTCGACGGCTGCCGCCGGCACCACGGCCACCGCGACATCCCCGAACCGGATCGGTCGGGGGCTCGCGATGCTCGGCCGGCTCGACCCGGCGATCGGGTGGGGGCTCGTGACCGGCGTCGCGATCGCGGCGTACACCGTGTGGGACGCGCACGCCGTGCGCGAGTGGTCGATCCCGCCCGTGGCCTACATGGTCGGCTGCACGCTCGTCGAGATCCCGATGTACGCCGCCGTGCTCGGCAGGCGCCGCACCGAGCTCGCCGCCGTCGCGCGACGGCACTGGCCGCGGATCCTGCTGTTCGGCGCGCTCTCGCCGCTGTCGTACATCCTGGTGCTCGTGGCGATCACCATGGCGCCGGTCGCGCTCGTCGCGCCGATGCGCGAGGTCAGCGTCGTGCTCGTGAGCCTGTTCGGCGCGCTCGTGCTGCGCGAGGGGCGGGCCGGGTGGCGGCTGGCCGCCTCGGCCGTCGTCGTGGGCGGTATCGCGCTGCTCGCGATCTGAGGCGCGGCGCGGCGACGGGACCGGCCGACGACGACGACGAAAGCGATCCGCCGAGCATCTGCGGCTCGGTGCGTCAGCCGCCGATCGGCCGCAGGTAGTGCTCCCCGCGCTGCGCGCGGCCGGAGGCGGCGACGGTGAACCGCACGAGGTCGCTGCGGTACCGGTCGTCGGATGCCTCGAACACCCGTCCGTCGTCGTCGCGCGACACGCGGCGCAGGCGCAGCACCGGGGCGCCGGGAGCGAGCCCGAGCAGGCTCGCGTCGAGCTCGTCGGCGGCGATCGCATCGATCTCGTGGTCGACATCGGACGAGCCGAACCCGTGCTCGGCGAGCACCTCGGTGATCGACACGGCGTCGAGGTCGATGCCGAAGAGCACCCGGCCCACCGGCTCGATGTAGGTGAGCCGCTCGAGCATGGTCGGCCTGCCGTCGAGCAGGCGCAGGCGCAGCACGTGCACGACGAGCGTGCCCGGCTCGACGCCGAGTGCTTCGGCATGTTCGGCGTCGGCCCGCCGCAGCGAGACCTCCTGCGTGATCGCGCCGGGGGCCGCTCCGAGGTCTCGCGCCCAGCGGGTGAACGGGATGGAGACGTCGACAGCCTGGTGCGCCTTGCGCTCGACCACCCTGGCCGGACGCCCGCGCGTGGTCTCGATGAGGCCCTCGTGCCGCAGGGTCGCGAGCGCGTTGCGGATCGGCCCGCGCGAGGTGCTCCACAGCTCGGCGAGCTCGGCCTCGGTCGGCACGTCGTCGCCGGGGGCGAGCTGCCCGCTCGAGATGCGTTCGCGGAGGTCGTCGGCGATCAGCTTGTACACCATGGAAGTCACGTAGGCATACTACTTGCGCCAGCCGTCCGCCCGGTAGAACGGCCCCAGTTCGACCGGCACGCGACATCCGCCGTCCATCTCCGAACGAGTTGAGTGAACACCTCGTGAATGGCAAGCAAGATCGGTATACACGTTGCGGTCCGTCTGGCAGCGTATCCGTCGTCCGATCCTCGACCCCTGCCTGAAAGGCCGTCATGATCTCCCGCACCAAGACCAGTGCATTCGCCCTGCTCGGCGCCGCCGCCCTCGCCCTCGGCCTCTCGGCCTGCTCGGCGCCCGCGACCGCCGACGAGACCGGCGCCGATGCCGCGGCGTTCGCCGTCGACGCCGACACCCTCGTCTTCGGCGTCGTGCCCGACTCGGTCGACACCGAGACCAACTACCAGCCCCTCATGGACTACATCGCGGCCGAGACCGGCAAGACGGTCGAGTACCACGAGTCGACCGACTACGCCGCCCTCATCGAGGCCGCCGTCGCCGGCAAGATCGACGTCGCCTCGTTCTCGGGCTTCACCTACGTGACCGCCACCAACAACGGCGCAGAGATCACCCCGATCTCGTCGATCGTCACGGCCGAGGGCCAGGAGCCCGGCTACTACTCGCAGGCCATCGTGCCCGTGGGCAGCGACATCACCGACCTCGAGGGCTTCAAGGGCAAGAAGGTCTGCTTCGTCGACCCGTCGTCGACCTCGGGCTACCTGTTCCCGACCTACAACCTGCTGCAGGCAGGCATCGACCCCGAGGCCGACATCACCCCCGTGTTCGCGGGCAAGCACGACGTCAGCGTGACCAAGGTCGGCGAGGGCGTCGAGTGCGAGGCCGGCTTCGCCGAGGACAGCGAGGTCGCCAAGAGCGACAAGGTCGAGGTCGTCGCCGAGACCATGGTGCCCGGCGCCCCGATCGTCGTGTCGAACACGCTGCCCGACGACCTGAAGGCGCAGCTCACCGACATCCTCGGCGAGGTCACCATCGACCAGATCATCGACTCGGGCGTCGAGAGCGCCGACAGCGACGGCTTCCGCTCGGTGTTCTACGCCACCAAGCCCGTCGACGACGCGTACTACGACACCATCCGCGACATCTGCGAGCAGACCGAAGCCGAGCAGTGCCAGGGCTGATCGCCCGGGCCTGACGACCTCGACCCCACGCACGACCGCCACCGAACGGAACGAGACCATGCAGACCCCCGTCATCGAGGTGCACGACCTCGACAAGCGATTCGATCGCACGCGGGCCCTGAGCGGCGTCGACCTGAGCGTCGAGCGCGGCGAGATCGTGGTGCTGCTGGGGCTCTCGGGCTCGGGCAAGTCGACGCTGCTGCGGCACCTCGACGGCCTCGAGACCCCGACCTCGGGCTCGGTGCGCGTGCTCGGCCAGGAGGTGCCGTCCCTCACCGGACGGCGCCTCCGGGCCCTGCGCGGCAAGGTCGGATTCGTCTTCCAGCAGTTCGAGCTCGTGCCCTCGCTCACCGTGCTCGAGAACGTGCTGACGGGCGCGCTCGCGACACTCCGCGGCCCGCGCCTCGGGCTCTGGAGCTACCCCCGGGCCCTCAAGCTCGCCGCGCTCGGACACCTCGACCGCGTGGGCCTGCTCGACCGCGCCTACCAGCGCGCCGACACCCTCTCGGGCGGGCAGCAGCAGCGGGTCGCCATCGCGCGCGCCCTCATGCAGGAGCCAGAGATCCTGCTCGCCGACGAACCCGTCGCCTCGCTCGACCCCGAGTCGAGCGAGCAGGTCATGGCCCTCATCCGCGAGATCGCCATGGACGCCGGCCTCACGGTCGTGTGCAGCCTGCACCAGGTCGACCTCGCGCTCTCGTGGGGCGACCGCATCGTGGGCCTCCGTCACGGCGAGGTCGTGCTCGACACCCCCACCGCGGGCATCACGAAGGCCCAGGTCATGGAGATCTACGGTCGCGTGTCGACCGCCACGGCCGAGCTCGCCGCGATCGAGACCGAGCTGGCGGATGCCGCAGCCGACGCCGAGCGCCCCGAGCCCGTTGCTCCGGTCGCCGCCGCCGCTCGCACCCCCACCCCCGCCCCCGCCCCCGCCGAGAGCCTCGCTCCGTGACCGCCCTCGCCCCCCATGTCTCGCCGGCTCCGCCGGCCCGCCCGTCGCTCGCCGACCGCGCACCGAAGCGCCGCATCTCGCCCGAGCGCATCGCCGCCGGCCTGACGCTCGTCGCCCTGCTCGCGGCATCCGTCTTCGCCCTGAACTCGATCGGCATCTCGCTGCCGTCGATGATCGAGAGCTGGGGCAACGCCGAACGCTTCTTCGCGCGCGTCGGCACGATCGAGTTCCCCGAGCCGCTCGAGCTCGTGCAGCTCACGGCCCTCACCCTGGGCATCGTCATCTCGGGCACGGTGCTCGCGGCGCTCATCTCGGTGCCGATCGCCTATCTCGCCGCGGGCAACACGACGCCCGGCCCGGCGTGGCGCGCGGCCGCCCGTTTCGTGACGGTGCTCACCCGGGCGATCCCCGACGTCGTGCTCGCGATGGTGTTCGTGCTCATGTTCTCGCTCGGCGCGCTGCCCGGCATCCTCGCGATCGGCATCCACTCGATCGGCATGATCTCCAAGCTCTTCGCCGACGCGATCGAGCAGATCGACGAGGGCCCCCGTCGCGCGATCCGCGCCGCGGGCGGGTCGAGGCTGCAGGAGTTCGCGAGCGGCATCCTGCCCCAGGTGCTGCCGTCGTGGGTCGCGACCGTGCTGCACCGCAACGACATCAACCTGCGCGGCTCGGTCGTGCTCGGGTACGTCGGCGTCGCCGGGCTCGGACTCGAGATGTCGTTCGCGTTCAAGTCGCTCGACTACTCGCTCGGCATCGGCATCGCGATCGTGATGCTGCTGCTCTGCGTCGTGATGGAGGTCGTGTCGAGCGCCGTGCGCCGCGCCATGCTGCACGGCGGCGGCGCGTCGGGCGGTCCGCTCACCGCGACCACCCCCGAGGCGGCGCTCCGCCGGCCTTGGACCGGCTCGCGCGTGCGGTCGACCCTGTGGGGCTGGCTGGCCGTCGCCGTCGTCATCGGCGCGGTGGCGGTGTGCAACATCCAGTGGGGCGACTTCGTCACCGTCTGGGCGAAGATCCCCCCGGTCGCCGTGCAGTTCTGGCCGCCGACCTTCGGCTCCTACGACTGGGAGACCATGTCGGGCGCCATGCTCGAGACCGTCGCGATCGCGCTCGCGGCCGCCCTGCTCACGCTCGTGGCCTCGATCGTCATCGGCTCCCTCGCCGCACGGAACGTCGCCCCGAACCCCGCGACGCGCACGGGCGCGCGGTTCCTGCTCGTCGGCATCCGCGGGGTGCCCGAGGTGATCCTCGCGATCGTGCTCATCGTGATCACCGGGCTCGGCGCCCAGGCCGGCACGATCGCCCTCGCCTTCGGAGGCATCGGCCTGCTCGGCAAGCTCATCGCCGACTCCTTCGAGGAGGTGAAGTCGGGCCCCGAGCGCGCGATCACCGCGGTCGGCGCGACGCGCTTGCAGCGCTACGCATCCGCCACCCTGCCGCAGGGCACCCCCGCCCTCATCGGCCACAGCTTCTATCTGCTCGACACCAACATCAGGGCGGCGACGATCCTCGGCATCGTCGGCGGCGGCGGCATCGGCTACTACCTGTTGAACGCCGGTCAGGGGTCGAACTACGGCGTCGTCACCGCGATCGTGCTCATGATCCTCGTGACCGTGCTCGCGGTCGAGGGCCTCGCGGTCTGGATGCGGCGGGTGTTCCGTTGAGCGCCGAGCGGTTCGACCTCGTCGTCGTCGGCGGCGGCGTGATCGGCCTCGGCGCCGCGTACGCCGGGATGCGCCGCGGCCTGAGGACGCTCGTCGTCGAACGGGGCAGCGAGGCGACCGGTGCCTCGATCCGCAACTTCGGGCACCTGTGCGTGACTCCGCAGACCGGGGTCGCACGTCGGCACGGGCTCGTCGCGAGAGAGCTGTGGTTGCGCCTCGCGCGTGACGCCGGAGTGTGGCTTCGCGAGTCGGGCACGCTCGTCGTCGCCCGTGCAGCCGACGAGCTCGCGGTGCTCGAGGAGCTCGCGGAGGCGCGTTCGGGTGCGTCCCCGGGCGAGCAGATGCCGCGGGGCGGTGCCGCTGCACGTGACGAGGTGCAGCTGCTCGACGCCTCCGAGACGGCCGGGCGGATCCCGCTCGCGCCCGGCGTCGCCGTCGGCGGCGCATTCCTGCCCGCCGATCTGCAGGCCGATCCCCGGCAGGCGCTCCAGGCGATCACGGCGCACCTCGCGGGTCGGGGCGTCGAGTTCCGGTTCCGCACGGGCGTCGGGGCGGTCGAACCGGGGATCGTGCGCACGAGCCGCGGGCCCGTCGCCGCGCAGCACGTGGTCGTGGCGACCAACCACGACGTCGACCAGCTCTTCCCCGAGGTCGCCGAACGCCTCGGCATCGTGCGCTGCGGGCTCGACATGCTGCGGGTCGCCGCGCCGCTCGCGGCCCCGCTCGCGGCCCCGTTGCTCACGGGGTGGTCGTTGCTGCGGTACGGCGCGTTCGCCGAGACGACCGCGGTGCACGCCCTGCGCGAGCGCCTGCACGGCGAGCGCCCCGACCTCACGGCGCTCGACCTCAACCAGATGTACACGCAGCTGCCCGACGGCTCGCTGATCGTCGGCGACACCCACTACCGGGGTGCGGCCATCACGCCGTTCCAGGGCGAGGCGGCCGCCGACGCGCTGCTCGAGGAGTTCGAGACGCTGTTCGGCGCGACCCCGCGGGTGCTCGAGCGTTGGCAGGGCGTGTACGCGAGCGGCCCGGAGGAGTTCCTCGACCTCGAGCCGCTGCCCGGCGTGCACCTCGCCGCCGCGACCACCGGCATCGGCATGACGACCGGCCTCGGGCTCGCCGAGCACGTCGTCGCCGGGTTCGCCGATCGCATCGACCACGAGCCGCGACCGCGGCACCACCAGGAAGGCACGAGATGACCATCGACACCGACACCGCCGTCGACCCCACGACCCCCGATCGCGACGGCCCCGCCGGCCGCGGCGTCGTCGCCGGGTTCGCCGCCGGAACTCCCATCGAGGACCTGGTCGAACCCGAGGAGCTCGACGGGCTCGACGACCTCGACGGATCGCATGAGATCGAGCTCGTGGTGCTCGACATGGCCGGCACGACGGTGCGCGACGACGGCCTCGTCGAGCGCGCGTTCGCCCTCGCTGCGGAGCGCGCGGGCTTCGCACCGGAAGGCACGGCCCGAGAGGCGGCCCTCGACTACGTCCGCGAGACCATGGGCCAGTCGAAGATCGAGGTGTTCCGCGTGCTCACGGGCGACGAGGAGCTCGCCCAACGGGCGAACGACGAGTTCGAGCGGGCCTACGCCGAGCTGATCGCGGAGGTGGGCGTCGAGGCGATCCCCGGCGCCGAGGCCGTGATCCGCGCCCTGCGCGGCGCCGGCGCCTCGGTCGTGCTGACCACGGGCTTCTCGCCCTCGACGCGCGACGCCCTGCTCGACGCCCTCGGCTGGCACGGCCTCGCCGACCACGTGCTGGCCCCCGCCGAGGCCGGCCGGGGCCGCCCGCACCCCGACATGCCGCTCACGGCGCTGCTGCGCACCGGCACGTCGTCGGTCGACGCCATGGCCGTCGTCGGCGACACGCAGAGCGACATGGCCTCCGGCGTCAACGCGGGTGCCGGTCTCGTCGTCGGCGTGCTCACCGGCGCCCACGGCCGCGACGCCCTCGAGGATGCGGGCGCCGACGAGGTCATCGCGTCGATCGCCGACCTGCCGGCGCTGCTCGGCCTCGGCGACGATGCGGTCGAACCCATCGGAACCCTCGCCCGACCGGCTTCGGCCACGGCATCCGGATCGGATGCGGATCGCGAATGGCGATGATCCGCACCGCGGCGGGCTCCGTGCTCATGCGCCCGTCGCCGACGGCCATGGTGTGGCACGAGCCCGGCCGCCCGCACGCGGCGATCGCGGTGCCCGGCCTCGAGCTGCGGCGGCACGAGGTGCTCGTCGAGGTCGAACTCGCGACGATCTGCGGTTCCGACGTGCACACGGTGCTCGGCCACCGGCGATCCCCCGCACCGACGGTGCTCGGGCACGAGCAGGTCGGCCGCGTGGTCGCGTTCGGCGACGGCGGGGCGAACGCGGTCGACGGCACGCCGCTCGCGCTCGGCGACCGGGTCGTGTGGAGCGTGACCGCGAGCTGCGGGCGCTGCGAGCGCTGCCGCAGGGGGCTGACCCAGAAGTGCGTCGAGCTGCGGAAGTACGGGCACGAACGCCTGGAGCGCGGCTGGGAGCTCTCCGGCGGATTCGCCACGCACGTGCACCTGCTCGACGGCACCGCGATCGTGCGCGTGCCCGAGCACGTCGCCGCCGAGCTCGCGGCCCCGGCTGCGTGCTCGACGGCCACCGCGGTCGCCGCAGTCGAGGCCGCGACCGCGGGCCTCGGGTCGACGGATCCGGCGCGGCTCGACGGCACGGTGGTGCTCGTGGGCGGCGCGGGCATGATCGGCCTCGCCGTCACGGCGCTCGCCTCGCGCGCGGGCGCGGAGGTCGTCGTCGTGGATCCCGATCCGGTGCGCCGTGACACCGCGACGCGCTTCGGCGCGACCGCCGTGCTCGCCCCGGGCGCCGGCAAGCTCTCGAAGCGGATCGCCGAGCTCGGCCTGCCCGCCCCGCTCGTCGCGATCGAGGCATCCGGAGCGGCGCCCTCGGTGCGCGCCCTCGTCGAGGCGTGCGCGATCGGCGGCGTCGTGGTGCTCGTCGGCAGCGTGTCGCCCGGCCCCGCCGTCGAGCTCGATCCCGAGCGGGTCGTGCGCGGCCTGCTCACCATCACCGGGGTGCACAACTACGCGGCCCGGCACCTGCAGCTGGCCGTCGAGTTCCTCGCCGGATCGCCTGGGGCGTTCGCCGACGACCACCTCGTCGGCGCGCGGTACCCGCTCGACGAACTCGATGCGGCGCTCGAGGCCGCGGCGTCGGGCCGGCACGTGCGCGTCGCCGTGGTGCCGGAGCGGCACGACGCTCCGCACCCCCGGCACGAGCTCGCAGCCGTCGGCGCGGCGGAGGGCACGGACGCCTGAGCCGAGCGGGTGCCGTGCGACGCGGCATCCGCTCTTCCTTCCTCGGGGTCGATGACGGAGGATTGCTGCACCCGCAGATCGAAGGAGATCAGATGGCCCGCAGTCCGCACCCCGATGCGACGATTCCAGCCCAGTCCGTGTTCGAGTTCCTGTTCGGAGACCTCGACGAGTCGGACCTCGACTCGGTCGCGATCGTCGACGGCACGAGCGGGGCGACCACCACGTACCGACAGCTCGTCGGGCAGGTAGAGCTGCTCGCCGGAGCGCTGGCCGCGCGCGGCGTCGGCGTCGGCGACGTCGTCGCGCTGCTGTGCCCCAACGTGCCGGCGTTCGCGACCGTCTTCCACGGCATCCTGCGCTCGGGTGCGACGGCCACGACCATGAACTCGCTCTACACGGCCGACGAGCTCGCGAACCAGTTGACGGATGCCGGTGCCGGCTGGTTCTTCACGGTGTCGCCGCTGCTCCCCCAGGCGAAGGCCGCCGCCGCCCGCGTGGGCATCCCCGACGAGCGCCTCGTCGTGCTCGACGGCGCGGAGGGGCATCCGTCGCTCCGCGACCTGCTGTCGGAGGGGCACCCGGCGCCCGACGTCTCGTTCGACCCCGCAGAGCACCTCGCGGTGCTGCCGTACTCCTCGGGCACGACCGGGCGGCCGAAGGGCGTCATGCTCACGCACCGCAACCTCGTGGCGAACGTCACGCAGAGCATCGCGGCCATCGGGCTCGAGCGTGAGGACCGCGTGCTCGCCGTGCTGCCGTTCTTCCACATCTACGGCATGACGGTGCTGCTGAACTACGCGCTCAAGCGCCGCGCGAGCCTCGTGACGATGCCCAAGTTCGACCTCGTCGAGTTCCTGCGCGTCATCGGCGAGCACCGGGCGACCTGGGTGTTCATCGCGCCGCCCATCGCGGTCGCGCTCGCGAAGCATCCGCTCGTCGAACAGGCCGACCTCTCGAGCGTGAAGGTCGTCTTCTCGGGTGCCGCGCCGCTCGACGGCGCTCTGGCCGAACTCGTCGCCGAACGCCTCGACTGCATCGTGTGCCAGGGCTACGGCATGACCGAGACGAGCCCGGTGACGCACGTCATCGCCGTCGACCGGCCCGATCTCGACCGGTCGACCATCGGCCACCTGCTGCCGAGCACCGAGGCACGCGTGGTCGACGTGGAGTCGGGCGCCGACGTCGACGTGCCCGCCGAAGGCCCGAGCGAACCCGGCGAGCTGTGGATCCGCGGGCCGCAGGTCATGAAGGGCTACCTCGGCAACCCCGAGGCGACCGCCGACATGCTCGACGCCGACGGCTGGCTGCACACCGGCGACATCGCGACCGTCACGGCCGACGGCGTCTACCGGATCGTCGACCGGCTGAAGGAGCTCATCAAGTACAAGGGCTACCAGGTCGCGCCGGCAGTGCTCGAAGCGGTGCTGCTCGAGCACCCGAGGATCGCGGATGCCGCGGTCATCGGCGTGCCCGACGACGACGGCCAGGAGATCCCGAAGGCGTTCGTCGTGCTCCAGCAGGGTGCCGAGCTCACCGCCGACGAGGTGATCGCCTTCGTGGCGGAGCACGTCGCCCCGCACGAGAAGGTGCGCGCCGTGGAGTTCATCGAGGCCGTGCCGAAGTCGAGCTCGGGCAAGATCTTCCGCAAGGACCTGCGTGCGAGGGAGGCCGCGGCCGCGCGCTGACGGACGTCGCCCGGCCGGGCGCCCGAACCACGCCGCCCTCGCCCTGGTCGGCGGCCGGGCGGCGCATCCGCCGTGCCTGCCGGGCGGCGTGTCCGCCGTGCGCGATGATGAGCCCACGACCGGCGACCGGCAGGGCGGGCGCGGTCGGCGCAGGCCTCCCTGAGCTCCGAGACGATGGACAGCCAGATGACCGGTACCGCGAAGCCGAAGCCCCAGCTCAACGACCTCGCCTACATGCGCGACGCCGTGCTGTTCGAGGGCCCCCAGGCGCACCACAAATTCACGCGGTTCTGGCTGCTGCTCGTGCTCGCCTCGATCATCGCCTCGGCGGGCGTCGTCGCCGACTCCACCGCCACGGTGATCGGCGCCATGATCGTCGCGCCGCTCATGCTGCCGATCCAGGGCACCATGCTGGCCACCGTGCTCGGCGACCGGCGCGCGCTCATCCGCTCGCTGCTCCTGCTCGTCGCGGGCGCCGCGACCGCGGTCGCCATCGGGTTCGCGGTCGGGCTGGTCGTGGTGACCGACGTCGTCGCGGCGACCAACTCGCAGGTCGCCGGCCGCGTCTCGCCCGGCCTGATCGACCTGCTCGCCGCGCTCGCGACGGGCGTGGTCGGCTCGATCGCGCTCGTGCGCCGCGACATCTCCGACGCCCTGCCCGGCGTCGCGATCGCGATCTCGCTGGTGCCGCCCCTCTCGGTCGTCGGGCTCACGCTCGAGTCCGGCGCGCCGAACGAGTCGTGGGGCGCGCTCCTGCTGTTCCTCACGAACGTCGCGGCGATCATCGCCACCGGCATCGTCGTGATGGCCGTCTACGGCGCGGTCCGGCTCGCGACGCCGCCGCAGGACCGGGAGCGCCTCGCGAAGGGTCGGCGCAAGACCGTCATCGTGCTCTCGTTCATGGCACTGCTGATCGTGGTGCCGCTCACGATCACCACCGTGCAGAAGGTGCAGGCGTTCACCGAGCAGAGCCTGGTGCAGGATGCCGCAGACACCTGGACCGCCGACAGCGGGTGGGAGGTCGTCGACATCCGACCGGGCGACGCCGGCGGCGACGACGTGATCGTCGAGCTGCAGGGCGAGGGCGACGAACCCGCGCCGGAGGACCTCGCCGCCCTGCTCCGCACCGCGGGCGTCGACCCGGGCCGGGTGATCGTCGAGTACGTGCCGAGGCACACCGTCGACATCGGCGCACCCGACGCCGACTGACGCCGGCTGACGCGGCAGCGAGCGCCGCGCCCGCCGCGAACCGGGCGCCCCCGCCGGCTCAGTACTGCAGCAGCGAATAGACCTCGTAGCGGTCGCCGAGCGCCTCGCGCCCGCCGAGGTCGACGAGCTCGATCGCGACAGCGACGCCCGCGACCTCCCAGCCCGCGCGCTCGATGAGGCGCGCCGCGGCGCCGACCGTGCCGCCCGTCGCGAGCACGTCGTCGACGACGAGCACCCGGGTGCCGGGCGGCAGCTCGCCCTCGTGCACCTCGAGCGCGGCCGTGCCGTACTCGAGCGCGTACTCCTCGGTGAGCACCTTGCGCGGCAGCTTGCCCGCCTTGCGCACGGGCAGCACGCCCGCGCCGCTCAGCACCGACGCGGCACCCGCGAGCAGGAACCCTCGGGCCTCGACGCCCGCGAGCACGTCGAACCGATCCGCGAACGGCGCCGTCAACGCCTCGGACAGGGCGTGGAACGCCGGCCCGTTCGCGAAGACGGGCGTCAGGTCGCGGAACAGGACTCCAGGCTCGGGGAAGTCGGGGATCGTCGCCAGGTGCGCCTCGACGAGGGCGCGTACGTCGTGTTCGGTCACCGGTCAAGGGTACTCGGCACGCTCGGGCTGATCCTGAGCGCACGCGTCCGGTCATTCGCGGTCTCGTTCGGGCGCGCGGAACGACCACTCGACCGAACGGGCCCCGGGTTCGGGCGCCGGCCCGCGACATCCGCTCGCCCGATCTCAACCGTTCGACGGAGGCATCCGTTCAGGGCCGTTTGCGAACATGGAAGGACCCGACCCCGCTTGGAGCATCCCGTGTCACCGAAACGCCTGTACCGCACGTTCGCCGTCGCCGAGGCGATCACCTGGACGCTGCTCATCGCCGGCATGGTGCTGAAGTACGGCTTCGGCGTCGACATCGCCGTGACGATCGGCGGCGGCATCCACGGGTTCGTGTTCCTGGCGTACGCCGTCATCGCCGTGGTCGTCGGCGTGAACCAGCGCTGGAACGTCGGGCGCATCGCGTTCGCCCTGCTGACCGCGATCGTGCCCTACGCGACCGTGCCGTTCGAGCTCTGGCTGGTTCGCAAGGGACACCTCGAGGGCGACTGGCGCCGCGAGCGCGGCGACCACCCCGCCGACGGGTCGTTCCCGAACCGCGTGCTGCGGCTCGTGCTCGCGCGCCCGATCGTGTCGATCGCGGTCGGGGTCGTCGGCGTCGCGGCGGTCTTCACGGTGCTGCTCATGGTCGGCCCGCCCGTGCCGGCGCCGTCGGTCGGCTGACCGCCTGGCGGCGACCGCGCGTGCGAGAGCAGGAAGGCGCGGTCGACACGCCGCCGCGGTTCCTGTCTCGGAGCCCACCACGGCGCGTCTTCCTGTTCTCACGCCCTCGCGAGAGCGCGGGGCCTACTGCCCGACGCGGTTCACGAGCGCCGTCCACACGAGCGCGATCGTCGCGCACGCGAACAGCGCCACGAGCACCCAGGGCAGCGCCGCCAGCCCGATGAGGCCGTAGAGCGCCGCGCCGAGCAGCGCCCCGCCGCCGATGCCGGTGTTGAACGCGGTCGTGTAGAAGGATGCCGCGGCGTCGCGGATCTTGGCCGACGCCGAGTGCAGCAGCCGGGTGTTGAGCATGGTCGGCAGCGCGCCGAACGCGGTGCCGAAGAGCAGGAAGCTCGCGATCGACACGACGGGCACCTCGGGGAACGCGGCGAGGCCGGCCGCGCCGAGCGCCGTCGCGACCATCGCCACGACGAGCCCGATGGTGGGTCGCCGACCGAGCACCGCGCCCGCGAGCACGAGTCCGACCGCGCCGGCGATGCCGTAGGCGAGCAGCATGGGGCTGATCGCGGTCGCGGGCAGGCCCATGACGTCGGTCATGTACGGCGCGACGTAGGTGTAGAAGCTGTACATGCCGATCATCGCGGTCGCGGTGATGAGGCACACCACGATGACGGGCACGAACGTCGGGTCCGTGCGCACCCGCACCGGCGCGGCGTCGGCCCGGCCGGCGTGATGCTCGACCGGCGGGAGGAACCGGCCGACGAGCACCGCGCCGAGCAGCGTGAGGCCGCCCATGGCGGCGAACGCGATGCGCCAGCCGAGCGCCTGTCCGAGCGCGGTGCCGAGCGGCACGCCGAGCACGAAGGCGGCCGAGCCTCCGGCGACGGTGAGCGAGACGGCGCGCGCGAGCTGCTCCTTCGGCACCAGGTGCCCGGCGTACGCGCCGACCACCGACCAGAAGACGCCGTGGGCCGCGCCGCCGATCACGCGGGTCACGAGCACGGTCGGGTAGTTCGGGGCGATCGCGGTGAGCACGCAGCTGAGCGCGAGCACCGAGAGCGTGATGACGATCAGCCGGCGACGGCCGACGCGCTTGGTGAGGGCTGCGAGCGGCACCGTGAGCGCCACGACGGTCGCGGCGAACACGGTCACGAGCAGCCCGACGAGGGGCTCGCCGACGCCGAGGTCGCGGCTCATGTCGGGCAGCAGGCCCGTCGGGAGCATCTCGATCGTGACCGAGAGGAAGACGGCGGCGGAGAGCACGATGAGCCCCAGCCAGGGGAACGGCGGGGCAGGGTGGACGGTGGGGATCGAAGAGGTCATGTGATGCGCCTGATCGGACGTCTCCCGAGGCGGCGCGGTGCGGGGCTCCGCGAAGTGCGCGAACGGCGACGGGGACTGCGCGCCGATGTGCGCGCCCAGGGCCGCCGGGATCCGGCGACCGCCGCCAGTCTACCGAACCGCCCCGAGCGGATGCCCCGAGCGGATGCCGGGACATCCGCGCGTCAGGCGGAGGCCTCGCGGTCGGCCCACGCGTACGACACGTCGGTCGGCAGCTCGTCGACGAACCGCACCGCCGAGCGCTTGATGCTCTCCGCGACATGGTCGAGGCGGATCGGCTCGACGGAGGGGAACTCCTCGGCGACCTCGCGGAGAGCCCGCTCGAGGGCGGTCGAGCTGCTCGCGACGAGGTTCGCGGTCACGGTCGCCCCGGTCACGGCGCAGACGCGCGTCATCGGCAGCGACGAGAGCCGGTCGGCGAGCGCGTCGAGCTCGGCGAGGCGGGGCGTGAGACGCACGTGCACCTCGGTCGCGAGGCCGAGCACGACGGGACTCACGACGCCGCGGATGTAGATCTGGCCCGATGCCCTCGCCTTCTCGATCCAGGTGCCGATCGTGGCCTTCGACACCGACAGCCGACGGGCCAGCGACTCGGCCGTCGCCCGACCGTCGTGCGCCATGGCCTCGAGCAGGGACCGCGTCGTCTGGTCGAGCTCGACCTCCTCGGAGAACAGGTTGGCGCGTTCGTCGAGCTCGCCGAGCTGCTCCTGCTGCTCGGCGGTCAGCACGTCGGGGCGCCATCCCGACGAGGTGCGGTGGTACCGCGAGATCGGCTCGACCCGGTAGTCGACGACGCCGGGCATCGACCCGAGCCCGTCGGCGAGGAACCCCGGCAGCTCACCGGGCCGCACGTACGCCTCGCCGATGCAGGCGCTCGACGACGAGAGGATCGACACCCACGGCACGTCCTCGCGGGCCGCGAGCGCCTCGGCGACGGATCGCAGCTCGCCCGGCGTGGCCGAGACCCGCAGCACGTACCCCTCGCGGCCGACGCCCGACCGCGGGTTCGGAATGGCGAGCACGCGCACGACGCCGCTCTCGAGCAGGCGGGCGCCGCGGCGGGCGACGCTGCGCTCGGGCTCCCCGATCGCCGCGGCGATGCGGCGCCACGGCGCCCGGCCGTCCTGCACGAGCGCCGCGGCGATGCGGCGGTCCACGTCATCGAGTGCGATCGGCATGCTGCGAGTCTTCCCGACGCGAGGCCCCGGCGCGAGTCAGCGCGCGGTTCCCACGTAGTGCAGGATGCCGGCCATGGCCGCGCGGGCGCCGGTGACGACCGCGCCGCGGGCGTCGGGCCTGAAGAACGGCGAGTGGTTCGCGGCGGGCATCTCGCCGGTCGCGAACGACGCGAGCGGGAGGCATCCGAAGCCCCAGAACACGACCGGCACGCCGATCGCGTCGCCGAGCCACCCGGCGTCCTCGGAGCCCATGCCCATCTTCTCGTCGACGACCCGGCCCACGCCGAACTCGGCCTCGAGCGCGCCCTTCATGGCGAACGTGTGCTCGGGGTCGTTGTAGAGGCGCGGGAAGCTGTTGATCCACTCGACCGTGGGTTCGGGAGCACGGGATGCCGCGGCCTCGGCCGAGATGATGCGGCGGATGGCCTCGATCACCTGGTCGCGGGTCGCCTCGTCGGGCGTGCGCACGTTGAGCGTGAACTCCGCCGCCGCGGGGATGATGTTCTCCTTGAGGCCGGCGTGGAACGTGCCGACCGTGACGACGACCGGCACCCGGGGCGAGGTCTCGCGCGACACGATCGTCTGCAGGCGCGTGACCATCGACGCCCCGAGCACGATCGGGTCGATCGACGATTCGGGCGACGAGCCGTGCGCCTGCTTGCCGTGCACGGTGACGCGCAGCGAGTCGCCGAGCATGGCCATCGAGCCCTCGGAGATGAACACCACGTTCTCGGGCAGCGGGCCCACGTGCTGGGCGAGCACGACGCTCGGCTTCGGCGCCTGCTCCCACAGTCCGTCGTCGATCATGGCCTTCGCGCCCGCGGCGGTCTCCTCAGCCGGCTGGAAGACGAACACCACGGTGCCCGCCCAGGCGCTCCGGCGTTCGAGCAGCAACTGCACGGCGCCGAGTGCGGCGGTGACGTGCGTGTCGTGTCCGCACCCGTGCATGACGGGGGCGATGTCGCCGTTCGGGAGCGTGCCGGTGGCCTCGCTCGCGTAGTCGAGCCCGGTCTGTTCGAGGATCGGCAGCCCGTCGGTGTCGGCGCGGAAGGCGATGACCGGGCCATCGCCGTTCTCGAGCACGGCGACGACGCCGGTGCCGCCCGAGACGAACGACTCGACGCCGAGCTCGGCGAGGCGCGTGCGGATGAAGGCGGCGGTCTCGTGCTCGCACGAGGAGAGCTCGGGGTGCGCGTGCAGGTGCCGGTAGATCTCGATGTGCTCCTCGATGAACTCCTCCGAGAGCTCGGTGGGGTTCGAGGCCTCGGCCGCGTCGGTGAGGGCGGCGAGGGCGGTGGCGAACGGGTCGCTCATGGGTCTTCCTTCTGTTCGGTGCGGTCGTGCGGTTCGGTGCGGTCAAGCGGTTCGGTGCGGTCGCGCGTGCGGGTGCGGGCGTCGCGGGTGCGGTCGCGCGGCGTGCGTCAGTCGGAGAGGCCGGCGGCGGCCGTCTCCTCGAGGGCCTCCTCACGGGCTTCCTCGGGCGTGGCCCGCTTCGACCTCGGCTTGATCAGGAACGACAGGAGCTGCGGCACCATCGCCCCGAAGACGGCCGGGAGGATGAACGTCTGCACGGTCGAGATGACCTCGGCGGGGATGAGGTTGAGCAGCCAGGTGCCGAGCAGGCCCACGAGCACCACCAGCGTGATGATGTGCACGATGACGGCGCCGATGATCGCGGCGCCCGAGACGAACTCGGCGCGCTTCGTGCCGGCCTTCACGCCGAGCTTGTTCTGCGCGACGATGCTGGCCGGCAGGAGCTTGTTGCCGATGTTGCCGATCATGAACGCCTGGTACATGGCCGACTTGCCGAGGATCGGGTAGTACATGATCGGTTCGACGATCGCGCCGACGCCGAGCAGCACCGCGACCGAGCCGACGGCCGTCCAGAACTCGCCGGCGGTGACGCCGACTCCCGTTCCGAAGGCCATGAAGAGGGCGGCCGCGATCGTGACGATCAGGCCGAGGCAGAGGGTGATGGGCCCCCAGATCGAGGTCGTGCGGTCGAAGTCCGCGATGCTGCCGCGTGCGGGGATGGAGGTGCCGTGTGCCATGGAGGATGCCTTTCCGGGTGCTTCGTCGTCAGGAGGTCTGGGTCAGGCGGCCGCGGCCATGCCGGCGCCGACGAGCAGGGAGCCGAAGATGGCGATGCCGAGCCCCCACTCGCGCAGCCAGTGCACCCCCCACTTCGTGGCGATGAACAGGCAGGCGCCGCCGATGATCGCGCTCGCGAGCAGCACCGCGCCGTTGACGGGCGACTTGCCGAGCTCCCCGACGATGAGGAATGCGAATGCGAGCGGCAGCACCACGAGCGGGGCGATGGTCAGCACCTTGCCGACCTTGGGGTTCACCTTGCGGAGCGCGGTGCTCGTCTTGTTGAACAGCGGCGTGATGATGAGCGCCGCGGTCATCCAGAGCACGCCGAGCACGCACATCGACGCGAAGGCGACCGCGAAGACCTTGGCGGTGTAGTCCTCGCCGCCGAGGGATGCGCCGAGCGAGGAGGCGCCGATGCCCGCGGCGGCGACGTCGTAGGGCGCCGAGCCGACGAGGCCGATGCGGGCGAGCACGGCCGGCGTGCCGAACAGCGGCAGCAGCGAGAGCGCGACGAGCGCGACGGCGAGCGACGGGCCGATCGCGGCGACCGCGCCGGTCTTCACCGCCTGGCTCACCTCCTGCTGGGTGAGCTCCGCGGCCTCGGCCGAGCGGCGGATCGCCCGCAGGTAGATCACGGACTGCAGCACGATGACCGCGAAGACGGCGATCGCGAGCACCCAGAGCACGGGGTGGAACGCGATGGCGTGCAGCTCGCCGTCTGCCGCGGGAACGATGGTGGGGGACATGTGCTGGGGTACTCCGATCTCCGTTGACCGATACATCCGATGGTGATGGGACTCTACGGCCGTAAGTGTGAAATTCAAAGACTTTCGTGGCTGTAATTTCACAGTTCATTCGTTTCCGTGGCCGACCTCGCAAGTAAATTCCCGATTACGGGCGCATCCTCCGGCCCGGTCGTGTCGCTCCGCGAGGCCGTCCGGCCGCCCGGCCGCCGGCCGCGTCGGGCCGACCTGGCTGCCGGTAGACTTGCTGGGTCAGGCATCCGCCCGCGGCATCCGCTCGCCGCCCATCTTGGAGTTCGCCACTCGTGACCACTGAAACCACCGCCACGACCGCTGCCCAGACCCCGAACGCGCCGGTGCTCGACACCGTCGAGGTCGCCGCAGCCACTCCCGAGAAGGAGCAGCCGTACGCCGCACTGGGCCTGAAGCCCGACGAGTACGAGCGCATCCGCAACATCCTCGGCCGCCGCCCGACGAGCGCCGAGCTCGCGATGTACTCCGTCATGTGGAGCGAGCACTGCTCCTACAAGTCGTCGAAGATCTACCTGAAGCAGTTCGGCAAGAAGGTCACGCCCGACATGAAGCAGCACCTCATGGTGGGCATGGGCGAGAACGCGGGCGTGCTCGACATCGGCGAGGGCTGGGCCGTCACCTTCAAGATCGAGTCGCACAACCACCCGAGCTACATCGAGCCGTTCCAGGGCGCCGCGACCGGCGTCGGCGGCATCGTGCGCGACATCATCTCGATGGGTGCGCGCCCCGTGGCCGTCATGGACGCCCTGCGCTTCGGCGCCATCGACCACCCCGACACCGCGCGCGTGGTCCACGGCGTCGTGAGCGGCATCAGCTTCTACGGCAACTGCCTCGGCCTGCCGAACATCGGCGGCGAGACCTGGTTCGACTCGGTCTACCAGGCCAACCCGCTCGTGAACGCCCTCGCGGTCGGCGTGCTGCGCCACGAGGACCTGCACCTCGCCAACGCCAAGGGCCAGGGCAACAAGGTCGTGCTGTTCGGCGCCCGCACCGGCGGCGACGGCATCGGCGGCGCGTCGATCCTCGCCTCCGACACGTTCGCCGAGGGCGGCCCGACCAAGCGCCCCGCGGTGCAGGTCGGCGACCCGTTCGCCGAGAAGGTGCTCATCGAGTGCTGCCTCGAGCTGTTCCAGGGCGACCTCGTCGAGGGCATCCAGGACCTCGGCGCCGCAGGCATCTCGTGCGCCACGTCGGAGCTCGCCTCGAACGGCGACGGCGGCATGGCGATCGTGCTCGACGACGTGCTGCTGCGCGACCCCACGCTCACGCCCGAGGAGATCCTCATGAGCGAGAGCCAGGAGCGCATGATGGCGATCGTCAAGCCCGAGAAGCTCGAGGGCTTCCTCGAGGTCGTGAAGAAGTGGGATGTCGAGACCAGCGTGCTCGGCGAGGTCACCGACACCGGCCGCCTCTCGATCATGTGGCACGGCCAGGAGATCGTGAACGTCGACCCGCGCACCGTCGCCGTCGACGGCCCGGTGTACGAGCGCCCCGTCGCCTACCCGACCTGGATCGACGCACTCCAGGAGGACTCGGCGGCCCGCCTCGACCGCCCCGCGACACCCGACGAGATCCGCGAGCAGTTCCTGAAGCTCGTCGGCTCGGCCAACCAGGCGGATGCCGCGTGGGTCACGAACCAGTACGACTCCTACGTGCTCGGCAACACGGCGCTCGGCGCCCCCGACGACGCGGGCATGATCCGCGTCGACGAGGAGTCCGGCCTCGGCGTCTCGGTCGCGACCGACGCGAACGGCCGCTACTCCTACCTCGACCCGCGCCAGGGCGCGAAGCTCGCCCTCGCCGAGGCGTACCGCAACGTCGCCGTCACCGGCGCGAAGCCCATGGGCGTCAGCGACTGCCTGAACTTCGGCTCCCCCGAGAACCCCGAGGTCATGTGGCAGTTCTCCGAGACCATCGAGGGCCTCTCCGACGGCTGCCTCGAGCTCGGCATCCCGGTCACGGGCGGCAACGTGTCGTTCTACAACCAGACCGGCGACGTGCCGATCCACCCGACTCCCGTCATCGCCGTGCTCGGCGTCATCGACGACGTCGCCCGCCGCCTGCCCTCGGGCTGGCAGGACGACGGCCACAACATCTACCTGCTCGGCGACACCGCGCTCGAGCTCGACGGCTCGGCTTGGGCCGGCACCGTGCACGGCCACCTCGGCGGCCGCCCGCCGGCGGTCGACCTCGCCGCCGAGAAGGTGCTCGGCGAGCTGCTCGCGGCTGCAGCCCTCGAGGGCCTCGTCGACTCGGCGCACGACCTCAGCGACGGCGGCCTCGCGATCGCGCTGGCCGAGGCGGTCTCGCGCTTCGGCGTCGGCGCCCGCGTGTTCCTCGGCGAGGTCACGGCCGACGCCGGCATCGACCTCGCGACGGCGCTCTTCTCCGAGTCGGCCGGCCGCGTGATCGTCACCGTGCCCCGCGAAGACGACGTGAAGTTCCGCGGACTCTGCGAGGGTCGCGGCTACCCCGTGCGCCGCATCGGCGTGACGGATGCCGCGTCGCAGGCGCTCGAGGTGCAGGACGCGTTCACCGTGTCGATCGACGAGCTCCGCGGCGTCAACCGCGCCCCGCTCGCCGACGCGTTCGGGCCCGTCGTCGGGTACTGACCGCGGCGACCCGGAGCCAGACGTGACCGACGGCCGTGGGCGGCAGGCGTACTCGCAGGAGTACGCCGCCGCCCACGGCCGTTTCAGTGTGATCCCCGCGGGCTACGTGTTCCTGTTCGACGACGCCGGCCGGGTGCTGCTCCAGCACCGCGCCGCGACCGGCTACTACGACGGCTGGTGGGGCGCGTCGGCCGCCGGTCACGTCGACGCCGGCGAGTCCGTCGTGCACGGCACCGTGCGGGAGGCCGCGGAGGAGATCGGCGTCGTGATCGCGCCGGCCGACCTCGTCCCGCTCACGACCATGCACCGCACCGGGCCGACCACGGCGTCGGTCGAGCAGCGCGTCGACTTCTTCTTCGCCTGCCGTTCGTGGGCCGGCGAGCCTGCGCTGCGCGAGACGAAGGCCGACGACCTGGGCTGGTTCGACCTCGACGACCTGCCCGATCAGGTCGTGCACCACGAGCGGTTCGTGCTCGAGCGAGTCGTGGCCGGCGACCTGGAGCCCATCACCTCCTACGGCTTCGAGGCAGAGCGCGTCGAGCCGGGGCGCGCCGGTTCCGCCGAGGCCGTCGCGGCCGACTCGCCCGCTGAAGAACGGGCGGATGCCGCATCCACCGGCCTCTCGTTCGGCGTCGCGCACCGCGACGACGTCGCCGAGCTCATCGCGTTCTGGCAGGTCGCGGGCGAGAACGACGGCCGCCCGACCGACACGCCCGAGGCCGTCGCCCGCCTGCTCGAACGCGACGCCGACGCGCTCATCGTCGCGCGCGACGGCGGCCGCATCGTCGGCACCGTCATCGCGGGTGTCGACGGCTGGCGGGTGCACCTGTACCGGCTCGCCGTCGCGCCGTCGCACCGCCGCCGGGGCATCGCGCGCGAACTCATGCGCCGTGCCGAGGCGCGCTTCGCCGCGTTCGGCGCGACGCGGGCCGACGCCATGGTGCTCGAGCGCAACGACCTCGGCCGCTCGCTCTGGACGTCGCTCGGCTACTCCGAGCAGCTCGACTGGCGACGCTGGGTGCGAGGGCTCTGATGGAACTGCTCATCGGTTGGCTCGCCGTCGCGTTCGCGCTCGCGCTCGTCGTCGGCACGATCGCTCGTGCGGTTCGGGCCCCGAAGGGCGGTCGCCTGCGCGCGGCCTTCTCGCCGTACGTCGGGGCGCTCGAGAAGCACCAGGAGCTGCACACCGGGCAGCGCGGGGTGCAGGACACGATGCTGGAGGCCGTGCAGGAGCAGGAGCAGGGCGGCGGGCACGAGCGCGACGCCGCCGACGGCCGCTGATCGTCAGCGCGAGCGGCCGATGAGCTCGAGCAGGGCCCGCCCGTAAGCCTCGGCCACCTCGGGGTGCTCGAACCGCAGCGCCGTGCCCGCGATCTCGACCTCGACCTCGAACGCGTCGTCGCGCCGTCTCAGGCTGCGGAACGTGCTGCGCAGCAGCTCGCGCAGCTGGTCTTCGCGGGGCAGCCACACCGCGTCGGCGAGGGTGAGCGAGTCGAGCGCCCACTCGGTCGTGCCGTTGAACCCGAGGATCGTGCCCGACGGCGTCGGGTGCGACTCGATCGTCATCTCGCTGACCGTGAAGACCTCGGCGTCGACCTCTGGCTCGACCTCGTCGGGCAGGTCGAGCTGGAACCGGTCGCCCGACGCCGGGTGCCAGACGAGTCCGGCGCCCTTGAGCGCGGTGGCGAGCTCCCTGCTGATCATCGTTCCCCCGATCCGGGGTGCCGAGCGGCACTCACGCGCGCTCGGGCGGGTCGGCGAGCAGCGCCACGCGTTCGCCGAGGTACCGGGCGAACGGCGCGAGCGCCTCGGGCGAGTTCGGGTTCCAGCGCACGAACACCTCGGCTCCGCGCACGACGAGCGGGTCGGATGCCGCGGCCGCCGCAGCCTCGTCGAGCTCGACGGGCCTGGCGTCGAACGAGACCGCCGCCCCCTCGGGGATGCCGCCCTTGACCGCCGCCGCGCGGAGCGCCCGCTGCTCGGCGACCGACTCCGCGGTGATGCTCTTGCGGGCCGCGCGCTCCGCGCGCACCACCCGGCCGGTCGCGAAGAGCCGGCCGTCGGTCGAGACGAGCAGCACGCCGAGGCGCCAGACCTCGCCGATGCGGGTCATGCGGGCCGCGCGCGGGATGCCGAGCACCCGACGCGCGGGCTCGTACTCGGCGAGCACCTCGGTGCGTGCGCCCGCGGCCGAGAGGCGCGCCGCGGCATCCGCCACGAGCGCTCCGACCAGTGCCGCGGCATCGGGGCCGGCCGACGTGCCCGGCGCGCCCGCGGCATCCGGAACCGTCGAGGGCGATGCCGTCGGATGGACGCTCCCGCCGGGGTCGGGGTTCGGGGTCATCCCCCAATGTTCCCTCGAACCGGACCCCGGCGGAAGCAGCTCAGTGGGCGACCCGCCGCCCCGGCGCGACGCCGACCCGGATGTGTCGGCCTGCCGCGGCCTCCTCGAGCGCCACGTCGAGCTTGGCCAGCGCGTGCGTCGAGCCGACGAGCTCGTCGAGCGGCAGCGTGCGCCAGGCCCGTTCGAGGAATGCGACCGCGCGCTCGAGATGGTGCGGGTCGTAGTTGTGCACGCCCGTGATGGTCACGAGCCTGCGCACGATCGACTCGGGATCGACGCAGAGCTCGGTGCCGCTCGTGACGCTGCCGGCGAGCACCGCGATGCCGCCGACGCCGAGCTTCGCGACGGCCGTGCGCACGCCCGAGGCGGCCCCCGACGCCTCGATCGCGACGAGCACCTCGCGCGCCTCGCCTCCGGCTGCTCCCCCGCCGAGCGCTGCCGCGAGCACGTTCTCGAGTCGCTCGCTCCCGTCGGCCCTGGCGCGCGGGTCGGCGCTCAGGGCGCCGAGCCTCCGCGCGAACGCCCGGCGCTCGGCGTCGGGCTCCGAGACGATCACGGTCGCCCCCGCGTCGAGCGCGAGCGCCGCCGCGCTGAGTCCGAGCATGCCCCCGCCCGTGACGAGCACGACCGCGCCGTCGAGGTGCACCCGGGCGGATGCCGCGGCGAGCGCCGCGACCGCGGTCGCCGTCGCGCACGAGGCCGGTGCCGCGATGACCGCCGGCACGTCTTCGGAGACACGCACGATCGCCGTGCCGGCGCGCAGCTGCACGTGCGTCGCGAAGCCGCCGGAGAGCTCCCATCCGCGGTGCACGCGCTCGTGGCCGTACTTGGCGAGCGTGCGGCACTTCTGGGTCAGCCCGCGGCGGCACCGGTCGCACGTGCCGCAGCTGACGGTGACCGACCAGACCACGCGGTCGCCGAGCTCGAGCGGCGACCCGTCGCTGCGCACCGCGCCGGCGCCGAGCGCGACGATCCGGCCGACCTGCTCGTGGCCGAGCACGAGCGGCGCCCGCGCCGGACGGTGGCCGAGCACCGTGTGCACGTCGGCGCCGCAGATCGTCGCGAGCTCGACCTCGACGAGCGCCTCGCCGTCGCAGAGGTGCACGCCCGGCACCGCGAGCGCCTCCTGCGCGCGGCCGGGCTCGTTCCAGACCATGGCGACGGGCGAGGGCTTGACGAGCACGTCGTGCTCACTCAGGCGGTCGACGGTGTGCATCGCGGCTGCCCCTCGCTTTCGTGGCCGATGCGCCCGGGGAGCGCGTTCTGTGCGGTTCGGGTTCCACCGTAGGCAGGCGCCGCCAACAGCATCCGTCGGCACGGTTACCGACAGGTGAATGCTTGCCCGTTCGCGGGACGCGGGCGGGGCCGCCGCGGCGCGATCAGCGCCTGATGCGGGCCGGACCGAACGCCGCGCCGAGGCCGATGACGATCACGCCGACCACGAGGAACCCGTAGCGAGCCGTGAGCACGCCGACGAGCGCGAACACCACGCCGATCACGACGACGACGCGTGCGATGGTGCGCCGCACCGACGGGCGGCCGAAGAAGCGGGCGACGAACCCACGCCCTTCACCGGCCCCGGCCCCGCGGCGGGGATCGCCGCCGGCGTCGGCCTCGCCACGGCGCTCGAGCGCGCTCATGCGCCGACGGTGAACTCGCGGCCGGTGGTCTCCTCGGCGAACGTCCAGAACCTCGCGCCGATCGTGGCGCTCGTCGAGGTTCGCGTCGGGCGCTGCAGCGCCGGGCGGCCGCGCGTCAGGTACCGGGGCCCCCAGTACTGGCCGCCGGTCACCTCTGGCGCGGTCAGGGCATGCAGCGCGATCTCGGCACCGCGGTGCTTGCCCTGCGCCCAGAGCTGGAACGAGTCGCGGAGCCGCTTGCCCCGGTCGGGCTCGTTGACGCCGGGAACGGTCGGCGTCAGCCCGCCGACGGAGTATCCGGGCTGCGCGACCACGCTCGACACCGCGACGCCGGCCGCGCGCAGGCGCCGGTCGAGCTCGAAGCCCAGCAGCTGCGTCGCGATCTTCGACTGGGCGTACGCGCGCCACGAGTCGTACCCGTGCTCGAGCTGCAGGTCGCTCATGCGGAACGTCGAGAGCCGCGACGACAGCGACCCCATCGACACGACGCGGGCGCCGAGCGTGAGGTGGGGCACGAGCCGGGCCAGCATCGTGAAGTGCCCGAGCACGTTGGTCGCGAGCACGAGCTCGTCGCCGTCGGGCGAGAGCTCGCGCGTGCTCGGCGTGTGCACCATGCCGGCGTTGGCGACGATGCCGTCGAAGGGCTCCACCGCGAGCAGCGCGTCGGTCGCGCGCAGCACCGACGCCTGCGACGAGAGGTCGATGACGATCGCCTCGACGGATGCCGCGGGCCTGACCTCCCGGATCGCCGACCGCGCGGCGTCGAGCCGTTCGGCGCTGCGCCCGGCGAGCACGACGTGCGCGCCCGCGGCGGCGAGCCGTGCAGCGGTGAAGAACCCGAGGCCGGCATTGGCGCCCGTGACGAGGAATCGGCGGCCCGCCTGCGGGGGCAGCGCAAGCGGGTACCAGGTCATTCGGGCCGTGCCCCGCCCGCGATCTCCTCGTGGTGCTGGATCACCTCGGCGACCACGAAGTTGAACCACTTCTCGGCGAACGCGGGGTCGAGGTGCGCGTCGATCGCGAGGTCGCGCAGTCGCGCGATCTGGCGCTGCTCGCGACCCGGGTCGCTCGGCGGCAGGCCGTGCTCGGCCTTCAGGCGACCGACCTTCTGCGTGAACTTGAACCGCTCGGCGAGCAGGTGGATGAGGGCCGCATCGATGTTGTCGATGCTCGATCGGATGCCGAGGAGCTCGGTCATCGCGGCATCTCGTTCGTCGATCGGGCCATTGGTCATACGTCGACCCTACCCGCGCCGGCGGGCTCCGCGACCGCCATGGCCGAGCTCACCGGCCGGCGCGACCTGTGCGCTCAGCCCGCCGCCGCGGCTCGCACGAGCACGGGCCGGGTCGACGCGACGCCGAGCCGCACGAGCCCGATGCCGGCGGCGAGCACGGCCGCGATGACCACGAGCGAGAGCGGCGCCACGATGAGGGCGATGCCCGTGAGCGGGAGCATGACGATCGCCGCGACGACGGCCGAGCCGACCGAAGTCACGAGCAGCGGCGACATGACGGCGCGCCTGCGCGCGGCATCCATCGTCGCGATCGGCATGCCGAGCATGTCGAGGCTGCGGTAGAGATCGGCGCGGTCGAGGATCGCGGCGGCCTGGCCGACGCCGACCGAGCACGCGACCATGAGGAACGAGCCGACGACCGTGATGAGGATGCCGGTGCGGATGTCCGCGAGGAGCAGGGCGCCCTCGGGGTCCATGCCCTCCGCGCCGCCGACCGAGTCGAGGAGTCCGACGCCCACGCCCGCGAACACCGCCATGAAGCTCGTCATCGCGACGCCGCCGACCTGTCGCCATGCCGCCTTCGGCGATTCGAGCACGGCCCGCGCCGCCAGCAGCCGCTGAGGGGTCGTCGCACGCTTCGCCTGGCCCGACGCGATGAGGCGCAGCACCCACGGCCCCACGAGGTTCAGCACCGCGAGCGTGCCGCCGAAGGCGACCGCGAGCATCGCCATGAGCGCGAGCGCGAACTGCGCGACCCCGATGAGGCTCATCAGCCCGTAGGCTCCCGCGACGGCGACGACGCCGATGACGATGCGGATCCAGTGCACCTTCGCTGCCTCCTGGCGCATGCGCACGCCGAGCGGCGAGATCACGACGCGGCGGAGGCCGAGCACGGCGCTCACCGCGGCGAGTGCGGCGATCGCGAACGGGGCTCCGACGAGCACCCACCACGGCAACAGCACGCCCGCCGCACCGAGCGGTTCGCCCCGGAACGGGATGAGCCCGACGAGCGGCACCGCGGCGAGTGCGACGAGGACGCCCGCCACGGCACCGAGGAACGCGAGCGCTGCGGCCTCGATGACGGCGAGCGCGCGCACGGTCGCGGGCGTCGCGCCGAGCAGGCGGAGCGTCGCGAGCCGGTCGTCGCGGCGCCGTGCGGAGAGCCGCGCGGCCGCCCCGCCGAGCGACACGAGCGGCACGACGAGCAGCACGAGCGCGATGACGGCGAGCGACTGGTAGACCATCGCGGTGTCGTCGGTCCAGGTAAAGAACGTCTGCGCGCCGCCCGCGACCGTGAGCAGCAGCGCGGTGACCACACCGAACGCCACGATCGGGAGCACGGATGCCGCGGCGCCGCCCGATCCCGGCCGTGCGAGGAGCCACGCGACGCGGGCGATCACGGCTGCACCCCGTCGGCTCGGGCGGCCGCGGCCGGGTGCACGATGCGGGCGCCCGGCCGCTCCCCCACGATCCGTCCGTCGCGCATCTCGACGACGCGCGAGCACCGGGCCGCGACCTCGGCGTCGTGCGTGACGACGACGAGTGTGCGCCCCTGCCCGGTGGTCGAGTGCAGGAGCGCCCCCATGACGTCGGCGCTCGTCTGGGAGTCGAGCGCACCGGTCGGCTCGTCGGCGAACACGACGGTCGCACCGGCGACCTGGGCGCGGGCGATGGCGACGCGCTGCGCCTGGCCGCCCGAGAGCTCCCCGATGCGACGCTGCTCCATGCCCGCGAGGCCCAGTGCGGCCAGCCAGCCGGCGGCGTGCTGCTCGGCGGCGGCGCGCGGCATCCCGTTCAGCATGAGTGCGAGCGCGACGTTCTCGACCGCCGCGAGCTCCGGGATGAGGAGCCCCTGCTGGAAGACGAACCCGAACGCCTCCCGTCGCAGCCGCGAACGCTCGCGCTCGCCGAGCTCGGTGACCGGCACGAGCCCGATGCCGGAACGGAAGCCGACCGTTCCGGAGTCGGGTCGCACGATGCCTGCGAGGCAGTGCAGCAGCGTCGTCTTGCCCGACCCCGACGCGCCCATGATGGCGAGCGACTCGCCGGTGCGCACGGCCAGGTCGACGCCGGCGAGCGCCTGCGTCGACCCGTAGGACTTGGTGAGGCCTGCCGCCTCGATCACGAACGAACTCATGCCTCCAGCCTGCGCTGGCGGTCGCCGCCGCGCGTCGGGCGGCGGGATGATCGTGCGGCACGCGGCATCCGACTCGCGATGTACGCCGCGACGGCGAACCGGATGCCGCGCCGCCCGGTCAGCCCACCGGGTTCCAGAGCGAGCGGGCCGTGATCCAGCTCGGATCGCCGACGCCCTGGTGGGTCTGCACGGCCTCGTAGACGACACCGCCGTGGCTCACGCGGTCGCCCTTCGTGTACGCGCCGCTCGGGTTCCACGCCGGCGCCGTCGGCGTCGTCGCGGCGAGCGTGGTCACCTGGAGCACCGAGCTGTACGCCGACACGTTGCCCGCGGCATCCACAGCGGCGACCCGATAGCGGTACGCCGTCGAGGCCGCGAGGCCCGAGTCGGCGCGGCTCGTGCCGGTCACCTGGGCGATCTGGGCGAACGCGCCCGTCGCCGTCGCACGTTCGACGCGGTATCCCGCCACTGCCCGGTCGTCGGTCGACGCGGTCCACATCAGGTCGACCCCCGACGCGGTGACCGACATCGTGTGCAGACCGGTCGGCGCGGTCGGCGCCTGCGTGTCGGGGCCGGGCGGCGTGGTCGGCGGCACGGTCGGCGTCGGCGTGGGCGTCGCGGTCGGCGGGGTCGTCGGCGGGGTCGTCGCCGAACCCGAGATGTTCACGTCGACCACGTTGTAGAACGCGTTCGCGGTGTCCCACACCTCCCACACCGCGAGGATCACGTGGTACCCGGTGTGGTCGCTCGGCACGGTGATCGTGTGCACGGGCTTCGTGTTCGCCGCCGAGTGGTCGTGCGTCACGACCTGCAGCAGCTCGAACGACGAGCGCTTCAGCGGCTCGTTCGGGTTCCACCCGTTCTTCGTGATGTAGTACCGCCACTGATCGGTGTTGTGCGGCGCCGTGTACGTCCAACCGAACTTGTGCGGCCCCGGGGTGATCTGGTTCTTCACCCACCGGGTGGAGCTCTGGGCGTCGAGCTCGGAGAACTGGGCGACGCCGGCCGACGCGATCTTGCCGTCGACCGGGCCGGTCTCGGGAAAGCCGCCGGGTGCCTCGAGGCTCTGCGGCTCGTACTGGATGGCGCCGAGGCCGGTGTTGCCGGGCATCACCTGGCGGGCCGTGAGCTCGGAGGCCGAGCCGCCGATCCAGCCGTGCGCGAACGCCGGTGCGGCGACGCCGAGCGTCGCGAGCGCCGTGGCGACCGCGAGCGCGACGAGCGCCCTCGGCCTGCGATGTCGGTGTTGCGGTCGAGATGCGATGTCCATGTCCCGTCCTCTCCGCGGCGAAGGGGCCGCGTTCCGAGGCAGCGCGAGCCGCCCTGCCCGGCCCGCACGATACGGGCGATGTGCGGGCGCGGCATCCGCAATTCCCCGTACGCACGGCACGCCGGCCGACGCGCGACACCGGCCCTCGCGCAACCGCAGTCCCCGCGCGACGCGAGCACCTGACTTCGAGCGTCAGCCGCCCTGCCCGGGCAGCGCCGAGATCGCGATCAGCGATCCGGCCGCGGTGCACGCCGCCGCGAGCTCCTCGCTCGCCCTGGTGAACTCGGGGTTGTCAGAGATGCCGCCCTCGGAGGCGGCGCGCTTCGCGAACGCGACCTCGGCGCGGAGCTCATCGGCCCCGGCGACGAGTGTCGTCCACCCCTGCTCGACCGCGACGACCCGCGCGGCGTACGACGCATCGTCGATGAGGCCCTGCTCGTGCTCCCAGTCGGAACGGAAGGCGATGCCCGCCAGTGCGCTCACCTGGCCGCAGATATGGCTCGCATCGGGATTCATCTGATCGAACGCCTCGGCCGCGGGCGTCGACGCAGGCGGCGTCGACGCGGGCGGCGTCGACGCGGGCGGCGGCGGGGCGGTCCGGGGATCGGCCACGCACCCGGCGCCGCCGAGCATCACCGCCAGTGCTGCGATCACGGCGACGGCGGGCGTGGTCTTCATGGGCATGCCTGCGATGTTTCCACGAGGGCCGTCGGCGTTACGGGCGGCACTCACCAGTACCACCCTCCTACCTCGGGAGGAGTCACGGCGCCGTCCGAACACGGGTGCGGCGCGGCATCCGACCCCCATCGGATGCCGCGCCGCGGCCGTGAGCGCCCCGACCTGGGGCACCGATCAGCGGGGTGTCGCCCGCCGGATCACGAGATACCCGCCGACCGCGCAGACCACCGCGAGCCCGAGCACGATCGTGAAGACGCCCGTGATGCCGATCGAGCCGAGCCACGACCAGAGGCCGATCCACGAGTTCGTCGCGGTGAGCAGGGCGAGGCCTCCGAGCACGATCACGACGACCGCGGCGGTGAGCGAGAGCATGCCCTTCATGCGCCACCGCATGTAGATCGTCGTGACGCCGGCGCCGACGAACAGCACGAACATCTGCAGCGCGAACGACGTGTAGAAATCGTTCAGCCAGGTGGTCTGCCCGTACCAGAGGGCGTCGAACATGCCTGCGCCGATCCACCAGCCGTTCGTGAGCTTCTCGAGCTGCACGAGCGTGGCGATGGCGGCGGCCATCTCGACGGCGACGACCACGAACATGATGCCCGTGCCGATCCAGTAGTCGCGGCGGGTCGCGCCGAAGCCGAGCGCGAACGAGAACGTGAACGCGATGGCCTGCACGCCGACCGCCACGAGGTACCACTGCGGCGAGAGCACGGCCCAGCTGTAGCGGAACCCGGTGAGGATGTCGTCGGCCGGCGCCCCGGAGGCGCTCGCCACGATGAGCGCGAGCACCATGGTGATCGCCCAGGCGCCTCCGAGGATCAACCACGGCACGCCGAAGAAGATCGACGGGTTGACCGTGTGCAGGCGCACGATGCGCCAGATCTCGTTGAAGCGCGAACGGCTTTCGGTTCGCACCGGTGAGGTCGCGGTTGCGGTGGTCATGCTGCCTTCTCCTGTTCGGCCGTGCCGGCGAGGTCGGTGCCCGTGAGGTGCACGATGAGTTGCTGGAGCGAGACGGGCGCGAGCTCGAGTCCGAGTTCGGCCGCGCGCACGCGCTCGGCCTGGTCGAGCCGCCCGTCGATGGTGACGGATGCGAGTCCGCCGATGCCCTCGCGGCCGATGACCGGCCGGTCGGCGGTGAACGCGTCGACCGCGGCCCGCGAGCCGGCGATGGTGGTGGCCGAGCCGCGCACCTCTTCGGCGTCGCGGTCGAGCAGGATGCGGCCCTGGTCGATGAGGATCACGTGCTCGAGCAGGTTCGCGACCTCGTCGATCAGGTGCGTCGAGAGCACGATCGTGCGGGGGTGCTCCGCGTAGTCCTCGAGCAGCCGGTCGTAGAAGATGTGGCGTGCGACCGCGTCGAGTCCGAGGTACGGCTCGTCGAAGAACGTCAGCGGTGCACGGCTCGCGAGCCCGACGATGACGCCGACCGCGCTCAGCTGCCCGCGGCTCAGCTTCTTGATGCGGCGCTTGGTCGGCAGGCGGAAGTCGGCGACGAGACGCTCGGCGAACGCGGCATCCCAGTTCTCGAAGAACCACGGCGCCGACTTGAAGACGTGCGCCGGGGTGAAGTCCTCGGGGTAGCGCTGCGACTCGGCGATGAAGCAGAGCCGGCGCAGCACGTCGGCGTGCTCGGCGGGCGTGCGGCCGAAGACCTCGAGCTCGCCGGCGTTCGGGAAGAGCTGGCCGGTGAGCATCTGCATGATGGTCGTCTTGCCTGCACCGTTGCGACCGAGCAGGCCGTAGATGCGACCCTCCTCGAGCGTGAAGTCGACGGCGTCGACGGCGGTGAACGAGCCGTAGCGCTTGGTGAGCCCCTGTGCGCGGACGACGGTGGTCATGATTCGATCCTTTCCGCGCGGATGAGCGCAGCGAGCTGGTCGACGTCGAGCCCGAGCTTCTCGGCCTCGACGATGAGCGGTCTGATGTAGGCGGCGGCGAAGTCGGCCCGGCGCCGTTCGATGAGGCGCTCCCTGGCGCCGATGGTGACGAACATTCCGATGCCCCTTCGCTTCTCGACGGTCCCGTCGTCGACGAGCCGGTTGACCCCGCGGAGTGCGGTGGCCGGGTTGATGCGGTGGAAGGTCGCGAATTCGTTGATCGACGGGATCTGCGCGCCCTCGGCGAGCGTGCCGTCGATGATGTCGTTCTCGACCTGTTCGGTGATCTGGATGAAGATCGGTCGCGATTCGTCCATGCCGCCTCGCCCTGCTCGGTTCGTTGGTTAGTTACTTCACTGACTAACCAACCACCTGCGGGCGCGCCTGTCAACCCCTGATCCGGAACTCGTGCCCAGACGGGCAATCACTGGACGATCTGACGCGACCGGAGTGGGCGGATGCCGCGGGGCAGGCGCTCCGTGCGGGCGATCAGCGCGAGCGGATGCCTCGGGTCGGCGTCATGCGCGGGCGCCGCGCCGCGGCATCCGGAGCCTGCCCTGCGCCAGCAGGATGCCGAGCAGCACGAGCAGCGCGCCGATGGGCTCGTGCCACGAGAACCGCTCGCCGAGCAGCAGCACGCCGAGCGCGACGCCGACGACCGGCGTCACGTAGGTCACGGTCGAGGTCGCGGTCGGGCCCCACTTGCGCAGCACGTTGATGTTCCAGATGTACGCGAGTCCCGTGCCGAGGATGCCGAGCGCGAGCAGCGAGCCGACGACCGGCCACGACAGGTCGACGGGTTCGAGCGCGAGCCACGGCGTGAGGGCGAGCATGACGATCGCGGAGACGCCGATCGAGAGGAACGCGAACGTGGCCGGCGCGATCGGACGCTGGCTGAGGAACTTGCGCTGGTACCCGAACGTGAACCCGTAGCAGAGCGTCGCGACGAGGCAGGCGAGCTGCCCGGCGAGCGAGCCCGTGAACGCGGAGTACTGCCAGGGCCAGATCACCACGACGACGCCGATGATGCCGACGGCCACGCCAGACCAGCGGCCGAGCCCGAGCTTCTCGACGCGGAACACGAGCGTCGCCATGAGGGCCGTCATGATCGGCGTCGTCGCGTTGTAGATCGACGCGAGGCTCGACGACACGTACTGCTCGGCCCACGCGAAGCAGAGGTACGGGATCACGCAGGTCGTGAGCGACACCACCAGGAAGTGCACCCACACGATGCCCTCGCGCGGCAGGATCGGACCAGGCGTTCCGTCGGGGCCCGCGACGCGCGGGCGCATGACGAGCACGATCACGCCGAGCGCGAGCCCGCCGAGCACGGTTCGCGACCAGGCGACCTGGCCGAAGGCGACGCCGTCGAGGGCGACCTTCATGAACAGGAAGCTCGATCCCCACACGAGGCCCATCGCGATGAACTGCACCCACGTCGACACCTGGCCCGACGTGCGGGGCCCGTCGCCCGGGGCGGATGCCGCGGGGCCGCCGGTCGTGCTCGCGGCGGCTGCGGTCGGGGTGGGGCTCGAGTTCACTCTCGTGAGGGTACGCCCGCGGACGGGCCGCCTCGATCGCTCGGCGACTCGTTGTCCGGAATCCGCCGAACGTCGGCAGCCCGGCGCCGTTCGTCGGCGAACCGGCATCGCTCGGTCACTCGTTGGTCGCGCCACGGGCGTCCAGCCGGCCACGAGCGACCGAGACGACGGCGGCCCGACCCACTGCAAGCGCTTGCAGTGCCAGCCGTCCGTGCGGCAGGCTTGCCCGCATGACCGCACCCATCGTGATCTCCGGCGCCGCCTCGTGGAACCGCATCGTGCTGCTCGACCGCCTGCCGGAGCCCGTGCCGCACATGCAGTTCGCGCTCGCCGAGCACGAGACGATCGGCGGCACCTCGGCCGGCAAGGCCCTCGGGCTCGTCGGGCTCGGGCGACCGGTGCGCCTGCACACGCTCATCGGTGATGACGCCGACGGCGAGCGCGTGCGACGCGTGCTCGCGGCATCCGGCATCGAGGTCGACGACCTGCCCGTCGAGGCGACCGAGCGCCACCTCAACCTCATGACCGCGGCCGGCGAGCGGGTGTCGCTCTACCTGTCGACGCCGGCCGACCCCGGCACGCCTCCGTCGGCCGGGCTCGTGCAGGCGATGACGGATGCCGCGGCGATCGTGCTCGACCTCTCCGAGCGCTCTCGCGGGCTCATCGCCACGGCGCGCGCGACCGGCACGCCGATCTGGACCGACATCCACGACTACGACGGGCGGGCGGAGTTCCACCGCCCGTTCATCGAGGCCGCCGACTGGATCTTCATGAACGCCGACTGCATCGGCGACGACCCGGTGCCGTTCATGGAGCGCTGCGTGCTCGGCGGGGCATCCGTCGTCGTCTGCACGCTCGGCGCACAGGGGGCGGTCGCCGTCGACGCCGACCTGACGGTGCACCGCGTCGCGGCCGTACCGGTCGAGGTCGTCGACACGAACGGGGCGGGCGACGCCTTCATGTCCGGAGTGCTCGACGCGCACCTGGCGGGCGCCGGGCTCGACGCGGCCCTCGAGGCCGGCGCGCGGCACGCCGCGACCGCGCTCACCACGCGGCACCTGCACCCGTCGCTCGACGGCCTGCTCGCGGCATCCGCCTGACCTCGCGGTTCACGGAATTCAGGAGATCCGGCCGTATGGGCGCCTCACCGACCGCGAACCCCGTGATCTCCTGAATTTCGCGAACGCACGCCGCGACGGCCTGAGGCATCCGGGACCGACCCGGTCGACGCGACGCTTGCGACGACGAGGTGTAACGAACTGACGCGCGCCGGAAACACCCCAGAATGTGATGGTGCCTCCAGCTTCGACGTCCGCGATCCCGCATGGGTGAGCGGGAGTTCGAGGTGCTGTTCCGCACCTACCATCCGGTGCTCGTCTCGGCGGCGTACAACCGGCTGAATGATCTCGGCGATGCAGAGGATGCCGCGGCCGAAGTGTTCGCCCAGGCCTGGCGCCGCCGCGACGAGGCCGCGCACGTGTTCAGCATCGCCTGGCTCTACTCGACGCTGCGCAACGTGGTGGGCAACCAGTACCGGGGACGCACCCGGCACGCCCGCCGGGTCGAGCAGGCCGAGACGAACCACCGGGATCCGGCCGCAGGCGCCTCCGACGACGCGCTCGACGTGCGCACGGCCGTGAACCGACTCGACCCGGCCGATCGGGAGTTGATCTGGATGGCGTTCTGGGAGGACCTGACGCGCGACGAGATGGCCGAGATCCTCGGATGCTCCGCCGCGACGCTCCGGGTGCGCCTGCATCGGGCGAAGAAGCGACTGGAGACCGCCCTGACCGAGGACCCCCCGGTCGTCGAGGTCGTGAACGGGGAGGCGTCGTGAACGAGTTCGAGCTGAGCCGGCGCCTCACGGGCGCCCGCCCCGACCTGCCGCACCGCGGAGACCCGCTCTCGCCGGCAGCCGAGGTCACGATGCGAGCGGTCGTCTCGGGCGCCGTCGCCCCGAAGCCGCACGCACGCCGCCGCACGCCGATGGCCCTCTCGATCGCGGCGGCCGTGGCGGTGCTGCTCGCCGTCACGATCGGCATGCTCGTCGTGCCGCGCCCGTCGGCGGTGTACGCCTCGGCCTCCCCGCCACTGCTGCAGCCCACGCCGATCGAGGGAACCGCGGAGGAACTGTTGACGCACCTCAGCACGAGCCTGAAGCCAGCCGGCGGGCCGTCGGATGCCTCGGGCACCCCCGGCCCCACGACCATCACGACCCAGTCATGGGCGCGCTCGATGCTGGTCGGCGACGACGGCGAGATCGAGAAGTCCACGATCGAGCCCGAGCGCCGCACGGTCGAGCACAGCCCAGATGGATCCCGGATCGAGGTCCGGCGCGGCGAGCCCTACGACTCCGACGGTCGCCCGATCCACGTCGACGGGTACCAGGTGGGCGAGCTGGTCTGGGCCGAGGAGTTCGGCCCGGGCGAGTTCCCGTACTTCTACGGCGAGCCCCCGACGACCGCCGCCGAGTTCGGCCCGTTCCTCAGCTTGCCGACCGGCGGCACGGAGCTCACGACGGGCGCGTACCTCACCGAGCTCACCAACCTGCTCGGGGAGCGCCGGCTCACCACCGAGCAGACGGCGGCAGCGCTCGGGTTCCTCGCAACCCTTCCGGACCTCGAGGTCGAAGGCGCAGTGGTCGACCGGCTCGGTCGCCCGGGCATCTCGTTCGCCACCGCCACCCGGCCCCCCGGGGAGTTCGTCGACCGCATCATCGTCTCCGACGAGGGGCTCGGCATCCTCTCGAGCGAGACCACGTACGTGGGCCACGACCGCGAAGACGTGCAGGCGCCCTCCGTCTGGAGCTATGTCGCCTGGGAGTGAGAGGCTGCTTCGATGCGCATCACCCTGATCTCGATGACCACGGCCGTCGCCCTCGCGCTGCTCGTCGCCCCGGCCGGCGCAGTGGCCGCATCGCAACCCGACGACGACCTCCAGCAGCGCATCGACCTGGCGCTCGTGGAGTTCCCCGGCGGCGTGCAGTCCGCATCGAACGAGATCACGTGGGGCGACGGCGAGGTCACCCTCACGCTCTCCGACCCGGATCCCGCTTCCGGCGCCGATCCCGATGACGCGGCGGCGAGGTCGATCGGCAGTTGCGCCACCGGCGCGCACTGCGTGTACTCGTCGACGAACCTGCAGGGCGACCGGCTGAGCTTCTCCTCGTGCGCCACCGCCTCCGTCGCCCCGCTCGGCTCGGCGGTGCGATCGATCGCGAACTCCGGCGACGCGGTCGTCCGGGCGTACAACGACCTCGGCGCCGTCGGATCGGTCGGGGCGAACAGCTGGCAGAACACGAGCTGGTCGATCACGAAGATCGGATGCTGACCGCGGTGTAACGCCCACGCGCGAAGCGGAAACACCACCTGCAGAGGGAGGTGGTCGCATGCGCGTCCGTACCGTGATCGTCGGCATCGCCGGGGCGACCCTGGCCGCGAGCATCGCCGGGCTGGCGGCCGGCGCCGCGATGCTCGCCTTCTCGGCAGCGCTCGCGCCGGAGTCGCGAGGGCCGGGCGTGCTCGCGTTCACCGTCGTCGCGGCGTGCATCGCCGTCGCTGCGGCATCCGTGCTCGCGATGGTCGCCGTGGCCGACAGGCCCGGCCGGCGAGCGCCGATGCCGAGTCCGGAGCCGCACCGCACGCCACCGGCATCCGGAACCCGATCGACCGAACGCAACGACGCGAGGAGCACCGCATGAGCAACCCCACCATCGACCCGGCCGCGCTCGAGCTGCCGCCGACCGAACCGCTCGACATCACGGCCTACCTGCCCGATCCGCACGACGAACCGTCCGCCTGACCGCCCCGGGCGGGGGCCCGGGTGCATAGGCTGGCAGGCATGACCACACACTTCGACGTCATCGTCCTCGGCGCGGGCCCCGGCGGCTACGTGACCGCCATCCGCGCAGCCCAGCTCGGCCTGAAGGTCGCCGTGATCGAGGAGAAGTACTGGGGCGGCGTGTGCCTCAACGTCGGCTGCATCCCCTCGAAGGCGCTGCTGCGCAACGCGGAGCTCGCGCACATCTTCCACGACCAGGCGGCGACCTTCGGCATCTCGGGCGACGCGCACTTCGACTTCGGCGTCGCGTTCGACCGCAGCCGCCAGGTCTCGGAGAAGCACGTCAAGGGCGTGCACTTCCTGATGAAGAAGAACGGCATCACCGAGTTCGACGGCCGCGGGTCGTTCACCGGCCCGAACGCGATCGACGTGGCGAAGGCCGACGGCACGGTCGAGCAGCTCACCTTCGCGAACGCGATCATCGCGACCGGCTCGCGCGTGCGCCTGCTGCCCGGCGTGCAGCTCTCGCCGAACGTCGTGACCTACGAGACGCAGATCCTCACGCGCGACCTGCCGCGCTCCATCGCCATCGTCGGCGCGGGCGCCATCGGCATGGAGTTCGCCTACGTGCTGAAGAACTACGGCGTCGACGTGACCGTCATCGAGTTCCTCGACCGGGCGCTGCCGAACGAAGACGTCGAGGTCTCGAAGGAGATCACCCGCCAGTACCGCAACCTCGGCGTGCCGATCCTCGCCTCGACGAAGGTCGAGACGGTCGTCGACAACGGCTCGTCGGTCACCGTCTCGTACACCGCGTCGAACGGCGACGCGGGCAGCCTCGAGGTCGACAAGGTGCTCATGGCCGTCGGCTTCGCGCCGAACGTCGAGGGCTTCGGCCTGGAGGCCGCCGGCGTGCGGCTGACCGAGCGCGGCGCCATCGCGATCGACGAGCGCATGCGCACGAACGTGCCGCACATCTACGCCATCGGCGACGTCACCGCCAAGCTCATGCTCGCCCATGTGGCGGAGGCGCAGGGCGTCGTCGCCGCCGAGACCATCGGCGACGCCGAGACCATGGAACTCGGCGACTACCGCATGATGCCGCGCGCCACGTTCTGCTCGCCGCAGGTCGCCTCGTTCGGTCTCACCGAGCAGCAGGCCCGCGACGAGGGCTACGACGTGGTCGTCGCGAAGTTCCCGTTCAGCGCCAACGGCAAGGCCAACGGCCTCGGCGAGCCCGTCGGCTTCGTGAAGCTCGTGGCCGACAAGAAGCACCTCGAGCTGCTCGGCGGCCACATGGTGGGCCCGGATGTCTCGGAGCTGCTGCCCGAGCTGACCCTCGCCCAGAAGTGGGACCTCGGCGCCCTCGAGCTCGCGCGCAACGTGCACACGCACCCGACCCTGTCGGAGGCGCTGCAGGAGGCGTTCCACGGGCTCACGGGGCACATGATCAACATGTAGGCGGATGGTGCGCGCCGCGAGCGTCCAGGAGGTGGCATCGGATGCCGCGGCCGGCCCGCCTTGGACACTCGCATCGCCTGCACCTCGAGGAAGGGCGGATCGCATGAACTTCGTGCTCATGGTCGTCGGCGCGCTGCTGACGCTGTCGGGCGTGGTCTGGACGCTGCAGGGCGTCGGCATCCTGCCGGGATCGGCGATGAGCGGTGAGATGCTCTGGGCGTTCGTCGGCCCGATCGTCGCTGCCGTCGGTTTGGCGATCCTCGGCTGGGGCATCGCCCGACGGCGGCGTGGATCGAAGTCGTAGCCACCGGTGGTACTGTTCCCTCGATCGTGATCCGACCTGAGGAGGTGAGCCCCATGCACGCAGTATCCGCACCGGGTGCTCCCACGCAGTCCACGATCATGCGACGCGCATAGTCGTCGTCACGGGAGCGCTCGACCGCATTCGCGAAAGGCGACTCCCATGGAACATTCCTCCTCTTCTACGTCCACGCACGGCGCCCCCGAAGGGCGCGCGCTCGTGCTCGGCGGCGGCGGCTCGACCGGCAACGCCTGGTTGATCGGCATCGTCGCGGGCCTGGCCGATGCCGGACTCGACGTGACCTCGGCCGACCTCACCGTCGGCACGTCGGCCGGGGCCACCGCCGCAGCGCAGCTCGCCGGCGCGACCCCGGCCGATCTGTTCGCCGCGACCGTCTCGGCCGTCGCGGGCATCGCCTCGCGGCGCCCCGCCGGCGCACCGGCCGCGCAGAACGCCCCGGGCACGCAGAACGCACCGGGCACACAGACCCCGCCGTCTCCGCAGGGCGCCCCGAACCGCCCCGTCTCCGATCACCTCGCACGTTTCCAGGCGATGATCGCCGACGCCGCCGGCCCCGCCGACCTGCGGCGCACGCTCGGCGCGCAGGCGCTGGCGCGCGACGCGGCGTCCGACGGGTCGTGGTCGGCGCAGTGGCGCTCGACGGTCGCGGCCAGGTTCGCGGCCCGCGACTGGCCGGTCGATCGCGGACTCCGGCTCACGGCGATCGATGCAACCACCGGCGACTCGGTCGTCTTCGGCCGCGAGAGCGACGTCGACCTCGTCGATGCGGTGGCGGCGAGCACGTCGGGTGGGGGTCAGCCGTTCCGCATCGGCGCCGGCCGGTACCTCGACGGGGGCTACCGCTCGAATCCCGACAACGCCGACCTGGCCGCCGGGTTCGAACGGGTGCTCGTGCTGTCGCCGCTCGGCGGGCGCTCGCTCTTCCCGGCCGAGTGGGGCCTGCGGCTCGAGGTGCAGGTCGAGGCTCTCCGTGCCGGCGGCAGCCGCGTCGAGACGGTCTTCCCCCGCGCGGACGTCGAGCACCTGTTCGGGGCGAACGCGATGGACCCGTCGCTGCGCCCCCTCGCGGCGCAGGCCGGGTTCGACCAGGGGGCGGCGCTCGCCCCGGAGCTCACCGCCTTCTGGGGCTGACCGCACCCGGCGCGCCCGAAGCGCCCGACGGACTCAGCCCGCCCGGTGCACGACCCCCGTCGAGAGGTCCGGCCGGGGTCGCTCGCAGTGCGCGTGCACGCGAAAACGGGGCGGATGTCACGGCGTGCAGCCGCGGCATCCGCCCCGCTTGTTCGTTCGATGCGGCACGGGCAGGCATTCCCGCCGCATCGAAGCCGCTCCGACGACGGGCAATCCCCCGCTCGCCGTCGGAACACGGTCGGCCGGCGCCCCCACGCCGGCCGGTCTCTCAGTGCTGGGTCGCCTTCTCGGCTCCGACGCCGGTGAGCGAGCGCACCTCCATCTCGGACTGCTTCTTCGGGTCCTCCTTGGTCTTGTCGAGCATCGTCACGATCCAGCCGAGCAGGAACGCGAGCGGGATCGAGATGATGCCGGGGTTCGACAGCGGGAAGATCGCGAAGTTGATCTCCGCCGTCTTCAGCATCGACGTCTCGGAGCCCGAGACGACCGGCGAGAAGATGATCAGCACGATGGCCGAGATCAGGCCGCCGTACATGCTCCAGAGCGCACCCTTTGTGGTGAAGCGCTTCCAGAACAGCGAGTAGACGATCGTCGGCAGGTTGGCGGATGCCGCGATGGCGAACGCCAGGGCCACGAGGAACGCCACGTTCTGGCCGTTGGCCCCGATGCCGCCGAGGATCGCGACGATGCCGATGACGATCACGGTGCGGCGCGCGACCTTGACCTCGGCGCCCGGCTCGGGCTTGCCCTTCTTCACGACGCTCGCGTAGATGTCGTGGGCGAACGAGGCCGCAGCGGTGATCGTGAGGCCGGCGACGACCGCGAGGATCGTCGCGAACGCGATCGCCGAGATCAGGCCGAGCAGGAACGGTCCGCCGAGCGCGAAGGCGAGCAGCGGGGCCGCCGAGTTCGGGCCGCCGGGTGCCGCGGCGATGACGTCGGCGCCCACGAGGGCCGCCGCACCGTAGCCGAGCACGAGCGTGAACACGTAGAAGATGCCGATGAGCCAGATCGCCCAGACGACCGACTTGCGGGCCTCCTTGGCGGTGGGCACGGTGTAGAAGCGCATGAGCACGTGCGGCAGGGCCGCGGTGCCGAGCACCAGCGCGAGGCCCAGCGAGACGAAGTCGATCTTCGAGATGTCGGAGACGCCGTACTTGAGGCCCGGGTCGAGGATGGCGGGGTTGCCCGCGACCTCGACCGCGTTGTCGAGCAGGGTGCTGAAGTTGAAGCCGTTGAGCGCAAGCACCCACACGGTCATCACGCCGGCGCCGGCGATGAGCAGCACGGCCTTGATGATCTGCACCCACGTGGTGCCCTTCATGCCGCCGATGAGCACGTAGAGGATCATCAGCGCGCCGACGACCGTGATCACGAGCGACTGGCCGAGCGTCTCGGTGATGCCGAGCAGGAGCGAGACGAGTCCGCCCGCACCGGCCATCTGGGCGAGCAGGTAGAAGAAGCAGACCACGAGCGTCGTGATCGCCGCGGCGATGCGCACGGGGCGCTGCTTGAGGCGGAACGAGAGCACGTCGGCCATCGTGTACCGGCCCGTGTTGCGCAGCAGCTCGGCGACGAGCAGCAGTGCGACGAGCCACGCCACGAGGAAGCCGATCGAGTAGAGGAACCCGTCGTAGCCCGTGATCGCGATCGCGCCGACGATGCCGAGGAACGAGGCCGCCGACAGGTAGTCGCCCGCGATGGCCGAGCCGTTCTGGCCTCCCGTGAACGAGCGCCCGGCCGCGTAGTAGTCGGCGGCGGTCTTGTTGTTGCGGCTCGCGCGGAACACGATGACCATCGTGATCGCGACGAAGGCGCCGAAGATGGCGATGTTCAACCACGGCTCGCCCGGCGAGGCGGTCGCCTCGGCGGCGTGCACGATCGTGAGCGCGCTCATCGCGTGGCCTCCCTCTGCTCGAACTCGACGCCGGACTCGATCTCGTCGCGGATCTCGGCCGCGATCGGGTCGAGGCGCCGGTTGGCGTAGCTGACGTACCACATGGTCACGGCGAAGGTCGTGACGACCTGGGCGAGGCCGAGCACCATCGCGAGGTTCACGCTGCCGAAGACGCGGGTCGACATGAAGTCGTGCGCGTACACGGCGAGCAGCACGTACGCGAGGTACCAGACCAGGCAGGCCGCGAGCACGGGGAAGACGAACCTGCGGTGGCGACCGCGCAGCTCCTGGAATCGGGGTGATGCTTGCACCGCGGTGAAATCGACGTCGGGTTGCGTCGTCTCCGCGCTCAGGGCGTCGTTGCCCATGGCGTCTCTCCTTCGAGGGGTCCGGCACGGGGGGATGTCCGCGCCCACTGCTCCGGATGCCGGTGGCGGCGAGCAGTGGCCCCATGCTGCCGCGTGCCCGGGCGCGCGTGGTCGCTCCGCCGTTCGTCGTCGCTGAACGGCACCGCTTGTGCGACGAACGGTTCGGAGGCGCCGACGAACGACGGCTACGCTTTCGAGCATGCCCGAGTCGATGCTGCTCGCCGCGAGTGCCGGCGTGGTCGCCGGCGCCCTCGCGGTCGGCGTCGTGCTGCTGCTGCGCCGCCTGGTGCTCGCGCAGCGCGAGCTCGGCACCGACGCCGAGCAGGCGACGTACCAGACGCTGCACCTCGCGAGCCGGGCGGCCAAGCACGTGCGCGGCGGATTCGACGCGCCCGACGCCGACCGCGCCGTGCGATACCTGCGCGCGATGCTCGGGTGCGAGAGCCTCGCGCTCGTCGACGCCGCCGGCCGGGTCGCGATCGACGGCGACGACGACGTGCGCCGCATCGCCGCCGACCTGGCGCGGGCGGCGCAGTCCGCGGGCAAGCCGCACGTGCAGCGGCGCATCGCGGTCGGGTCGCGCGAGACGGATGCCGCGGCCGCGCCGATCCTCGTCGCCGACCGCTCGGCGGGTGCCATCGTGGCCTTCGCGTCGCCGGTGCGGGCGGGCCTCGTGCGCGCGACGGGCGAGGTCGCCGGCTGGGTGGCCTCGCAGGTCGAGCTCGGCGAGCTGGACGCCTCGCGGGCGGCCCTCGCCGAGGCCGAGGTGCGGGCGCTCCGGGCGCAGATCAGTCCGCACTTCATCTACAACGCGCTGAACGCGATCGCGTCGTTCATCAACACCGATCCGGCGAAGGCGCGCGAGCTCGTGCTCGAGTTCGCGGACTTCACGCGGTACTCGTTCCGGCGGCACGGCGACTTCACGACCGTCGCCGAGGAGCTGCGCTCGATCGACAGCTACCTCGAGCTCGAGCGTGCGCGCTTCGGCGACCGCCTGCGCGTCACGCTGCAGGTGGCGCCCGAGGTGCTCTCGACGGTGGTGCCGTTCCTGTCGATCCAGCCGCTCGTCGAGAACGCGGTGCGCCACGGGCTCGAGGCGAAGGAGGGCGGCGGGCGCATCACGATCACGGCCGCGGACTCGGGCGCGTTCGCCGAGATCAGCGTCGAGGACGACGGCGTCGGCATCGACCCCGTCGTGCTCGAGGGCGTGCTCGCGGGCGGCTCGCCCGGCGAGCACGTCGGGCTCCGCAACGTCGATGCCCGCCTGCGCCAGGTGTACGGCGAGGAGCACGGGCTCGTGGTCGAGACCAATCTCGGGGCGGGCACGCTCGTGCGCATGCGCGTGCCGAAGTCCCAGCCGGGCCCGAACCCGAACACGCCGACCGCCATCGCACGAGACGGGAGCCAGACCAGATGATCTCCGTGCTCATCGCCGACGACGAGCAGCCGGCGATCGACGAGCTCGCGTTCCTGCTCTCGCAGGACCCGCGCATCGGCACGATCCACCAGGCGTCGTCCGGCTCGGAGGCGATCCGCCTGCTGACCCGCGAGCCGGTCGACGCCGCGTTCCTCGACATCCACATGCCGGGGCTGACGGGGTTCGACCTGGCACGCGCCCTGCAGCGCTTCGAGCATCGCCCGGCGCTCGTGTTCGTCACCGCCGACGAGGAGGGGGCGCTCGAGGCGTTCGACCTCGCCGCGGTCGACTACCTGTTGAAGCCCGTGCGCACGGAGCGGCTGCAGCGCTCGATCGGGCGGATCGTCGAGGTGCTGAAGTCCGGGGCGGCGACGCCGACCGGCGGCATCCCGACGGTCGCCCCGCCCGAGATGATCGCGGTGACGCTCGGCGGCACGACCCGCATGATCCGCCGCGACGAGGTGCGCTACGTGCAGGCGCAGGGCGACTACGCGCGCCTGCACACCGACGAGGCGAGTTACCTCGTGCGCGTGCCCATGGCCGACCTCGAACGGCAGTGGGCGGATGCCGGCTTCGTGCGCGTGCACCGGTCGTACCTCGTCTCGCTGCCCCACCTCACGCGCATCCGTCTCGGCACCGACCGTCCGAGCGTGACCATCGCCGGAGCCGAGCTGCCCGTGAGCCGCCGCCTGCTCCCCGCGCTGCGGGAGCGGCTCGAGTCCGCGACGCTGCGGCCCCGCACATGAGCGACGTGCCCGACCGCCTGGTTCCGGATGCCGCGGACGGCCCGTCCGGGAGCACCCCGCCTGGGGCGACCCCGGCCGGGCCGACCCCGCCGGCCCGGGTGCGGGTGACGGCACCGCGAACCGGCGCGGTCGCGGCATCCGCCCGTGCGAGGGGGCCGGTCGGCGCGAGCCCGGGGAGCGAGCCCGAGAGCGTCTACGTGCGGTCGCTGATCCGATCGCAGCTGCGGCTCGGCGTCACGTACGCCGCCGGGTTCGCCGCGGCGACGGCGCTGTTCGTGCTCGCGATCGTGCTCACGCCCGTCTTCGACGACACCTTCGTCTGGGGTGTGCCGCTGTCGTGGCTGCTGCTCGCGGTCGGCGTCTACCCCCTCGCGATCACGGTCGGCGTGCTCTACGCGCGGGCTGCGGCCAGGAACGAGGCCAGGTACCGCGCCCTGACGGAGGCCGGATGAACGCCGCGATCAGCTACGCGGCGATCACGGCCGTGGCACTCGCCTCGGCGCTCATCGGCTTCTACGGGCTGCGCGTCTCGCGAACCACGAGCGACTTCTACGTCGCCTCGCGCACGGTGCGCCCGTGGTGGAACGCGTCGGCCATCGGCGGCGAGTACCTCTCGGCGGCGAGCTTCCTCGGCATCGCCGGGCTCATCCTCACGACCGGCGCCGGCGGCATCTGGTTCCCCATCGGCTACACGGCCGGATACCTCATGCTGCTGCTGTTCGTCGCCGCCCCGCTTCGCCGGTCGGGCGCGTACACGATCCCCGACTTCGTCGAGGCGCGGCTGGAGTCGCGCACCGCCCGGCTCGTGACGAGCACGCTCGTGATCGTCATCGGCTGGTTCTACATCGTGCCGCAGCTCCAGGGCGCGGCACTCGCGGTGCGCATCACGACGGGCCTGCCGTCGTGGGCCGGTTCGCTCGCGGTCGCGGTCATCGTCGCCGTGGTGGTCGCGGCGGGCGGCATGCGCTCGATCACGTTCGTGCAGGCGTTCCAGTTCTGGCTCAAGCTCACCGCCATCGCGGTGCCCGTGATCGTGCTGCTGATCTTCGTCGGCGGGGTCGAGCCCTCACTCGACGCGGCAGCCGCGTTCCCGGCCGCCGCCGGGCCGGGCGACCTCGACCCCTACCGCACGGTCTCGCTCATGATCGCGCTGCTGCTCGGCACCCTCGGGCTGCCGCACGTGCTCGTGCGCTTCTACACGAACCCCGACGGCGACGCGGCTCGTCGCACGACCGTCATCGTGCTCGTGCTGCTCTCGGTGTTCTACCTGTTCCCGACCGCGTTCGGCCTGCTGGGCCGGGCCTTCGCACCCGACCTCGTCGCCTCGGGCGACGCCGACGCCCTCGTGCTCGTGCTGCCCGACCGGCTCATGCCCGGATGGGGCGGCGACCTGCTCACGGCGCTCGTCATCGCCGGGGCGTTCGCCGCGTTCCTCTCCACCTCGTCTGGGCTCGTGGTCTCACTGGCCGGCGTCATCAGCCAGGACCTGCTCGGCGGCAGCGTGCGCGGATTCCGCATCGCCGCGGTCGCGTCGTCGTTCGTGCCGCTCGTGGTCGCGCTCGCCACGGAGTCGACCGGGCTCGCCGGCAGCGTCGGACTCGTGTTCGCGTTCACGGCCTCGACCCTGTGCCCGATCCTGCTGCTCGGCATCTGGTGGCGCGGGCTCACCCCTCGCGGCGCCGTCGCGGGCATGCTCACGGGCGCCGTGCTCTCGGGGGCGGCGATCCTCGGCGGCGGCCTCATCGGGGCGGCGGCGCCCGGCATCCGGCCCTTCCTCGAACAGCCGGCGGCGTGGACCGTGCCAACGGCCCTGCTCGTGACGGTGCTCGCGTCGCGCGCGGATCGCCGGCGCCGGCCGCGCGGCACCGATGCGTTCCTCGCCCGGCTGCACACGCCGGAGCGGGCTCGCTGAGTCGCGGTCGCGGTGTACAACGCGGGCGATCCCGTTCGTCACGACGGCGTCCGGTGAGCGCCCCGATCCTGCGTAGGATACTGCGGTGCTCGTCGCCGTCGCCCTCTCCGTGCTCGTGGGCGCCTTCGCACAGCGCGTCACCGGCATGGGGTTCGCGCTCGTCGCCTCGCCCGCGCTGGTGATCCTGCTCGGTCCCTTCGACGGCGTCATCGTCGTGAACCTCTGCGCGGTCGTCTCGTCGGCCATCATCCTGCCCCGCGTGTGGCGGTACGTCGACTGGCGCCGCTTCGGCCTGCTCGTGGCCCCCGCCCTCGTCGGCGTCGCGGTGGGCGGGCTGCTCGCCGTCAGGGTTCCCGGCGCCGTGCTGCAAGTCGGCATCGGCATCCTCGTGATCGCCGCGCTCACCGTCTCGCTCCTGGTCACGCGCACCGAGCACACCGCAACGGGCTGGCCGCCCGCCGTCGCGTCGGGCGCGGCATCCGGGATCATGAATGCCGCAGCCGGCGTCGGCGGACCCGCCCTCAGCGTCTACGCGGAGGCCACCCGCTGGCCGCAGGCCGCGTTCGCCGCGACCCTGCAGCCCTACTTCGTGGTCATCGGCGCCGCCTCGCTGGGCGTGAAGCTCGTCGAGACCGGGTGGTCGCTGCCCGCGCTCGCCGCCGACCAGTGGCCGTTCGTCATCATCGCCCTACTCGCGGGGCTCGGAGGCGGCGAGCTCGCTCACCGGCGCATCCCGCACCACGCGGCACGTATCGCGGTCATCTGCATCGCCTACCTCGGCGGCGCGGCCGCATTGATCGACGGCGCGATCAAGCTCTGGGGCTGAGCCCGATCGGGGCGTCGCCCCAGGCGTCGCGACGGGACTGCAGCCCGTCGCGCACCGCGGGCCACTCGTCGACGATGACCGAGTACATCGCGGTGTCGCGCCACGAGCCGTCGGCGCGCGGAACCCGTCGACGCAGCACGCCCTCGAACTGCGCCCCCAGCTTCAGGATCGCCGCACGCGACCGCCCGTTGAGCGCATCGGCCTGCAGCTTCACGCGACCGAAGCCGTGGTCGAACGCGAGGCCGAGCAGCAGCAGCTTGGTCTCGACGTTGACGGGCGTGCTCCACACGCGGGGGTCGTACGCGGTCCAGCCGATGTGGATGGCCTCGTTGCCCAGCTCGACGTCGGCGAGCTTCGTCGCGCCGACGAGCGTTCCGGCGCCCGGACCCGATGCGAGGCGCACGCCCCACGAGATCGCGCCACCCGACACGGCGTAGTACCGCTCGGCCCACGCGACGAACGCGGCGTCGTCTCGGGGCAGGCCGGCAGGTCCCCCTCCGTACCCGCCCGCGAAGACCTCCGGATGCCGCAGCGCACGTGCGAGCTCCGGCAGGTCGTCTGCGGTGAGGGGCGCAAGGGTCACGAAACGCCCGTGCAGCGGGGCGTCGGCGGGGCTGGTGGCTGGCACGGCGACCAGTCTCGCACGGTCGGCCGAGGCATCCGATCACCGTCGCGACCTGCCGGTGGCGCACCATCGACGAAAGGCCCTGCCGCACGATGACGACGCGACGTAGGCTGGAACGAGCCGGCGAAGGCGCCGGGGAGCTGGAGGACCAAGATGGCCGGAATCGACGACCTCGCCAAGCAGGCCGGGGAGTTCATCGAGCAGAACAAGGACAAGATCCAGGAGGTCCTCAAGAGCGAGCAGGCCGAGGACATCAGCGACAAGGTGCTCGACGGCATCGGCGAGGCCGTGAAGAAGATCGCGCCCGACGAGCACGACGGCATGATCGACGACGTGAAGGCCAACATCGACAAGGCCGTCGGCAACCAGTAGCCGGCTCCGCCGAACGACGACGGCGCCCCACCCGCATCCGGGTGGGGCGCCGCTCGCGTTCCGCGGTTCGCCTAGTCGGGCGAGCCGGTTCCACGTCGGCGGCGGCGCACGACGACCAGCACCGTCGCACCCGCGAGCAGGAGCAGTGCGGCCAGCCCGGCGAATCGTGCGAGGCCCTCGCCGTCGACACCGGTCGCCGCGGTGTTCGACGGCAGCGGCGGTGCGAATTCGTTGTCGACCGTGATCGTCACGACGTCGTCGAGGCCGACCACGACGGGGTCGGTTTCCGGCGCACTGACGGTGACGGCGATCGCGCCGCCGGACTCGGTCTCCTCGACCCAGCACTCGGCGCCGACCGGGAGCTTGTCGAGCACCACGGTCTCGCCGCCCGAGATCTGCACCGGCTCGCGGTCGAACAGCACGTACGGCTCGTTGTTGTCACCGCGGTCCAACGTGCAGGTCACCTCGACCGTGAACGTCTTGCCCGCCGCAGCCTCGGCAGACCCGCTGATGGTCTTCTCGAGCTCGACCTGCCCGTACTCGAAGGTGTTCGTCGCCGTCACCAGCAGCGGCTGCGGGAGCGGGTCGGCCTGCACGATGATCGCGTTGTCGTAGGAGTCGTGGTCGACACGGGTCGCCGTCGCGCCCGCAGGGTCGGACTCCACGCCGTAACAGTGGGTGCCGACCGGCAGTTCCACGACGTTGCCGTCCGCGTCGGTGATCGGCTCGATGTCGCCGGCCATCACCTCCAGCGTCCGCGAGAACACCGTGGTGCGGATGCCGTTCACGTCGAGCTCGCAGGTCAGGTCGATCGTGAACACGGCGTCGGCGACCCAGGGGGCGTCGGCCGCCTCGCCGTCGACCTCCTTCGCGATGCCGAGGAGGCCGACGGAGAACTCGTTCTCGAACGGACCGGCGGTCTCGACGGTCTCCACGCCCACGGGATCCTGATCGCGGATCGTCACGGTCACCGGGTCCGGCGTCTCGTCGGCGCCGCCGTCGTCGACCTCGGTGACGACGCACTCGGACCCGACGGGGATGCCCGTGATCGTCTCGCTCAGGTACGGACCCGTCGAGTCCTCCTCCCCGACGACGACCAGATCCACCGACACGACGGTCTCGTCCTCGTAGGTGCAGATCACCTGGAACACGAACGGCCCGGTCGAGAACTCGGGAACGCCTGGGCCGCTGACGACCTTGAGCACGTTGAGCGCGCCCGTGCGGAAGTCGTTGTCGATCGTGATCTCGACCGGTCCGCTCTCATCGTCGCCGATCACCACCGGGTTCGGGTCAGCGGTCCAGTCGGTCGCGCCGCCGAGGTCGGTCTCGTCGACGGTGCATTCCGCGCCGGTCGGCAGGTTCGGAATCGTCACGACATTGTCCGGGGCATCCGTCGTCAGGGTCACCGTTCCGTCGTAGACGGTGTCGGGATCGGCAGCCTCGAGCGTGCACAGGACGTGCACCTCGTAATCGCCGAACTCGCCCGCCCACTCGTCGGCTCCGGTGCCGCTCACTTCCTTGGTGAGCTGCAGCGAGCCGACCGTGAACGGGTTGTCCACGCCGAGCGCATTGACATGCTGGCCCTCGTCATCGGGCAACAGCGTGAAGACCGCGCTCGTCGTCTCGCCGAGGTCGGTCTCGGTGCCGTCCTGCGTGATGACCATCCCGGTGCCGGTCGCGCCGCCGGTGTCGGTCTCGGTGACCGTGCACTCGGCGCCGGCCGGCAGCGTCCCGTACTCCTGCACCTCGCCGTCGGAGAGTTGGAACGACTCGTCGAGCACGGTCTGGCCCTGGAAGGTGCAGACCGCGGTGAACGAGAACACCGTGTCGTAGACGATCGAGTTGCCGTCCTGGTCGACCGCGCCGCCGTCGTCGACCGTCTTCGTCACGGTGAAGCCCGCGTCGGGGAAGTCGTTGGTCACGAAGATCGTGATGTCCTCGGCCTCGGGGATGATCGTGACGGGGTTCTCCTCGGTGGCACTGATCACGACCCCCGTCGCACCCTGCTGGTCGGGCTCCTCGGCCCAGCACTCCGAGCCGAACGGGATCTCGAAGAGCGTGACGACCTGGCCGGCCTCCAGCTCGACAGGCTCCTGGTCGTAGATCACGATCGGGTCGTTGTCCGGGCCGCGATCGAACGTGCAGGTCACGAGGATCTCGAACGTGAAGCCCTCGGCGTGGTCGGGGTTGCCCGTGACCTCCTTCTGGATCGACACGTCGCCGAGGTCGAAGGTGTTGGTGGCTGTCAGCGACAGCGCCTCGGGGTCGTCGGAGTCGGATGCCTCGACGATGACGGCGTTGTCGAAGGAGTCGAAGTCGACGCTCGACTCCGTCGCGCCGGCGTCGTCGGTCTCGTCGCCCCAGCAGTGCGTTCCGACGGGCAGCAGCAGCGGGTCTCCGGTGTCGGGGTCGAGCACCGGCACCGTCTGGCCGCCGGTGACCTCCACGTCGCCCTCGAAGACGGGCGTGCCACCGTCGGTGAGGGAGCAGGTCACGTGCACCGTGAACGTCGCGTCGGCGATGCCCGGCAGGCCCGCTCCGTCACCGTCGACGACCTTCGTGACGGCGATCGTGCCGGCCGAGTAGCGGTTCTCGAACTCCACCGCGACGACCTGCGGGGTACCGTCGGCCTCCTCGGGGATGAACACGGTCACGGGCAGCACGGGCGGGTCGCCGTCGGCCGTGCCGTTGTCGGTCTCGGTGATGTCGCACGACGTGCCGACGGGCAGCCCGTCGACGACGTCCGACAGCAGCGGACCCGCCGTGCCGTCACCGGTGATCGTGAGCTCGCCGCTCGCGACCTCCTGCAGCTCGTACGTGCAGACGTACGAGAACGTGAAGTCGACGTCCTCACTGAATCCCACTCCAGGACCGACCACGGTCTTCTCGATCTGGAACCCGCCGGTGCGGAACTCGTTCGTCACGGTGACGAGCACCGGGTCGCCATCCTCGCCCTCGACGCCGATCGTGACGGTCTCGGGCGTGATGACCGGGTCGCCCGTCGCGCCGCCGTCGTCGGGCTCGGTGATCGTGCACTCGGCACCGGTCGGCAGGTTGTCGACCATGACGCTGTCATTGCCTGGAACGACCAGGTCGCCGTCGTACACCGGGTTCGTGGTCGCCTGGTCCCACGTGCAGGTGAGGTGCACGGTGAACTCGTCGGGGGCCCACTCGTCGGCGCCGGAGCCGGTGACGTCCTTCTGGATTGCGAGCGACCCGACCGTGTACGTGTTCGTCACGGTGAGCACCGTCAGGTGCGTGCCGTCCTCCTCGTCGGGCAGCAGGGTGAAGTCGGCCGAGGTCGTCTCGCCGAGGTCGGTGTCGACGCCGTCTTCGGTGATGACCATCGTGGTGTCGGTGGCTCCGGCGGCATTCGTCTCGGTGACCGTGCAGTTCGCACCGACCGGCAGGCCCGAGAAGTCCTTCGTCTCCCCGCCCTGCAGGGTGAACGTACGGTCGGCCTCGGGCACCACTTCGGCGCCGAACCAGAGGCAGCTCGCGGTGAACGTGAAGGTCGGGTCATAGGGGATCGGGTTACCGTCCTGGTCGAGGGCGCCGCCGTCGATGACGTCCTTCGAGACCGAGAATCCGCCGATCACGTACTCGTTCTCGACCGTGACCGTCGCGTCCTCGATCGGGTCGGCGGGGAACGGGTGATGGATGTCGGTGCGATCCTCGAGATCTCGGATCGCCGTCACCTCGCCCGATCGCCCTCCGATGCCAGGCGGGTCGTACGACACGGTGGATCCCTGCGAGAACTGCTCCGCGACCGTACAGGTCGAGTACAAGGGCAGGTCGGTGCCCGTTCCGACGGTCACCGGTGTGCCGTCGGCCGGCACGGTGACCGGCGAGGCGGGGGCGCCGGCGGTGTCGACGAAGGCCACCGCCTCGCCGTCCGACGTGCACTCCACTTCGAACTGGTACGAGTCCGGCAGCGGGAACGGGAAGCTGTCGGGCGCCACCTGCGACTTCTGCAGCTGGAGCTCGCCGGTCGGGAAGGCCACGCCGGCACGAACCGGCTCCACGGGACCGCGGTACACCTCCTCGCCCTGGAACGTCGCTCGCGAACCGGCAGCCGCGGTGTTCCACGCGATGGGGAGGCCGTCGTCGTAGGCGTCGGGGATGTAGGCCGGCGTCTGCGTGCGGAAGCTGAACGCACCGGTGGCACCGGGAGCGAGCCCTGCTCCGTCGGGGAAGTCGACGACGACCTTGAGCGCCTTCGCCGTTGCCAGCTCGGCGGGCGGCGTCGTGTTGTCGTACGTGATCCACTGCCGGGTCGTGACGTCGTCGTAGCAGGGGTCGGTCGTCGGAATGCTCTCGGTCAGGATCGAGTACTGGATGTCGGCCGCGTTGCACGCCTGGTTCGGCACGGTGGTCATGTACTGGGGGACGATGACGGCGGTCGACTGACGGAGCGCGAGCTCCCCGAGGAAGATCGGCGACCACTGCGACCCGCGCGGCGAGCCCACGACGACGCCCGTGTCTCCGACGGCGGGCAGCACGTCGATGCCGCCGATCGCGTCGGCCGGCACGTTGCCTCGGTTCGTGAAGTCGATGCGCCACTCCTCGACGCCGCCCGGCCGGGTGATGGGCACGCACTGGTTCACGTAGTAACCGTTGCCCGCGTTCGGCTCGGCGCAGTTCGCGGCATTCGGATTCGCCGCGGTGTTGAGCACGCCGAGGTCGTCGTAGTTCGGATCGCTCGGGTCGACGCCGGGCACGCCCGCCGCGACTCCCTTGACGGACTTCGCGAGCGTGATCGGCGCTGCGGCGCTCGGGGTCACCGACGTGTCGGCCGCGCAGTCGGCGACGTTCTCGGTGTCGGCGATCGGCACGTTGTTCGAGGTGTGCTCGCAGGTCTCGAAGTCGCGGTCGCTGGTGGCGCTCACGGTGTTGGTGACCGGGGTGCCGGGCGCGAGGCCGTCGCGGAACTGCAGGTGCGCGGCGATCACGAGCACGTCGCCCGGCGCGAACACGAAGTCGTCGGGCACGACGATGGTCACGATGCCGGTCGCGGTGTCCAGCGTGCCGCTGAACCCGTCGCTCGGCAGTGTGTTGCCGTCGGCATCGGTGAGCGTGAACTCGAACACGGGATCGGCGCCGGGAACCGGCACGAGGTAGGAGCCCTGCGCGTCGGTCGCGATCGTGTCGGTGAGTTCGAGTCCGGTCATCTGCCACTCACCGGTGTTGGTGATGCGGATGACGTACGGGATCTCGGCGAACGGCGGGAACTGCTGCGAGGCCGCGCCGCCCTGGCCGTTGCCAGGGGCCTTCGTGACGCTGATCGAGTTCGGCCGGTGCAGCAGCTGCGTGGTGTCCTGGGCGCTGGCGTCGGCCTCCCAGGTGACGCCGTCGGGCGTCTGCCACGATCCGGTGCCGTGCACGTCGACCTCGTCGGTCATGGTGCCCTGCACGGGCTCGCCGGGTGCCGCCTCGAGTCCGGGCAGCGTCGAGGGCACGGGCACCGAGTCGATCTCGCCGTTGGGCCCGTAATGCAGGTCTTCGAGGCGATCGGCGAGGAACGCGAACGAGACGATCGGGTTGCGCGGGCTCTCCCAGTTCGACTCGTTCTCGTCCTGCCTGACCTCGAAGCGGATGCCGCGCACGTCGGCCGCGGCCGCGCCGGCCGGGAGCACCGGCGTCACCGTGTTGTCCGCCGCGACGTCCTGCCAGTCGCCGACGACCCAGCACGCGGTGAGGTCTGCGCTGCCGCCGCAGGTCTGCGTGAGGTCGGAGCCGACGAGCGCGTAGTCGACGCCGACGAGCGCGGAGACGCGGATCTGGCCGATGTTCGCCGGCATGGTCCGTTGCGGGAACGACGCCAACTCGAACGCGTTCCAGAAGGTCGGTTCGTCGTCAGTGATCGTGAGCACCGTCGTGCGGACGTTGCCGGTCGGCTGACCGCCGATCGTGACGGTGTAGCCGTCGAGCGGCTCGTCCTCGTAGCGCGAAGTCGGAGAGATCGACTTGCCCGCGACCACACCGTAGCTGGCGGGCACGAACTGGAGCGTGTCGTCGTCGGTGCCGTGCGCCTCATCGGTGATGGCTCCGCCTGGCCGGCTGCCGTCGGCGGAGGCCACGTTCGTCACGACGTCGCCCTCGGTCGGGCGGGTCGTCGGGGCATCCCGGAGGAACTCGCGCAGCTGGTACGTGAGCACGATGCTCGTCTGCTCGGTCGTGAGGATCGCCACGCGATCCGGATCACGATGCGTCACGGTCACCCCGACGACGTCGGCGAGGTCGGTCGGCGTGAGGGCCTGCGCCTCGGCGATCGTGTGGTCGTCGGTGCCGCCGCCCTCGCGGGTCAACGTCACGATCGACTCGGTCGCATCGGCGGGCACGCTGATGGTGCCGATCGCGTACAGGTTGAAGGTGTTGTAGGTGTCGGTCGGGGCTGCAGGCGGCGTCGCCGGATCGGAGACCACGAGCTCGGCGATGTTCGCCTCGGTCTCGTTGCGCGCCGTGATGGTCGCGCTCACGAGCGGGTAGTCCTCTTGAGCGGCCGACTCGGGCGGGATCGGCAGCGCGTCCTGGTCGAAGGTCTTCGTGACCGAGACGTTGACCGTCGTGTCGAGGATCGTGATGTCGTCGGCGTCGGTGCCGTCGACCGGAGCGGGGCCCTCGCCGTGGATGCCGGCCGTGTTCACCACGACCCCGTTCAGGCCGGAGTTGTAGGTCTCGTCGTGCAGGGAACCGACGACGGGGCCGCCGTCGGAGCGCTTCACCTGACGCAGCTGGAAGGTGAGGTCGAGACCGCGGCCGTTGCCGGTCGACGAGGCGACGCCCGAGCCCGGCGCCGGACCGGTGCCGGCGCCCCGGTTCGAGCCCTCGACGTAGGTCAGCCGCACGCCGAGCGTCGACTCGCGCTGCGCATCCGACAGCTCGAATCCCGGGAACCCTCCGTCGCAGGCCGTGCCCGTGGTGTCGGCCGCGCCGCACGCCGCCGCCGTGACGTCGACCCAGCCGTCGGCGGTGTCGTCGTAGAGCTCGACGCTCGCGATGCGGTCGTAGGTGATCAGCGGGTCGAGGGCGGCGTCGATGGCCTCGATCGCTGCGAGGTCCCACGCGTCGTAGGCGGATGCCGCGATGTTCGAGAAGTCCGCGCCCGCGGTCGGGTCGTCGGTGATCGCAACCGACTCGAAGGGCACGCCCTGCGTCGACCAGGAGATGCGCGCGGTGCGCTGGTCGTCGGTGAACGCGAAGACGTCCTCTTGGAGCCAAGTCTTGTCGATCAGGTCGACGCCGGGGCCGTCCGGCGGCCACGGGTTGACGTCGATGTCGTCGGTGTCGGTGGCGGTGTTGTCCTCCGGCGAGGTGTCATCGGGATTCGTGACCGTCGACGACGCGTCGTTCTGCACGTTGAGCGGGTCGGCCGCCTCTGCGGCGTCGTGCACGCTGCCCGAGCCGTCGCGGAATTGGTCGCGCGTCGCAACCTGGATCGTCGGCGACACCTGGAACCCCGGCGGCAACGTCTCGCCGGGCTTCGGGGTGTACACGAACCGGATGCCCTGGATGTCGTCCTGCAGGTCGGCGGGTACCGAGTAGTTGAACGTGGTCTGGCCCTCGATGAGCTCGGCGCCCGGCAGGGTGACCCATTCGTTCCCGTCCCAGTACTCGATGGTCAGGTTCGCGTTCGCCGGCACGCCTGCCGACAGCTGCTTGATGTCGAACGTGTTCCAGAAGGTCGACGGCGGGTCGCCGGGCTGGGGGTCGGCGGGGTCGCTGACGACCAGCGAGTCCGCACCGACGGTCGAGGCGTTCTCGCCCTGGTTGTTCACGTCGGCGAGGAACGAGACATCCGTCGTGCTGCCGGGGATGTCCCACACCTCGTCCTGCACGATGTTCTTGTCGATGTTGGTCGAGACCCGGGCGGGCTGCCTGGTGATGTCGGCGGAGTCGTCGTCTTGACCCGTCTGACCGGTGGAATCGGTCACGGTCGACGTGGTCTCGTTCGTGCTCACGACGTCGAGCTGCCCGTCGACCGGATCGGCGATCACGTCGAATGGGAGCTCGGCGATCGCGTTCGCCTCGATGGGCCCGGTGAAGGTGACGGAGAACCCGACGACGTCGGCCGGGTCGCCCGTGGGCGCCGGGATCTCGTTCGGCGTGCTCCCGGTCAACGTCTCGGAGGTGCCGTCGGCGTACGTGTACGTCACCGAGACGGCATCCGCGTCGGGCGGCCACTCGACGCCGCTGCCGAACCCGTCGAAGATCAGGCCCTGGTCGGCGAGGTTCGGCTGACCCGGGGTCGGGTCCTCGATCGTCATCGACGTCACCGGGCGCGGCCCGTTGGTCGACGTGATGAGCGCCGTGCTCGACTGCCCGGCGAGCAGCGTCGGATCGGAGAACGACTTCACCGTGTCGACGGTCGGGCCCGTGTTGGCGATGTCGACATCACCGTCGGCGGTCTTCGGCGGGCTCGTGCGGTCGTCGACGACGACGTTCGAGGACGCCGTGTTGGGTACGGACACCGACTCGTCGAGCGGGATGTCGAGCACCGAGTCGTTCGTCTCGCTCGAGATGCCGATCGCGGCCTCCTCGCCGGCGGGGGTCGGCGGCAACTGGCCGGTCGACGACGAGAACGTGAACCGGAGTCCGTGCACCTGGTCGTCGGGCACGTCGGGGATGTTCGTGAAGTCCGTCGGGATCGGGCCGGTGGGGTACGCGACGACCCAGTTGCCGTCCTCGTCGAGGTACTCGATCTGCACCTGGTCGGCGCCGGCAGGCGGCGTGATCGAGGTGATGCCCGTGAAGTCGAGGTAGCTGTCGAATGGGCTGGCGACCCCGTCGGCCGGATCCTGCACGACGATCTCGTCGACGGATCGGTTCGAGGCGTTGCCGCCGCCGATCGTGTAGTCGACGGGCTGGCCGGGCAGGGCGGGCACCGACTGCCCGTCGGCGACGTGGTCGTCCACGCTCTTGGTCACGGTCGTGTCGAGGACCTCGGGGATGTCGAGCACGACGTCGGCGTTCGCGTCCTTCGGCAGCGCGTTGTCGGCGGCTGCGGTCGCGGTGTTGGTGACGGTTCCGTTGTAGTCGGCGCTCGCGTCGGGCGGCACCTGCACGAACACGGTGATGCTGACCTGCTGCCCGGTGCGCAGGCCGGTGCCGGCCGTGCCGGCCTCGTTGAACGCGACATCGAAGTCGCTGCCGTTCACCGTCACGGTCGGCGCGGGCGTCCCGCCGCCGGACACGACGACCGGGTTGGGCACGGTCGGGTCGAAGACGAGCGGGGCCGGCAGCGTATCGGTGACGTTCGCGGCGACGCAGATGTCGACGATCGGGCTGTTGCAGGTCAGGGTGATGGTGTAGCTGAACTGGTCGCCCGGCGCGTACGACTCCTGCACCGGGGGCGCCACGACCTTGGTGAAGGTCGTGAACTCCGCATCATCGGGTGCCGCGACCGCGGACATCGCCGTCGGCAGCGCGAGCACGCCCACGACGGCGATCGCCGCGAATCCTGCGATCCAACGTCGGAATCTGCGCATCGGTCCCCCCGGTCCGTCGCACCCCATCGCACGGCGAATGCGGCAGGGCGATCACCGCCACCCTATCGAGGGGGCGAGACCGACGGAAGGGCAGGGATCATTCCGTGACCCCGGCGTGACTGCGCCCGCGCGTGCCGCGGCTCAGGCCAGCAGGTCGTGCAACTGGATGATCTCGTCGCGGCCCGGTCCGACGCCGATCGCCGAGATACGCGAGCCCGACATCGCCTCGAGATGACGCACGTAGGCCTGCGCGTTCGCGGGCAGGTCGTCGAACTCCCGGGCGCCCGTGATGTCTTCGGTCCAGCCGGGGAACTCCTCGTAGATCGGAGTCGCGTGGTGGAAGTCGGACTGCGAGACCGGCACCTCGTCGAAGCGCTGCCCGTCGACGTCGTACGCGACGGCGACCGGGATGCGCTCGATGCCCGTGAGCACGTCGAGCTTGGTCAGCACGAAGTCGGTCACCCCGTTGATGCGGGCGGTGTAGCGGGCGATGGGCGCGTCGTACCACCCGGTGCGACGGCGGCGGCCGGTCGTCGTGCCGAACTCGTGCCCCTTCTCGCTGAGGAACTCGCCCCACTCGTCGAAGAGCTCGGTCGGGAAGGGGCCTGCGCCGACGCGCGTGGTGTACGCCTTGATGACGGCGATCACCCGGTCGATGCGGTTGGGCGCGATGCCGGAGCCCGTGACCGCGCCGCCGCTGGTCGCGTTCGACGACGTGACGAACGGGTAGGTGCCGTGGTCGACGTCGAGCATGGTCGCCTGGCCGCCCTCGAAGAGCACGGTCTCGTCGCGCTCGAGCGCCTGGTGCAGCAGCAGCGCGGTGTCGGTGACCATCGGGCGCAGACGGTCGACGTAGCCGAGCAGCTCGTCGACGATCTCGTCGACGGCGATGGCACGGCGGTTGTAGACCTTCACGAGCAGGTGGTTCTTCTGGTCGAGTGCGCCCTCGATCTTCTGGCGCAGGATGTTCTCGTCGAAGAGGTCCTGCATGCGCAGGCCGACTCGGTTGATCTTGTCGGCGTAGGCCGGTCCGATGCCGCGGCCGGTGGTGCCGATCTGCCGCTTGCCGAGGAAGCGCTCGGTGACCTTGTCGAGCGTGCGGTGGTACTGCGTGATGAGGTGCGCGTTCGCCGAGATGCGCAGGCGCGAGGTGTCGACGCCGCGGCTCTCGAGCGCCTCGAGCTCTTCGAAGAGCACCTCGACGTCGACCACGACGCCGTTGCCGATCACCGGCGTGACCCCGGGGGTCAGGATGCCGGAGGGCAGCAGGTGGAGCGCGTACTTCTCGTCGCCGATGACGACGGTGTGCCCGGCGTTGTTGCCGCCGTTGAACTTGACGACGTAGTCGAGGCGCGAACCGAGCAGATCGGTGGCCTTGCCCTTTCCTTCGTCGCCCCACTGTGCACCGATCAGGACGGCTGCGGGCATTTCAGTCCTCTCCGGTCGCGTCGAGCGCGACGGGTTCGGCGACCGGGTCGCCGGTGGTTGCCGCGACCTCGGACTGCTCGATGAGCAGACCGGGGGTCACGATGGTGATGACCTGGGTGGGCGTGTACTCGGACGCGATGCGGCCGGGCGCCTCGGCGTCGGCCGAGGCGAGCTCGTCGGCGTGCCGCGTGGCGCGCTCGTCGAGGCCGAGCTGGGACGCAGCCCGGCGCTTGGCGTCGAGCGCCCGCAGGTAGGCGCGGTTCGGCTCGTCGGACCACGGCACGGCGGCGCCCGGCTGCCAGCCGGATGCCGCGAGCTGCTCCTCGGCGAGGTCGACCGCCACGGTCGCATAGGCGAAGGAGGCGATGGGGTTGCCCTCGGAGTCGGCGAGATCGGCGAGCTCGGCCCATGCGAGGGGCGACGACGGATGCTCGGAGACGACGTCGGCGAGCGACGCACGGTCAGCGGTGGCGAGCGCCTCGCGAACCTCGGGTTCGTCGGCGAGCACCGCCTCGGCCTCGGGTCCTGTCTGTTCCTGAGTCACACTCAACCGTAACGCATGGCCCGTCTGCGGCCGGGGAGCGCGGTTCCGGCGGTGGCGGGTGCGCGAACGCGTGTCCGAGCGCGGTCAGGACGGCCGGTGCCGGCTCCCGTCTCGCACGACCGGCCGCACGTCGGCGAGCGCCGGCCCGAGACCGAGGTCGACGAGCACGATGCGCCCGGCGAGCGGGGCCGCGGGCCCGACCAGGAGCCCGGCCTTCACGGCCCCCATCGTCACCGTCACGTCGGCGGGCAGCACGACCGGGACGGGCACGCTGCCGTCGTCGGGCGAGACTCCGCTCGGCAGGTCCACGGCGACGACGAGCGGATGCCGCGCGCCGACGCCCGTGCGATCGGTCCACGACCGGCCGAGCAGCGCCCGGATGCGCGCGACCGCGTCGCGGGCGGTGCCGCGCAGCGCGGGGCTCGCGGCGGCGCCGATGCCCAGGATGCCGTCGACGACGACGTCGGTGGCCTGCACGGCGTCGTCGAACGCGGCATCCGCCCCGGCACCGGGTGCAGCGGACGCGGCCGGGTCACCGGACATGGGAGGGGCGACGTCGAGCGCGCCCGCTGCACGCGCCGCCGCCGCGGCGGCCTCGTGCACGCGCGATCCGACGGCGACGACCCGCACGTCGGCGCCGCGCTCGGCGAGGTGCGCGGCCGCGTACAGGGCGTCGCCGCCGTTGTCGCCCGACCCCGCGAGCACGAGCACGACCGGGCGCGGGCCTCGGCGGCGGCCCGCGGCATCCGTCGACCGCAGCAGCCCGGAGACCACGTCGGCGAGCGACAGGGCGGCGCGCTGCATGAGCGGTTCGCCCGCGTCGATGAGCGGTCGCTCGGCCGCCTGCACCTGCGCGGCGGAGTACCCGTCGCCGGGCGACGGCGGGGCGGATGCGGCATCCATGCGCGCGAGCCTACGCCGACGGCCCTCGTGGCGGCCGTCACCCGTCAGCACGCGCAGACGCGCGCAAGTAGGCTGGTACCCATGTCGAAAGTCCTCTCCAGCCTCCCCGTCGGCGAACGCGTCGGCATCGCCTTCTCCGGCGGCCTCGACACCTCGGTCGCCGTCGCGTGGATGCGCGAGAAGGGCGCGGTGCCCTGCACCTACACCGCCGACCTCGGCCAGCCCGACGAGCCCGACGTCGAGGCCGTGCCCGGCCGCGCGATCGAGTACGGCGCCGAGCTGTCGCGACTCGTCGACTGCCGCACGGCGCTCGTCGAGGAGGGCCTCGTGGCCCTGCAGTGCGGGGCGTTCCACATCCGTTCGGGCGGCAAGGCGTACTTCAACACGACCCCGCTCGGCCGCGCGGTCACGGGCACCCTGCTCGTGCGCGCCATGCTCGAAGACGGCGTCGACATCTGGGGCGACGGCTCCACCTACAAGGGCAACGACATCGAGCGGTTCTACCGTTACGGCCTCATGGCCAACCCGCGCCTGCGCATCTACAAGCCGTGGCTCGACGCCGACTTCGTGACCGAGCTCGGCGGCCGCCAGGAGATGAGCGAGTGGCTCCAGGCCCGCGACCTCCCCTACCGCGCCTCCGCCGAGAAGGCGTACTCGACCGACGCGAACATCTGGGGCGCCACGCACGAGGCCAAGGTGCTCGAGGAGCTCTCCGAGGGAATCACCACGGTCGAGCCGATCATGGGCGTGAAGTTCTGGGACGAGTCGGTCGAGATCCCGGCCGAAGACGTCACCGTCACGTTCGAGCAGGGCCGCCCGGTCGCCCTCAACGGCGTGCGCTTCGACGACGCGGTCGAGCTCGTGCTCGAGGCGAACCGCATCGGCGGCCGCCACGGCCTCGGCATGAGCGACCAGATCGAGAACCGCATCATCGAGGCGAAGTCGCGCGGCATCTACGAGGCTCCGGGCATGGCGCTGCTGCACCTGACCTACGAGCGGCTCGTGAACGCGATCCACAACGAGGACACGATCGCGAACTACCACAACGAGGGCCGCCGTCTCGGCCGCCTCATGTACGAGGGCCGCTGGCTCGACCCGCAGTCGCTCATGCTGCGCGAGTCGATCGTGCGCTGGGTCGCCTCGGCCGTCACGGGCGAGGTCACCGTGCGCCTGCGCCGCGGCGACGACTACACGATCATGAACACGACCGGCCCGGCGCTCAGCTACCAGCCCGAGAAGCTCTCGATGGAGCGCGTCGGTGACCAGGCGTTCGGCCCCGAAGACCGCATCGGCCAGCTCACGATGCGCAACCTCGACATCGCCGACTCGCGCGCCCGCCTCGAGCAGTACGCGCACCTGAACCTGGTGGGCGGCGCGACCGCAGCCCTCGTGGGCGACCTGTCGGTGGGCGCCGCGGCCGAGATCATCGCGGGCTCCGGCGAGACCGAGCTCGAGGCCGCGACCGACGCGGCCAACGAGGCGTCGGCGTTCGACCTCGGCACCGACTGAGCGCGACCGCACCTCGGCACGACCACGGGTGGGGCCCGTTCCGCTTCGGAACGGGCCCCACCCGTCGTCTGCGGTCCCGCGTTCCGGGCCCCCGCGGTGCCATACTCGGTGCATCGTCCGCGCCGCGCAGCGGCTCGACCTCGAGGAGCCACGATGTCCGCTTCCGTCCCGCCCGCGCAGCGGGCCGCACGATGAGCACCGAGCTCGCGGCGCTGATCGGCCTGCTCCTCTGGCTCGTCGATCTCGGCATCCGCATCGCCGCGCTCATCATCGTGCCGCGCGACCGCAAGCCCACGGCGGCCATGGCGTGGCTGCTGGCGATCTTCCTCATCCCGTTCGTCGGCATCGTGCTGTTCCTGCTCATCGGCAACGTGAAGCTCTCGAAGCGGCGGCGCGACAAGCAGGTGCAGATCAACCACGCGCTCGAGCAGCGCGGCTCGGCGCTCGCACTCGAACCGGATGCCTCGTGGCCGGCCTGGTTCCGCACGACGGTCGAGCAGAACCGCAGACTCGGCGCCCTGCCCGCCCTCGAGGGGGAGTCCGCCGAGCTGCTCGGCGACTACGCGGAGTCGATCGCGCGCATGACGGCCGACCTCGACACGGCCGAGCGCTACGTGCACGTCGAGTTCTACATCGTGGCCTTCGACGAGACGACGAAGGAGTTCTTCGCGGCGATGGAACGCGCGGTCGCGCGCGGCGTGACCGTGCGCCTGCTCCTCGACCACGTGGCGTCGCGACGGGTGAGCGTGCACGAGGCCACGTTCGCCGAGCTCGACCGCATCGGCGTGCAGTGGCACTTCCTGCTGCCGTTCCAGCCGTTCAAGGGCAACTACGAACGCCCAGACCTGCGCAACCACCGCAAGCTCGTCGTCGTCGACGGCCGAGTCGCCTACACGGGCTCGCAGAACCTCATCTCGCGCGACTACGACTCCCCCAAGAACGTCAAGCGCGGGCTCATGTGGCAGGAGCTCGTGGTGCGCCTCACCGGCCCGGTCGTGCGGTCGGTCGACGCGGTGTTCCGCTCCGACTGGTACGCCGAGACCGACGAACTGCTCGACGAGGCGAGCGTGGCGCCCGAACGCCCGGCACCCGCGACCTCGGCGACGGCGCCCGCCGCGGCGACGACGGGCGATGACGGCGGGGCCGCGGCATCCGCCCCGCTGGTGTGCCAGGTGGTGCCGAGCGGGCCGGCCTACGCCGACGAGAACAACCTGCGCCTGTTCCTCTCGCTCGTCGCCTCCGCGCAGGAGCGCGTGATCATCACGAGCCCCTACTTCGTGCCCGACGAGGCGATGGTCTACGCGATCACGTCGGCGAAGCTGCGCGGGCTCGACGTGCAGCTGTTCGTGTCGGAGCTCGGCGACCAGGGTTCGGTGTGGCACGCCCAGCGCTCGTACTACGGCGCCCTGCTGCGGGCCGGGGTGCGCATCTGGCTGTATCCGGCGCCGTACATCCTGCACGCGAAGCACCTCTCGATCGACGACGACGTCGCGGTGATCGGGTCGAGCAACATGGACATCCGCTCGTTCAACCTGAACTTCGAGATCTCGCTGCTGGTGCGGGGCGCGTCGTTCGTCGCCGACATGCGCGAGGTCGAGCAGGGGTACCGCGACGCCGGCCGCGAGCTCACGCTCGAGGAGTGGAACCGCGAGCCGCTGTCGCGCACGTTCTTCGACGGAGTCGCACGGCTCACCTCGGCGCTGCAGTAGTCAGCACCCTAACTTGCACATCGGTGTGCAGTTTCGTACGATGAGGGGATGCCGACCATCACCGACGAGGTCCGCCGCGCACCCCGTCGGGATGCCGCGGCGAACCGCCAAGCCCTGCTGACCGCCGCAGCCGCAGCCCTCGGCGAGAACCCCGACGCCCCGCTCGAGGCCATCGCGGCCGCCGCGGGCCTCACGCGACGCGCCCTCTACGGGCACTTCGCAGGCCGCGACGAACTGGTCGCCGCGCTCATCGCCTCCGGCGCGACCCGGCTCAACCTGGTCGCGACCGAGACCGACCACCACGACGCCCCGACCGCGCTCGCGATGCTCGGCGCGAGGCTCTGGCACGCCATCGGCCACGTGCGCCTCCTCGCCGCGATGGCCGTGCGTGAACCCCACGTCGAGCAGGTCGCCGGGGCGCTCGCGCCCGTGCGCGAACGCCTCGACGCGATCGTCGCCCGCGGCATCGCCGACGGCGGCTTCCGACCCGACATGCCGCCCGCGACGCTCTCGAGGCTCATCGAGCGATCGGCCATCGCCGTGCTGCTCGAGGCCTCCGTCGCACCGCTCACCGACGCGGAGGGCCACCGGCTCGTCATGGCGTCGGTGCTCGGCACGGCCGGGCTGAGCTGGCGCGAGGCCGGCGCGCTCATCGCCTCGGCACCCGAACTCACCATGGAGGCCTCCGCATGAGGATCGAACTGCGCGCCGTCGCCAAGGGCCGGCGCGCCCACGCGCTGCCGAACACGACCATCGCCTACGAGTCGGGCCAGGCCACCCTCGCCCGCGCCGAGACCGAGCAGCGGCCCACCGTGCTCGGCCTCATCGCCGCGGGCCGCATGCGCCCCGACTCGGGCACCGTCACCATCGACGGCCGAACGGATGCCGCCGCGATCCGCCGGCGGATCGCCCTCGTCGACGCACCCGGCGTCAGCGACCCTGCGCCCGACATCACCGTGGCCGGCGTCGCGGCCGAGGAGCTCATGTTCGCCGGCATCCCGTCGAACCCGATCGCGGTCGCGAACTGGCTCGCGGACCTCGGGCTCACGGATGTCGCACGCATCCCGATCTCGAACGTCGACCCGCACGAGCGGCTGCACCTGCTGACCGAGCTCGCGATCCTCCGCGACGGCATCGAAGGGCTCGTGATCGTCGCCCCCGACCGCCACGGAGGCGACCCGGTCGGGTGGTGGAACCAGGCCCGCTCGCTGGCCGACCGCGGCTTCGCCGTGCTCGTGATCGCGGGCGACGCGTCGGCCGCCGCACTCGCGGCCGACACCATGCTCGCGCGCATGCAGGGCGACGAACCCGACGAGGCGGCCGAGCACGACGTGATCGCCGAAGGGGGCCTGGCGTGAAGATCCCGCAGATGATCGCCGCCGAGTTCCGGCGCCTGTTCTCGACGCGCATGTCGGTGATCGCGCTCATCGCGCTCGTCGCGGTGCCCGTGCTCTACGGCGGCCTGTACCTCTGGGCCAACCAGGACCCGTACGCGAAGCTGAACGAGGTGCCCGTGGCACTCGTGGTCGCCGACGAAGGCACCGCCGCGACCGACGACGCGCCGGCGCGGAACGTGGGCGACGAGGTCGCCGAGGAGCTCATCGCCGACGGCACGTTCGACTGGCACGAGGTCTCCGCCGAGCAGGCGGCCGACGGCCTCGCCGACTCCACCTACGACTTCGTCATCACGCTTCCCGCCGACTTCAGCGACGCGCTCGCGTCGATCCAGACCGACGAGCCGCGACAGGCAGAGATCGTGCTCGAGACGAGCGACGCGAACAGCTACCTCGCCGGCACGATCGGCGAGCAGGCGGTGAAGACCATCCGCACGACCGTCGCGGAGCAGGTCGGGCGCGAGGCGGCCTCGCTGCTGCTCGACTCGATCTCGACGATCCGCGGCAAGCTCGTCGAGGCCGCCGACGGCGCGCAGCAGTTGGTCGACGGCACCGCGACCGCGATCGACGGCGCATCGCAGCTCGGCACCGGCGCATCGCAGCTCGCCGACGGCAACGCCGCGCTCGCGACCGGCACGCAGCAGCTCGCCGCCGGCACCCGGCAACTCGCCGACGGCAGTGCAGCGCTCGCCGACGGCGCGCAGCAGGTGGCCGACGGCAACGCGCAGCTCGCGGCCTCGGCCGATCGCGTCGGCACCGTCGTCGGCGACGCCGCGGCCGCCGTGCCGCAGGCCCGCGCCGACATCCAGGCGCGGCTCGCGGCCGCCGGCGTCGATCAGGCGACCATCGACGAGGTGCTCGCGCGCCTCGACCCGCTGGCCGATGACATCGCGGCGGGCAACGACCGCGTGCAGGAGGTCGTCGGGCAGATCGACCAGCTGGCCGACGGGGCCGCGCAGGTCGCGAGCGGCAGTGCGGACCTCGCCGCCGGCGCGGCGACCGCCGCCGACGGAGCGGATGCCGCGGCCTCCGGAGCTGCCGCCGCGGCCTCCGGCGCCGCCACCCTCCGGGACGGCATCGGCACCCTCGGCGACGGCCTCGGACAGCTCGAGGACGGCGGCGAGACCCTGCAGTCCGGCCTGGCCGACGGCGCCGCGCAGATCCCCGACTCCGACCAGGCCACGCGCGACGCGCAGGCGAAGACCATCGCCGACCCCGTCTCGCTCGAGACCGACGCGCTCACCGAGGCCGGCAACTACGGTGCGGGCCTCGCCCCGTTCTTCGCGGCGCTCGCCGGGTGGATCGGCATCTACGCGCTCTTCCTCATCGTGAAGCCGATCTCGCGGCGCGCGGTCACGGCCCTGCACTCGCCGATCCGCGTCACGCTCGCCGGATGGCTGACGCCGGGCATCCTCGGCGCCGTGCAGATGATCGGGCTGTTCACCGTGCTCGCGGTGACCCTCGGGTTCCCGATGACGCATCCGCTCGGCACGCTCGGGGTCATGGTGCTCGCGTCGGCGACCTATGCGGCGATCATCCTCGCGCTGAACGTGTGGCTCGGCTCGGTCGGCCAGTTCCTCGGGCTCGTGCTCATGGTGCTGCAGCTCGTGACCGCAGGCGGCACGTTCCCGTGGCAGACACTGCCCGCACCGCTCGCCGCGCTGCACCACGTGCTGCCCATGGGCTACGTCGTCGACATGATGCGCCAGTCCATGTACGGCGGCGACCTCGGCCGGGCGGCGTCCGACGCGGTCGTGCTGCTCATCTGGATGCTGGGCGCGCTCGTGCTCGCCGCGATCGGCGTGACCCGCATGACGCACTTCCGCACGCTGCGCGACCTGCAGCCGAGCCTGATCGGCTGAGGCCTGGCTCGGGCCGCGCCGGGCGTACGACACGAGGGGCGGATGCCGCGGCATCCGCCCCTCGTCTCGCGCTCGTCGTGCGTCGAACCGGGCTACGCGGGCGTCTGCTGGTGCGCCGCCACGTGCCAGGCGCCGTCGTCGTAGAGGTAGGTGGTCGACATGCGGAGGTTCGCGACGTCGTCGCCGCGCTTCGCGACCGCGCGGTACACGACCATGCCGGCGCGCTCGCCGAGGCGGATCACGGCGGGCTCGTGCAGTTCGTAGGACTCCCACGGCGGGGTGGCGCGGAACCGCGCGAGGATCTCGTCGCGACCGAGCGTGGCCCCCTCGACCACCATCAGCGCATCACGGGTCATCGCCCGCTGGTAGTGCTCGCCGCCGCGACCGTCGAGGATCGCCTTCCATCCGGCGTGCTCCTCGTGCAGCAGACGGGCGGGCAGATCGTCGGTGATCTCAGTCATGGCCCAACGGTAACCGCGATCGGATGCCGCGGCTAGAGGCCCGGCCGTCGAGTCGGGCGCTGCGGCGACTCCCGTTCGATCGCGCCGCGCGCGACCGCCGCCCGCTCGTCGCGCCGGCGTCTCGCCTCGCGTCCGGCGACCAGCACGCCGAATCCGGTGATGCCGAGGAAGAACGCCCCGAGCAGCCCGAAGAACGCGGCCTCGGCACCGGAGGTGTAGATCACGACCGAGACGACCAGGCCGATCGCCGCGAGGCTGATGATCGCAGCCCCGACGATCTCCACGCCCGTGAACCGGGCGCGCCCGGATCTCGAGGCATCGGTCGTCATGCGTTCATGGTGCGCGTCGGGCGGCGAACACGCAACCGGGATCGGATGAACACCCGATCCCGGTCGCGCAGGGCGTCGGCCGTGGCGCGTCGCAGGGCGTCGTCGTGGCTCAGGCCATGACGGCCGGTTCGACGGCGGTCGCGGCATCCGTCGGCTGAGCCGTGTGCGAGAGCGACAGGCCGTGCCCGCGACGGCGGAACAGCAGGGCCGCGAGCACCGCGCCGAAGGCGAAGAACCCGGCGCCCCACCAGTACGCGACCGCGTAGCTGTGCACGGCCGCCTCGGCTGCGATCTGCGCCGTCGGAGGCGTGTGCGCCGCGAGGTAGTCGGTCGCGGCCGTCGCGGCGAGCGTGTTCAGCAGGGCCGTGCCGATCGACCCGCCGACCTGCTGGCTCGTGTTCACCATCGCCGAGGCGACGCCCGCGAACCGACGGTCGACGCCGAGCGTCGCCGTCTGCATCGAGGCCGGCATGATCGACCCCATCGCGAATCCGAGGATGAGCAGCGGCGGCAGCACGTCGGCCGCATAGGTGCTGTCGAGGCCGAGGTGGGTCAGGGAGACCATGCCGGTCGCGCCGAGCAGCATGCCGAACGGCACCATGACCTTCGGCCCGAAGCGCGGCACGAACAGGTTCGTCGAGAGCTGGGCCGCGAGCACGAGCATGGCGATCATCGGCAGGAACGCGAGGCCGGTCTGGATGGGCGAGTACCCCAGCGAGGCCTGCAGGTAGTACGTGACGAACAGGAAGATGCCGAACATGCCCGCGCCGGCGATGAGCACCGACGCGTACGCCGCGCCGCGGTTGCGGTCGAGCACGATCGACAGCGGCAACAGCGGGTGGCTCGCTCGGCGCTGCCAGAGCACGAAGGCGATCAGCAGGACCCCGGATGCCGCGAGCAAGCCCCAGGTCAGCGGCGAGTCCCACCCCTCGGACTCGGCGTTCGAGAAGCCGTAGACGAGGGAGAAGAGGGCTGCGGAGACGAGCAGGGTTCCGGGGATGTCGAGCTTCGGGCGCGTTCCGACGCGCTTGGCGTTCGTGACGAACACGATGGCTCCGACGATCGCGACGGCGGCGATGACGACGTTGATGTAGAGGTTCCAGCGCCAGTCGAAGTTCTCGGTGAGCACGCCGCCGAGCAGCAGGCCGACCGCGCCGCCGGCACCCGCGATCGCGCCGAACACGCCGAACGCGCGGGCGCGCTCCTTCGGGATCACGAAGGTCGTCGTGAGCACGGCGAGCGCGGTCGGGGCGAGCAGCGCCCCGAAGGCACCCTGCAGGGCACGCGCGCCGACGAGCAGTTCGAACGTGCCCGCCGCGCCGCCCAGTGCGGATGCCGCGGCGAAGCCGACGAGCCCGATGATGAACGTGCGCTTGCGACCGATGAGGTCGGAGAGGCGGCCGCCGAGCAGCAGGAGGCTGCCGAAGGCGAGCGAGTACGCGGTGATGATCCACTGGCGCTGTCCGTCGGTGAACCCGAGGTCGGCCTGCGCCGCCGGAAGGGCGATGTTCACGACCGTGGAGTCGAGGACCACCATCAGCTGGGCGAGCCCCACGACGGTGAGGGTCCACCAGCGTCGGGACGAGTGCGCGGGAGCCGACGGGGCCGTGGTCGCGGCGGTCGCCGCGGCCGTCGAGGGCGGGGATGCGTTGGTCATGACGGAGACTATATACGGAACGCCAGCGTTCCGGAACCTTGAAGTTTCGGATATGAACAGTTCCTGAACTATGCTGGTCCCGTACGGCGGTTCGACGCCGCACGACCACGAAGCTCGAGATGGGATAGCCGCAATGACGCAGCTCGACCTCCCCGCCCAGGCCGGCGGCGCCGCCGAGGCATCCGCCCCGCGCCTCGGCCGGAAGCGCGATCACTCGCGCGACCCCGAGATCCTCGACGCCGCGCTCGAGGTGCTCGCCGAGACCGGCTACGACGGCATGACCGTCGAGATGGTCGCGGCCAGGGCGAAGGCCGGCAAGGCGACGCTCTACCGGCGCTGGCCCTCGAAGGCCGAACTCGTGCTCGACGCCGTCGCGTGCATGAAGCAGGGCGATCTCGGGGCGCCGCTGCCCGACACCGGCACGCTCCGCGGCGACCTCGTCGCCCTCATCAAGCCGCGGTCGATCGCCGAGGCCGAGAAGAAGCTGCAGATCATGGCCGGCCTCGCCTCGATGCTCTCGCGTTCGCCCGAGCTGGCCGACGCGGCCTATGCGACGCTCGTCGCCCCCCGGGCGAACCTCAACCGCGCGCTGTTCCAGCGGGCGGTCGATCGCGGCGAGATCACGGGCGAGCACGACCTCGAGACCCTGTCGGTCGTGAGCGCCTCGATGGCCTCGTACCGGCTCATGCTGCTGCGCAAGCCCGTCGACCGCGAGTTCCTGCTCTCGATCATCGACGGCGTGATCCTGCCCGCACTCGGCCTGCCGTCGGGCGAGCCGCGCTGACGCGGCGGCACCCTCGCGCGGCGGCCGCCCGCGGCATCCGTTCTAAGAGCACAGCCGTCCCTACAGCCAGCCCTTGCGCTTGAAGAGCCCGTAGAGCACGCCGGCGAAGGCGATCATGGCCGCCAGCGCGAACGGGTATCCCCACGGCTCGTCGAGCTCGGGCATGTGCACGAAGTTCATGCCGTAGATGCCCGCCACGAGGGTCGGCGCGAAGATGATGGCCGCCCAGCTCGAGACCTTCTTGGCCTGCTCGCTCTGGGCGACCGCGGCCTCGGAGAGCGTCTTCGTCTCCTCGTTCTGACGTTGCGCGACGAGCGTGGAGTGCACCTGGAGCGCGTTCTGCAGCAGTTGGCGGAAGGTGTCGCCGCGCTCGACGATGCGGATCACGTGGTCCTTCACGTCACGCAGGTACCGCTGCAGCTCGAGGTCGATGCCGTACTTCTCGAACCCCCGCTCGAGCGCGTCGAACATGCCGATGAGCGGCTTGGTCGCGCGCTGGAACTCCATGACCTCGCTCGCGAGGTCGTAGATGCGCCTCGTGACCTCCGGGTCGCCGGAGAAGAGCTGCTCCTCGATCTCGTCGATGTCGTTCTCGAGACCGGAGTCGACCGGCGCGTACTCGTCGACCGCCTCGTCGAGCACCGCGTACAGCACGGCCTCCGGCCCCTTCGCGAGCAGCTCGGGCGAGGATTCGAGCCGTCGGCGCACCTTCGCGAGGTCGGGCGCCTCCGCGTGCCGGATCGTGATGGCGAAGTCGGGCCCGATGAACACGTGCAGCTCGCCGAACTCGACCTGCTCGACGTCGTCGAGGTACCTGGCGGGCCTCAGCACCACGAACAGCGTGTCGCCGTAGCGCTCGAGCTTCGCGCGCTGATGGCCCTTGCGGGTGTCCTCGACGGCCAGCGGATGCAGCCCGAACTCGGCCGCGAGCGCATCGAGTTCGGCGCCGGTCGGCCGGTACAGGCCGATCCAGGCGAAGCCCCCGTGCCGCTCGCGGGTCTCGAAGGTCTCCTCGAGCGAGTCCGGGGTGGCGACCCGCAGGCCGTCCCGGTAGATGGCGTTGTCGACGACGGGCACGGCACCAGTCTGGCGCGGCTCGCGGCGGGCGATCGGCGCCGGAGCGGCGCGCCTCGGCATCCGTCACTTTTGCATGTCGCACATGCAAATCTCGTTCATTGACTTTGTAACTTTGATCGAGTTAGCCTTCACATCAGGTCGGATGTCGGCGAAACCGAGCGTGATTCACCTCTCCCTCGACGGCTCGATCCGAGCCGGCATCCGCCGGTGACCGCACCACCCAGTCGACGATGACGGAGGTCTGCATGCTCCCCGCACCGGTCACCGCTGCCGCCGAGCAGGGGCTCGCCGAAGACCTCGCCGTGCGCATCGACGACGTGCTCGGCGAGCCGGCGTCGCTCGCCGCCTCGATCTGGATCGAGGTCGGCCTCCGCACCGCCGACGCCGGCCCCGAGATGACCGACCTCGTCGCCGCCTCGCGTGCCGCGGACGGCGGCAAGTACCTGCGGCCCCGACTCGTCGCCGCCGCCTTCCTCGCGTTCGGGGGCACCGATCGAGGCCTCCTCCGGCAGGTCGCGGGCGCGGTGCAGCTCGTGCACCTCGGCCTGTGCGCGCACGACGACGTCATCGACGGCGACCGCGTGCGCCACGGCCGCCCCAACGTGATCGGCCGGGCCGAGGCGCATGCCCGTGGCACCGGCCTCGACGCCGCCGCGGCGAACCGCCAGGGCGAGGCATCCGGCATCCTTTCGGGCGACCTCGCGCTCAACGCGGCCGTGCTCGCCCTGCTGACCGCACCCGCCGCCGAGCACGTGCGCCTGCGCCTGGCGACCGCGGCGCTCGACGCGATCGAGCAGGCCATCGCCGGCGAGCTGCTCGACGTGCGCAGCGAGACCCTGCCGCCCGAGCGCAGCAGGCCGCTCGACGTCGCCCGGCTCAAGACGGCCTCGTACAGCGTGACCCTTCCGCTCCGGCTGGGCGCCATCGCCGCCGGAGCCGACGGACCGGCGGCCCTCGACGCCATCGAACGCGTCGGGACCGCGCTCGGCATCGCGTACCAGCTCGGCGACGACGACCTGGGCCTGTACGGCGACCCGGGCACCACCGGCAAGTCGAGCCTGTCCGACGTGCGCGACGGCAAGCGCACCGAGCACATCCGCATCGCCCTCGAGCGCGCCGATGCAGCCGACCGGGCGCACGTCGCGCAGCGCCTCGGCGCGCCCGACGTCACCGACGAGGATGCCGCGCGCATCCGTGCGATCGTCACCGCCACCGGCGCGCGGGCGGCCGTGCACGACCTCGTCGACGAGCACCTCGACCACGGCATCCGCTCGGCCCGCGCCGAACTGCCCGGCGCACTCGCCGAGTACCTCGCGCATCTCGCCGGGGCGCTCAGGCACCGGGCGAGCTGAACCCCGACTGCCCGCCAGCCTCGCGCGCACCGACCGCACCGCACGACCGCAACACCCGCACGACCATCGATCGAAGGAGACCGACGTGGAGCACACTCCCATCCAGCACGACACCGCCGAGGGTCGTTCCGCACCCATGGCTGCCGCCTGGGATCGCGGGCGCGTGGGGCTCTGGCTGATCGGCGCCCGCGGCTCGGTCGCCACGACGGTCGCGGTCGGCGTGCACGCCCTCGCCGCGCACGTCGCGCCGCCAACCGGCTGCACGACGGCCGGTCCCGGCTTCGACGACGTGCCCCTGCCCGGCTTCGACGAGATCGTCATCGGCGGGCACGACGTGAGCACCGTGCCGCTCGGTCACCGGGCCGAGCAGCTCGCCGCGACCGGCATGATCCCCGGCGCGATCGTGGCCGCGGTGCGGGCCGAGCTCGACGCGACCGATGCCGAGATCCGGCCGGCGCCCACCGCTGCCCCCGACGCGGGCCAGGCCGACGTGATCGCCCGGATCGCGTCGGACATCGCCGCATTCCGCGAGCGCCACGGGCTCGCCCACGTCACGGTGATCGACGTCTCGTCGACCGAGCCCCTTCCGGCGGACCGACCCGAGTTCCACGACGCCGAACTCCTGGCCGCAGCGCTCGCCGATCCCGAGCAGGCGGTGCTGCCCGCGAGCTCCCTCGCCGCGCTGGCGGCCGTCGAGGCCGGGGCGGCCTACGCCTGCTTCACGCCCTCGGCCGGGCTCGCCCTGCCGGCCCTCCGCGAGATCGCCGGGTCGCGCATCGCGTTCGCCGGCCAAGACGGCAAGACCGGTGAGACCCTGCTGCGCACCGTGCTCGCGCCCATGTTCGTCGAGCGGGGCATGCGCGTGCTCTCGTGGGCCGGCGCGAACCTGCTGGGCGGCGGCGACGGGCAGACGCTCGCCGACCCAGAGGCCGTGCGCAGCAAGCTCGCGTCGAAGACCCGCGGGCTGCAAAGCCTCGTCGGCGATCACGTCGTCGCGCCGCTGCACATCGACAACGTGCCCGACCTCGGCGACGTGAAGACGGCCTGGGACCACGTGCACGCCGAGGGCTTCCTGTCGAGCCGCATCACGCTGCAGACCACGTGGACGGCGTACGACTCGATGCTCGCCGCCCCGCTCGTGATCGACCTCGCGCGACTGCTGTCGCTGGCGGGCGCGGCCGACGTGCGCGGCGTCGTGCCGGCGCTCGGCTGCTTCTTCAAGGACCCGTGGGGGAGCGAGGTGCACGCCTTCGCCGACCAGGTGGCGGCCCTGCGCTCGTGGTCGTCCGACCTCGGCGAACAGCTCGCGGCGCAGCCCGCGGCACGGCCCGCGGACGCCGCCGGACCCGAGGCGACCACCGACCCCGTGCCGATCGGCGCCGTGCGGTGACGACGACCTCCGACCTGATCGAGCTCGTGCGGGCTCCGGCGGCGCTCACGGTGCTCGGCGACACCGCCGTCGGCGCCCAGGCGGCGAACGGCGGCTTCGGCCGTCGCGGCTGGGTGCTGCCGCTCGCCTCGGTCGCGATCTACAGCGGCGGCATGGCCCTGAACGACTGGGCCGACCGGGACGTCGACGCGGTCGAGCGGCCCGAGCGGCCGATCCCGTCGGGCCGGGTGAGCCCACGTCGCGCGCTCATGGTCGCCGCGGGCCTCGGCGCGATCGGGCTCGTGCTGGCCGCGGCCGGCGGCGGACGCCGCGGCGTCGCGGTCGCCGTGCCGCTCGTGGCATCCGTCGTCGCCTACGACGTGGTCGCCAAGCCCACGGCGGCGGGCCCCGTCGCGATGGCCGCATGCCGGGGGCTCGACGTGCTGCTGGGCGCCGGCGGGTCGCCGCGCGCACTGCCCGCAGCGCTCGCGATCGCGGTGCACACGCTCGGGGTCACGGCGCTCTCGCGGGGCGAGGTGCACGGCGGCACCGGGGCCGATGCCGGGCTCGCGCTCGTCGCGACCGGTGCGGCCGCCGCCGCGGTCGACGCCGTCACGGGCCCGGCGCCCTCGGCTGCTGGCACCCTGGCGTCCGGCCGCGGACCGCGCACCTCGACGACGGGAGCGTCGGGCGGGCGCAACCCGCAGGGCGCGGCCGCCCGCATCGGCGGAGCCCTCGGCTCGGCCGCCTACCTGTTGGCCGCGCTGCCCGGCCAGTTCGCCGCGCTCGAGAAGCCGACACCGGGGCGGGTGCGCGACGCGACCCGCGCGGGCATCGGATCGGTCGTGCCCCTGCAGGCGGCGCTCGTGGCCCGCGCTGGGGGCCTCTCGGTCGCGGCCGGGCTGATGGCGGTGCACGCGACGATCCGGCTCCGTGCGCGGCGCGGCCGGCGAGGAGACATCACGTGAACGGCACGACGACCGGCCTCGACCCCGCTGTCGCGTCCGGGCTCGCGGGCGCACGCTTCGCCGTCGGCTACGGCACGAACGGGTTCACCGACCATCCGCTCGACGACGCGATCACGGTGCTCGACGCGCTCGGGTACCGCGGCATCGCGCTGACGCTCGGGCACCCGCACCTCGACCCGTTCGCGAGCGATGCGGACCGCACCGCGGCGCGGCTGCGGCGCCGCCTCGACGACCTGGGCTGGCGCGTCGTCGTCGAGACCGGCACGCGCTACCTGCTCGACCCGTTCCGCAAGCACCGGCCGAACCTGCTCGACGACGACGCGAGCCTGCGCGAGCTGTTCCTGCGCCGCGCGATCGACCTGGGCGCGATCCTCGGTGCCGACTGCGTGTCGCTGTGGTCGGGCGTGCTGCCCGAGGACGTCGAGGCCGATGAGGCGCACGACCGGCTGCGGCTCCGCCTCGACGGGCTCGTCGACCGCGCCGCCGACGCGGGCGTGCCGCTCGCCTTCGAGCCCGAACCGGGCATGCTCGTCGAGACCGTCGCCGACGCGCTGGCCCTCCGGGCGGATCTCGACGATCCCGACGCGCTCGGCCTGACCGTCGATCTCGGGCACTGCGTGGTCGTGGAGCCCGACGGCGTCGTCGGCGCCCTGCGCGCGGCCGGCCCGCTGCTGCGGAACGTGCAGGTCGACGACATGCTGCCCGCCGCGCACGAGCACCTCGAGTTCGGGCACGGCTCGCTCGACCTCGCCTCGGCCCTGCGCACCCTCGACGAGCTCGACTACCGCGGGCTCGCCGCCGTCGAGCTCCCCCGCCACGCCCACGACGCCCCCGGCGTCGCCGCCAGATCGATGACCGCGCTCGAACACGCCTGGGAGGCACGATGAACCACCCCTGGACCACGGAGGCCGTGCGACTCGTCGCCGCTGAGCCCGACCGGATCGCCGAGCTCTTCCCCGCCGCGGGCCGGGAGGTCGGGCGCTCGCCCCTCTCGCCCGACTCCGACCCGCTCGGCCTCGTCGGCGGAACCTCCGACGACGCCGCGCGGGAGGCGCTCGTCGTCGCACTGCTCGGGGCACTCCCGGCCGAGGCTGCGGCCGCTGAGCTCGCCGACCTGTACCGGTTCGGCGACGACGCCGAGCAACGCGGGGTGCTGCGCGGCCTGAACGGGGCGCAGTCGAACGGGGCGATCGCCACCGACGGTTCGGATGCCGCGGGCGCGCAGTCCGAGACATCCGCGAGCCTCGACCCCGTGATCTCGACCGGCCTGCGCCTCGTCGCCGAGGCGCTGCGCAGCAACGACCCACGCCTCGTCGCGGCCGCGCTCGGCCCGTTCCCGGCCGCGCACCTCGACCAGCACGCCTGGCGGCACGGCGTGCTGAAGGCCCTCTTCATGGGCATCCCGCTCGACGCGGTGGCCGGCCTCGACCGCCGCACCGACGCCGAGCTCGCGCGCATGGCCGCCGGGCTCGTCGCCGAGCGCCGAGCCGCATCGCGCGCCGTCACCGACGACATGACCCGGCTCGCGGCCGGGCACGAGACCCCGAGCACCACCGACCCTACGGAGGACTGACATGCGCATCTTCGACCCGCACATCCACATGACCTCGCGCACGACGACCGACTACCGCGCCATGTACGACGCCGGCGTGCGTGCGCTCGTCGAGCCGTCGTTCTGGCTCGGCCAGCCGCGCACCAACGTGGGCAGCTACACCGACTACTTCGATGCGCTCATCGGGTGGGAGCGGTTCCGCGCCGCCCAGTACGGCATCCGTCACCACGCGACCATCGGACTGAACCCGAAGGAGGCGAACGACCCGCGCTGCCGAGAGGTGCTCGCCGTGCTGCCCCGCTACCTCGCGAAGGACGGCGTCGTGGCCGTCGGCGAGACGGGCTACGACTCGATGACGCCCGAGGAGGACGAGGTGTTCGCCGCGCACCTCGAACTGGCGCTCCGCCATCGCCTGCCCGCGCTCGTGCACACGCCCCACCGCGACAAGGCCGCCGGCACGCGCCGCACGCTCGACGTCGTGCGCGAGTCGGGCCTCGCGCCCGGCATGGTCGTGGTCGACCACCTGAACGAGACCACGGTGGCGGATGTCGCCGACAGCGGCTGCTGGATGGGCTTCTCGATCTACCCCGACACGAAGATGGACGAGCACCGCTTCGTCGCGATCCTGCGCGAGTACGGCACCGAGCGGATGCTGGCCAACAGCGCCGCCGACTGGGGCCACTCCGACCCGTTGAAGACGCTCGCGACGGCGAACGCCATGCTCGACGCGGGCTTCACCGCCGACGACGTCGACCTCGTGCTGTGGCGCAACCCGGTCGAGTTCTACGGGCAGAGCGGGCGGCTGAACCTCGACCCGGTGCCGGGCTTCGAGGGGGCGACCGATCCGGAGGCCACGGATGCCGCGGGGTCGGCGGAAGCCGCGGGCTCGACGGATGCCGCGGGGCCGGTGCCGTCGACGTTCGAGGGCAACTCGGTGCTGCGGGGGGTGCCCGCCTGATGGAGCTCTCGTACTGCACCAACGTGCACCCGGCCGAGGATCTCGACGGCGTGCTCGACCAGCTCTCCCGGTACGCCGGCCCGGCGCGTCGGGCCGCGGGCCTCGACCGGCTCGGCGTCGGCCTGTGGCTGCCCGCGCCGCTCGCGCACCGCCTCGCATCGGACTCCGCAGCCCGCGACCGGCTGCGCGACGGCCTCGAGGCCGAGGGGCTCGAGGTGCGCACGATCAACGCGTTCCCCTACACGTCGTTCCACGCCGAGGTCGTGAAGCTCGACGTCTACCGACCCGACTGGACCGACCCGAGGCGCGCGGACTACACGCTCGAGTGCGCGCGCGTGCTCGCCGACCTGCTTCCCGAGGGAGGCGTCGGCAGCATCTCGACGCTGCCCCTCGGCTGGCGGTTCCCGTGGACCCCGACCGAGGACGACCTGGCCACGGCCACCCTCTCCCGAGTCTCGCACGAACTGCGCGAGCTTCGCGAGCGCACCAGCCGCACGATCCGCCTCGCGATCGAACCCGAGCCCGGGTGCGTGCTCGACACCGTCGACGACATCGTCGGCTGGCTCGCCCCCCGCCTCGGCCCCACCGCGCTCGGCCGCATCGACCCCGAGTTCGTCGGCATCTGCCTCGACACGTGCCACCTCGCGACCTCGTTCGCCGACCCCGTGGAGACCGTGCGCCGGGTCGGGGCCGCTGGCATCCGCATCCCCAAGGTGCAGGCCTCGGCGGCGCTGCACATCGCCGACCCCGCCGAACCGGCTGCGCGTGAAGCGCTCACGGCGTTCGCCGAACCCCGTTACCTGCACCAGACGCGGGCGCTCGCGCCCGACGGCGCGGTGATCCGCGTCGACGACCTGCCCGACGCCCTCGACGAGGTCGACGGGCTGCGCACCGACGGCCCGTGGCGCGTGCACTTCCACGTGCCGCTGCACCTCGAGCCCGAGCATCCGCTCTCGTCGACGACCGACGTGCTGCGTCGCGCCGTGGCGGCCGTGCGCGAGCTGCCAGACGGCGACGACGCCCACCTCGACGTCGAGACCTACACCTGGACCGTGCTCCCCGGAGGTGCGGGCGACCTCGTCGAGGGGATCGCATCCGAGCTGCGCTGGGCGGTGGCCGAGCTGCTCGGCGACCCCGACGACGGGGGCGCGAACGCGAGCGGCCGCGCCGCGGCATCCGTCACCGAGGCGGTGCTCTCATGACCCGGGTGCTGCTGCTCGACGTCGTCGGGCTCACCGGGCGGGCGCTGTCGCACATGCCTCGCCTGCGCGCCGTCGCCGCCGGAGGCGCCTCCGCGAGGCTCGGCACCGTGCTGCCCGCGGTCACCTGCAGCGTGCAGTCGACCATGCTGACCGGCCTCGCGCCGGCGCAGCACGGCATCGTCGGCAACGGTTGGTACCACCGCGACATCGGCGAGGTGAACCTCTGGCGCCAGCACAACGCGCTCGTCGAGGGCGAGAAGGTGTGGGAGACCGCTCGTCGGCTCGAGCCGGGCTTCACGACCGCGAACGTGTGCTGGTGGTACGCGATGGGCGCGACGACCGACGTCACGGTCACGCCCAGGCCCGTCTACCACGCCGACGGGCGCAAGTCGCCGGACTTCTACGCGCGCCCGCCCGCCCTGCACGATCGACTCGTGGGCGAGCACGGCGAGTTCCCGCTGTTCCGCTACTGGGGCCCGACCGCGTCGATCGCCTCGACGGCCTGGATCGTCGAGGCGACCCGCTCGGTGCTGCGCGACGAGGCCTCCGACCTCGTCATGGCGTACCTGCCGCACCTCGACTACGACCTGCAGCGCTTCGGCCCCGACTCGCCCGAGGCCGACCGGGCGGCCACCGAGCTCGACGCCGCGCTGGCACCGCTGCTCGACGACGCGATCGCGGCCGGCGCGACCATCGTGGCGGTCGCCGAGTACGGCATCGCCCCCGCGAACCGACCCGTCGACGTCAACCGCGCCCTCCGCCGCGCCGGCCTGCTCGAGGTGCACGAGCAGCAGGGGCGCGAGCTGCTCGACCCGATGGCCTCGCGGGCGTTCGCCGTCGCCGACCACCAGGTCGCCCACGTGTACGTGCGCGACCCCGCCGACGTGCCGCGCGTGCGCGAGATCCTGCTCGGGCTCGAGGGCGTCGACGAGGTGCTCGATCGCGAGGCCCAGGCCCGCTACGGCCTCGACCATGCGCGCTCGGGCGAGCTCGTGGCGGTCGCCGCGCCGGGCGCCTGGTTCACGTACTACTACTGGCTCGACGACGATCGGGCGCCCGACTTCGCGCGCGGCGTCGAGATCCACAAGAAGCCCGGCTACGACCCCGCCGAGCTGTTCATGGACCCGGCCGACCCGTTCGCCAAGGCGCGCGCGGGTCTCGGACTGGTGCGCAAGAAGCTCGGGTTCCGGTACGCGATGAACGTCGTGCCGCTCGATCCGACCCACGTGCGCGGCACGCACGGACGGTTGCCCGAGTCCGACGCCGACACGCCGCTCCTCATCTGCTCGGATGCCGAGCTGCCCTTCTGGGACGCGTCGCCCGATCTCGTGCCCGCCGCCCGCGTGCGCGACCTCGTGCTCGAGGCCGCTCGCGTGCCGGAGCCCGCGGCGGCATCGTGAGCGGCCCGGTCGTCGGCCGCGTCATCGAGGAGGTCGTGCTGCTCGACGACGCGGGCACCCCGATCGGCACGTTCGACAAGGCGCTCGTGCACGGGTTCGACACCCCGCTGCACCTCGCCTTCTCGTGCTACGGCTTCGATGCCGACGGACGGATGCTGCTGACCCGGCGCTCGCTCGCCAAGCGCACCTGGCCCGGCGTCTGGACCAACGCCTGCTGCGGGCATCCCCGGCCCGGCGAGGATCCCGCCGAGGCGGTCGCGCGTCGCGTGCGGTCTGAGCTGGGCGTCGAGCCCCGCGACATCCGGCTCGTGCTCCCCGAGTTCCGCTACCGGGCCGTCGACGCGAGCGGCATGGTCGAGCACGAGGTGTGCCCGGTGTTCTTCGCCGAACTGCCGACCGAACTCGCGCCCGACCCCGACGAGGTCGTGTCGTGGGTCTGGGTGGAGACCGCCGACTTCCTCACGACCGCCGAGCATGCTCCGTTCCTGCTCAGCCCGTGGAGCGTGCTGCAGGCGGCGGAGTTCCGCGCGGCCGGACTGCTCGGGGTCCGCTGACCCGGCCTCCGACGGACCGGGCCTCCGCGGACCTGGGCGGCCCCGCTGAGCCGGCCCCCACCCGGACCGAGCAGCCCCGCCGACCGGGGCGGCCGAGCCGCGCGACATCCGAAATTCAGGAGATGCTGGCCTTCGCCCTCCGGAGAAGCCCAGAGGCCGAGATCTCCTGAATTTCGTGCAGGGCCCGGTCTGACCGTGACGGGCCCCGGTCAGTGCTTCGCGTGCACCCGCACCCACTCGTGCATGACGATGGCCGCCGCCGCGCTCGCGTTGATCGAGCGCGTCGAGCCGTACTGCGTGATCTCGACCACCCGGTCGGATGCCGCGATCGCCTCGTCGCTGAGTCCCGGCCCCTCCTGGCCGAAGAGCAGCACGCACCGCGTGGGCAGCGGCGCCGCATCGACGGGTTCCGACCCATCGACGTTGTCGACCGCGATGATCGGCAGGCCCTCGGAGGCGGCCCAGTCGACGAAGTCGGCGACATCCGGATGGTGCAGCACGTGCTGGTAGCGGTCGGTGACCATGGCGCCGCGCTTGTTCCAGCGGCGGCGGCCGATGATGTGCACCGTCTCGGCCGCGAAGGCGTTCGCGGTGCGCACGATCGACCCGATGTTCAGGTCGTGCTGCCAGTTCTCGATCGCGACGTGGAACGGATGCCGGTGCAGGTCGAGGTCGGCGACGATCGCGTCGAGGCGCCAGTAGCGGTAGCGGTCGATCACGTTGCGCGTGTCGCCGTGCTCGAGCAGGTCGGGGTCGTAGTGCGGATCGGCGGGCCACGCCTCGCGCCCGCCCGGCCACGGCGGCACGCCGTGCGGCAGGGTCGGCTCGGGGCGCTCGGGCTCGGGCAGCTCGCGCTCGGGCCCGGCCTCGGTCGACGGCTGCTCTTCGCTCACGCGCCCCACGCTACCCGCGCGCGTGCGCAGGCGACGACGGCGACGACCGCGGCGACGACGGCGACGGCGACGACGGGCTGCGACCGCGAAACCGGGCGGCGGCACGCCCGCCGGTCGGCCGAGGCTCGCCGCGCCCCGGGGGCGCCCTCTCGTATCGCTCGACCGTACTTTTCGGCTTGCCTAAATATTGCTATGGTTTCGGTATGCCGAAAACGCTCGACGACGAGACGACCCCGACGCGACCGCAGCCGACCGCCGACACGGCGACGGATGCCTCGGGCCGCCGCCCCGCGGCATCCGCCCCCCGTCTCGCGTGGCTGATCGGGCCCGCGCTCGTGGCGGGCGTCGCCTACCTCGACCCGGGCAACGTCGCGAGCAACATGACCGCCGGAGCGCAGTACGGCTACCTGCTCGTCTGGGTCGTGGTCATCGGCAACGTCATGGCCTGGCTCATCCAGTACCTGTCGGCCAAGCTCGGCGTGGTCACCGGCAAGAGCCTGCCCGAGGTGCTCGGCGAGCGCATCGGCAACCGCTGGGGCCGCCGCGCGTACTGGCTGCAGGCCGAGGCCGTCGCAATGGCCACCGACATCGCCGAGGTCATCGGCGGCGCAGTCGCCCTCAACCTGCTGTTCGGCGTGCCGCTCGTGTGGGGCGGCCTCATCACTGGCAGCGTCTCGCTCGTGCTGCTCGTGCTGCAGTCCAAGCGCGGGGCCCGCCCCTTCGAGTTCGTCATCATCGGGCTGCTCGTGATCATCGCCGTGGGCTTCAGCGTCGGCGTCTTCATCGCGCCGCCCGACCCGGCGGGCGTGCTCGGCGGCCTGGTGCCGCGCTTCGAGGACGCGAACTCGGTGCTGCTCGCCGCCTCGATCCTCGGTGCGACGATCATGCCGCACGCCATCTACGCGCACTCGGCGCTCGCCCGCGACCGGTTCGCGCCCAAGCACGCGACCGAGGCACGCGCCATCCCGACCGCCCGCCTGCTCACCGCCACCCGCTGGGACGTCACGATCGCGATGGCCATCGCGGGCACCGTGAACCTCTGCATCCTGCTGCTCGCCGCCGCGAACCTCGCGGGCGTCGAGGGCACCGACAGCCTCGAGGGCGCGCACGCCGCACTCGCGGCGTCGCTCGGCCCGATCGTCGCGACCCTCTTCGCCGTGGGCCTGCTCGCCTCCGGGCTCGCCTCGACCTCGGTCGGCGCCTACGCGGGAGCCGAGATCATGCACGGCCTCCTGCACGTGCGCGTGCCGCTGCTCGCACGCCGGCTCGTGACGCTCGTGCCCGCGCTCGCGATCCTCGCCCTCGGGTTCGACCCGACGACGGCGCTCGTGCTCAGCCAGGTCGTGCTGTCGTTCGGCATCCCGTTCGCGCTCATCCCGCTCGTCTCGGTGACGGCGAGACGGGGCGTGCTCGGGCGATACGCCAACCGCTGGGCGACGACGGCGGCGGGCATCGCGGCATCCGTGTTCCTCATCACGCTGAACGGGGTGCTGCTCTGGCTGGTGTTCACGGGGGCCTGACCCCGCACTTCTCCGGCCGGCCCTCGCGCGACGCCCCCGACGCGAGGGTCCGGCCGGGTCCTCGCGAATAGCACGGATGCCGCGGGCGGGCTCCCGGCGTCCTGCCAGCCTTCTTCGGCGACCGGTTCGGCTTCCCCGTCATCCTGCTGATCGCCGCACCCAGCCAGTCACAGCAAGTCACGGCGAGCGCTGCGGAACCCGGGCGCGTCGACCGCGACCCCCAAACCGTTCGGGCGCCCGTGCCGGATCGACCCCCGTGCCGGTCGTGAGGGTCCCGAACGGGGACCGACGCCGGCGCACGGAGAGGAAGGGTTCATCCCATGAACACGTTCACCGCCAAGCGCACCCTCGTCGGAGCAGCCGCCCTCGCGGCCGTCGGACTCGCCGCCGCGGGCGTCGCGGCCCCCGCCATGGCCGACGACCGCATCGGCGACGAGACCAGCGTCACCGAGTCGACCACCACGACCGACCTGTTCGGCGACACGGGCGTGCGCGGTGCGACCGACCTGCTCGACCTCGGCCCCGTGTCGTTCGACGACCTGGGCGGCATCGTGAGCCGTTCGCCCATCACGGGCGGCGACGTCACGGGCGGCGACATCACCGGCGGCGACCTCTCGAACGAGAGCCCCGTCGTGGTCGCGCCCGGCGACATCGCCTCCGGCAACGACGTCGGAGACGTCGCGTCGGGCAACGGCTCGGGCAACGTGGTCGGCTCCGGCAACGACGTGCAGGCGCCGATCGGGTCGGGCAACGAGACCAACGTCGACCTCGGCGACGTGAGCGACCTGGTCGACATCGGCGACGTCACCGGTTCCGTCGGCGACGTCACGGGCTCGGTCGGCGACGTCACGGGCACGGTCGACGGGCTCGTGGGCGACGTGAGCGGCTCGGTCGACGGCCTCGTCGGCGACGTCACCGGCGGCCTCGCGGGCGACCTCGACCTCGGCGGCCTGCTCGACTGATCGCAGGCCTCGATCGGCGACTCCCGCCGAGCACTCCGACCGCCCCGCCCGTCGCGATCCACGCGACGGGCGGGGCGGTCGGTCGTCGGCGCTACGGTGGGCGGGTGACCGCACGCACGCCGCTCAGCGCGGCAGACCTCGCCGCGATGCTCGCGACCGGCCCCGACCTGCCTCCGACGCTCGCGAGGCAGCAGGAGCCCGACGCGGCATCCGGTTTGTCGCCCGTCGTCGACGAGCGCGGCGACCGCCGCTACACCGACGTCGCCTACGCGCGGCTCGCCGGGTTCCGCCCGCTGGTGCTCGACCTGCGCGTGCCCCCCGCCGACGGCCCGGTGCCGGTCGTGCTCTACCTGCACGGCGGGGCCTTCCTCTGGGGCAGTCACCACGACCCCCTGTTCGGCGTGGCCGAGGCCCTGGCCGATGCCGGGATCGCGACGGCCTCGGCCCAGTACCGGCTGAGCGGCGAGGCGCCGTTCCCGGCGGCGCTGCACGACGTGCACGCGGCGATCCGCTGGCTGCGCACCGTGGGCCCCGAGCTGGGACTCGATGCCGACCGCATCGGCGTCATGGGCGAATCGGCGGGTGGCTTCCTCGCGGCGTTCGCCGGCCTACGCCCGAGCGATCCCGCGCTCGTCGGGCGGGTCGGCGTCGTTGCGGTCGAGTCGCGCGTCGACGCCGTCGTCGGCTGGTACTCCTACACGGGTTCGCTGCTCGCGGAGCATCCCGATGCCTCGATCGCCGCGTGGGCGTCGCCGCGGAGCCATGTCACTGCGCACGCCGCGCCGATGCTGCTGCTGCACGGCGACGCCGACGACACGGTGACGACGTCGAACAGCTCCGACCTGGCCGACGAGCTCGTGGACGCGGGGGCCGACGCGACCTTCGAAGCCGTGCCCGGCGCGGGCCACGTCTTCGCCGGCGCCGATCCGTCGGCGGCCGTGGCCCGCACCGCGGAGTTCTTCGCCGCGCGGCTCGGCGCCTGACTGCCGCCCGATCGGCGCCTGACCCGCGCCTGACCGCCACCCGCTCGGCGCCTGCCCGCGCCCGATCGGCGCCTGACTCGCACCTGACCGCCACCCGGCCCGGCGCGGATGGCGGCGCCCGATATCCTGAGGCCGATGCCAGCCACCAGCCCCGCGATCGAGGACTACCTCAAGACGGTGTACGCCCACACCGAGTGGCAGCCCGACCCGATCACGCCCAAGGTGCTCGCCGACAAGCTCGGCGTGGCCCCGTCATCCGTCACCGAGATGGTGAAGAAGATGGCGGCGCAGGGGCTGGTCGCGCATGTGCCGTACGGGCCGCTCCGACTCACCGACGCCGGGCGGGAGCGAGCCCTGGCGGTGGTCAGGCGCCACCGGCTCATCGAGACCTGGCTCGTGGCCGAGATGGGCTACGAGTGGCACGAGGTGCACGACGAGGCCGAGGTGCTCGAGCACTCCCTCAGCGACCGGCTGCTCGAGGCCATCGACCTGCGACTCGGCCGCCCGACGCGCGACCCCCACGGCGATGCGATCCCCTCGGCGGCGGGCGAGGTCGCGACCGAGCCGTTCCTATTGCTCTCCGACGCCGAACCCGGCCATGCGGGGCGGGTCATCCGCATCAGCGATCGCGACCCCGAGGTGCTTCGTGCGCTCGCCGACGGCGGCATCGTGCCGGGCATCGAGATCGAGGTGACGGATGCCCCGGGCGGCCGCATCGGCCTGCGGGCCGCCGGCGAGGTCGCCGAGCTCGAGCCGGAGGTCGCGGCGGCGATCTGGGTCACGGCCTGACGCTCCCCCTTCGTCCGCGCCGCACGGCCGAGGACGCTTCGACGCGGTGAGGTCGGATCGAACCCACCGCACGGCGTCGAGGCGTCCTCGGACGAGGCGACGCCGGGGCGAGGCGGAGGCGAGGCGGAGGCCCGTTCCCGACTCCGATGCGGGATTCGGCGGCTTCCCTGTTAGCATCCCGCGGTGCGTATTCTTCGCAGGACAATGGTCGTCCTCCTCGTCATCGTGCTCGTCGTCGTGGCGGGGGTCATCGCCGTCTACTGGTGGCAGCGTCCGATGCTGCTCACCGGCACCGGGTACGCGGCGCACAACGCCTGCGCCGTCACCCAGGTCAGCGGGCGCGAGGACCCCGAGACCGACCTGCCTCCGAACCCGCTCGTGCCCTACCTGCGCGAGTCGGTCGACGGCGACCAGACCACCGGTTCGCTGTTCGGCGTGCTCGCGGCGCAGCACGCCTGGTACACCGAGGGCTTCGGCTGCACGCTCGACGGCGACCGGCCCGAGCTCGGCACCGCGTCGGCGGCGACCTCCGAGGGCAACCCGTTCACGGATGCCGCGACCCCCGCCGCCGATCCGGCGCTCGACGCAGCGCTCGCGAAGGCGTTCGGCGACGACCTTCCCACCGAGCAGGCCGACGCGCTCGGCACGCGCGCCGTGGTCGTGGCCAAGGGCGGCGAGCTCGTCGCCGAGCGCTACGCCGACGGCTTCGACGCGACGACCCCGCAGCTCGGCTGGTCGATGTCCAAGAGCGCGACCGAGCTCATGACGGGCATGCTCGTGAAGCAGGGCGTCGTCTCGCTGGGCGACGACCACCTGCGCCCCGAGTGGACCGACGGGCGCGCCGACATCACGGTCGAGCAGCTGCTGCGCATGACGAGCGGTCTCGAGTGGGACGAGACCTACGACCTCGGCACGCCGATCACGCAGATGCTCTACGGCGAGCGCGACATGGGAGCCTACGTCGCGGGCCTGCCCCTCGAGAGCGAGCCCGGCACCGTGCAGGAGTACTCCAGCGGCAGCACGACGCTGCTCTGCTCGGTGCTCGCCGAGCGCACCGGCCTCGGCGCCGACCTGCCCCGCCAGAAGCTGCTCGCGCCGCTCGGCCTGTCGTCGGGTGTCTTCGAGCCGGATGCCGCGGGCACGCCGGTCTGCTCCTCGTACCTCTGGGCGACCCCCCGTGATTGGACCGCGCTCGGGCAGTTCGCCCTGCAGGGCGGCGAGTGGAACGGCGAGCAGCTGCTGCCCGACGACTGGATGGAGCAGACGCTCACGGTGACCGACGTGACGGCGACCGATGACCCCGGGTACGGCATGGCCTGGCGCGTCAACGTGATGCCCGATGGCAGCCTGCGCTGGCCGAACCTGCCCGAGGACACGTTCTACGCCTCGGGTCACGACGGGCAGAAAATCATCGTGGTGCCGTCGGAGGACCTGGTCGTCACCCGACTCGGCTTCACGCCCGAGGCCGACGACGAGCCTTCAGAGGTGGAGCTCGTGGCCGACGCGATCGCCGCGCTGCGCTGACGGCGCCACGCGATCGGTCGGTCAGGACCGACCCGACCGACCCGACCGCACCGACCGACCCGCGATCGACGAACCGGGCCGATCAGGCCCTGGTCCGCGACGACGTCGGCTAGGCCGGCTCGGTCGTGCGCACCGCACCGCAGTTCAGGCACGACCACACGACGAGGAAGCGCTCGTCGTCGAGGATCTCGAACCCCAACGGGTCGCCGCAGGTCGGGCAGGCCGGTCGCGGCCCGGCGTCACTCATCGGTGTCTGGCCATGGCGCGATGTCGACGCCGTGGTTGTCGGGCGAGGCGAGCGACCACCAGTAGGGCGGGCGGGAGCCGTCGGCGAGCCGGCCGCCCGCGGCGAGCGCGGCGTCGACGCGCGCCTGGGCCTGGTCGGCGGGCACGAACACGTCGAAGTGGGAGCGCCCCCTCGCGGGCCGGTCGCCGGCGATCGGGTTGAACGCGAGCTGGGGTCCGCAGCGCAGCGGATCGACCGCATCGGTGTCGCCCAGCGGGTCGTACCCGAGCGCCGCCAGGAAGAACGGGCGCACGTCTGCTTCGGAGTGCTGGGCGATGTAGACGCCGATCGACTGCGCCCGCGACGGGTCGGCCACGAGCCCCAGCTCGGCGGCGGCTTCGGACACGTCCGCCGCGAAGCCGGGCGCGGCCTCGGGGATGCCCTCGAAGTCCCGATCGGGGATGCGCACGACGACCGCCTCTGGCCGCACGTCGATGTCGGGCTGCACGCCGAATCGTTCGGCCGCGGCCACGATGGGCGCCACGAGGCCCGCCGCCTGCGCGAGGGAGGTCGCGGAGAACACGGCCTGCGGCCCCGTGGCCGTCACGCGCCACTCGGCGACCCCGGCTGCCCGATGGAACGCTGCCGCGGTGATGCGGCCCGATGCACTGCCCGTGTCGCCCACGTCGCCCACGCCCATGTCGCCCATGTCGCAACCCTCCGCCGTCGTTCGGGCCCGGTCCGCCTGCCGGGACCCGGCAGGGCCCCACCGTACCGGGGCGCTCCGACATCCGCACGCGCTCGGGCCGACGAATCCGTCGCACGGGGGATCCGCTCGCCCACTCGGGTTCGTAGGGTGGGTCGGGTTCGCGAAATCGACGATCGAATCGGAGACCACGTATGACGGACACTGCTCGGCCGGCGGAGGCGCCCGCCGCATCGGCCCTCGTGCTGCGAGGGCTCACGAAGCGCTTCGGCGATCAGGTCGCCGTCGCCGGGCTCGATCTCGAGGTGCCGAACGGTTCGTTCTTCGGCCTCGTCGGACCGAACGGCGCCGGCAAGACCACGACCCTGTCGATGGCGACCGGGCTGCTCCGACCCGACGCGGGCGAGGTCCGCATCCGCGGCGTCGAGGTCTGGAGCGACCTGCTCGAGGCGAAGAAGCTCGTCGGCATCCTGAGCGACGGCGTGCGGCTCTTCGACCGCCTCACCGGATTCCAGCTCGTGACCTATGCGGGCCTGCTCGCCGGGCTGCCTCGCGACGTGGTCGAAGCTCGTGCCGCCGATCTGCTGCAACTGCTCGACCTCGAACGCGCCGGTTCCAGCCTGGTCGTCGACTACTCGGCGGGCATGACCAAGAAGATCGCCCTCGCGTGCGCGATGGTGCACGCTCCCCGGCTGCTCGTGCTCGACGAGCCCTTCGAGTCCGTCGACCCCGTCTCGGCGGCGAACATCCGCGACATCCTCGACGGGTACGTGCAGTCCGGCGGCACCGTCATCGTCTCGAGCCACGCGATGGATCTCGTGCAGCGCATGTGCGACCACGTCGCGATCATCGCGCAGGGCCGGGTGCTCGCCACCGGCACCACCGACGAGGTGCGCGACGGTGCGTCGCTCGAGGACCGCTTCGTCGAGCTCGTCGGCGGACGGCGCGCGGGAGGTGGGCCCGAGTGGTTGCGACTCTCATAAGGCTGCGGTTCATCCTGCTGTGGAACTCGCTGCGTCGAAGCCCCTGGCAGCTGGCCGCCGCGGCGATCGGCGCGGTCTACGGCCTCGGGATCCTCGTCGGGGTCGTCGCCGGGTTGTTCGGCCTGAGCTTCGCTCCCGTCGAGGTGGCGGGCGCGATCGTCGTGCTCGCGGGAGCCGTACTGATCCTCGGCTGGACGATCCTGCCGGTGCTGACGTCGGGCATCGACCAGACGGTCGAACCCGCCCGCCTCGTGCCCTTCCCCATCCCGCTCCCGAAACTGCTCGTGGGGCTCGCCGTGAGCGGCGTGCTCGGCGTTCCCGGCATCGTGACCTCGATCGCCGCGCTCTCGACCGCGGTGACCTGGTGGCGGCACCCCGCCGCGGCTGCAGCGGCGATCGTGTGCGCCGTGATCGGCGTGCTCACGTGCGTCGTCGGATCGCGGATGCTGGTCGCGCTCACCTCGATCATCGGCGAGGGCCGCCGGTTCCGCGAGGCCAAGGGGCTCGTCGTCTTCGTTCCGCTGATCCTGCTCGGGCCGATCCTGCTCGGCCTGCAACGGCTCCTGAGCGACAACTTCGACGCACTGCCGCAGATCGCGTCGATCGTCGCGTGGACCCCGCTCGGCGCGATCTGGGCGGTGCCGGCCGACGTGGCATCCGGCGACCTCGGCCGGGCCGGCCTGCAGTTCCTGATCGGCCTCGCGACGCTCGCGGTGTTCGCGCTGGTGTGGCGCTGGAGTCTCGCCAAGGCGCTCGAGACCCCCGCGCGCTCGACGCAAGCGAAGGCCGCGAACCGAGGCGCCGGGTTCTTCGGCGTGTTCCCCGGAACCCCTGCGGGCGCGGTCGCCGCAAGGGCCCTGACCTACTGGATCCGCGATCCCCGGTACGCGCAGTCGCTCATCATGCTGCCGTTGGTGCCGGTCTTCGTGCTCTTCTACGCGGGCACCAACGGCGACCTCGCCCCGCTCAACTCGGTCGGGCCGATCATCGCGGTCCTGCTCGCCATGTCGATCTACACGGATGTCTCGTACGACAGCACCGCGTTCGCCCTGCATCTGCAGATGGGCGTGCGCGGGCGGGACGACCGGATCGGCCGGGTGCTCGCGCTCGCGGCGTTCGCGGTCCCGGTGTCGCTGCTCACCGTGGTCGGAACGGTCTGGCTGACACATGCCTGGAGCGCACTGCCCGGCCTGCTGGGCATCACGATCGGCGTGCTCCTCAGCGGCTTCGGCTTGTCGTCGCTCATCTCGGGCCGATTCGTGTTCGCCGTGCCCGCTCCGGGTGAGAGCCCGTTCAAGTCGAAGCCCGGAGGCGGCCTCAGCCTCACCCTCTCGCTGTTCATCACCTGGACGGCGCTCGCGATCCTCGTGCTGCCCGAGCTCGTGATCGCGATCATCGGGTTCGCGAGCGGCGAGATGCTCTTCGGGTGGATCTCGCTCGCGCTCGGAGTGCTGCTCGGAACCGTGGTCCTGATCGTCGGCGTCCGTGTCGGCGGCGACATCCTCGATCGACGCGGGCCCGAACTCCTGGCGGAGCTGCAGCGCCAGGGGTAGTCGAACGCGGCGGATCGCAAACCGACCCTCCCGCTCCGCGGCATCGTCGTGCACGATTGAGGGATGGGAGCCGCAGGAACCCGAAACATGCCCGAACCGACCGATGAGCAGTGGGCCCGGATGCTGCGCTACGGCGTGGCGACGCCGACGCAGCCCGGCGACGTGCTGTTCGCCACGGGCGACCGATGGTACGACCTCGTGCTGGTCGAGTCGGGCGCGGTCGACATCGTGCGCGAGCCCCTCAAGTGGATCGGCGAGACGCGCATCGCCACGCTCGGGCCGCGCAGCTTCGCGGGCGAGCTCGGGCTGCTGAACGGGCAGCGCGCGTTCCTCACGGCGCGCGTCGCCGAGGCCGGGCTCGTGCACCGCATCGACCACGAGTCGTTGCAGCGAATGATGGCCGAAGACGACGAGCTGTGCGACCTCATGCTTCGCACGCTCTGGGCCAGGCGCGAGCAGCTGCGCAGCGGACCGGCCGCGTGGACGCTGAAGATCGTCGGCTCCGGCCGCTCGCGCGAGGCCGTCGCCCTGCGGCGCTACGCCGAGCGACTCGACCTCGTGCACACGTGGGCCGACATCGACGACCCCGAGATCGCCGAGCGGTACTCGGGGCACGGCCTCACCGTGGAAGACCTGCCGGTCGCGATCGTGCAGGGCGAGAACATCCCGAACGCCACGCCGGGCATGCTCGCCGAGGTGCTCGGGCTCGCGTACGCGGCCGAAGACGACGCGGTCGTCGACCTCGCGGTCGTCGGCGCCGGGCCGGCCGGCCTCGCGGCGGCGATCTACGGCGCCTCTGAGGGGTTGCAGACCGTGCTGCTCGACTCGGTCGCGCCCGGCGGGCAGTCGTCGTCGACGTCGCGCATCGAGAACTACCTCGGCTTCCCGTTCGGCGTGAGCGGCGACGACCTCACCGCGCAGGCGTCGCTGCAGGCCATCAAGTTCGGCGTGCACGTGATCGCACCGTGCGAGGCGGTGCGGCTCGACGCGGGCGCCGGGCTGATCGACTTGACCCTCGCCGACGGCGCGGTCGTGCAGGCGCGTGCCGTGATCGTCACGACGGGCGTCGCCTACCGCTCGCTCGCCCTCGACCGGTGGAAGGAGTTCGAGGGCGCCGGCATCCACTACGCGGCGTCCGCCCTCGAGCTCCGGCAGGTGGCCGGCGGCGACGTCATCGTGGTCGGAGGCGCGAACTCGGCCGGGCAGGCGGCGCTCGCCCTCGCGATGAGCGGATGCCGCGTGCGCCTCGTCGTGCGCAGCGACGACCTCTCGCGGCAGATGTCGAGCTACCTCGTCGACCGCATCACCGAAGACGTGCGCATCGACGTGCACACCGGCACGCAGGTCACGGCGCTGCACGGCGGCGACGCGCTCGAGCAGGTCACGCTCGAGCAGGGCCACGCCGGAGACGGCTCGGATGCCGCGCCGATGACCGTCGACTGCCGCGGCCTGTTCTGCTTCATCGGCTCCGACCCGGCGACCGACTGGCTCGGCGGCCTCGAACGCGACGACGACGGCTTCGTGCACACGGGCGCCGACGTGATCGGGCTGAACGAGCAGTGGCAGGCGATGGGCCGCATGCCGCTGCCGTTCGAGACCTCGGTGCCGCGGGTCTTCGCGGCCGGCGACGTGCGGCGCGGCTCGATGAAGCGCGTGGCCGCCGCCGTCGGCGAGGGTTCGAGCGCCGTCGCGTCGGTGCATCTCGCGCTCGCGGCCGCGCAGGTGTTCGCATGAGCGAGCTCGCGCCTCCGCCGTCGGGCACGGGGTGCGACGACTGCATCGGCGGCGGCGGATGGTGGTTCCACCTGCGCCGGTGCGTCGACTGCGGCAACGTCGGATGCTGCGACTCGTCGATCGCGCAGCACGCGCGCCGTCACGCCGAGCAGACCGGGCACCGCGTCGCCACGTCGTTCGAGCCCGGAGAGCACTGGTTCTGGGACTACTTCTCCGAGACGTCCGCACCCTCGGTGCCGCTCAGCCCGCCGTTCGCCCGGCCCGACGACCAGCCGGCTCCGGGGCCGGAGGGCCGAGTGCCGGCCGAGTGGCGTTCCCTGCTGCACTGAGCCGGGGCCGGGCCGGGGCCGAACGGGCCCCGGCGGAGTAGACTCGCACGCGGCCGACCCTGAGGATTCCTCATGGCTCCGTGCTGCCACTGACGCGACATTCCTCCGCTCGGAGCATGATCGGCCGCGAGATCCGGATCGACCGGATCGAGCGGGCGCTCGCCCGCATCCCGAGAGGAGTGGGACATGGCTGAGAGAAAGCCCCCGGCAGGCGGGAATCGGGCTCGCTCGACCCGCAAACCGGCGGCTGCACCCAAGCACTGCGAGGAGGCCGACGGCCCGATCGGCGGCACCGCGCTCATCGACGGTTTCGGCTTCACCTCGAAACCCGTGGTCTGGGCGGAGGTCGACGGACTCGCGATCGTCGAAGGCGACATCATCATCGGAACGGCCGACGAGGCCAGGGCGCGCGACGTGTCACGGCTGACCAGCGATCCGGAGGGCGTGATGCGCTCGGTCGGCATCAGCGGAGACCAGTTCCGCTGGCCGAACGGGCGCGTCCCGTACGAGATCGACCCCAACCTGCCGAACCCGTCGCGCGTCACGAACGCGATCGCCCACTGGCAGTCCAAGACCCCGCTGCAGATCGTGCCGCGCGCGGGCGAAGCCGACTTCGTGCGGTTCGTCGACGGCGGCGGCTGCTCGTCGTCGGTCGGCAGGCGCGGCGGCCAGCAGAACATCGTGCTCGGATCCGGGTGCGGGGTCGGCAACACGATCCACGAACTCGGGCACGCGATCGGACTCTGGCACGAGCAGTCGCGCGAGGACCGGAACTCCTTCGTGCAGATCCACTTCGAGAACATCGAGGCGGGCAAGGAGCCGAACTTCAACCAGCAGATCAACGACGGCACCGACCTCGGGGCCTACGACTTCGGGTCGATCATGCACTACGGCCCGACGGCGTTCTCGAAGAACGGGCAGGCGACGATCGTGGCGATCGCCGCCATTCCGCCCGGCGTCGTCATGGGCCAGCGCGACGAGCTCTCCGCGGGCGACGTCGCCGGCGTCAAGCTCATGTACCCGGGGCTCGCCTGGCCGAAGACGGTGTTCAAGGAGCACCTGAAGGAGATCCCGAAGGACCCGATCATCGACGGCGGCGGCAAGCAGTTCACGAAGGAGGGGTTCAAGGAACTGGTGAAGGAGCCGTTCAAGGAGATCCGCAAGGAGCCGATCAAGGACCCGATCATCGACGTGCAGAAGCGGCCGGCCGACGAGGTGCTGACCACGATCGTCGAGCAGCTCGGCGGCATCAGGCCGGGTGAACTGGTCACCAACCCGGCGCTGCCGTTCGTGCTCGGTCGCGAGAGCGGGTTCGTCGGCCGCTTCCAGGCGGCAGCCGCCGCCCAGGCGGGGCTCGGCGACGCCGCGGACCCGACCGAAGCGGCTGCGCGGCGCGCCGTCGCCCTCGCCGAGGCGGTCACGGCGCTCGACGCGGTGCGCGCGTCGCTGGCGGCGCTCGCCGACGACATCGCCGCAGAGGCGGGGATCTGACGATGATCCTCGTGGTCAGCTACCCCGGAGACGACCACACCGCGGCCGTCGTCGAGCTCCTGCTCGGCGACGGCCGCGAGGTCGTCCTCCTCGATGCCGGCACCCTCGGCACGTCGAGCTCGCTCGAGCTCGGCTACGACCGCTCCGGCGCATCGACCGTGCGACTCGTGAACGAGTCGGGAGAGTTCGACCTGGCAGCGGCGCGCGGCGGATGGTGGCGACGCCTCCGAGCCGTCGAGGCCGACCCCTCGATCGTGGACCCCGCGGCACTCGGCTTCGTGTACAGCGAGACGGCCGAGGTGTTCGACGGAGTCGTCGCCGCGCTCGCCGCGGACTGGATCAACCCGCCCGCGGCCGATGCACGGGCGCATCACAAGCCGCTCCAGTGGAGCGTGGCATCCGCCGTCGGGCTCGCGCTCCCCCGCACCGTCGTGACCCGCAGCCCCGAGAGCGCCCGTGCGTTCGTGGCCGAGCTCGGCACCGGACGCGTGATCACGAAGGCGTTCCTCGCACGGGCCGACGCCTGGCGCGAGACGCACCTGCTCGAGGCATCCGACGTCGACCGGCTCGACCAGGTGCGGTTCGCGCCGACGATCCTCCAGGAGTACGTGCCCGGCGTCGACCTGCGGGTGACGATGATCGACGGCGAACCGTACGCCGCCGAGATCGACGCGACCGGCACGAGCCTGCCGTCCGACATGCGCATGGTGCTCGACGAGGCCGAGGTGCGGGCGTTCGACCTGCCCGACGCCGTCGTGACCGCCCTGCGCCGGCTCATGGCCGAACTCGGGCTCGTGTACGGCGCGATCGACCTGCGCCGCACCCCGGACGGCGAGTACGTGTTCTTCGAGGTGAATCCGGCGGGGCTCTGGCTCTTCGCCGAGCAGCGCACCGGCCTGCCGATCACGGCCGCCGTCGCCGACGCCCTCGCCCGTCGCGACCGCGTGCGGGAGCGCGCGGCGAGTGGCATGGTGGTCGCATGAGCACGAGATTCGGCACGATTGCCTTCGACGGCCTCGCGACGCCGGGCACGGCGACGGTCTTCGTCAGCCTCGAAGACGCGCGCATCGCGGATGCCTCGTCGATCCGTCTCTCCGAGACGGTGCTGCAGGACGTCGCCGTCGTTCCGGGCGGGCGGGTGCCGTTCGCCATCGACGCCGACGACGACCTGCCCGTGGGGGTCATCGTGCGCGTGCACGTCTCCCGCTCGGGCGGCCGCGACCTCGCACGCGGCGACCTGTTCTCGACGATCTCGATCCCGGCCGAGACGCTCGGCGCATCGGCCGATCGTGCGGGCGAGGTGCCCGTGGCGGTCGTCTGAGCCGACGTCGCCGACGGGGACGGATGCCGCGGACGGCCGCCACCGGCATCCGCCCGCCGTTCGGCCGTCATCGGGCCGTGACCTTCGCGACATAGGCTGGGCGCATGGGACGACGCGATGAAGTCGAGTGTTGGCTGACCGACATGGACGGCGTGCTCGTGCACGAGAACCACGCCCTGCCGGGCGCGGCCGAGCTGCTGCAGCAGTGGGAGGACTCCGGCACGCCCTACCTCGTGCTCACGAACAACTCGATCTTCACCGCGCGCGACCTCTCGGCCCGCCTCCGCGCGAGCGGGCTCAACGTGCCCGAAGACCGCATCTGGACGAGCGCCCTCGCGACCGCCGACTTCCTCAAGCAGCAGTTGCCAGGCGGCTCGGCGTTCGTGATCGGCGAGGCCGGCATCACGACGGCCCTGCACGAGGCCGGGTTCATCATGACCGAGACCGACCCCGACTACGTCGTCGTCGGCGAGACCCGCAACTACTCGTTCGAGGCGATCACCAAGGCGATCCGCCTCATCGGCGCGGGTGCCCGGTTCATCGTCACGAATCCCGATGCCACGGGCCCGTCCGCCGACGGCCCCCTGCCCGCCACGGGCGCGATCGCCGCGCTCATCACGAAGGCCACGGGCATGGAGCCCTACGTCGTCGGCAAGCCGAACCCCATGATGTTCCGCTCGGCGCTCAACAAGATCGGCGCTCACTCCGAGAACACCGCGATGATCGGCGACCGCATGGACACCGACATCGTCGCGGGCATCGAGGCCGGCCTGCACACCGTGCTCGTGCTCACGGGCATCAGCGACCAGGCCGAGATCGAGAAGTACCCGTTCCGCCCCGACGAGATCCTGTCGGGCGTGCACGAGCTCGTGCGCTCCGAGCCCGCCGAGACCGAGCTCTGACCGTTCGTCGAACCGCACCGGCCCCGAGGAGGACGCCATGATCGAACTCTCCGACATAGACCTCGATGACGACGGCGAGCTGAGCGCCGTCGTCGCGCTCCCGGGCGACCGCCATGCCGCGGTGCTCTTCGCGCTCGACGACGGCGAGCAGTTCGACGCCGCCGAGATGCTCGCCATCATGCAGCGCGCGCTGGCGTCGCTCACGGGCGAGGCGCTCGACCGACTCGAAGACGAGATCGTGCACGAGCTGGTCGACTCCGACTTCGAGGGCGATGCCGACTCCCCCGAAGCGGCCGACTACGAGCTGCTCGCCGACGAGCTCGAGCTGCAGGGCGCGATCGTGTCGAGCGACGCCACGCTCGTGCTGGTCTACGAGGCGCCCACGCAGTACCCGACCCTCTCGATCTACGCCGAGCTCGACGACGCTCTCGAGATCGAGGTGCTGAGCGTCGCCGAACCCGACGAAGACGACGAAGAGGTCGAACAGGGCGACTGACCCGACGCCCGCGTCGTCACGCGGCGTCGGCGCCCCGTCCGGGGAACCGCAGGGGCGGCACCGGCACGTGGAGGTTCGCGCCGCCGCGATAGCGAGCTGCGACGTGCGTGTCCGGCAGCCGGTCGCCCCGCCCGAAGAGCCGGTCGCGCAGGCTCGTGGCCGCGGCATCGTCCGCATCCGGCAGCCGCCCGCGCCTGCGGAGCTCGGGCACGACGAGCTCGGCGAAGTCCTGGGCTGTGCCAAATGAGTGGTACTGCCGCAGGTTGATGCCGTCGATGCCGTCTTCGTCGAGCCAGCGTTCGATCTCGTCGGCGACGGTCTTCGGCGTGCCGACCACGTGGAACCGCTCGCGACGGCCGCCGACGAGGCCGTCGAGCAGCTGCCCGACGGTGAGGTGCAGCGGCAGGAACGACGACCGCTCGAGCACCTTGCCCGACCGCTCGATCGCCTCGGCGACGGTGATGTCGCGGGGCGCGAGGGTGAGGTCGACGGGCAGGCTCGCGTGAGCGAGGTAGCCGTCGACACTCGCGAACTCCTGGTAGAGGCGCCACTTGTCGGCCGCCTCCTCCTCGGTTCGCCCCACCACCACGACTGCGCTGGCGATGAACTTCACGTCGTCGGCGCCGCGGCCGTTGCGCACGGCGGCTTCGCGCATGGTCTGCCGGTTCGCTCGGAACTCCTCGGTCGTGCGCCCGCCCGTGAACACGAGCTCGGCGTGCCGACCCGCGAACTCGGTCCCTGCCGGCGACCCCGTCGCCTGGAACAGCACGGGCGTGCGCTGCCGCGACGGGTGCACGATGTGCGGTCCGGCGACGCGATGCGTCTCGCCGACATGATCGATGTAACGCACCTTCGACGGATCGGTCGCGATGCGGCGCTCGCGGTCGTAGACCACCGCGTCGTCGTCCCACGACCCCTCCCAGAGCTTGTAGAGCACGTCGAGGTACTCGTCGGCCAGCTCGTACCGCCGGTCGTGCGGGATCTCGCCCTCGAGGCCGAAGTTGCGCGCCGCGTTCGGCAGGTAGCTCGTCACGATGTTCCAGCCGAACCGCCCCTTGGTGAGGTGGTCGAGCGTCGACGCACGTCGGGCGAACGCAAACGGGGGTTCGTATGTGGTCGAGAACGTCACGCCGAAGCCGAGGCGCTTCGTGACGGCCGCCATCGCGGGAACGAGCAGCAGCGGGTCGAGGTTCGGGCTCTGCAGGCCCTCGCGGAGGGCCGTCTCCGGCCCGTCGCGGAACACGTCGTACGCACCGATCACGTCGGCGAGGAAGACGGCGTCGAACCCGCCGTCCTCGAGTATCCCGGCCAGCTCGGTCCAGTACTCGAGCTCGTCGAACCGGTGCCGGTTGTTGCCGGGCAGCGGCCACAGCCCGTGCGAGATGTGGCTGATGCACGCCATCTCGAACAGGTTCAGGATGAGTTGCTTCTTCTCGGTCATTCGGGGTCCTCGTTCGTCGCGGCATCCCTGGGTGCCTGCGAGTAGATGCTCAGCGGATCGGCGCCGTTCAGGTAGAAGTCCCCGATCACGCGCTCCTTGTAGATGCGCGGGTTGTGCGACGTGAGCGTGCGGGCGTTGCGCCAGTGCCGGTCGAGCGCCGCCGAACGCTGCACCCCCGACGACCCGAGCGCGTCGAAGAGCAGCGTCGAGGCCTGCAGTGCGGCTTCGGCGACCGCGACCTGCGCCTCGTAGACGGCGATCGCCGCGGATCGGGCGGCGGTCTCGACCTCGCCGTCGCGTGCACCGGCCGCGGCCGGCGCGACGGACTCGGCTCCCGCGACGGCCGCGACGACCGCATCGAGGGCGTGGGCACCACGGGCGACGGATGCCTCGGCGACGGCGGCGTGCGCGGCGATCCGCCCGACGACCTGCTGCACCTGGGCGTCGTCGCGCGGGCGTTCCGCGAGCGCATGCGGGTACGACCTCGCTCGGGCCAGCACGGACTCGACCGCGTCGACACGGGCTGCGCGTGCGACGCCCGCGAGCGCCGCGACCAGGACCAGCTGGAAGACCGCCTCCTGCGAGACGAATCGGTCGGTGAAGTCGAGCACCGCGTCTTCGGCGACGACCACATCGCGCAGGCGGGTGGTGCCGCTGCCCGTCGCGCGCTGGCCGAAGCCGGTCCAGTCGTCGACGAGCTCGAGTCCCTCGCTGCGGGCGTCGATCAGGGCGATCCTGAGCTCGCCGTCCTCGGCGAGCGCGAGCACGCCCACCCGGTCTGCGTAGATCGACCCGGTGCTGTAGTACTTCGTGCCGTTCAGCAGCAGGCGGCCGTCAACGCGTTCGAGACGGGTGTCGCCGAGGATCGACGTCGTGCCGGTCTCGGACCAGGCACCGCCGATCACGGCCCCGTCGGCGATGCGAACCAGCCATTCGCGATCCCGCTCGGAGCCGCCCGCCAGGCGATCCTCGACGAACGCGATGTGGTTGCGCCAGAGCTGCGGCTGGTTCGGGTCGGCGGCGGCGAGCTCGACGAGCAGCTCGAAGAACTCCGCGACGCCCAGTCCGCCGCCGCCCGCCTCGACCGGCAGGCGCAGTGCGCCGAAGCCCGCCTCGGCGAGCGCACGGGTCTCGGCGAACGGGCGCGTGCCTTCCAGTTCGTGCGACACCGCGGTCTGCGCGATGTGGGCGAAAACGGGTGCGAGGCGCTGCCGCGCTGCGGTCAGCCGCGCTCCGGGCCGGACGCCCGTGCCGGCACCTGCACCTGCACCGGCATCGGCATCGGCACGGACATCGGCGGGCAGGCTCACCGGGCGGCCTCCTGGGCCTCGACGAGATCGGCCTCAGCGGAGCCGGAGGCATCCGCCCCGCCCTCGTTCACCCGTGCACCGGTGCTCGGAACCGCATCACGGCCGAACGCGCCGCGATACCTCGCCGCCGGGTGCCGGTCGTTCAGGCGAGGGGCACCGAACAGGCGACCGCGCAGGGTCGTGTCGTCGCCGTACTCGTTCTGGGCGAGACCGCGCTCGCGGAGCACGGGCAACACCTTCTCGGCGAACTCCTCGAAGGAGCCGGGGATCACCCAGTTGATGACGTTGATGCCGTCGACTCCGGCCGCCTGCCACTCGACGAGGGCGTCGGCGATCTGGTCGGGCGTGCCCACGATTCGGGTCGACCTCGAGATGAGCAGGGCGACGTCGCGCACGAGGGGCTCGCGGTCGGTGATCGCCTTCGAGACCCACTCGCCGAAGCCCTTGGCGGTGTTCGTGTCGACGTCCTTCAGCGGCGTCTCGGGGTCGTAGACCCGCCCGGTCTTGTCGACGAGCGCAGAGTGGGCGAGGTAGCCGTCGATCGAGACGTACTGCTCGACCTCGGCCGCCTTGGCCTTGGCCTCCTCCTCGGTGTCGCCGATCACGAACGAGAGCCCTTGGAAGAACTTGATGTCCTCGGCGCGACGGCCGACCTCGACCGCTTGGCGGCGGGTGTCGTCGATGAGCTGCTTCGCCAGCGCCGGGTTCGGCGAGATGATGAACGTCGCCTCGGCGTGCTTCGCGGCGAACGCGCGACCCGACTCCGAGGAGCCCGCCTGGTAGAGCACGGGGGTGCGCTGGGGCGACGGCGACGGCAGGTGCGGGCCCTGCACCGAGTACCGCTCGGAGACGTGGTTGATCTTGTGGATCTTCGATGCGTCGGAGTAGATGCCGCGTTCGCGGTCCTTGAGGAGCGCCCCCTCGTCCCACGACCCCTCCCAGAGCTTGTACGTCACGTCGACGTACTCCTCGGCCCACGCGTAGCGCTCGGTGTGGTCGGTCAACCGGGGGTGGCCGAAGTTGCGCGCGCCGTTGTCCTGCAGGCCGGTCACGATGTTCCACGCCACCCGGCCCCTCGAGATGTGATCGAGCGTCGAGACCTGACGGGCGAACTGGTACGGATGGCTCTGCGCGACGTTCGAGGTGAGCGCGAGCCCGATGCGCGAGGTGTGCACCGCGAGGGCCGCGACCAGCGGGATGGGGTCGTTGGAGGGGATCTGGAGGCCCTCTCGGATGTAGACGTCGAAGTCCGCGTCGGCGTCGCCGTAGACGCCGGTCACGTCGGCGAAGAAGAGCGCGTCGAACTTCGCTGCCTCGAGCTTCTTGGCGAGCTCGATCCAGAGCTCGACATCCTCGAAGTCGACTTGGCCCGCATCGGGGCGGCGCCACTGGCCGTGGTGGATGTGCGAGTTCGTGTTCATCACGAAGGCGTTGAAGTGCAGCGGGACGGTCATGGGGTCTCCTGTGCTCGGTGCGGTTCGAAGGCGGGGATGGATGCGATCAGCTCGCGCGTGTAGGGCTCGCGAGGGCGGTGGAAGACGTCGTCGGGCGTTCCCGACTCGACGACGACGCCGTCCTTCATCACGAGCACGCGGTGGCTCAGGTGCGCGATGACGCCGAGGTCGTGCGAGATGAACAGGTAGCTGAGGCCGAAGCGTCGCTGGAGTGCGACGAGCAGGTCGAGGATCTGGGCCTGGATGGTGACGTCGAGCGCCGAGACCGCCTCGTCGAGCACGATGATGTCGGGGGCCTCCGCGAGCGCGCGCGCGATCGCGATGCGCTGTCGTTGCCCGCCCGACAGCCGCAGCGGGAACCGGGCGAGCACGGCGTGAGGCAGCCCGACCTGGTCGAGCAGTTCGCGGATGCGGGTCACGCGCGCGGCGGTCGTGGGGTACTCGCCTCTGGCGAGGGCGTCGAGCAGGATGCGTTCGACGTTCCAGCGCGGGTCGAAGCTCGACAGCGGGTCCTGCGACACCACGGAGATGCGCGAGCGGAGCGCCCTCCGCCTGGCCTCGGGAAGCTCGGTCCACGGTTGTCCGAGGAGCGTGACGGTGCCCGCGTCCGCCTGCTCGAGCGCCAGCGCGATGCGGCCGGTCGTGCTCTTGCCCGAGCCCGACTCGCCGACGATGCCGAGCGTCTCGCCGCGATGCAGGGCGAACGAGACGCCCCCGACCGCGGTCGTGACCGAGCCGTCGCGCGCACGGAAGCGCCGAACCAGGTCGTGGGCTTCGAGCACGACCTCGTCGAGCACCTCGGTGGCCGGCGGTGCCGCGGCGAGCAGTTCGCGGCCCGCCGGGCTGAGCGCCCCGCCGCGGGTCTCCTCGCTCGGCACCGCGGCGATGAGCGCCCGGGTGTACTCCTCGGCCGGCGAGCTCAGCAGGTCGCGCGCCGGACCCTGCTCGACGACTCGGCCGTCCTGCATCACGAGGATGTGGTCGGCGAGCTGCGCCACGACCGAGAGATCGTGGCTGATGAGGATGATCGAAGCGCCTCGTCGCTTGGACGCCTCGAGCAATGCCAGCACCTGGGCCTGCACGGTGACGTCGAGCGCCGTGGTCGGCTCGTCGGCGATGACCACGTCGGGGTCGAGCGCGAGCGCCGAGGCGATGAGCGCTCGCTGCCGGAGGCCGCCCGAGAGCTGGTCGGGCCGCTGCCTCGCCCTCGCTTCGGGTCGGGGCACGCCGACCGATTCGAGCAGCTCGACGACCTTGCGGCGGCGAGAGGACCGATCGCCCCACCCGTGCAGCCGGAGGCCCTCGGCGATCTCCGCGCCGACGGGTCGCAACGGGTCGAGCGAGACCAGCGCGTCCTGCAGGATGAAGCCGACCTCGACCCCGCGGATGCCGCGCCACTGGCGTTCGGTCAGGCCGAGCACGTCGCGTTCGTGCAACGTGAGCTCGTCGGCCGCGACCTGCGCGCCCCGTCCCGCGAGCCCGACGAGGGAGCGAGCCGTCACCGACTTTCCCGAGCCGGACTCGCCGACGATCGCGACGCATTCACCCGGCTGGAGGTCGAACGACACGTCGTGCACGATGGGCCGCACGCCCGCGGTGGTCTCGAAGGCGACCGAGAGTCCTCGCACGTGCAGGCGCGGCCGGAAGCCGGGCAGCCCGTCGATGTCGACGGCGAGGTCCTGCCCTGCGGCATCCGCCTCGATGATGCTCATCACTTCTCCCCCTTCTCGAGGAACGACTGCAGGTGACGGCCGAGCGTGGTCGTGGTCAGGGCCAGCACCACGATCACGAGGCCCGGGATCACGGTGAGCCATCCGGCGACCGTGATGTAGCCGCGACCGGCGTCGAGGAGCGCGCCCCACTCCGGCGAGGGCGGCGCGATGCCGAGCCCCAGGAACGACAGGCTCGACGCCCAGACGATCGACTGGCCGATCGACAGGGCGAAGACCGCGACGAGGGGTCGGAGCGAGTTGGGCAGCACGTGCTGGCGCAGGATGCGCCCGCGCGGGTGGCCGAGCGCGACCGCGGCCTCGACGTACGGGGAATCCTTGGCCGAGAGGATCTGGCCACGCACCATGCGTGCGTAGCCCGGCGCCGTGCCGATGCCGACCGCGAGGATCAGCGTCAGGATCGACGGGCCGAGCACCGCGATCAGCAGCAGCGACAGCAGCAGCGCCGGGAACGCGAAGGCCACCTCGAGCAGCCATCCGACGGCCGCCGAGGTCGGCCGGTTGCCGAGCGCGGCGAGCGCGCCGAGCAGCACGGCGAACGTGAGGCTGACCGCCGCGGCCCCGATGCCGACGCCGAGCGAGGCGGCCGTGCCGTAGACCACGCGCGAGTAGAGGTCGCGGCCCGATTCGTCGGTGCCGAACCAGTGCTCGGGCGACGGCGGCTGGAGCGTGTTCGCGAGGTCCATCGCGAGCGGCCCCTGGGTCGCGAGCAGCTGGGGCCACAGCGCTGCCAGGGCGAACACCGCCGTCGCGGCGAGTGCGACGAACAGGTCCCATGGCTGACGGCGCAGGCGGGCGAACGGCTTCGCGCCTCCGGGCGCCGCGGCGCCCGATGCGCCCCGGCCCTCCACCGGTCGGGTCACGACGGTCATGATGTCCTCCTCAGGCGCGGGTCGATGAGCGCGTAGGCGATGTCGACGAGCAGGTTCGCGAGCACGTAGAAGGCGGCGATGAGCATGACGATGCCGATCACGACCGGCATGTCCTGACTGCTCACCGCGGTCACGAGCACCTGCCCGATGCCGGGCCGCGCGAACACGGCCTCGACCACGACGGCGCCCGAGATCGTGGCCCCGAGGGCCCAGCCCGAGAGCGTCACGGCGGGCAGCACCGCATGGCGCAGCACGTGACGGAGTCGGATGCCGGCATCGCCCATGCCGCGCATGCGTGCGCTCAGCACGAACGGCGAGTCGAGGGCGCGCTCGAACTCGGTGCGCGTCGCCTGCCCGAGGAACCCCGCGAGCGGGATCGCCAGCGTGAGCGCGGGCAGGATGATGCCCACCGGCCCGGTGCCGCCGATGACGGGGAACCAGCCGAGCGTCAGCGCGAACACGAGCAGCAGGATGATGCCGAGCCAGTAGTGCGGCAATCCGGCCGCGGCCGTGTCGAAGAACCCGCCGACGGCCCTCGCCGCCGATCCCCGTCCCGCGGTGAGGGTCACCCAGACGACCATGATGATCCACGCGAACACGAGCGCGGTCAGCGTGAGCACGATCGTGGCGCCGAGCTGTTCCCCGATGATCGCGATCACGGGTCGGTGCTGCTGGTAGGAGGTGCCGAGGTCGCCGACGAGCAGCCCCTTGAGGTAGGTCAGGTACTGCACGACGATCGGGTCGTGCAGGCGGTACTCGGCGTTGATCGGCGCGAGCTCCTCGGCCGTGCGGGCCACCGCCTGCCCGGCGCGGATGTTGAGGATCACGGTCGCCCGGTCGCCCGGCAGCGAGGCCTGTGCGAAGAACGCCGCGGTCGCGGCCCCGAGCAGCACGAGCACGGCTCCGACGGTCTTCGAGGCGATGAGGCGGGTGGTGCGCGCGCCGCGGCGACCCTGAACGGCGAGTGGGCCCGGCGGGCCCGGCACGGGGGCCGGAACCCCCGTGCCCGCAGTCGCCGGCGAGGAACCGCGCTCGGCGACCCGCGTGCTACCCGACGAAGTAGGCGTCATAGAAGGTCGGTCCTCCCTGTGCGTTCTCCTGCCAGACACCCTTCAGGCTGGGCGAGACGGCGAGCGTGGAGAGTCGGTCGTAGACGCCGATGGCCAGTGCGTGCTCGGCGATGTACTCCTGGGCCTGCTCGTAGAGCGCATTCTGCCGATCGACGTCGGGCTCCGAGTTGGCCTCGAGGATGATGGCCTGCAGTTCGGGGTAGTCGGTGAACGAGGCGTTCCAGTTGTTCGGGTTGCCGTCCGCCCCGGCTCCCCAGTTGATCTGCAGAATGCCGCTCGTCACCGCCGTCCAGTAGCCGGGGTAGATGTCGCGCTCGTCGGGCTGGCTGTAGGCGCCGGCGAACGCCTCGGCCTGCGGCACCGGGATGAGGTCGACGTCGAAGCCGGCCTGCTTGGCCTGTTCCTGCACGCCCTGCAGGATCGACGCGCCGTCGGCGTTGATGATCGAGCCGGCGAAGTAGGGCAGGGTCACCGCGAGGGGCTCGCCGCCCTTCGAGCGGATGCCGTCGGCATCCGTCTCGGTGTAGCCTGCCTCGTCGAGCAGTTCGGCGGCCTTGTCGAGGTCCTGCGTGTACCAGTCTGCGGCCTTTTGGCTGTAGCCCGGAGTCGACTGGCTGACGCCGCCGTTGCCCTCGTAGGGGATCACGCCGTGGCCGATCGACTCGACGATCTGCTCGCGGTCGAGCGCGTAGGCGAACGCCTGACGCACCTTCTCGTCGGTGAAGACGCCCTGCGCGGTGTTGAAGGTGAGCTGCTGGGGCCGGCCGGGGGTGATGTACTTCTCGAGCTGGAAGCCGGCGTCCTCCGTGCTCCCCCACTGCACTGCCGGCACGTCGTAGATGGCGTTCAGCTCACCGCTCTTCAACGCCGCCACGCGCGTGGTGGCATCGGAGATGAACTTCCACTGCACCTCGTCGACGTATGCGGCACCGGTGTGCTCCGCGTTCGCGGGCGGGCTCGTGTAGTCCTCGTTGCGGGTGAGCACGATCTCCTGGCCGCGGTCCCAGTGGTCGACGACGAAGGCGCCCGATCCGATCGGGGCCTCGCAGTTCTCCTCGTCGGTGCGGGTCTCGAGCGCTTCCTGCGACTGGATGCCGAAGTAGCCCTGGGTGAGGTTGTCGGCCAGTCGCGGGTACGGCTGCGAGAGGTCGACCTGCACGGTGAGGTCGTCGACCGCCTCGGCCGACTCGTAGTAGCCACCGAGCCAGGCGAGCGCCGTGCTGTTGCCGCCCTGGTTGACCCAGTAGTCGAAGTTGTAGGCGACCACCTCGGCGGTCAAATCGCTGCCGTCGGTGAACTTCACGTCGGGCTTGAGCTCGAAGGTCCAGTGCAGGCCGTCGTCGGAGACGCTCCACTCCTCGGCGAGCCAGGGCACGACCTCGTGGTTCTCGTCGAGCGAGACCAGGCTGTCGAGCACGTTGTAGCTGAGGTAGGCCTGCTCGATCCAGCCGCCGAACACGCACGCGGGTTCCTGCTGGTGGCCGTACACGATGGTGCCGCCCTCGACGCGCTCGCCGCCGTTCGCGGCGGGAGTGGTCGCGCAGCCGGCGAGGCCGAGTGCGGTGATGGCGGCCGCGGCGGTCATCGCGAATGCCACTGGTCGTCGTACGGTCATGTCGTGTGCTCCTCGGGGGGTCATCGGCTCCGTCGAGCCTCGGTCCGGCTCGGGTCGCGCTGACGCTACCCACGACCCGGAGGCCCCGCGAGCATGGCCCGTCATACGGGTCACGCTCGGTCACGACAGGTCAATCGAGGTCACGGAGAGCGCTCCAGCGCCGGTTTCGGCACCGGTTGATGACGTGCCGTGACGCAGCGAAGGCGCGCGAACGGCCGGCCGGGCCGACACACGGCGTCATCGACACCGAGAATCGGACCGGCCGGCGGTCGCTCTGCCAGGCCTCAGGCTGCCTCGGCGCCGGCCGCCCGCTCAGGCTCGTCAGACCCGACGCCCGGGGCAGGCGCCGGCTCGGGTTCGGCGTCCAGCCGAGCCCGCAGCGCCGGGTCGAGGTCGAGGTCGGCCGCGCCGAGCACCTCCTCGAGCTGGGCGACGTTCGACGGACCGGTCACGGGGATGACGGGCATCTCGCTCCCCATCATCCACGCGAGCGCGACCTGGTTCGGGCTGGCCCCGGCCTCGCGGGCGACCTCGTGCAGCAGGCGGAGGCGTTCGCGCGTGGTGGGGTGGTCGACGCCGCCCCAGAGGGTCTTGTCGGTGCGTGTGAGCGCACCCTGGTGCAACGGGGAGTACACCGTCACCGCGAGCGGCGGCCGGCCGTCGACGCCCGTCGACGCCGCGTACGAGAGCAGCTCGGGCGTCGCGAAGTTGTGCCGGCCGAGCTTCGGCGCCGGGTGGATGTAGCTGTACTGCTGCTGCACGACGCCGTAGGGCGCGATGCCCCGGCGCAGCGCCTCCTCCCGCGCTTCGACGACGCGCCAGAGGGCGACGTTCGAGATGCCCGTGATGCCGACGAGGCCCTCGTCCTGCAGCGCGCCGAACGCCCCCACGGTCTCGGCGAGGGGCGTCTCGAGGTCGTCGACGTGCCCGTAGACCACGTCGAGGTGCTCGACGCCGAGGTGCCTGGCGCTCTCGCGCACCTCGCGGTCGATGACGCCGGCGCCGAGCCCTTCGAAGTTCGTGGGCGGCGTGTTCGAGAGCGGCAGGTTCGGGTCGGCCTTGCCCGCGCCGATCTTCGTCGCGATGCGCAGTCCGTCGGGGCGGCCCCGGCTCGCGAGCCACCGCCCGATCATGTCCTCGCTGTCGCGGCCGTATCCGAGTCCCCAGTGGTTGTAGTTGTTCGCGGTGTCGATGAACCGGCCGCCCGCCTCGACGAAACGGTCGAGGATCGCGAACGAGGTCGCCTCGTCGATCTTCGTGCCCATGTACATGGTGCCGAGGCAGATGGTCGAGACGTCGAAGCTGGTGCGGCCGTCGCCGATCGTGCGGTATCGCATGGTTCCTCCGTGTGCCTTCCGTGGCGCGTCGCGCGCCCTGACGATCTCGACGGTACGGGGGCATCGGTTCGGGCATACACTCCAATCGAGTGCCTTCAGACCAGACCGATTCGAGGAGCGAGCGGATGCCGCCACCCACCGTTCCGCGTCCGGCGACCGCCCTGGCGTGGGAGACGCTGCTCCCCCTCGGCGACGGACCGGCGCCCCTCCGCGACCGCCTCGAACGCGCGATCCGCGACGCCGTGCAGACGGGCGTGCTGCCCGCCGGATCGGCGCTGCCGCCCAGCCGCCTGCTCGCCGAGACCCTCGGCGTCTCGCGCTGGGTCGTCACCGAGACCTACGGCCAACTCGTCGCCGAGGGCTTCCTCGAGGCCGCCGTGGGCTCCGGCACCCGGGTGCCCGCGCACGCTCCGCAGGTTCCGGATGCCGCGTCGACGGCCCGCACGCACACCCCGCTCCGCGGCGAGTACCGGCGGCCGGCGTTCGACCTCGGCCCCGGCATCCCCGACCTGCGCCACGCGCCGCGCGCACGGTGGGCCGCAGCCGTGCGGCACGCGCTCGACACCCTGCCCGACGCCGAGCTCATGGTCGTCGACCCCCACGGGCATCCGCTCGCGCGAACGGCCGTCGCCGACTACCTGACCCGGTCCCGGCGCGCGGTCGCCTCGCCCGGCGACGTGGTCGTGACCCACGGCGCGACCGACGGCATGGCCGCCATCGTCGCGGGGCTCCGCGCGAGCGGGCACCGCAGCATCCTCGTCGAGGACCCGGGGTGGGGCCGGCTCCGGGAGGTCGCGGCATCCGCGGGGCTCACGCCCGTGCCCGTGCCGGTCGACGACCGGGGTATCGACGTCGAACGCCTCGTCGCGGCATCCGACCGCACCGGCGCCCGCGCCGCGCTCATCACGCCGGCGCACCAGTTCCCGCTCGGCGCCGCGCTCTCGTCGGGCCGCCGCGAGGCGATCGTGCGCTGGGCGCGGGACGTCGACGGCGTGCTCATCGAAGACGACTACGACGCCGAGTTCCGCTACGACCGGCGCCCCATCGCCGCGCTGCAGGGCCTCGCGCCCGAGCGGGTCGCGCTCGTCGGGTCGCTGTCGAAGTCGATGGCGCAGGCGTTCGGCCTCGGGTGGGCGGTGATCCCCGAGGGGCTGCGGTCGCGGGTGCCGCTCGCCGACCGCGCCCGACCATCCGTGCTCGACCAGGTCGCCCTCGCCGGCTTCATCGGCTCGGGCGACCTCGAACGGCACCTCCGCGCCGCACGCACGAGGTTCAAGCGGCGGCGGGGCGCGCTGCTCGCCGCGTTCGAGCGCGAGCTGCCCGACCTGCCCCTGACCGGCATCGCGGCGGGCATGCACGCCATGCTCGAACTGCCGGAGGGGGTCGCGAGCCGCGACGTGCGGCACGCGGCATCCGCCCTCGACGTCGCCGTGTCGGACCTCGCGAGGTACCGGGCGACGGCCGGGCGACCGGGCGCGCTCGACGCGCTCGTGATCGGCTACGGCAACCTGTCGGACGCGCTCGTCGACGAGGCCGTGGCACGGCTCGCGGCCGCGATCCGCTCGGTGCCGGCCCGACGAGGGGCTTAGAGGCCCCGCCAGACGTCGGCCTGCGCCTTGTCGCGATCGAGGTTCGTCGCGGCATCGGCCGATTCGGGCTCGCGGGCACGACGACGCTCGGCCATCCGCCTCGACGAGAATGCCCATTGCGTGACGCCCCACAGGGCGGCGATGCCGACGAGTCCGGCCCAGAAGGTCCAGTCCACGGCTACCTCCTCGACGGTCGGGAACGGGTTGCCCGAATCGTATCGCCGCAGCCTGCGCAGTGGCTCCGAACCGGGACATCCGGCCGGATGTCGTCGCGGCCGGATGCCCTCAGGCGAGGCGCGAGACGGCGTCGACGACGCCCGCCCAGAACCGCTCGACGTCGAGATCGACCGCCACCCGGGCATTGGGTTCGCGCCCGAGCATGCCGTCGAAGTCGACGCTCGTGGCTCCGGTCGTCTCGGTGCCCGCGAGCTCGACATCGAGTCGCGTGTGCCGGAGCTCGACCGATGCCGGGTCGGCGAGCACGGCGACCGCGACCGGGTCGTGCAGCGGGCCGTCGGGCATGCCGAACACCTCGTCGTTCGTGCGGCAGAAGAACTCCAGCAGTTCGTCGCCGAACGCCGAGGTGCGGGTGCCGACCGCGGCGAGGCGCGCCCGCACCTCGGGCGTCACGAGCGCTCGATGCGTGACGTTCAGGCCGACCATCGTGAAGCGGATGCCGCTGCGCAGCACGAGGTCGAGCGCCTCCGGGTCGACGAGCGCATTGAACTCGGCATACGGCGTCGCGTTGCCGCGCTCGGTCGAGCCGCCCATCCACACGATCTCGCGGATGCGAGGGGCCAGGTCGGGTCGGTCGCGGAGGAGCACCGCGACGTTCGTGATCGGGCCGGTCGCGATGATCGCGACCGGAGCAGACGAGGCCTCGAGCACGTCGGACATGAGCTCGGTCGCCGAACGGCTGTCGAGGGGCACCGTCGGCTCGGGCAGCACCGGGCCGCCGAGCCCGTTCTCGCCGTGGATCCACTCGGCGGTCACGAGCCCGCGCACGAGCGGACCGGCGGCGCCGGCCGCGACCGGCACGTCGGTCACCCCGGCGACCGAGAGCACGATGCGCGCGTTGCGGCTCGTGTGCTCGAGCGGCACGTTGCCGCCGACGGTCGTCACGGCCAGGAGGTCGAGCGACGGATGCCCCGCGGCGAGCCAGACTGCGAAGACGTCGTCGTGCCCGGGGTCGCAGTCGACGATGACGGGTGTGCCCATGCGGCCGCGGATCAGGCGCTCGGGCCCGGGCCGGCGATCGATCCCGTGAGCGGCTCGCCGCCCGCGCGGTTCGCGAAGCAGTAGTACGTGCGCTCGCCCGCGGCCCACTGCTCCTCGGTCACCGGGTAGCTGCCCTGCACCTGCAGGTCGGGCACGCCCGATGCCGCCGCCACGTCGACGATCCCGGCCGCCGTGCAGAGGGTGTTCATCTGCGCACCGAGTTCGGCCTCGCCGGGGAACGCCGCCGCCTCGTCACCCGGCAGGGTGCCGCGGTACACGAGCTGGGCGGCGTGCGCGACGCCGCAGTCGACGACCGTGTACTCCTCTTCCCACGCCGATGCGAACGGGTCGAGGCACTCGCCGCCGAAGAGCGTGTTCCACGCGTGGACGCCCATCGGCTGCGGTGCGGTCGGCTCTGGGGCCGGGGTGTCCGATGCGGCGTCGCTCTCGCTCGCCGAGGGCGACAGCGACGCGGCGGCGTCGCCGCCCACGAGCTTCGTGCCGAAGAAGAACAGGCCCGCGAGCACCACGAGCACGAGCAGGCCGCCCGCCACCCAGATGAGCGGCTTCGCCGGGCCCCGCCCGCCGGAGCCCGTGTCGGAGCCGCCCTTGCCGCCCGAGCCGGAGCCGGAGCCGCCCGAGCTGGAACCGCCGGAGTAGCCTCCGCCGGAGCCGCCGGGATGGCCGCCGCTCGCACCGCCGCGCATCGGGCCGGTCGCGCCGCCGGATGCGCCGCCAGCGCCGCCCGCGGCGCCGCCGAAGGCTCCGCCGGAGCCGGACGCCCCCGAGCCGGAGCCGGAGGCCGCCGCGAACGCGCCGAATCGACCGGACGCCGCGGAGGCTCCAGCGACTCCGGCGCCTGCGGCCACACCGACAGGTCCGGTCGGCGCGAACAGCGACGCGAACGGGTTGTCGTCGTCGGGCTCGACGGCGTCGGGCTGCCGATCGGCGTTCCACGACTCGGTCGGCGCGATCGGCAGTCGTTGCGTGGCGCCCGCCGGGTTCGCGAACGGGTCGTGATCGGGCTCGTCGGCGAACGCGAACGGGTCGTTCGAGGCCCCGTCGGCGAATGCGAACGGATCGTTCGAGAACGCCTCGGTCGGCGCGGGGTCGTGCTGCGCCGGCACGACCGGCAGCATCGCCGTCGCCGCGGTCGGCTCTTCGGGGGCCGGCTCGGTGAACCAGTCGCCATCGGCGCCGAACGGCTCGGACTCGAGGGCCGCCTCGTCGATCGGATCGGCGACCGGTGCGGCCGATCGAACCACGGGCGCGATCGGTGCGGCCGCCGCGGCAGCGGCTCCGCCGAACGCCAGCGATCGCAGCGGCGACCCCATCGGCGCGTCGGCGTGCGGATCGTCGGCCGTCGGGTCGGGGCGGATGCCCCACTGGTAGACCGGCTCCTCGTCGTCGGCCTCGGCGGCCTCGTCGTCGGCCTCGGCCGGTACGGCCGACCAGGCACGGGCGGTCCCGAACTGCGGCACGAACGGCTCGGGTTCCGCGGCGATCGGGTCGTCGTCGAAGGCGAGGCCCAGGCCCGCGAGCCCGTCGGGCTCGTCGTCGACCTGCGGCCCGCGGAGGGACTGCGCGTCGAATGCGGGCCGGCCTGCGGCATCCGGTTCGGCGGCCTGTCGCGCGGCGAATGCGGCGAACGGGTCGTGTTCGGGGGTCTGCGGCTGCACCGCGTCGACGGGCTCCGGCTCGGCCTGGTCGAGGGCGTCGAACGGATGCCGTGGCTCGGCCGGGGTGCGGGCCTCGAACTGCGCCGTCTCCTCGGTGAAGGCGGCGAACGCGGCGAATCGATTGTGCTCGGGCGCGGGGGCCGCCGGCGCCGGAGCCGCGGGTGCGGGAGCCGCGGACGCGGACGACGCGGCACCGGCCGCGAACGAGGCCGCGGCACCTCCGCCGAGCGCGGCGAGCAGGTCGTCGACCGGTTGCGCGGGCGCCGGCGTCGGCGCGACCTCGGCTGGTGCTGCGGCGAAGGCGGGGAACGGCGTGCGCGGTGCGTCGAACGCCGCGGGCTGCGGAGCCTCGGGCGTGACCTGCTGTGCCTCGTACCACGGCGTCTCGACCTGCGGCGCCTGCGAGGCCTGGTCGACGACGGGGATCGCCCGGGTGTGGGCGACGTCGGTCGCCTCGGCTTGGGCGGCGGACTGCTGCTGCTCGAGCGCGAGACGTTCACGACGCGTGAGTTCCGGGGCGGGCTGCGAGGGCACGGAGGGCACCTCGGTCTCCTGCATCGCCGACCAGAGGTCCGCGCCGAAGTCTCCCGAGGCGGTCGCGGGGGTGACGGGGGTGAACGAGCTGCGGGCGACGGGCGGCGGCGCGAACCCGGCGAACGGCGAGTCGTCGCCATCGTCGTCGGTCGTCGCTGCGAACGCCTCGGGTGCCGGGTTCGCCGCGGGGTGCGCCGGCATGGCCGGCTCGGCGGGCGCGACGAACGCCTGCGGCACCGCGGCCGGAGGGGCCTCGGGCTGCGACAGACGGCGGAAGGCGGCGCGGAGCGCGTCTTCGGAGTCGATCGAGTCGGCCTCGGGCTCGCCCCAGGTGAGTGCGAACGGCCCGGTCGGCGTCGCGGGGCCGGGCACGACCGGCTCGGCCGGCTGATGCTGCTGAGCCTGCGCGGACTCCCAGGCGGCGGGCGTCGGCTCCGCGGGCTGGAACGGCGGCCTGCCCACGGGCGGCTCGACGGTCAGCGGCGCGTGCGACGAGGGCTGCGGCTGGACCGGCTGGTTCCACGCGGGAACCTGCGGCTCGGCCGGCTGGTTCCACGCGGGAACCTGCGGCTGGGCCGGCTGGTTCCACGCCGGGGGCTGCGGCGAAGCGGAGGGCGAGCCCGGCGCGGGCGTCGGGGCCCAGTGCGGCGCAGCTGCGGGCGCGGCCGGGGCCGCGGGCCATGCGGCAGGCGGTGCAGCGGGGGTCGCGGGCGTCTGCCAGACGGGGGCCTGCGGGGAGGCGGACGGCCCGGCCGGGGGCGTCGGGTTCCACGCCGGCGCCGACTGCGCAGGGGGCACGATCGGCAGGGCCTGCGGATGCGTCTGCGAGGCGAACGGGGCGCCGGTCGCGGACGGAGCTGCGGGCGGCAGCACCTCGCCGACGACGGGCAGCGCGCGGGTTCCGGTGTCGCGTGCGGGGGGCTCGGCGAGCGAGAACCAGTCGAGCACCTCCTCGTTGCGACGAGGAGCCGGAGCCGGTGACGGTGCGGGAGCGGGGGCGAACGGCTGGGTCGGAGCGATCGGGGCCTCGCCGGACGGCGCCGGCTGCCCGAACGACGGAGGCGTCACGGGATGCTGCGGGCGCGGCGCACCGCCGCCGGCCGCCAACTGCGCGAGCAGCCAGTCGGCCCCGTCGCCACCCTGCCGATCGCCCGACATCAGGCCAGGCCCAGGTCGTCCAGGTCGATCGCCGCGAGGTACTGCACGCCGGCGGCCTCGATGACCTCGCGCGCACCGGTGGCGCGGTCGACGACGACGGCGACGGCGACGACCTCGGCACCGACCTTGCGGAGCGCCTCGATGGCCTTGAGCGGCGAACCGCCAGTGGTCGAGGTGTCTTCGAGCACGATGACGCGCTTGCCCGCGACATCCGGCCCCTCGACCTGACGGCCGCGGCCGTGGTCCTTCGGCTCCTTGCGCACGACGAACGCGTCGTAGGCGAGGCCGCGCGCGGCGCCCTGGTGCAGCACGGCGGAGGCGATCGGGTCGGCGCCCATGGTGAGACCGCCCACCGCGGCGACGTCGGGCACGTCGGCGATGAGGTCGATCATGACCTGGCCGATGAGCGGCGCGACTCGGTGGTCGAGGCTCACCTTGCGGAGGTCGACGTAGTACGACGCCTTCTTGCCGCTCGTGAGCGTGAAGTCGCCGTGGAACACCGCATCGGCGGAGATGTGGTCGATGAGCTGCTGACGGACGTCGGCGCTGCTGTGGGGGTCTGGGAGCGTCACCCGAATACTCTACGGCGGACTCGCCTGAGAGGAAGGTCCGTATTCGGGGGATCTGCGACGCCTCAGTCGGGCCGGTCGCCCGCTTCGGGCGGCGCCTGCTCCGCGACATCCTCCGGTTCACGGGGTCGCCGCCGCCCCCAGAACGACCTCGGAGTGCCCGGGAGGATGCGCGCCCAGAACGGCGGCTCCTCGGACTCGGAGAGGGCGGCGGGCACCTCGATGTGGAACTGCGCGATCTCGGCGGCGCCGTGGTGCACGACCCGGTACAGCGCCGTGCCGATGAGCACGCCGAGCGCGATCGACATGACCGACACCAGGGCGCCCACGAAGTTCTCGAGTCCGGCGCTCGATCCGACGGCCTCGGTGATGCCGACGAGGCCGGCCGCGCCGGGCACGAGCAGCCAGAACGCGGGCAGGAAGGTCAGCTGCGAGGGGGCGCCGTGCCGGAGCGTCGCGATCCAGAGCACCACGGGCGTCATCGCGAGGGCGCCGATGAACCCGCTCACGGTCTCTCCCACGAGCGCGATGCCGAACTGCTGGCCGGTGAACGCCACGATCAGCGTGAGCAGCACCCAGCCGAACGTGCCCTTCGGCGCGGAGAAGTGCAGGTAGTTGCCCACTGCGAACAGCAGCACGCCGATCGCCGGGATCCACCACGGCAGGGTCCCGGTCGCCTCCAGCGGGAGGTAGCTCGAGTCGTCGACGCCCATGAGGGTTCCGGCCGCGAGGATGCCGAACGCGAGCAGCGCGAGCTGCACGAGGCCGAAGACCAGCCGCGACGCACCGGCGACCATCTGCCCGGCCGCGAGCTCGACCGTCGCCGTGGTCAGCACTCCACCGGGAAGGAACGTGGCGAGGGGGGCGATGAGCAACCGGATCGGATCGCCGATCTCGATGTGCGGCGCGAGCAGGAAGACCGCCAGCGCGCTCACGAACGCCGCGAACACGGGGAACACGAGCTGCAGGGTCGGGGAGCGCACGAGCTTCAGCAGGCCGAGCAGGGCGCCGAGCGCGAACGCGATGAGCGCGCCCTGCCACGTCGGGGCGAGCAGCAGGCAGAGGCCGGTGGTCAGCAGCGCATGGCCGAACACCCGCACGGGCCACGCGAAGCGCTGGCGCATCGCACCGATCTCGTTCAGGCGGGTGATGCCGTCGATCGGCTCGATCGACCCGGCCCGCGCCCGTTCGATGAGGCGGTAGAGGGCCGCGATCTGGTCGAAGCGGAACGAGACGTTGATCGCCGATCGGATCGCGACCCGCTCATCTCCGGCCGACCCGGTCTCGATGAGCACCACGGTGGGCAGCACGACCACGTCGGTGTCGGTGCGGCCGTAGGCGCGCGACACGACGCCCATCGTCTCGCCGATCTTGTCGACCGACTCGCCCGCGGCATTCATGCCCTGGGCGAGCCCGAGCAGGAAGCGGCCGAGCACCGCCTGATCGGCCACGACGTCGGTCATCGCTCCCCCTCGCCCACTCACCCCGCGGGTCGCGTGCCTCGCGCGCCCGCATCGTGGCTCACGGTATCCGCCTGCACGCCCCGGGTCGGCGAGCACACGCGGGCGACGGATGCCGCGGCGCGGCGTCGCGGGCTCCGGCGACCGCGCGGCGACCGGCGCGCATCGGCATCCCCCCAGTGCATGCCGATGCGCGCCGGGCGCACGATGAAGGGCCGCCCTGCGGAGTGTCCCTCTCCGTGGGCGGCCCTGGGCCCGGCGATGCCGGGCGGTTCGCGCGACCTCAGACGGTGCGCGCGAAAGCTTCGGTCGGCTGGCGACGGTAGCCGTCGCGCGAGGCGAGAACGATCGTGCCGACGACTCCGGCGATGGATGCTGCTGCGACGAAGATGAGCGTGGCCATGATGGTTCCCTTTCGAATGGTGACGGCGTGTGATCGAGCGGTTCGTTGCGCCGTTGCAACCCTTCGATGTCTCAATCATCCTCTCCAAAATGATTCAGCACAAGCTCACAGAACTGTAATGAATATGTAGGCTGACTACATGGACGTGAACCGACTCGACCTGCTCCGAGAGCTCTCGGAGCGCGGCAGCGTGACCGCCGTCGCCGAGGCGACGGGGCGCACGCCCTCCGCGGTCTCGCAGCAGCTCAAGGTGCTCGAGCGCGAGGCCGGCATGCCGCTCACCGAGCGCAGCGGTCGGGGGCTCGTGCTCACGAGCGCCGGGCACGCGCTCGCCCGCAGCGCCGCCGAGGTCGCCGTGGCCCTCGAACGCGCGACCGCCCTCTGGGACGAGTTCCGCAACCACCCGAGCGGCGAGGTGACGCTGCTGACGTTCCCCACGATCGGCGCGAGCCTGCTGCCGGGCGTGCTCACCGATCTCGCGAGCGTCGCCGGCCTCGTCGTGCGCTGCACCGACCTCGATCCCGAGCTGGCGGGGTTCCCCGACCTCACCTCCGACTACGACATCGTGCTGGCGCACTCGATGCCCGGCGAGCTGCCGTGGGGCGGTCGCGGCCTCAAGGTCGTGCCGCTGCTCACCGAGCCGCTCGACGTCGGCATCCCGACCGACCACCGCCTCGCCGGCCGTGCGCACGTGACGAGCGCCGACCTCGTCGACGAGACCTGGCTCGGCGTTCCGCTCGGGTTCCCGTTCGAGCGCATCCTGCACGCCATCGAGGAGCAGGGCGGCAAGCGGGTCACGGTCTCGCAGCGGTTCAGCGACATGCGCATCATCGAGGCGTTCATCGCCGCCGGCCAGGGCGTCGCGTTCGTGCCGCGCTACACCTCGGGCGCAGTGCCGGAGGGCGTCGTGCTGAAGCCGATCCGAGGCGTCACCTCCGCCAGGCAGATCGTCGCGCTCATGCGACCGGATGTCGCCGAGCGGCTGGCCGTGCGCACGGTGCTCGACGTGCTGACCACCCGCGCCGCCCGGCTCGAGCAGTCGTACGCCCATCCGTCGCGCGGCGCGGGCGACGCCCACGGCTGATCGGCCACGGCGAACGCCCCAGTCGCTTCATCGCCCTCGGTGCACCGGAGCGCACCTCCGCCATGCGCGGTAGTCGGAGATCGACAACGGCCTTCGGCCTCGGCGGGCGCGCGGCTAGACTCCCCGACCATGAGCGACGACGCCATCCTCTTCCGCGTGCACGACGGGCTCGCGCACCTCACCCTCAACCGCCCCGAGCGCCTGAACGCGGTCGGCCCAGAGGCCATCGCCCTGTGGCATCGCCACGCGGGCGAGATCGCGGCCCGCGACGACATCCGCGCCGTGCTGTTCGACGCGAACGGGCGGGCGTTCTGCGCCGGCGGCGACGTGCGGGCCATGTCGGAGCTCGGGGGCGACGGCACGTCGGCGGGGCAGGTCGTCACCGAGCTCGCCGACGCGATCCACGCCGGGCACCGGATGCTGCGCGAGAGCGCCAAGCCGATCGTCGCCGCCGTGCAGGGCCCCGTCGCCGGCGGCGGCCTCGGGTTCATGCTCGTCGCCGACGTCATCGTCGCCAGCGAACGCGCGAGCTTCGCCAGCCGCTACGCCGATATCGGCCTCACGCCCGACTGCGGGGTCAGCACGCTGCTGCCCGAGGCCGTCGGCACCCGGCGCGCGCTCGAGCTCACGCTCACCTCGCGCACGCTGAGCGCGCAGGAGGCGCTCGACTGGGGGCTCGTCGCCGAGGTCGTCGCGCCCGAGGCGCTCGACGCCCGCGCACGCGAGATCGCCGACGTCTGGCTCTCGGGAGCCTCTGCGGCATTCGGACAGGCGAAGCGGCTCGTGCGTTCGGGCCTCTCGCGCCCGTTCCAGGAGGCGCTCGACGACGAGGCGCGCACGATCGGCGCGGCGTTCGACAGCCCCGAGGCATCCGCCAGGGTCGCCGCCTTCGCGGCACGCAGCGCCCGCGGCTGATCCTCGCCCGCCCGAGTGCACCCGCACCCGCCACCCGCGCCGGATTCAGGCACGCGCCCGCTGTTCAGGCCGTATTCGCGAGAAGTGACCTGAGCAGCGTGCGTTCGCCTGAGGTGCGGCCTCCAGCCAGGGGCTGGACGGGCCGACCGCGCGCGTCAGTCGTGCTGCGGGAAGCCCAGGTTGAGCCCGCCGTGGCTCGGGTCGAGCCAACGCGACGTGACCGCCTTCTCCTGCAGGAAGAACTCGAAGCCCTTCGGGCCGTACGCCTTCGCGTCGCCGAACAGCGAGTCCTTCCACCCGCCGAAGGAATGGTACGCCACCGGCACCGGGATCGGCACGTTGATGCCGATCATGCCGACCGTGACCTCGCGCTGGAACCGCCGGGCGGCACCGCCGTCGTTCGTGAAGATCGCGGTGCCGTTGCCGTAGCGGGAGGCGTTGATGATGTCGACCCCCTGCTCGTAGCCGTCGACGCGCACGATCGAGAGCACGGGGCCGAAGATCTCGTCCTGGTAGACGACCGACGAGGTCGGCACGCGGTCGATGAGCGTCGGGCCGAGCCAGAACCCGTCGGGAGCGCCGTCGACCTCGGGGTCGCGCCCGTCGACCACGAGGGTCGCCCCGTCGTCGACCGCGACGTCGAGGTAGCCCGCGACCTTGTCGCGGTGCTCGCGCGTGATGAGCGGGCCCATGTCGCACCCGCGGGTGCCGTCGCCGGTCGTGAGCCGCGACATCCGCTCGCTCACCTTCGCGACCAGCTCGTCGGCGACCGAGTCGACCGCGAGCACGACCGAGACCGCCATGCAGCGCTCGCCGGCCGAGCCGAAGCCCGCGTTCACGGCCGCGTCGGCGGCGAGGTCGAGGTCGGCGTCGGGCAGCACGAGCATGTGGTTCTTGGCGCCGCCGAGCGCCTGCACGCGCTTGCCGTTGGCCGTTGCGGTCGAGTAGATGTAGTGCGCGATCGGGGTGGAGCCGACGAACGAGATCGAGCGCACGACCGGGTGCTCGAGCAGCGCGTCGACCGCGACCTTGTCGCCGTGCACGACGTTGAGCACGCCGTCGGGGAGCCCTGCCTCCTGCAGGAGCTCGGCCATCCAGACCGCGGCCGACGGATCCTTCTCGGAGGGCTTCAGCACGACCGTGTTGCCCGCAGCGATCGCGAGCGGGAAGAACCACAGCGGCACCATCGCCGGGAAGTTGAACGGCGAGATGATGCCGACGACGCCGACCGGCTGCTTCAGCGTGTAGACGTCGACGCCGGTCGACACGTTCTCGGAGTACTCGCCCTTCGTGTACCCCGGCATCGCGCACGCGAGCTCGACGACCTCGAGCCCGCGCGCGATCTCGCCCGCGGCGTCGGAGGTGACCTTGCCGTGCTCGCTCGTGAGGATCGCCGCGAGCTCGCCCGTGCGCGAGTTCAGCAGCTCGCGGAAGGCGAACATGACCTGCTGGCGCTTGGCGATCGACGTGTCGCGCCAGGCCGGGAACGCCCGCGCGGCGGCGCCGACGGCTGCATCGACGTCCTCGGTCGACGCCATGCGCACGCGCTTCTGCTCGACGCCGAGCGCCGGGTTGTAGACCGGGCCGGTGCGCTCGGACTGCCCGGCGGCGGGCGCCCCGTCGATCCAGTGGTCGATGGTGGTGATGTCGGTCATCTTCTTCTCCCCTTGCGTCGAGTTCGTGAGGGGCGGTGCTCGAAGCCCGCCGCCCCGGATGCGGTGCTCAGAGCGCGGTGCCCAGCACGTGGTCGTAGATCGACACGGCCTCGGCGACCTCGCCTGCGGTGACCACGCACGGCGGCACCACGTGGATGCGGTTGTCCTGCACGAACGGCAGCAGCCCGCGTTCGACCATGGCGGCCTTGAGCCGGCCCATGCTCGCCGCAGGCAGCGGCTCGCGCGTCGCGCGGTCGGCGACGAGCTCCATGGCCCAGAACACGCCCTCGCCGCGCACCTCGCCGATGACGTCGTGCTTCTCGGCCAGCGCGGCGAGCGCGGGGCCGATCTCGTTCTCGCCGATGGCTCGCGCGTTCTCGACGACGCCCTCGGCCGCCATCGCGTCGAGCGTCGCGACGATCGAGGCCATCGCGAGCGGATGCCCCGAGTAGGTGAGTCCGCCGGGGAAGACGCGCTCGTCGAACGTCGCCGCCACGGGATCGGAGATGATGACGCCGCCGGTCGGGATGTACCCCGAGTTCACGCCCTTCGCGAACGTGATGAGGTCGGGCCGCACGTCGTGGCCGTCGAAGGCGAACCAGCGCCCGGTGCGGCCGAAGCCGGCCATGACCTCGTCGAGGATCAGCAGGATGCCGTGGGCGTCGCAGAGCTCGCGCACGCCCGCGAGGTACCCGGGCGGCGGCAGCATGATGCCCGCGGTGCCGGGGATCGACTCGAGCAGCACCGCGGCGATCGACGACGGCCCCTCGGCCTCGATCACGCGGCGGAGGTGGTGCAGCGCGCGCTCCGACTCCTGCTCGGGCGTCGTCGCCCAGAACTCGGACCGGTACAGGTAGGGCCCGAAGAAGTGCACGTGCCCGCGTGCGAACTCGTTGGGGATGCGCCGCCAGTCGCCCGTCGAGACGATCGCCGCACCTGTGTTGCCGTGGTACGACCGGTACGTCGAGAGCACCTTGTCGCGCCCGGTGTGCAGGCGGGCCATGCGGATCGCGTTCTCGTTGGCGTCGGCGCCGCCGTTCGTGAAGAACACCTTGCGGAACCCGTCGGGCGCGTGCCCCACGATGCGCTTCGCGGCCTCGCCGCGCGCGAGGTTCACGGTCGACGGCGCGATGGTGGTCAGCAGCTCGGCCTGCTCGCGGATCGCCTCCACCACGGTCGGGTGCTGGTGGCCGATGTTGACGTTCACGAGCTGGCTCGAGAAGTCGAGGTACTCGCGTCCGGAGTGGTCCCAGACGCGGCATCCGCGCCCGCTCGCGATGACGAGCGAGGAGGGCTGCGCCTGCGCCGACCAGGAGTGGAAGACGTGCTCGAGGTCGAGCTCGCGTGCGATGACGTCGAGGTCGTCGGTGTCGGTCATGGCTTCGGTGCCCTTTCCTGTTCGTTCGGTGCTCTCGACGCGCTTCGTGCCCGAAGGGGCGAGACCTGCCCCGGGTGCCGCGCCGCCGACGGGATCGGCCGGCGGCGCGGCATCCGTCGTGCTAGTTGCCGCCCTCTTCGAGGGTGACGTCGATGGGCGACCAATCGGCGCCCGTGAGGTCGAGGTCTTCGCCCTCGAGCTCGGAGAGCGCCTGCTCGATGTACTCGTTCGACCAGGCGCTGGCCGGCGGCTCCTCGGTGATGAGGTGGGCGCCGGTCTCGTTCACCGCGGCGAGCGCACCCGCGACGGTCTTGTCCCACGCGGTCTCGTCGATGACGCCGATGCCGTTGTCGGAGGGCCAGATGAGCTTGTTCGTCTCGTTGACCATCCAGAGCTCGTGGCTCGGGCCCCAGCCGGAGCCGGCCGCGATCGTGATGTCGGCCGCGTCCTGCGGGTTGGCCGCCGCGAACGCCCAGCCCTTGATGACGGCCTTCAGGAACTTGACCGTGGTGTCGGCGTAGTCGCTGTCGGACTCGAGGCGCTCGGTGTCGGCCCAGATGGCGTCTTGAAGCATGGCGCCCTCGGTGTCTTCATAGGAGATGACGTTGAAGTCCTCGGGCTGGTAGAGCTCGCCCGTGTCGGGGTTCACGGTCTCGAGCAGCTGCGCGTACTCGTTGTACGTCATCGCCTGCGCCGCGTCGATGTCGCCCTGCAGGAACGCGTTCATGTTGAAGTCCTGCGTGATGATCTGCACGGTCGAGGCGTCGAGGCCCTCGGCGGCCATGGCCGCGAAGATCTCCCACTCGTTGCCGAAGCCCCACGAGCCGATCTTCTTGCCCTCGAAGTCGGCGACCGAGTCGATGCCCGAGTCGGCCCACGACACCTGCAGGGTGCCCGAGCGCTGGAAGATCTGGGCGATGTCGGTGAGGTTCGCGCCCTGCTCGATCGAGCCGAGCACCTTGGGCACCCACGCGATCGCGTAGTCGACGTCGCCGTTGGCGAGCGCGTCTTGCGGCACGATGTCGCCGCCCGACGGGATGATCTCGACGTCGAGGCCCTCTTCTTCGAAGAAGCCCTGGTCGACGGCCGCGAAGTACCCGGCGAACTGGCCCTGCGGCAGCCACTGCAGCTGCAGCTTCACGGGCGTGAGCTCGCCGGAGTCGCCTCCGCCGGAGTCACCGCCGTCTCCCGAGGAGCAGGCGGCGAGGAGGAACGCGGCCGTGACGGCGAACGCTCCGGCCGCGAGTCCGCGGCGTGTGCTGTGCTTCATGTCAGTCCTTCCCGATTCTCAGTGGTGGTGCTGGTTCTCAGTGGGTGGTGCTGGTCTCGGTGCTGGTGCTGGTGGTGCTGGTTCCGGTGGTGCGGTCGGTGGCGCGCTGGGTGGGGGTCCTGAGCACGAGGCGCTCGAGCGCGAGCGTCGCGAGGTAGAAGAGCAGGCCGAGGGCGATGGATGCCACGACGTACGCCCATGCGCGGGCGTACGCGCTCGACGCGGCCGACGTCGAGATGAGGCTGCCGAGGCCGCCGCGCGGTCCGCCGAAGTACTCGGCGACGAGGGCGGAGATCACGGCGAGCGAGGAGGCGATGCGGATGCCGGTGAGGATGAACGGCCGTGCGGTCGGCAGGGTCAGCGTGCGCAGCACCTGCCCGGGCGTCGCCGCGTAGGCGCGCATGAGCTCGCGGTGCACGGGCGTGGTCTGGCGGAACCCGCGCAGCGTGTTCACGAAGACCGGCACGAACGACGCGATCGCGGCGATCGCCTGACGGCCGAACTGGCTGTCGGCGCCGAACATCGAGTTCAGCACCGGTGCGAGCGCGACGATCGGCACGACCGCGAGCGAGGCGATGACGGGGGCGCTCATCTGGTCGACCGCCCGCCACCTCGCGGCGAGCGCGGCGAGGGCGATGCCGAGCAGCGTGCCGACGATGAGGCCGATCAGCGCGTTCGTGCCAGTGATGATCGTCGCCGAGACGATGGAGTCCCACGATGCGACGAGCTCCTCGACGATCGACGCCGGGCTCGGCAGCAGGTAGTCCGAGACGCCGACGACGCTGACCAGGAACTGCCAGATGCCCAGCACGAGCACCCCGACCGTGATCGGCGCGACGATGCGCAGCGTCGTCTCGGTGCGCGGGCTCAGGTGCGCGCTCATCAGCGCGTCTCCACTCCGCGTGCGCCGGTGGCGACGGGTGCGCCGTGCAGGGCCTCGCGCACGGCGGTGACCATCTCGAAGAACGACCGGTCCTCGCGGAGTCCCTCGGTGCGCTCGGCGCGAGCCGCGGCATCCGTCGCCCCACCGGCCGCCGCAGCAGGCGCACCGCCGAGCCGCATGGGCACGATCTCGCGGATGCGCCCCGGCCGCGGCGACATGACGACCACTCGGTCGCTGAGGAACACCGCCTCGGGGATCGAGTGCGTCACGAACACGACCGCGGCGCCCGTCTCGGCCGAGATGCGCACGAGGTCGGACTGCATCTTCTCGCGCGTCATCTCGTCGAGCGCGCCGAACGGCTCGTCCATGAGCAGCAGGCGCGGCTGCTCGGCGAGCGAGCGGGCGATCGCGACGCGCTGCTGCATGCCGCCCGAGAGCTGGTCGGGGTAGCGGTCGGCGAAGTCGGCGAGTCCGACCATGTCGAGCAGCTCGTCGACCTTGGCCTTGCGGGCGCCGGATGCCACGCCGTGCAGTTCGAGCGGCAGCGCCACGTTCGCCGCGACCGTGCGCCACGGCAGCAGTCCGGCCTGCTGGAACGCGATGCCGTACTCCTGGTCGAGCCGCGCCTGCGTCGGTGTCTTGCCGAACACCGTGATCGCCCCCGTGGTCGGCGCGTCGAGGTCGGCGATCAACCGCATGAGGGTGGACTTGCCGCATCCGCTCGGCCCGATGAGCGAGACGAACTCGCCCGGTGCGATCTCGAGGTCGATGCCCTCGAGCGCGTGCACGGTGCCACCGCGCGTCTCGAATCGCTTGTCGACGCCGGTCACCCGCACGGCGGGCTCGGCGGTCGAAACGGGGGCGACGGATGCCGCGGCTGCCGTCGTCGGCGCGGCATCGCGCCCGGCGGGGGTCTCGGGAGCGCTCATGCGGCTTCCTCCGTTCGTCGGTAGTTCTTGAGGATCACGCCGAGCAGCGCGACCGATCCGGCGGCCACGAGCCCGAGCACGATCGCGCCGAAGATCGGCGCCCACGCCTTGGCCGGGTCGCCGGAGGCCTGCCCGGCGAACTGGATGAGCAGGCGACCGATGCCGCCCTGCAGGCCGGTCGACACCTCGGCGACCACGGCGCCGATGACGGCGTTCGCCGCACCGAGGCGCAGCGCGGGCAGCAGGTACGGCACGGCCGCAGGGAACCGCAGCTTCCAGAGCGTCGGCCAGTAGCCGGCCGCGTACGTCTGCATGAGCTCCTCGTGGATGCGGTCGGGCGACTGGAGGCCCTTGAGCGCGCCGATCGCGATCGGGAAGAACGCCAGGTAGCTCGCGATGAGCGCGACCGACATCCAGTCCTGCCACTCGAACGAGCCGATCTCGACGCGCGACCCCCAGCTCTTGACGATCGGGGCGAAGGCGATGAGCGGCACGGTCTGGCTGAGCACGATCCACGGCAGCAGGCCCCATTCGGCGATGCGCCACCGCTGCATCACGAGCGCGAGGCCGACGCCGACGACCACGCCGACGAGCCATCCGGCCGCGGCGATGCCGAGCGTCGTGAGGGCGGCGAGCGCGATGACGAGCCACAGCGGCTGCGCCGACGGCGACCGGGTCACGGGCTCGGCGAGCCGGCCGAACATGTCCCACACGTGCGGCATCGCGAGGTCGGTCGTGCGCGGGAGCACCCGCGTCTCGCCGATGAGCACGCCGTCGGCCGGGGCGAGCAGCTTGTAGCCCTCCCAGAGCACGACGAGCAGCAGGATGCCGAACACGCCCCAGCCGATCGCGGCCCAACGACGGCGCCCGCCTGAGCCGCCGCGCCGGCGTGCGCCCCTCGACTCGGGCGACCCGGACGAGCGGATGCCGCGCGCAGGCGTCGTGCCCGCGGCATCCGTCGTCGGGTCGGTGCTGCGCACGTCGACGTCGGTCATGCCTTCGCCGTGATGTGCTCGGAGAGCGCCGGGATCACGGTCTCGCCGTAGACCCGGAGCGTCTCCTCCTTGTTGTCGTGCTGGAGGTAGCCGGCGAACTGGTCGACGCCGAGCTCGGCGAGCTGCGTGAGCTTCTGGATGTGCTGGTCGGCCGAGCCCAGCACGCAGAACCGCTCCACGATCTCGTCGGGCACGAAGTCGACGTGGTCGTTCTCGGCCCGGCCGTGCGAGTTGTAGTCGTAGCCCTCGCGGCCGCGGATGTAGTCGGTGAGCGCGTCGGGCACCGTGCCGTGCGCGCCGTACTTCGCGACGATGTCGGCGACGTGGTTGCCGACCATGCCGCCGAACCAGCGGGTCTGGTCGCGCATGTGGGTCCAGTCGTCACCGATGTACATGGGTGCGGCGACGCAGAACTTGATCGACATCGGGTCGCGCCCCGCGGCCTCGGCCGCGTCGCGGACGGTCTTGATCATCCAGGCGGCGATGTCGACATCGGCCAGCTGCAGGATGAAGCCGTCGCCGACCTCGCCCGTGAGCTTCAACGCCATGGGCCCGTAGGCGGCGACCCACACCTCGAGCTCGGAGCCCTTCGACCACGGGAACTGCAGCTGCGAGCCCTTGTACTCGACGCTTCGCGAGTTCGCGAGCTCGCGGATCACGTGGATCGACTCGCGCAGCTCGCTCATGGTCACGGGCTTGCCGTTGGTGACGCGCACGGCCGAGTCGCCGCGGCCGATCCCGCAGATCGTGCGGTTGCCGTACATCTCGTTGAGGGTCGCGAAGATCGACGCCGTCACGGTCCAGTCGCGCGTCGCCGGGTTGGTGACGAACGGGCCGACCTTGATGCGGTGCGTCTCGGCGAGGATCTGGCTGTAGATGACGTACGGCTCCTGCCAGAGCAGGTGGGAGTCGAACGTCCAGGCGGTGCTGAACCCGTACTGCTCGGCGAGCTTGGCGAGGTGCACGGTTCGGGAGGCGGGCGGGTTGGTCTGCAGGACGACGCCGAAATCCATCGGGGGCTCCGTTCTCTTGCGGGCTGGTCGGGTCAGATGAGGTACTGGCTGAGGCCCCGCTTGAGGAACCGGCCGTCGCCCTTCGTGCCGAGGTACTCGCCGCCGTCGACGACGACCTTGCCGCGCGACACGACCGTGTCGACGTGGCCGTCGATCTCGAACCCCTCCCACGCGGAGTGGTCCATGTTCATGTGGTGGGTCTTGTCGTAGCCGATCGACGTGTGCCCGTTCGGGTCGTAGACGACGATGTCGGCGTCGGCACCCGGCTGGATCACGCCCTTCTGCCCGTACAGGCCGAACATGCGCGCCGGGGTGGTCGATGTGAGCTCCACCCAGCGCTCGAGGGTGATCTCGCCGGTCACGACGCCCTGGTACATGAGGTCCATGCGGTGCTCGATCGAGCCGATGCCGTTCGGGATCTTGCGGAAGTCGCCGAGTCCGAGCTCCTTCTGGTCCTTCATGCAGAACGGGCAGTGATCGGTCGAGACCATCTGCAGGTCGTTCGTGCGCAGCGCCTGCCACATCGAGTGCTGGTGGCCCTCCGCGCGGCTTCGGAGCGGCGTCGAGCACACCCACTTCGCGCCCTCGAACGAACCCCATTCGGGTCCGGATGCCCCGAGCTGGTCTTCGAGGCTCAGGTAGAGGTACTGCGGGCAGGTCTCGCCGAACACGTTCTGGCCCTTGTCGCGCGCCCAGGCGAGCTGCTCGACCGCCTGCTTGGCCGACACGTGCACCACGTAGAGCGGAGCACCGGTGAGCTTGGCGAGCATGATCGCGCGGTGCGTCGCCTCCTCCTCCATCTCCCAGGCGCGGGCGATGCCGTGGTAGTACGGGTCGGTGTTGCCGGCGTCGACGAGCTGCTGGGCGAGCACGTCGATGGCCGGCCCGTTCTCGGCGTGCATCATCGTGAGCAGGCCGGTGTCGCGCGAGATCTGCATGGCCTTGAGGATCTGGGCGTCGTCGCTGTAGAAGACGCCCGGGTACGCCATGAACAGCTTGAAGCTCGAGATGCCCTCGTCGGGCAGGCGCTTCATCGCGGCGAGCGAGTCGGCGTTCACGTCGCCGACGATCTGGTGGAAGCCGTAGTCGATGGCGCAGTTGCCCGCCGCCTTCTCGTGCCACGCGGCCAGTCCGTCTTCGATGCGCTGGCCGTAGGTCTGCACGGCGAAGTCGATGATCGACGTGGTGCCGCCCCAGGCGGCCGCGCGGGTTCCGGTCTCGAAGGTGTCGGATGCCTCGGTGCCGCCGAACGGCAGCTGCATGTGGGTGTGCGCGTCGATGCCGCCGGGAATGACGTACTTGCCCGTGGCGTCGATCACGCGGTCGACGGATGCCGCGACATCCGTTCCGAGCAGGGTGCTGCCCGGGGCGAGCACCGCGCGGATCGTCTCGCCGTCGACGAGCACGTCGGCCGCCGCACGGCCCGTGGCCGAGACGACGGTGCCGCCGGAGATGAGGGTGGTGGCCATGATCGCTCCTTCGCGTCGGCGTTCGGGTTACGGCTTCGCGATCTTCGCGTAGGAGTCGGGCCGGCGGTCGCGGTAGAACTGCCAGTCGTCGCGCATCTGCTGCACCATGTCCATGTCGAGGTCGCGCACGAGGATCTCCTCGTCGGTGCCCGAGCCGCGCTCGCCGACGAAGTTGCCGCGCGGGTCGATGACCTGGCTCGTGCCGTAGAAGTCGACGGCGAGGTCGCCGTACTCGTTGTCTTCGCGGCCGACGCGGTTCGGCTGCAGCACGAAGTAGCCGTTCGCGACGGCGGCGCACGGGCCCTCGACCTCCCAGAGGCGGTTCGAGAGTCCGGGCTTCGTGGCGTTCGGGTTGAAGACCATGTGGGCGTCGTTCAGGCCGAGCTCGCGCCATCCCTCGGGGAAGTGGCGGTCGTAGCAGATGTACATGCCCACGCGGCCGACGGCCGTGTCGAAGACGGGGTAGCCCATGTTGCCGGGGCGGAAGTAGAACTTCTCCCAGAACCGGTCGAGGTGCGGCAGGTGGTGCTTGCGGTACTTGCCGAGGATCGTGCCGTCGGCGTCGACGAGCACCGAGGTGTTGTAGTAGACGCCGGTCTCGGCCTCTTCGTAGATGGGCAGCACCATGACCGTGCCGAGCTGCTTCGCGAGGTCGGCGAAGCGCTGAACGATGGGGCCCTCGGCCGATTCGGCGAACCGGTAGTACTTCTGGTCCTGCGTGATGCCGAAGTACGGCCCGTAGAACAGCTCCTGGAAGCAGACCACCTCGGCGCCCTGCGCCTTCGCATCTCGCGCGAACTGCTCGTGCTTGTCGAGCATCGAGTCCTTGTCGCCCGTCCACGTGGTCTGCGTGATGGCCGCTCTGACGATCGTCATGAATGTCTCCTGAGTCGGGCGGCGTCGTTGCCGTTGCCTCGAGGATCGCCTGGCGTGGTGCTCGTGTCAGGTGTTCGTCGGGTGCTGCTGCGACGCCGAGATGTACCGATGGAACTGCCGGTGGAACTGCCGAACGAATGGCCGAAGACGGGGCTTGTGGCCCGTTCTGTTATTGTTCGGCTTGAACATTTCTCTTCTGTTTCACTCTGTGACGCTGTGGTTAAACATCCTGTCCCTCGCACCCGCTGGAGGCAATGGTGGGGTCAAGTATTCGAGTGGATACCGCTCGTGTGGACGCCGTTCGACTCATCGACCTCGCCGAGTTCGCCGACTCGTCGCCTCGCAGCATCGCCGGCGAGGTCGCCCGGCTCATCAACGCGGGCGAGCTCGCCGCAGGCCAACGACTCCCGACCGTGCGCGAACTCGCCGCAGCACTCGGCGTGAGCCCGGCCACGATCAGCCAGGCCTGGCAGGCCCTCGCCAGGGCCGGCCTCATCGAGAGCCGCGGCCGCGCCGGCAGCTTCGTGCGCGGCGCGGCATCCGCTCGCCTCGCCCCGCGCATGCGCGGCATGGCGGCCCCCGACGACCCCGTGCGGCTCGACCTCTCGCGCGGCACGCCCGACCCGCTGCTGCTGCCCGCCCTCGGCCCCGCGCTGTCCCGCGTCTCGGCGAAGGCCGAGACCGGCAGCTACCAGGCCCAACCCGTGATCCCGCAGCTCGCACGCGTGCTCCGCGATTCATGGCCGAGCGACGCGGAGTCGATCATGGTCGTCGACGGCGCGCTCGACGCCATCTCGCGCACGCTCGAGCAGGTCGTGCGCTTCGGCGACCGCGTCGTCGTCGAGAGCCCGGGCTTCCCCCCGTTCCTCGACCTGCTCGAGGTACTCGGGGCCGTGCCCCTGCCCGTTCGCCTCGACGGGCACGGCATGCGGCCCGAGTCCCTCGCCGCCGCGCTGCGCAAGCGCCCCGTCGCCGTGCTGCTGCAGCCCCGCGCACAGAACCCGACGGGCGCGTCGATGACCGCCGAACGGGCCGAGGCGCTCGCGCGCACGATCGAGGCCGCCGAACGCGTCGACGACCTCATCGTCATCGAGGACGACCACTCGGGCCTCATCTCCATCGAGGGCGACGTGACCCTCGGCACCTGGCTGCCCGACCGGGTCGTGCACGTGCGGAGCTTCTCGAAGTCGCACGGCCCCGACCTGCGGATCGCAGCGCTCGGAGGCCCGCGCGACCTCGTCGAGCACATCGCCGGCCGACGCATGCTCGGGCCGGGCTGGACCTCTCGGATGCTGCAGACCATCCTGCTCGACCTGCTCACCGACGGCACCGCGATCGACACCGTGACCGAGGCGCGCCGCGCCTACTACACCCGCCAGCGCTCGCTCGGCGAGGCCCTGCGATCCCGCGGCGTCGCCGCAGCACCCGCCGACGGCATCAACCTCTGGATGCCGGTGCTCGGCGAGCGGTCCGCGCTCGTGCAGCTGGCGGCGGCCGGCATCCGCGTGGCGGCGGGCACGCCGTTCCTCGCGGCATCCGATGCCACGGATGCCGCGAACGGCATGCGCCAGCGCACCGGCGGCGACTTCGTGCGCGTGACCGTCGGGGCGCTGACCGGCGACTACGAGTCCGTCGCCGACGACCTCGCCTCGGCCGCGACGCACCTCGCGGCGGGCGGCTACTGACCCGCGCTCCCGCGGTGGGATAGTCTGCCCCCGAATGCGGTCGCATGGGGGGAGTCCGGATGACCGACTCGACGAGGACGACGGCCGACGAGGCATCCGTCGCCGTGAAGCCGACCGAACCGCCCGCGGCCGAACCGCCGCACGGAGCGCCGGTCCCGCCGTCGCCCACGCAACGCGTGCTCCGAACGCTCGGGCGCCTGCCGTTCACGATCGCCCTGCTCGCGACGCTCGTGCTCGTCGGCATCCTGGTCGGCGGGTTCGTCTCGTCGGTCAGCGACGCCGACTGGTACGAGACCTTCGCCTACGGAGTGCCGTCGTTCGCCGACGGGCGCTGGTGGACGACGATCACGGGCACGTTCCTCGTCGCCGACCCGTGGGGCTACCTCGTGCTGCTGCTCACCGCCGTCGGCGTGGGCTGGCTCGAATTCCGGCGGGGCACCGGACGTGCGGCCGCGCACTTCTTCGGCGGACAGGTGCTCGCGGTCATCGGCGCGGCGGTCGTCATCGCCGGCTTCGCCGAGATGGGCTCGCACTGGGCCGAGACCCTCGTCACGCAGGTCGATGTCGGCCCGTCCGGGGGCGTGTTCGCGTGCATCGCCGCGGCGGCTGCGAGCCTGCCGTCGCCCTGGAGAGGGCGCGCGCTGCTCATCCTCACCGCGTTCACGCTCGTGAGCGTGCTGTTCCTCGGCACGGTGGCCGACGTGGAGCATGCGATGGCGGTCGGCATGGTGCTGCTCGTCAACGCGGGTTCGTTCACCAAGCCGACCGTGCGCGAACAGCGCTACGTGGCGTTCGTGATGATCATCGCGCTCACGGTCGTGCAGGTCATCGCGTCGATCGCGCCGACGTACGGCCCGTTCGGCATGACCTCCGTCGGCGGCATCGACATGGCCGACGTGCTCATCGACGCGATCGTCGTGCTCGTGATCGCACCCGGGTTGCTGCGCGGCTACCGGGTCGCGATGGTGATCGCGGTGATCCTCGCGGGCGTCAACGTGCTCGCGGGCGCCCTGGCGGTGTTCCTCATCGTCCATCCCGAGTTGTACGACGACGCCGCCGACTACGACAGCCGTGAAGGGTTGGCGTTCGCCGCGGCATCCGGATTCCTCTGGGCCGTGATGCTGGTGTGGCTGACCGTCTGCCGGCGGGCGTTCCGCGCGCGCCTGCGTCGACGGCTCCCCGGCGACAAGGGCCTCAACCGCCCCGGCGTGCGCATCGACGATGTCCGCCGCATCGTGCAGCAGGACGGCGGCGGGGCGCTCTCGTGGATGGCGACCTGGCGCGACAACCGGCACTTCTTCGGCTCCGATCCGACGACGGTCGTCGCCTATCAGACGCACCATGGCGTGGCACTGGTGCTCGGCGACCCGATCGCCCCTCCCGAGAAGGTGGGCGCGACCCTCACCGAGTTCATCGACAGTGCCGAGCGTGCGGGCTTCGTCGTCTGCGTGTTCAGCGCCGGAGCGGCCGTGCGCGACGCCATGCCCGAGGGCTGGCGGGCGCTGCAGATCGCCGAGGACACCATCGTCGACCTGCCGGGCCTGGAGTTCACGGGCAAGAAGTGGGGTGCGGTGCGCACGGCGATCAACCGCGGCGCTCGCGACGACGTGACGTTCCGGCTCACGACCCTATCGTCGGAGCCGCGGTCGGTGCGCGCCCAGATCACCGAGATCTCGGAACAGTGGGTCGGCGACAAGGGTCTGCCCGAGATGCGCTTCACGCTCGGCTCGATCGACGAGGCGCTCGACCCCGCCGTGCGCACGGCGATCGCCACGGCCGCCGACGGCACCGTGCAGGGATTCCTGAGCTGGCTGCCGGTCTACGCACCCGGCGGTCGGGTGCGCGGGTGGACGCTCGACCTCATGCGACGCCGCGACGGGGGCTCGTTCCCACCCGTCATGGAGTTCCTGATCGGGTCGTCGGCCCTGGCGTTCCGCGACGAGGGCGCCGAGTTCCTGTCGCTCTCGGGCGCCCCGCTGGCGCGATCCGAGGACCCCGAGGACGAACGCCAGATCGAGGTCATCCTCGATCGGCTCGGCGGCATCCTCGAACCGGCGTACGGGTTCCGCTCGCTGCACCGCTTCAAGCAGAAGTTCAACCCGCGCGCCGAGCCGATGTACCTGCTCTACAGCGACGGCGCCGACCTCGCCCGCATCGGCATCGCCCTCGTGCGGGCCTACCTGCCCGACGCTTCGGTGCCGCAGCTCGTGCGCGCCGGGCTCACGATGGGCAAGTAGCCGCCGCGCCCCCGCCCGCTCCGGCCTCCCTCAGCTCGTCAACTCCTCATCGACGAGCGGATGCCGCGGCGCGGCGCCCCCGGAACCTCACCGCAGCCGCTCCCGCCAGCATGAGTGCGAGGCCCAGCAGGATCATCGGGGCCGCGTCGACACCCGTAGGGGCCATGCCGCCCGAGCCGTTCGAGCCGCTGCCCGCGGTGCCTGAGCCGCCGTTCGTGCCGCCAGGCGTCGTGCCGGGATCGGTCGGACCCGTCGTGGGCGGCGGCTCCTCGCCCGGAGGTTCCTCGCCCTCGACGACGGTGATCGTGAACGTGTCGGAGACGACGGCGAAGAGCACGACCTGCTCCGGCGGGGCCGAGTCGGTCGCCGTGCAGGTCACGGTCGTGACCCCGATCGGGAAGAAGTCACCGGATGTCGCGTCGCAGTCGACCGTGATCGGGGCGACACCGCCCGTGGTCGTCGGTGCGTCGAAGTCGACGTTCGCGCCCGTCTCGCCGAACGGCACGTCGACCACGAGGTCATCGGGCGCCGTGATGGTCAGCGGATCGGGCGACGCGATGTCCTCGAGCATCACCTTGTTGTCGACCGACGTCGACGCCTCCGACAGGTTGCCCGCGGCATCCTCAGCAGCACCCGCCGCGACCTCCGCGACCACCTCACCCGCGACCGCACCCGACACCTGCACCGTGTACTCCGTCGCCGACACCGGCACCACGACCGCCATCGTCGGGTTACCCGAACCGGACAGCACCACATCCGTGTTCACGAACCCCGTCACCGGCTCGCTGAACACCACATCGAACACCACCGGCTGCGACGTCACCAGAGCCGGATCATCCTGCGACCCGCCCTGCTCGATCGTCACCGTCGGCGCGATCGTGTCCTCGGTCTCGTCGTCGACGATCGTGACCGTCGCAGACCCGTCTGTGATCGCAACGTCGAACCCCGGAGGCGGCGAACCGACGATCCCCTCGAGCAACG
>NZ_JBHVTI010000007.1:0-92987 GCF_042884735.1 Agromyces sp. NPDC058110 | reverse complement strand
CAGGCGACACGACCAGCGGCACCGTGGTCGCGCCACCCTCGGGCACCGAGACATCCGTCGGCAACGACAGCTCCAGCAGCTGAGCCTCGGTCTCGTCATCGACGATCGTGACCGTCGCCGATCCGTCCGTGATCGCCACGTCGAACCCGGGCGGCGGCGAACCCACCACGCCGTCGATCGTCACTGTGTATGTCTCGCCGGGGTCGAGGTCCAGGTCCTGCAGCGCGTCGACGGGGATGTCGATCGACGCCGCGTCCGCCGGCACCGGGAACGCGACCGAGTTGATCGGCGTGAAGTCACCGGCCGTCGTCGGCGGCACCGCCGTCGCCGAGATCGTCACGTCGAACGCCGGATGCGTCGCCGGCGACACGACGAGCGGCACCACATCGTTGCCACCCTCGGGCACCGAGACATCCGTCGGCAACGACAGCTCCAGCAACTCGTTCGGCACGTCGAGGATCGTGACCGTCGCGGACCCGTCGGTGATCGCCACGTCGAACCCGGGGGGCGGCGACCCGACGACCCCCTCGATCTCGACGGTGTACGTCTCGCCCGCATCGCTCACGCCGTCGAGCAGCGCATCGACGGGGATGTCGATCGACGCCGCATCAGCCGGCACCGGGAACGACACCGAGTTGATCGGCGTGAAGTCCGCTGCCGACGTCGGCGGCACCGCCGACGTCGAGACCGTCACGCTGAACGCCGGATGCGCCGCCGGCGACACCACGAGTGGAACGGTCGTCGAACCTCCTTCAGCAACCGAGACATCCGTCGGCAACGACAGCTCGAGCAACTCGTTCGGCACCTCGTCGTCGATGATCGTCACGGTCGCCGATCCGTCCGTGATCGCCGCGTCGAAGCCGGCCGGGAACGGCGGGTCGGCCGGGAACCCGTCGATCGTGACCAGGTACGTCTCGCCTGGATCGAGGTCGGAGTCCTGCAACGCGTCCACGGGGAGGTCGATCGACGCGGCATCCTCCGGCACCGTGAACGTCTGCGCCGCGATCGGTGTGAAGTCCGCGGCACTCGTCGGCGGCACCGCGGCCGTCGAGATCGTCACGTCGAATGCCGGATGCGTCGCGGGCTCCACCACGAGGGGCATCACGTCACTGCCGCCCTCGGGCACCGAGACATCCGTCGGCAAGGAGACCTCGATGGTCTCTCCGTCGCCGACCTCGACCACGACCTTCTCGACGGTCGGGAAGTCGTTGGTGTCGAAGTCGAAGCCGAAGAACGGCACCTGGATACCGTAGGGCGGGTCGCCGAGGTACTGCACTGGCAGGCCGTTGTTGCCGAGATCGCTCACGAGGAACCGGACGGTGCACGTGACATCCGCGAGCCCGGTCGCCTGGAACTCGACGTTGTCGAGCACGTAGTTGAGGGAGTCGATCGCGTTGAGACCGCTGACCACGCCGGCGAACGCGGCGTGCGGATCGCTCGGGTTGCCGGTCGCGAACGGCAGGTTCTTGACCTCGTCGGGCAGGGCCGCCATAGCCGCATCGATCAGCGCGGTCTTGTTGGTCTGGTACTCGGCGTACTCCGGATCGGCCGGATCGGGCTCGAGCCCGAGGTCGAGCGCATCTTCGAACAGCTGCTCGAGATCGTCGTAGATCGTGAACGGCGAGGCCGGCATCGCAAAGGTGCCGCAGTCGGCCCAGGCGATCAGCATCCACTCGTCACCCGGCCCGTCGAGCGTGTCGTTCTCGTCGTTCTCGTCGTTGTCCTCATCGACGACGTTCCAGTCCTCCTCGTCGGGCTGGCCCGTGTCGTCGCCGGCGTCGCCGAGGTAGCCGGTGCCGCCGGACGGCACCTGGAACACCTGGTCGGGCACCTCGACCTCGGGGAACTCGTTGATGCGCTGCACGCGGATCTCGATGTCGGCGTTCACGGTGTCCATCGCGGGGTCGCCCGGCGCCATGAGCAGGTCGATCGACTCGGGGTTCGAGCCGTTGTAGTAGTAGGGGTCGTCGGCTGTGCCGTCATCGTCCTCATCGGCATCGGGCGTGTAGACGAGCGTCGCGAGCGCGGCGTTCACCTGCGCGGTCGTGCCGATGATGGCAACCGCCCCTGCGGGCAGCTCCGAGAGCTCGTGCTTGTCGCGCTCGAGCGCGCCGTCGGCGAACTTCAGCACGTCGAAGTCGCTGTCGCCGTCGTCTTCGACCGTGGGCAGCGGGTCGAACGTGAGGGTGCCGTGGCTCACCGAGAGCTGCACCGCGGTGCAGCCGCCCTGGTTCCAATCGGGCGCAGCCATGGCGCAGCCGACCTCGCCCGACTCGATCTCGATCGTGCGCACGTCCTGCGAGATGAGGTCGGTGCCGCCGTCGAACTTCAGCTCGCCCTCGGGGATGACGGTCGGGAACCCGTCGGGGATCGTGACCGGCAGCGAGCCAGCGGGGGCCATGTACAGGCGGGTCGGAGGCTCGACGAGCGACGGCGGTGCGGCGAACGCGGGCGCTCCGACCGGCAGTGCGACGAGCGCCAGCGCGGCGAGGGCGGCGAGCATTCCCTTGACCGGTGCGAGCGAACGGATGCCGCGGCGCGGCGCCCGAGAGCGACCCGCGCGGCTCGCACGATCGACCTGCAGCCCTGGGACGCGTTCGGACATCCCGACCTCCTGTGGTCTGGCATGGGGAACCAGTTCCGAGACAAGCAGTCGCAGCAGCACTGCGCAAGAGGATTCCTCAGGTCCTGCGCGTTCGGGCTGTCCCCAGTTCGGGGGTATCCGACCGGAGGCACCTCGAGGCCGCGCGGTGCGCTCGAGCACCCAGCGCCGTCCCGTTCACACCTAGGCTTGGCGGGTGCGGATCACAGTGCTGGCTGGCGGCGTCGGAGGCTCGCGCTTCGTGCGCGGCGTGCGAGAGGAGTGCGCCCGTCGCTGGCCCGACAGCGAGGGCGGCACGGAGGCATCCGTCACCGTCGTCGTGAACACGGGCGACGACATCTGGCTCTCGGGCGTTCGGCTGATGCCCGACTTCGACTCGCTGCTCTACTCGCTCGCCGGCGTCAACGACACCGAGCGCGGATGGGGTCGCGCCGGCGAGACCGAGCGGGTCTCGGCCGAACTGCGCGAATGGGGCGTCGGCTGGCCCTGGTTCACCCTCGGCGACCTCGACCTCGGCACCCACCTCGCCCGCACGGAGTGGCTCCGCACCGGCCTCACCCCGTCGCAGGTGGGCGAACGCCTGCAGCGGCGTTGGCCGCTCGGCGTGCGCCTCATCCCGGCGACCGACACCGAGGTCGACACGTACGTCCACGTCGATGCCGCCGATCTGGCCGCGCACGATGCGGAACCGCCCGCCGGTGCGCCGACCAGGGCCGAGATGCACTTCCAGGAGTGGTGGACCCGCTACCGCGCCACCGTGCCCGCACGCGCGTTCCGCCAGCGGGACATCGAGTCGGCGCGCCCGGCCCCCGGCGTCGCCGAGGCCATCGCCGACGCCGACCTCGTGCTCGTCGCACCGTCGAATCCGGTCGTGTCGATCGGCACGATCGTCTCGATCCCGGGCATGCGCGAGGCGCTCGCGGCGACCTCGGCGCCGGTCGTCGGCGTCTCCCCGATCATCGGCGGCAAGGTCGTGCGCGGCATGGCCGATGCCTGCCTGCCCGCGATCGGCGTCGAGACGAGCGCCGAGGCGGTCGGCCGGCACTACGGCTCGCGGCGCGACGGCGGACTGCTCGATGCCTGGCTCGTCGACGAGACGGATGCCGCGGCCGCTGCGGCCCTGAACGCCGACGGCCTGCACGCGGCATCCGCCCCGCTCTGGATGCACGACCTCGACCGCTCGGCCGACCTCGCGGGTGCCGCGATCGACCTCGGGCGCGAGGCGGGGCGCACGACGGGACGCACCGGCGACTGACGGCGAACGGCCGGGACCGACGCCGACGACGGCACCGACGGCGGGCGGCCGACGGGCAGCCGCACGCATGGCCGCCCCCAGGACTGGGACCTTGACGCTCCGATATCGAAGCGCAACAATCCCGCCAGACCCGACGCGCGACCCCGGAAGGGGGTTGAGTGATGCGCAGTACGCCGACCTCGATGATGAGCAGGCGATCGATGCGAGCTGCCTCCGTCGGGGCGCTCGCGGCCCTCCTCATCGTGGCGCTCGCCCCCGCGCCCGCCTTCGCCGCACCACCGGCCCCGGCCTCGCTGGTCGCGCCGGCCGACGGCACGACCACGACGACCACCGCGCCGAACCTGCAGGTGACCGCCACGGACCCCGACGGAGGCCCGGTCTCGGTCTCGTTCGAGGGGCGCGTGAAGGGCGCCACCGTGCCGACGTCGGGCAACGCCGACCCGTTCACGATCGTCGCGATCCCCGACACGCAGAACTACACCTACCTCAACCGGCAGGGCACGATCCTCCAGCAGGCGCAGTGGATCGTGAACACGAAGGCCCAGCTCAAGACCGCCTTCGCGGTGCAGCTCGGCGACCTCGTCAGCGAGTACCCCAACGCCACGCAGTGGGGTCACGTGTCCAACGGCCTGGCACCGCTCGACGCCGCCGTGCCCTACAGCGTGCTGCCGGGCAACCACGACTTCGACAACGCCACCGGCGCCGTCGGCCCGTACGACACGTGGTTCCCGCCGCAGCGGTTCGCCGGCGCGGCCTGGACGACCGCCACGAGCCGGTACGGCGGATACCTCGGGCAGAACCAGTTCGGCGCCGACCCGATCGACCGGCGCAACATGGACAACTACGCCCTGTTCACGGCGGGCGGCCGCGACTTCCTGGTGCTGAACCTCGAATGGGAGGCGCCGCAGTACGCCCTCGACTGGGCGCACCGCGTGCTCGCCGCGCATCCGGACCGCATCGCGATCATGGCGACCCACAGCTTCATCAACATCAACGGCAACCGCCGCACCACGGCCGAGCGCCCCGGCGGCACGTCGACGGCGGCGATGTGGACGAACTTCGTGAGCACCCACTGCCAGATCAGACTCGTGCTGAGCGGTCACGAGCACAACGGCAACGCCGGCGAGGCGCGGCGGACCGATGCCAACGCGTGCGGACAGCCCGTGCTGCAGGTCATGACCGACTACCAGGATCGCCCGAACGGCGGCGACGGATGGCTCCGCACCTACACGTTCGACCCCGCAGCGGGCACGATGACCGCGGCGACGTACTCGCCGAAGCTCGACCTGTACGAGACCGACGCGGATTCGGCGTTCACCGAGCCGTTCCCGCTCTCCGCCGTGCAGCCCGCCCCGTTCACGCCGATCGCGACCGTGCCGGCCCAATCCGGACAGACGGCGACGACCGCATGGGCAGGCCTCACCACCGACACCGAGTACGAATGGCGGGCGATCGTGAGCGACGGCACCACGTCGACGACCTCGCCCACCTGGACCCTCCGCACGCCGCCGCCGCCTGCACCGTCGGTGCTGGCCAGGGACACCTTCACCCGCACGACCACGTCCGGATTCGGCACCGCCGAGACCGGCGGCAACTGGATCGTCGGCGGCACCCTCGCCAACACCCGCGTCGACGGAACCGCAGCCGTGTTCCGCTCACCCACCGCCGGACGCGGACAACTCGCCTACCTCTCCGGCGTCACCAGCACCGACACCGACCTGCAGACCACCTACAGCGTCGACAAGGTCCCCGGCGGATCAGGCCTCTACCTCGCCATCACCGGCAGACAGACCATCCTCAACACCGACTACCGCGCCAAAGTCCGCATCAGCGCCGACGGCAGCACCGCGATCTACCTCACCCGCCTCGTCGCCGGAGCCGAGACCACCCTCACCTGGGCCAACCTCCCCACCACCTACCAACCCAACGCCAACCTCACCACCAGGATCCAGGTCACCGGAACCTCACCCACCACCATCCGCGCCAAGACCTGGCCCTCAGGCCAGACCGAACCCACCGCCTGGACCGTGCAGACCACCGACAACACCCCCGCACTCCAAGCCCCGGGCACCATCGCGATCTCCCACTACACCTCCAGCAGCACCCCCACCACGATCCTCCCCCTCACCATCTCCTTCCACGACCTGACCGCCGTGCCGCCCGGGGGCACGACCCCGCCGCCGCCTCCGCCGAACACCCCGCCGGTCGCCGCGTTCACGAGCACTGTCGCACAGCTCACGGCGAGCTTCGACGCGAGCGCGTCGCGCGATGCGGAGGGCGCCATCGCGTCGTACTCCTGGAACTGGGGCGACGGCACCCCCGCGGGATCCGGGGCGACGCCGACGCACGCCTACGCGGCCGCAGGAACGTACCCCGTCACGCTCACCGTCACCGACGGCCAGGGCGCGACCGGGACGGTGACGCAGAACGTGACGGCGGTCGCGCCGCCGCCCCCGCCTGCGCCGTCGGTGCTGGCCAGGGACACGTTCACCCGTACGACCACGTCCGGATTCGGCACCGCCGAGACCGGCGGCAACTGGATCGTCGGCGGCACCCTCGCCAACACCCGCGTCGACGGAACCGCAGCCGTGTTCCGCTCACCCACCGCCGGACGCGGACAACTCGCCTACCTCTCCGGCGTCACCAGCACCGACACCGACCTGCAGACCACCTACAGCGTCGACAAGGTCCCCGGCGGATCAGGCCTCTACCTCGCCATCACCGGCAGACAGACCATCCTCAACACCGACTACCGCGCCAAAGTCCGCATCAGCGCCGACGGCAGCACCGCGATCTACCTCACCCGCCTCGTCGCCGGAGCCGAGACCACCCTCACCTGGGCCAACCTCCCCACCACCTACCAACCCAACGCCAACCTCACCACCAGGATCCAGGTCACCGGAACCTCACCCACCACCATCCGCGCCAAGACCTGGCCCTCAGGCCAGACCGAACCCACCGCCTGGACCGTGCAGACCACCGACAACACCCCCGCACTCCAAGCCCCGGGCACCATCGCGATCTCCCACTACACCTCCAGCAGCACCCCCACCACGATCCTCCCCCTCACCATCTCCTTCCACGTGCTCTCCGCGGTCCGCCCGTAGGCCGCGCTCGCGCGGACCAGAGCAGGCCGCACTCGATCGACGCGGGATCTGTGCGCGTCGGGGCACTGCGCGTAGCGTTGCCGACATGGCCACACTCAGCGAGACGCGGCACGACCTGCTCGACGGCGTCGCCCGCGAGTTCCTGCACCTCACTCCGCGCGGCCGACGGCTCGTGGCGATCGAGGGTGCCGATGCCGGCAGAGCCGCGCGTTTCGCCGACGGCCTCGCCGATGCGCTCGGCGCGCAGGGCCAGGTCGCCGTGCGACGCTCGCTCGGCGACGTCGACGAGGCGACGCTGCGCGGCGAGACGATCGAGCCGTTCCGAGCGGGCGCGCTCGACGACGCGGCCGACCCCGACACCGTGCTCGTCGTCGACGGGCGGCGCCTGCTGAACGAGAAGGTGCGCGGCATCTGGCACTTCACCGTGTGGGTGCTCGCGGGCGAGGAGCTGCCCCACGCCGGCGTCAACGTCATCGTCGACGCGACGCTCGAGTCGCAGCCCAAGCGGTTCTTCTACGACTACTGCGCGTTGCCGCCGAGCGTCGGGGAGCTGCGCTGACGCGCTCCGCAGGCGATCACACGCAGCTCAGGTCGATTCGGGCCAGATGCTCCTGACTCGCGGACGAGTGCCTGAATTCCGTGCGACGCGCCGTCGGGCCTTGCCGATCAGGGGATGTAGTCGACCACGCCGTGGGGCGCGACCGCGGCCCGGTACCGCTCCACGAGGTCGCGCCAGCCCGACTCGGGCGTGAACTCGTGCGCGTGCACGGCCTCGGTGAAGTGCCACAGCAGGTACGGATGCGCGCCGAGCGTGTAGAGCGCCTCGAAGTCGCGGGCGCCGAACGCCGCCCGCTCGGCGTCGCTCAGCACGCGGTCGTCGCTCGCCGCGTCGGGCCCGGCGCCCCCGGCGAGCCAGCGTTCCACGAAGGCGGGCGGGTCGGCGACGTACTCGGCGACGAGCGCGTCGCTGAGCTCGACCTGACGCATGAACTTGTCGACCATGTAGCGGCTCATCGGGTCTCCCACAGGAAGAAGGGGCTCGACGCGAACCGCGACTCGGTGACGTCGGCGAAGTCGGCCGGCCGCCCGCCCATCGCGGCGAGCGCGGCGACCGCGTTGAGGTACTGGTAGGTCATGCAGCCGGCCTCGAGCATGCGCTCGAAGTCGCTGCACACGGCGATCGCGCCGTCGAGGTCGCCGTCGCGCATCCAGGCGGCCGCCGCACGGTCGAACTCGGGGTCGGGTGAGCCGGCGAACGTGCGCGGGCCGCCGACGTCGTTGGCCATGTGGCCCGACGTGAGCAGGGCGACCCTGGTGTCCGAGTCCCACGCCTCGACGGCCGAGCGCACGTGCTCGCCGAGGGCGATGAAGCGGCGCACCGACGGCACCGGCGGCATCGACGCGTTGGTGTGGATCGGCACGACCGGCACGTCGAGCTCGGGCCGCACGTACTGCAGCGGGATCACGAAGCTGTGGTCGAGGCGCCACTCGAGGCTCACCGAGAAGTCGATCGCCTCGGGCTGCACCGTGCGCCCCGAGACCTCGTCGGCGAGCTCGCGGTGCCCGGTCAGCTCGACGTACTCCATGCCGAACGTGCGCACCTCGTTCTCCCACGTGCCGTGGTACGACTCGGCCTTGCCGACGACGAACGCGGGCGAGTGGTCGTACGAGAACTGGCGCAGGTGGTCGGTGCCGATCACGACCACGACATCGATGTCGTGGGCGGCGAACGACCGCCGGAACCGGTCGAAGTTCGCCGCGACGCCCGCGAGGTCGTCGGGCATCGGGTCGCGCATCGCGCGCCAGAGCAGCGGGTTGTGCGGCGTCGCGGCCGCGAGCACGAGCTCGGCCATCGGTCTCCGTTCGTGAAGCAGGTCGTGGGTCGGGTTCGGGGCGTCGGATGCCGCGGCGCGGCGCCGGGCGTCAGATCCCGAACAGCGTGCGGGCGTTGTCGAGGAGGATCTTGCGCCTGGACTCGGGCTTGAGGCCGAGCTCGTCGAACTCGGTCATCCAGCGGTCGGCCGTCATGACTGGCCAGTCGGATCCGAAGAGCACCCGGTCGCTGATGAGCGAGTCGGCGTAGCGCACGACCTCCGGGGGCAGGTACTTCGGCGCCCAGCCCGACAGGTCGAGGTACACGTTCGACTTGTGCCAGACCATCGCGAGGTTCTCGAGGTGCCAGGGCCAGGCGGGGTGCGCGCTGATGATCTTGAGCTCGGGGAGCTCGGCGGCGACGTCGTCGATGTAGGGCACCGGCTTGGCGTTCTCGAGGCGGTAGCCTCCGCCGCCCGGCGTGCCCGCCCCGGCGCCCGGGAACCCCGAGTGGAACATCACGACGAGCCCGAGCTCGGCGCACGTCTCCCAGATCGGGAGGAACCGCCGGTCGTTCGCGAGGAACTTCTGCCGCGACGGGTTGAGCTCGCCGACGCCCTTGATGCCGTACTCGGCGTGCATGCGCCGGATCTCGGCGATCGCGGCCTCGCCCTTCCACGGGTCGATGCCGGCGAAGGGGATGAACACGTCGGGGTGGTCGACCGCGGCCTGCCCGATGAGGTCGTTCGCGGCGCCCTTGATGCCCGACGTCGTCTCGGAGTCGGAGTTCACGATGACGGCCATCATCCTGCGGTCGCGGTACTGGTCGGCCTGCTCGGCGAAGCTGACCACCGGGCGCTCCCGCCCGAAGTGCTTCGCCATCTGCTGGTGCCGCTTGCCCATCGCTGCGAGGAACTCCTCGGTCTGCGGGTGCGTGTGCACGTCGATCGCGACGAGGTCGTCGGTGGCGCTCATGCCGAGGCTCCTTCGGTGGGGGCGAGGTGATCGGATGCCGCGGCGGGGCGCACGGCGTCGGCACCGCGCTCGTCGGCAGCCAGGGGGTCGGCGGCTCCGGGGTCGGCCTGTCCGCGGTCGGCCCGTCCGAGCAGCGTCGCGTTGTCGGCGCCGAGGCGCGGCGCGGCGTGGAGTGCGGGGCGGCCGCTGCGGTGGAACCTGGTGCTCGGCGCGGGCACGCGCAGCGGCGTGCCGTCGTGTCCGACGATCTCCTCGACGAGCCCCATCGACGCGATCTGCGGGTCGTCGAAGAGGTCGGCGACGGTGTTCAGCGGCCCGTGCGGGATGTCGGCGGCGGCGAGCCGGTCGAGCCAGTGCTGCCGCGGCATCCGTTCGGTGATCGCCTTGAGCTCGACATCGAGCTCGTCGTAATTGCGCACGCGGGCCTCGCGGGTCGAGAACCGGGGGTCGGTCGCGAGCTCCGGCGTCTCGAGCACCTCGACGAGTCCGATCCAGAACTTCTCGGGCACCGACATGTGGATGACGAACGCCCTGCCGTCGGAACCGACGCACGCGTAAGCCTGGGCCCGGCGCGGCCGCGAGTCGGGGCCCGCCACCTGGCCGGTCTCGAGGAAGGTCGACGCGGCCTCGGCGAGGAAGTCGATGAGCGAGCCGACCATCGAGACCTCGAGGTGCTCGCCCTCGCCGGGCTGATCGGCGGTGCCGCGGGCGTCGCGCGCGTGCAGGGCCGCGAGCACGGCCTGCGAGGCCGACATGCCCGACAGCAGGTCGGAGAACGCGGGCCCGAGCGGGCGCAGCGTGTCAGCCGGAACGACCTGGCTGTACATCGCGCCCACGGCCGAGATCACGGTGTCGTACGCGGGCCGCTTGGCGTACGGGCCCTCGGCGCCGAAGCCGGTGATCGAGCAGGTGATGAGCCGCGGGTTCAGCTCGTGCAGCACGTCGGGACCGAATCCGAGTCGCGCGGCGACGCCGGGGCGGAAGTTCTCGATGAGCACGTCGGCCGTGCGAGCGAGCTCGAGCAGCTCGGCGAGGCCCTGCGGCGTCTTGAGGTCGAGCGCGACCGCACGCTTGCCCCGGTTGTAGGCGGCGAACTGCGGGCTCATCGCTCCGCTGCCCTCCCAGCGCCGCATGGGGTCGCCCTCGGGCGCCTCGACCTTGATGACGTCGGCGCCGAGGTCGGCGAGCAGCTTCGCGGCGTACGGCCCCGAGATGTACTGGCCGAGTTCGACGACGCGGATGCCGGCGAGGGGGCCGGCCTGGGGTGCGGGGTTCGTGGATGCCGGGTTCATCTGGCGAGGTCCTCTCGGCGTGCTCGGGTCGGGTTCGGGGTGCGGGCTCCGGCGTCGGCGCGCTGCTCGCGCGGGCCGCGCCGGCATCCGTCACGCGACATCGATGATCACCTTGCCCCTGGGCGAGGTGCCGAAGCCGCGGTAGGCGCTGACGATGTCGTCGAGCGGATGCCTCGAGCCGATGATGGGCGCGATCGCACCGTTCTGCACGTGGCGGAGCGCCCGTCGCACGTGCTCGTAGTCGGCGCTCGCGACGCCGCGCACCTGCTTGCGCCGCAGGTAGAGGTCGCGCGCGTCGAGCTCGAGGCGTGCATCGACCGAGGCCGAGCAGAACACGGCCCGCCCGCCCCATCCGAGGGCCGCGATGCCCGCGGCGATGACGCCGCCGTGGCCGCTCACGTCGATCGCGACGTCGAACGGACCGACCTCGGCGAGCTTCGCGACGAGGTCTGCGGCGTCGGCGGTCACGACCTGGGTCACGCCGTCGACGCGGGGGAGTTCGGACCGGGATGCGGCGACGACGCGGGCGCCGAGCTGCCGAGCGTACGCGACGGCCGCGTGGCCGAGGGTGCCGCCCGCCCCGGTGACGAGCACCCGGTCGGCCGCGGTCACGCCGGCGGCGTCGAAGGCGTTGATGACGATCGGCAGGCTGTGCACGGTCGCGCTGGCGGTCGCGGCGTCGAGGCCGTGACGGTCGAACGCGTTGCGCGCCGGCACGACGACGAACTCCGCCGCTCCCCCGTCGCGGTGCACGCCGAGCACGGTCTGGGCCGGGCAGTCGGCCTCGTGGCCCCGCGCGCAGGCCGAGCAGTCGCCGCACGGGATGTTCGGCTTCGCGACGACCGCCTGGCCGAGGCGCGACCGGTCGACGCCCTCTCCGACCTCGACGACGACGCCGGCGGGGTCGAGGCCGAGCACGCGGGGCAGCCGGGCGGCGCGGCCGGGGCCGAGTCCGGCGATCACGTTGAGGTCGAGCTGGTTGAGGCCCACGGCCTCGACGGCGAGGAGCACCTCGCCGGGCCCGGGCACGGGGCGCGGAGCCTCGGCGACCCGCAGCCCGTCGAGCCCGTTGACCCGGAGCTGCGCTGCTCGCATCTGCATCTCGCTCCTCCCATGGCTCACGAACCTCGATGTCGTGATTTCTGGATACCGTATCCAACCTGCGCGGACGTGTCTACCGTTCAACCCCCGCCGAGCGCGGATCGGATACGGCACCGACGGCCCGCAATCCAACCGTAACCATCAGCTTCGCGCCGATCCGTAGACAGTTCGAGGGATTTTGGATACCGTATCCGTCAATTCGCACGAGGCGTCGCACGCCTGCGACACCGCCTCGCTCGAGATCCCCTTTCGAGAATGGAGAGTCATGCGCAGATCCATCAGACGGACCGGCCTCATCGCGGCGGCCGGCCTCGCAGCACTCGCACTGCTCACCGGGTGCACCGCGCCCGGCGGCGACAGCGCCGACGCCGAACCGGTCACCCTCGCCGACGGCGAGCCCGGCCCGGCCGAAGACACCGAGATCACCGTCGCCATCCCCTTCCCCGACCTCACGATGTACTCGATGTACGTGCTGGCCACCGACCTCGGCTACTACGAGGAGGAGGGCCTCACGGTCGAGGTCATCACCGCCGACAACGTCACCGCGGCCGTCGCCTCCGGCAGTGCCGACATCGGCGTGGAGTCCACCGGCACCGTGATCGAGGCGATCCGAGGCGGCGTGGAGGTCGACCTCGTCGGCGGCCACTACTGCCGGCAGAACTTCGACTTCGCGACTCAGCAGGGCATCGACGACGTCGCGGACCTCGACGGCACCTCGATCGTGCTGGCCGGAACACCCGGCGACCCCGCCGAGTTCCAGCGCAAGCAGGTGCTGAAGGAGGAGGGCTGGGATCTCGACACCGTGAGCACCGAGGTCGTCTACCCCGGCCCGGGCTCCGAGTCGTGGACCGAGTTCTTCGTGAACGACAAGATCAGCCTGCAGCCGTTCTACGCCGACGACCGCCCGGCCCTCGAGGAGCACGGCGCGAACATCGTCGTCGAGGCGCTGCGCAACTGGGCGAACGACGTCCAGGTCGCGGGCGACAAGTGGGTCGCCGAGAACCCGAACACGCTCGTGCGGTTCCTGCGGGCGACCCTCAAGGCGACCGATTTCATGACGGCGCCGGCCCCCGGCCAGTTCCCCGAGAACGTCGACGAGGCGCTCGACATCTACGAGGTCAACGACTTCGACGTGAGCGACCTGCGCGGCTCAGACAGCGTGTGGGTGCTCGACGGCCATCTCGCCTGCTCGAACCTGTACTTCGACACCGAGGCGTGGGACACCACGATCGAGACGCAGTCGCTCGAGCCCATCGAGTTCGACCGGTCGCAGCTCGTCTACCTCGAGAAGGCGCAGGAGCTGCTCGGCATCGACAACGCCGGGCCCGAGACGCTGCCCTACCCCTGATCCGGGGCTGACGCCCTGCCATCGAGAGCCCCCGCCGGAGCGCATGCCGGCGGGGGCTTCGTGCGTGCTGCCGCCGGGATTCCGCTGATTCCGGACGGTGGCCTGATGCCATCGATCGGGAGGGGATTGACATGCTCAGACCACTGGAGGGGCTGCCGACGACGGTCGTCGCGTTCGAGGCCGTCGGCGAGGTGCACGCCGACGACTACCGGAACGTCCTCGATCCGGCGGTCGAATCCGCGATCGCGGCGCACGAGAAGATCAGGTTCCTGTACGTGCTCGGAAGCGAGTTCCAGGGATTCACCGGCGGAGCGATGTGGGAGGACGCGAAAGTCGGCGTCGGGCACTGGTCCCGCTTCGAGCGGCTCGCGCTCGTGACCGACGATCGCGCCTACCACGACGCCGTCCGGGCGTTCGCGTGGATGCTCCCGGGCGAGGTCCGGCTGTTCACCGTCGCCGAGCTCGCCGAGGCCGAGGCCTGGATCGCCGCCTGACCCCGGTCTGATCCACCGCACCCCGACCGACGGATGCCGCGGCACGACGCCTGCACGCGGCATCCGCTCTGCATGCGGCATCCGCTCTCCACGCGGCATCCGCTCTCCACGCGGCATTCGCACTGCTGTGCCCGGCGCGACGAAGCCGGCCCCCGCTGTCGCGCATGACGCGGGGGCCGACGGCCTGTGCCGGGCGGTGGAGCGGGTCGGCCTAGGAGGCGCCCACCACCTTTCGGTCGTCGTACCAGGGCGCGAGGCGCCGCCGGAGCGTCGAGATGAGCAGCAGCGTGAGGTTCGCGATGATGACCATGACGATGACCATGGCGATCGCGTCGGCCATCTCGAACTGGTACGCCGCGTACTCGAGCATGTGCCCGAGCCCGCCGGTTCCGCCGAGGAACTCGCCGAGCACCTCGCCCGTGAAGCCGAGCGCCGCGCCGCGCTGGATGCCCGACAGGCTGTACGGCAGCGTCGCCGGGAAGATGACCTTCCAGCCGAGGGCGATGCCGTTGACGCCGTAGACGCGCCCCGCGTTCACGAGCGACGGGCTGACCGTGACCGCGCCCTCCATGGTGTTCAGGATGATCGGGAACACCGCGAGCAGGAACACGAGCGCGATCTTCGACTCGCTGCCGAGCCCGAGGCCGAGGATGAACAGCGGCGCGAGCGCGACCTTCGGCGTCGAGTACAGCAGCCAGAGGAACGGCGCGACCGTGAAGCGCAGCACGGGCGACCAGCCGACCGCGAGGCCGACCGTGACGCCCACGACCACCGCGATGACGAGCCCGATGAGCACGTTGCCCAGGCTGTACGCGAACGCGGCCCAGAACTCCGGGTCGACCATGAGCCGGCCGAACGACGCGGCGACCGCGGTCGGCGGCGGCAGGAACGCCTCGGGCACGAGATGCAGCCAGCTGACCGCGGCCTCCCAGATGAGGAGGATGGCTGCGACGACCCCGATGAGCAGCCAGGTCCACTTGGCCTCGCCCGTGCGCACGACCCGCCTGGGCCGCACGATGCGCATGGTCCCGGTGACGCTCGTGACGCTCATCTCTTCGCCTTCCTCGTCCACGGCGCGGCCCATCGTTCGACGAGGGTCACCACCTGGGTCATGCCGACGCTCCACGCGACGATGATCGCGATCGCGGCGAACGCCTGGTCGGTCTGGTAGGTGTTGACCGACTTGATGATGAGCGCGCCCATGCCGCTCGCCGAACCCGACATCTCGGCCACGACCATGCCGATCGTGGCGAGCACGACCGCCTGGCGCAGGCCCGCGAACAGGAACGGCACCGTCGACGGCAGGTACACCGACCGGTACAGCCGGGCGCGGTTCGCGCCGTACACCCGGCCCGCGCGGATGATCGAGGGGTTCGTGGTGCGCATGCCCGCGGCCACGTTCAGCAGGATCGGGAACAGCGCGCTCACCGCCACGAGGAAGATGACGGGGCCGATGCCGAACCCGAACCACGCCTTCGCGAGCGGCTGGTAGGCGATGGTCGGCGTCGCGTAGATCGTCCACGCGATCGGCCCGACCACGCGGTCGACCGGCAGCGACGTGCCCATGAGCAGGCCCAGCGGAATCGCGATGACCGCGGCGATCACGAAGCCGATGATCCACGCCTGCATCGAGATGACGAGGTTCGGCCAGAGCACCCCGCTCGAGACGAGCTCGACGAACCCCTGCGCGATCGCCGTCGGAGGCGGCAGGAAGACCGGGTTGATCCACCCGAACACGCCGACGACGAGCTGCCAGACGACCAGCATGACGACGACCTCGATCGCGAGCACGCCGGCCTTGCCCGCGGGGCTCAGGCCCGCGAGCCACGCGCCCACACCGCCGCGGCCGAGGTTCGGCCCGCTCGCGAGGAACGCGCTCATTTCGAGACCGCCGCCGCCGTCGCCTCGCCCTGGAGGGCGTCCCACAGGTGGTCGCGCAGTTCGAGGAACCGCGGGTCGTGTTGCACGCTGCGCTCCGAGCGCGGGCGCTCGAGGCCGGTCTCGATGACCTCCTTGATCGCCCCGGGGTGGCTCTTGAACACGACGATGCGGTCGCCGAGCAGGATCGCCTCCTCGATGGAGTGCGTGATGAAGAGCACGGTCTTGCCGGTCTTCTGGATGAGCCGGTCGATCTCGTCGCGCATGACCTCGCGGGTGAGCGCATCGACGGCGCCGAGCGGCTCGTCCATGAGGAGGATGCGGGGCTCGGCGACGAAGGCGCGGGCGAGGCCCACGCGCTGCTGCATGCCTCCCGAGAGCTCGCGCGGGTACGACGACTCGAACCCCGCGAGGCCGACCATCTCGATGGCCTCCTGCACGCGGTCGCGCCATCCGTCGCCTCTGAGCTCCTTCTGCATCTCGAGGCCGAACTTCACGTTGTCGAAGACCGTGCGCCACGGCAGCAGCGCGTAGTCCTGGAACACGACGGCGCGGTCGGGTCCGGGCCCGGTCACCGGCTCGCCGTCGACCAGCACGGTGCCCGTCGTCGCCTGCACGAGCCCGGCCACGACGTTCATGAACGTCGTCTTGCCGCAGCCCGACGGGCCGAGCACGGTCACGAACTCACCCTCGCGCACGTCGAGGTCGACGCCCTCGATCGCGATGAGCTTCTTGCCGGTGCGAGCCACGTCGTAGCTCACGCTGAGGTCGCGCACCGAGATGAGCGGGGCGGATGCCGCGGGCTCGGCCGGTTCGGATTCGGCGGCGGTCGTCGTCATCGTCATGTCCTGTCTCTCCACATCGGTCTCGGTCCACTCACTCGTTGGCGGTCGGGAGCGACGAAGCGAGCGTCGTCGCTCCCCGACCCATGTTCGCTCAGCCGACCGGGACGGCCGCGTGCTCGCGCAGCTTCGGCAGCACCTCGGTGCCGAGCAGCTCGATCTGCTCGAAGAACCGGTCGAACTTGAACCGGAAGTCGAACACGAGGTGCTCGGTGCCGATGGCCTCGAACTTGCGGATCTCCTCGACGGCCTCGTCGGGGCTGCCGACGATGAGCTGACCCTCGAGGTCCTCCACGGTCTGGAAGCTGCCCGACTCGGGCTTGACCGTGAAGCGCGCCTTGTTCGCCCACGCCAGCAGGCCCGGGATGTTCACGTGCTTCAGCGCCTCCTCGCGGGTCTCCTCGATGGAGGTCGGCGGGATGACGGCGATGGTCGGCATCGGGCGGCCCGAGGCATCCGTCATGTCGCGCATGGTCGCGATGCGCTTCTCCATGGTCTTCAACGAAATGCGACCGGGCATCCAGCCGTCGGCGTACTCGGCCGCGAGGCGCGCCGAGGCCGGCGTCGCGCCGCAGTACCAGAACGGCACGGGGCCGCCCACGGGCTTCGGCTCGATCGTCACGTTCTCGAACGAGAAGATGCCGTCGTCGTAGGTGACGTCGTTCTCGGTGAACACGCGCTTCAGGATCTCGGCGTTCGAGCGCACGGCCTCGACGCGGTTCAGGTCGCCCCAGCCGACGGCCTCGAACTCGTGGTCGAACGTGCCGGCGCCGAAGCCGAGGATGAGGCGGGGACCGACGAGCTGCGTGATCGTTCCGGCCATGAGGGCCGTCACGAGCGGGTGGCGGAACGGGATCAGCGATCCCGTGCCGAGCTCGAGCTTCTCGGTGACGGCGCCGATGGCGGTGAGCGTCGTGAGCGCGTCATAGAACGTGCGGTTGGGCTTCTCCATCTCGCCGTGCGGCTCGAACACCAGGTGATCCCGCACCCAGACCGAGTCGAAGCCCATCTTCTCGGCGAGCTGAGAGCCCTCGAGGAGCTTCTCGCGGCTCGCCTCTTCGCCGAAGTGCGGCAGCAGCAGACCGAATTTCATGGTCACTTCCCTTCTGATGCGGCCAGTTCGGCCGTCCGTGCGGCCGGAGCGGCCGCGAGCTTCCCGAAACCGGGCTCGCCGACGACGGTGCCGTCGGCGTAGACGTCGTGCCCGCGAACGAGCGTGCGCTCGATGCGAGCACTGATGGTGCGGCCGTTGTAGGGGGTCCACCCGATCTTCGACAGCACGTCGTCGTCGGTGATGGTCCACTCGTGGGCCATGTCGGCGATCACGATGTCGGCGTCGGCGCCGACCTCGAGCGAGCCCTTGACGCCCGCGAGGCCGAACTTCTCGGCGGGCACGCCAGCGACCATCTCGACCACGCGATCGAGCTCGAGCCTGCCCTGGTTCACGGCGTCGAGCATGAGCTCGTAGTAGTACTGGATGCCGGGGGTGCCCGTGTGGGCGCTCCACATCTGCGTCCAGCCGATCTCCTTCTCCTCGCGCGTGTGCGGCGCGTGGTCGGAGCTCGCGATGTCGATGGTGCCGTCGCGCATGCCCTCCCAGATCGCGAGGCGGTTCTCGTCGGGCACCCAGTACGACAGCGCGTACGGGCCGAGCGTCTGCACGTCCTCCCAGGTGGAGAGGAACGGCGCCCAGTGGTTGACCTCGCAGGTCACGTCGATGCCGTTGGCCTTGGCCCGGCGCACCGCCTCGATCGAGCGACGCGTCTGGATGTGCGCGATGTGCACGGGGCATCCGGATGCCTCGGCGAGACGCAGCACGACGTCGATCGCCGTGTCCCAGATGACGCCCTCGCGGGCCGCGTACGCGGACGCGTAGCCCTCGGGGGTGTTGTCGCCGCTGGCGAGCACGGCGCCCTCGATGTAGTCCATGAGCTTCTGGTCGTGCGGGTGCACGATGAACCGCTTGCCGGTGGGTGCGATGCGGTCCATGATCTCGAGCAGGTGGCCGTGGTCGTGGATTCCGGTGCCCGACGGGTGCGGGTAGTCGCGGCCCGTGTCGACGACCATGTAGATCTTGAATGCGTTGACGCCCATGTCGGCCATGGGCACGATCTCGTCGAACTTCGTGGGGGCGGGGTTGTGGTTCCAGTCGACGATCGAGCTCGAGGTGTATCGCTCGAACACGTCGGTGAGGGTCTCGACGTCGACGGTCGGCGGCTTGAGGTTCGGCATGCCGAACATGGTGGTGACGCCGCCGGCCGCGGCCTGTCGCGACGTGGTGAGGATGTCGTCCTTGTGCTCGTAGCCGGGTTCGCGGGTGTGCACGTGCACGTCGACCATGCCGGGCAGCACGAGCCGGCCGGATGCGTCGATGGTGCGCGCCGCGTCGACCGCGACGTCTCGCGCGACGACGCCCGCGACCTTGCCCGCGTGCACGAGCAGGTCGCCCGCGACCGGGCCGCTCGGGGTGACGACGGTGCCACCGGTGATCCTCAGGTCGATGCTCATCGCACGGCCTCCTCGAGTGCTGCCTGCACGGGTGCCTCCTGGCGTTCGGTGAGCTCGCCCGATCCGGGCGAGCGGGTGGTGCGGACCTCGACGTCGCTCGGGCGCACGTAGCGGTCGAGCCAGTCGACGATCAGCGGGGTGGTCTGCTCCCAGTAGCGGTCGTAGGCCGCGTAGTGGGTGGTGTGCCGCTGCATGATGAGCTGCTTCGGGCCCCTGGCCGCGGCGTAGAGCGCCTCGGCGTGGTCGGTCGGCGTCGTCGCGTCGCCCTCGACGCCGATCACGAGCAGCGGGGTGGTCAGCCGTTCGGCGGCCGCGATGGGCTTGTACGCGAGGATCTCCTCGGCGCACGAGAGCGGGATCGCGCTCGGGATGCGGTCGTCGACGTCGGCCTTGATCGTGGTGGCGCGGCGCTCGGGCGTCGGCACCATGATCTCCTCGCGCGGGTGCACGAGGCGGCCGGCGCCCGTGGTGACGCGCAGGCGGCGGTCCTCGTCGAGGCTCGCGAGAAACGCGAGCCACTCGTGCTCCTGGCGCATGCGGTGCAGCCAGTCGGTGCCGTCGGCGACAGGCACCTGGCTGACGGCGGCCTTGACGCGCGGGTCGACGTCGGCGAGGAGCACGGCGTTGCCGCCGCCGGTGCCGCCGGTGCCGAAGACGCCGATCGCGTCGGCGACGACGTCGTCGCGCGTGGTCAGGTAGGTGACCGCGTTCACGAGGTCCTGCAGCTGGCGGGCGGGCGAGAGGATGCCGCGATCGCCCTCGGAGTCGCCGAAGCCGCGGTAGTCGAAGATGAGCACCGCGAACCCGGCGGCGACGAGGGCCTCGTGGTAGCGCACGTAGAGCTTGGCGTCCTTGAGGCCGAGCCAGCCGGGTCCCTGCACGATCGCGCGGTAGGGGCCGGGGGTCTCGGGTGTTCGCCAGATCGCGGCGAGGCGGTCGCCTTCACTGATGAACTCGACGTTCGTGGTGATCATGTGGTGCGGGTCCTCTCGGATCGGCGAAGCAGCGGTGCAGAGTCATCTTTGCGTATTCTGGATCCAGAATCCAGTATTGATTCCGAATCGATCGTCGCCCTAGGATGAGAACGACCGCCGATCCGTCTTGATCGGTTGTGATGGCCCGGGATTGGGCCGTGAGTCCTCGACAGCTGTCGAAGTCCGCACCGAACCGTCCCGGAGGAACCATGCCCATTTCGCGCCGTCACCCCTTCACCGCCGCGCGCTCCGGCGCCGCACGCTCCGGCGCCGCACGTCCGGGCGCCGTGCGCCCTGCGCGCCTCGCAGCGGCCCTCACGATCCCCGCCGCCGTGCTCCTGCTCGCCGGCTGCGCGACTCCCACCGCCGCCTCGACCGGCGGCGCCGACCCCTCGGCGGAGGCCGCGGCATCCGCCTACCCGATCACGATCGACAACTGCGGCACCGAGGTCACGCTCGACGCCGCCCCCGAGCGCGTGCTCACGATCAAGTCCTCGACGCTCGAGCTCATGCTCGCGCTGGGCCTGGCCGACCGCGTGATCGGCTCGGCCTTCAGCGACGGCCCCGTGCCCGACGAACTCGCCGACGCGGCATCCGGCATCGAGGTCGTCTCTGACAAGGTGCCCTCGCAGGAGGCGACGCTCGCGCTCGAGCCCGACCTCGTGTTCGCGGGCTGGGAGTCGAACCTCTCGGCCGAGGGTGCCGGCGAGCGCAGCGACCTCGCGAAGCTCGGCGTGGCCACCTACGTCGCCCCCGCCGCGTGCAAGGCCGAGGGCTACATGCCCGACCCGCTCACCTTCGACGAGGTGTTCCGTGAGTTCGGCGAGGCCGGGGACCTCTTCGGGGTTCCGGATGCCGCAGCCGACCTCGTGGCGGAGCAGCAGGCCGAGCTCGACGCGATCGAGCCCAACGACGACGGGCTCACGGCGCTCTGGTACAGCTCGGGCGATGAGACGCCCTACGTCGGGGCCGGCATCGGCGCACCGCAGATGATCATGGGCACCGCAGGCCTCGACAACATCGCGAAGGACGTGCACGACACGTGGACCTCGATGAGCTGGGAGGCCATCGTCGACGCGAACCCCGACGTCATCGTGCTCGTCGACGCCGCGTGGAACACCGCCGACCAGAAGATCGCCCAGCTCGAGGCCAACCCCGCGACCGCGGAGCTTCCCGCGGTGAAGGGGCAGCGCTACGTCGTGCTCGACTTCCCGTCGACCGAGGCCGGCGTGCGCAACGTCGGCGCCGTCGCCTCGACGGTCGAGCAGCTCGGAGCGCTCGGGCTGTGACCTCCGCGCCGAGAACAGGACGACGCGCCGGACCCGTGCCCGAGGCAGGCGGCACCGGGACCTCCGGCGTGCGGGTTCCTGTTCTCGGCGGGCGGGCGCTCGTGTGGGGCCTGCTGCTCGCGGCGGTGCTCGCGGCATCCGTCATCGTCGCGGTCACCGTCGGGCCGGCGCCCATCGCACCGACCGACGTGTTCGCGAGCATCGCCGCGCACCTCGGGTTCGGCGAGCCGACGCTGTCGACGATCCGCGACGGCATCGTCTGGGAGCTCCGGATGCCGCGCGTGCTCACCGCCGCGGTGGTCGGCGCCGGCCTCGCGCTGTGCGGCGCGGTCATGCAGGCCGTCACGCGCAACACCCTCGCCGACCCGTACCTGCTCGGCCTCTCGTCCGGCGCGTCGGTCGGCGCCGTCGTCGTCATCGTGCTCGGCGTCGGGCTGCTGCTGCCGTTCGCGGCGTTCGCGGGCGCGCTCGCGGCGCTGGTCGCGACGCTCAGCCTCGCGATGGCGGCCGGTGCGAGATCCGGTCGCGGCGCACGACTCGACCCCACGACGACCGTGCTCGCGGGCATCGCGGTCTCGAGCGTGTTCGGCGCGATCACGAGCCTCGTCATCTTCTGGAGCGCGACGGGCGACAGCTACCGCGAGATCCTGAACTGGCTGCTCGGGTCGCTCGCCGGCACCGACTGGGGCTCGGTCGCGATCAGCGGCATCGCGCTCGTGGTCGTCGGCGTGCCGCTCATCGCGAGCGCGCGCACGCTCGACGCCTTCGCCCTCGGCGAGTCGGGGGCCGCGGCGCTCGGCGTGCACGTCGCGCGCTCGCGCGTGCTGCTGCTCGGCGGAACGGCGCTCCTCACCGGCGCACTCGTCGCGGTCTCGGGCTCGATCGGCTTCGTCGGCCTCGTGCTCCCCCACGCCGTGCGCCTCGTGACCGGGCCGGGCCACCGGGCCCTGCTGCCGCTCTCGGCGCTCGCGGGCGCGATCTTCCTGGTCTGGGCCGACACCGCGGCCCGCACCCTGTTCGACCCGCGCGAGCTGCCCGTCGGCATCATCACCGCACTGGTCGGCGGCCCGGTGTTCGCCTGGCTGCTGCTTCGCCGGAGGAGCACGACATGAGCCTCGACCTGTCGCGCGTGCGCTTCGACCGCGCCGGACGCACGATCATCGACGGAGTCGACGCGACGCTGCCCGGCGGTGCGTTCACGGCGCTCGTCGGCCCGAACGGCGCGGGCAAGTCGACGCTGCTGCACCTCATCGCCGCCGTCGAACGCGCCGACGCCGGCGAGCTCCGGCTCGACGGCCGACCCCTCGACGGCATGAGGCGGCGCGAGCGGGCGCGCGTCGTCGCGCTCGCCGAGCAGCAGGCCGAGGTCGAGGGCAGGCTGACCGTCGAGGCATCCGTCGCCCTCGGGCGCACCCCGCACCTCGGCGCGTTCGGTGTGGCCGGCGCGCACGACCGCGCGATCGTCGAGGGCGCCCTCTCGGCGGTCGGCGCCGCGGAGTTCGCCCGCCGAACCCTCGACTCCCTCTCGGGCGGCGAGCGCCAGCGGGTGACACTGGCCCGCGCGATCGCGCAGGAGCCGACCCTGCTGCTCGCCGACGAGCCCACGAACCACCTCGACCTCGGATCGCAGTTCGTCGCGCTCGACCTGCTCGCCGGTCTCGCGCACGACGGGCTCACCATCGTCGCCGCGCTGCACGACCTGTCGCACGCGGCCGCCTACGCCGACCACGTGATCGTGCTCGCCGCCGGTCGGGTCGTCGCCGCCGGAGCCCCGGCCGACGTGCTCACCGCCGACCTCGTGCACGACGTCTACGGCGTGCGGGCCGAGGTGCTCGTGCACCCGCTCACGGGCAGGCCGCTCATCGCGGTCGCCTCGCCCGCCACGCCCGAGGGCGTCGGCGACCCGGCCGTCGCCGACGCTCGATCGCACCGCGGCTGACCCCGGGCACCACGCCTTCGACCCCGGGCGCCGAGCCTTGCCCACAGTCGCGGGCTCTGCCACGATCGGCCTGTGACCCGACCCCTTCGACGCCGACTGGGCGTCACCGGATGCCTCGCCCTCGCCGCGGCATCCGTCAGCCTCCTGACCTCGTGTGCGACGTCGTCGACCGCCGCTGAACCGGCGGCGTCGACACCTCCGCCGACGCCGACGACCCCGGCGGAGGTCGCCGCCTCGATCGTCACGATCGACATGCCGGATCTCGCCCCGTACCCGGAGCCCGATCCGCCGCTCACCGAAGCCGAGTCCGAGGCGAAACGCCTCGAGTACGCCGACGCACAGTGGCAGGCCGTGCTCGCGACGTATCCCGACGCGGTGCGCCCGGCCGACCCGTTCGCCGGATACCTCACCGTGGAGCAGCGACAGGCGCCGTTGCGCGCCTGCCTCGAGGCGGCGGGCGTCCCGATCGACGTGGGGCACGGGCTCGATCCCGATGCGCCGCCGTCGATCGGCTGGTCGGCCAGCACCGAGGCCGAAGCGGTCGAGGCGTTCACCTGCAGTCAGGTCCACCCCACCAAGATCACGGACAGCCCGGCGAACGACGCCGAGCTCGGCTGGATCTACGACTACATGGTCGAGTTCTTCGCGCCGTGCTACGAGGCGAACGGCATCGACGTGCCGCCGCCGCCTGGCCGCGACGTGTGGGTCGAGACGTACCCCGGCTACGTCTGGTTCCCGTCGTACTTCGACGACCCCCGATTCCGCGACATGACGTTCGAGCTCGAGACAGCCATCCGCACGGCGTGCCCCGACCCCGACACGTACCTGCAGGAGCATCCCGAGATCCGGTGACCCCGCCGCCCGGCATTGCCGCACGCGTCGTCGCGGTCTAGCGTGAGCCCCATCGCATCGTTGTACCCAGTTCGGGGGACTCATGGACAACATCGTCGTTCGTCACCGCGCTGCACGCCGGGGCGCGGCCGTCGCCGCCGCAGCCGGCCTCGCGGCCGCACTCGTCGCCACGTCGGCACCCGCCTCGGCGGTCGTGCAACCGGCCGGCTCGCCGGCCTCCGCGTCGCACTCGGCGTCGCTCCCCACGACGTGGCGCCCGTCGCCCACGCCGACCGCGACGTCCACGGGATACGGCGGAGCCGTCTCGTCGGTCGACGCAACGGCGAGCCGCGTCGGCATCGAGGTCCTCAGACTCGGCGGCAACGCCGCCGACGCCGCCGTCGCCACGGCGGCCGCGCTCGGCGTCACCGAGCCGTACAGCGCGGGCATCGGCGGAGGTGGGTACTTCGTCCACTTCGATGCGTCGACCGGCACGGTGAGCACCATCGACGGACGCGAGACGGCACCGGCCGGTATGCCGACCGACGCCTTCATCGACCCCGTGACCGGCCAGCCGTACCGGTTCACGCCCGAACTCGTGTCGTCGGGCGTCTCGGTCGGCGTGCCCGGAACGCTCGCGACCTGGGATGCCGCACTCGACCGATTCGGCACGAAGCGGCTCGGGACGCTGCTCACCCCGTCGATCCTGCTCGCGGCGAAGGGATTCACGGTCGACGAGACGTTCCGCAACCAGACGCTCGACAACCAGGCGAGGTTCGCCGCCTTCCCCGACACGGCGAAACTCTTCCTCCCCGGCGGCGACGCGCCGAAGGTCGGATCGACGTTCCGCAACCCCGACCTCGCCAAGACGCTCGCGCTCATCGCGCTCCGAGGCCCCGACGCCTTCTACTCGGGTCGGCTCGCCGACGAGATCGCCGACACCGTGCGGCATCCGCGCAAGGACCCTGCCTCGACGTTGCCGGCACCCGCCGGCACGCTGACCGCGGCCGACCTCGCCGCCTACAGGGTCGTGGAACAGGAGCCGACCCACGTCGAGTACCGGGGGCTCGACGTCTACGGCATGGCGCCCTCCTCGTCGGGAGGCACGACCGTCGGCGAGGCCCTCAACATCCTCGAGAACCACGACCTCGCATCGGCCGAGGTCGGGCAGAGCCTGCACCTGTACCTCGAGGCATCCGCCCGCGCCTTCGCAGACCGCGGTGCGTACCTCGGCGACCCGGCATTCGTCGACGTCCCCACCGAGACGCTGCTCAGTCAGGAGTTCGCCGACGCCCGCGGCTGCACGATCGACCCGGACTTCGCCTCGGTCCGTCCGGTGCCCGCCGGAGCCCTCGACGCGGCCGGGTGCGAAGCCGTCGTCATCGACGAGCCCGCCGATACGGAGAACGTCTCGACGACGCACCTCTCGGTGGTCGACAAGTGGGGCGACGCGGTCGCCTACACGCTCACGATCGAGCAGACCGGAGGCTCGGCGATGACCGTGCCCGGGCGCGGATTCCTGCTGAACAACGAACTGACGGACTTCAGTACCGTCTACAACCCCTCAGACCCGAATCGCATCGAGCCGGGCAAGCGTCCGCGCTCGTCGATGTCGCCCACGATCGTGCTCGAGGACGGAGACGTGCGGTTCGTCGTCGGCTCGCCCGGCGGAGCGACGATCATCACGACGGTGCTGCAGATCCTCCTCAACCGCATCGACCTCGGCATGACCCTGCCGGAGGCGGTGGCGGCGCCGCGCGCTTCGCAGCGGAACGGCGCGACCACCTCCGCCGAACCCGAGTTCATCACGGCGCACCAGACGGCGCTGGCCCCGTACGGGCAGATGCTCGTGCCGTCGGGCGACCAGTTCACGTCTGCCGCGCAGATCGGCGCGGCCGCGGCGATCGAGGTCGACCCGAGCGGGCTCATGACCGCCGCGGCCGAGCCGGTCCGCCGTGGCGGTGGCACCGGTCTGGTCGTCCGGCCCGCGCGCACGCCGCGCTGACCGATCCCGCCACGACCCATGGGCAGCGGCCGACGGCCGGGCTCACGAGCCGTCCATCAACGGGGTCACGCCTCGGGGTCGAACCCGGGCACCGTGCCGTCGGCCGACGGGTACTTGGCGATGAGGCTCGCATCCTTGCCCGCGTACCCTTCCGACGCGAGCCTGCAGAACTGCTCGAGCGCGAGCTCGGCCGCCGGCACGTGCAGGTCGGATGCCTCGGCAGCCGCCACCGCGAACGAGAGGTCCTTCTCGGCGAGCGCGGCCGAGAACGTGGCGTCGAAGTTGCGGTTCGCGGGGCTCGTGTCGACGACGTCCGGAGCGGGGTACCAGGTGCGCAGCGGCCACGAATCGCCCGACGACGCCGAGGCGACCTCGTGGAAGCGCGCGGGGTCGAGCCCGAGCGAGGCGGCGAGCGCGGCTCCCTCGGCGACGCCGAGGAGCGACACGAAGAGCATGAGGTTGTTCGCGAGCTTGGCCGCGATGCCGAGGGTCGGGCCGCCGAGATCGAACACGTGGGCCGCCATCGGGGCGACGAACGGCCAGGCAGTCGCCACGGCATCCGGATGCCCGCCGAGCATGAACGTCAGCGACCCGCGGATCGCGCCCGCGATGCCGCCCGAGATCGGCGCGTCGACGAACGCGAACCCGTGCGCCTCGGACTCGGCGTGGCACCACCGCGAGGTCTCGATGTCGACCGTCGAGGTGTCGAGCAGGAGTGCGGTCTGCGGTGCGGTGGCCCACACGCCGCCCGCCGCCGCGTAGACCTCGCGCACGTGCTCGTTGCGGGGCAGCGACGTGAACACGGCGTCGGCGCCCGCGACCGTGTCGGCGATGCTCTCGCAGACCCGCACGCCGCGCTCGGCCGCGACCAGTTCGGCCGCCTCGTCGAGGTCGAAGCCGCGCACCTCGTTTCCCGCTGCGACCAGGTGGGCCGACATGGGCCCGCCCATGTGCCCGAGTCCGATCCATCCGATGACGGCCATTGCCCCTCCTCCGACGTCGATGTCTGCGGCTGTCCGGTGTCCGGACCCGCGCCTGCCACGCTACGCCTGCGGCGCGCAGACCGGTCGTCGGATGTCGCGCGCGACGCGCCGGAGGTTCGTGGACGCGGCACGGCGAGTCGCGTCGGATCTCCGACATTTCGGACACGCGGCCGGCCGAGCATGCGCGACAGGGCGCCCCGGTCGTCGAACCGGGGCGCCCTGGGTCTGAGCTGGGGGCTACGCCGCGCGCGCCCGCAGGCGCGGCGCGAGGTCGCGCTCGAACAGCTCGAGGAACCGGCGCTGGTCGTGGCCGGGCGCGTGGAACACGAGGTGGTTGAAGCCCCAGTCCATGTACTGGCCGATCTGCTCGACGACCTCGTCGGGGTCGGTGCCGACGATCCAGCGCTTGGCGATCGTCTCGATCGGCAGGGCGTCTGCGGCACGCTCCATCTCGACGGGGTCGGTGATGTCGTGCTTCTGCTCCTTCGAGAGCGAGAGCGGCGACCAGAACCGGGTGTTGTCGAGCGCGGTGTCGAGGTCCTCCTCGTACGACAGCTTGATCTCGATCATGCGGTCGTACTCGTCGAACGTGCGGCCGTCGGTGCGGGCCTCGAGCCCTTCCTTCACGGCCGGCATCAGCTGGTCGGCGTACAGCTCGGCGCCCTTGCCCGACGTGCAGATGAAGCCGTCGCCCGCGCGCCCGGCGTACTTGGCGACCTGGGGCCCGCCCGCGGCGATGTAGATCGGCACTCCGCCGTCGGGCCGGTCGTAGATCGAGGCGTCGTGGGTCGAGTAGTACTCGCCGTCGAAGCTGACCTGGTCTTCGTCGCTCCAGAGCGCACGCATGAGCCGCACCGACTCGCGCAGGCGCGCGTAGCGCTCGCGGAACTCGGGCCACTCCTGCTCGCCCGCGCCCTGGAAGCCGGTGGCGATCTCGTTGAGCGCCTCGCCGGAGCCGAAGCCCGCGATGATGCGGTCGGGGTAGAGCACGCCGAGCGAGGCGAACGCCTGCGCGAGCACGGCGGGGTTGTAGCGGAACGTCGGCGTCATGACGCTCGTGCCGATCTTGACCGTCGACGTGCGCTCGCCGACCGCGGCCATCCACGCGAGCGAGAAGGGCGCATGGCCGCCCGTGTGCCGCCACGGCTGGAAGTGGTCGCTCGTGAAGACCGACTCCATGCCGTGCGCTTCGGCGGCCACGGCGATCTCGACGAGTTCGCGCGGGTCGAACTGCTCGGCGCTGGCCTTGTATCCGAGGGTGAGGGTCATGCTGCTCCCTTTCTGGTGGAGTCGGTGCGGCGTCGTGCCGCCGCGAGTGCGGCCGAGGAGTGGGGGCCGAGTCCGAGCCGCTCTGCGGCGTCGAGCGCCTCGACGGTGTCGACGTCGCGGCGCACGCGTTCGACGAGCCCGGCCGGCAGGTCGTGCGAGAGGTCGTGGAACCCGAGGGTGCGGTGCAGCACGGCCGAGTCTGGGCCGAAGGCGGGTTCGAACCTGGTGTGGGCCGCAGCGGTCGCGAGCGTCGTCCCGGTGCCCTCCGCGTCGGGCATGAAGGCGAGCGGATGTCTCGACGCGGCGCCGAGCGCGACGTCGAGGGTCTGCGGGGTGAGCGCGGGCAGGTCGCCGAGCAGCACGCCGAGGCCGCGATGGCTGCGCGCCGCACGGCCTCCGACCCCGGTGGGGTCGCGCTCGTCGACCGCGAGGCGCCGCGCCTCCGCGATGCCGTGGCCGATCGCCGCGGTGAGCGACCGGGGTTCGGGCTCCGCCACGACGACGAGCTCGGTCGGGATCTCGTCGAGGTGCCCGCTGAGGTCGCCGACGACGATCACGCGTGCCACGCGTTCCGCGGCGAGGGCGGCGTCGAGGGTGTCGAGCACGAACGCCCTGGCCAGGCCGGCGCGCGCGGCGGCGTCGAGCGACGGCGCGAGCCGGGTCTTCGCCTCGGCGAGGAGCTTCACGGGCACGACGAGGTCGTAGGTCAGCATGATGCCCCCTCGACCTCGAGGCGCGCCCTGGCCGCGAGCGCCTCGGCGCGCGCCGCCGCGACGCCCTCGGCGTAGCCCGAGGCGAACCCCTCGGCGTGACCGACTGCGCGCCCGCGGGCGAAGCCGGCGTCGTGTCCGTCGCGGCGCCCGAGCTCGACGGCCTCGTCGGTGCCGAGCCGGAACAGGTCGCGGTCCGACGGCCGCACGATCGACGCGGCGCCCGGCAGGTCGAGCTCGCCGACGGCGCGGCCGAGTCCGGAGACGACGGCCACGGGGCATCCGCTCGCCTTGCCCTTGACGAGGTCGCCGGCGCCGGCGAGCTCGTCGGCGAGGCAGGCCATGGTCACGGTGAGGGTTCGGCCGGCCGCGTCGGTGCCGCCGCGCAGGTCGTCGACGACGTGCACGCCCGCGGCGCCGATCGCGACGTCGGTCTGCCCCTCGCGCCACGGGCGGCCGAGCGTGTCGGAGAGCAGCACGCCGACCCGCGCACCGGTGCGGGCCCGAAGACCGGCCGCGATCGCGCGCGCCGAGGCGTCGGGGTCGACGGGCAGCAGCAGCACGGTGCCGTCGGGCGTGTTCGACGCGTCGACGCCCGCGGCGGCGGCGACCATGCCCTGGCGGTTCTCCACGATGCGCGTGATGCCGCCGGGGTGCGCCCTCGTGGCGACGACGCGCACGGTCTCGTCGGTGATCGCCTGCTCGCGGTCGGCCGCGTGCACGATGCGGCCCTCGGCCTTCGAGACGATCTTCGAGGTGACCACGACGATGTCGCCGTCGTGCAGCCCCCCGGCGTCGGCTGCGGCCCCGGCGATGAGGTCGACGAGGTCGTCGCCGGGGCGGACCTCGCCGATGCCGGCGAGCGCGCGCACGACGATCGTCGCGGCATCCGATGCCGGAGCACCCGACGAGACGGGGTGAGCGTCGGGCCGGACCGGGGCGGCGAACGCGGTGCTCATCGCACGAGCCTCGGCAGCACGTCGCGCCCGAAGACCTCGAGCCAGTCGCGCTGGTTGCGCCCGACGTTGTGCAGGTAGATGCGGTCGAACCCGAGGTCGATGCATCGCTGGATGTGGGCCCGGTGCACGTCGGGGTCGCTCGACACGGTGAGGCGGCCGGTGAAGTCCTCGGGTCGCACCGAGCGGGCCAGCTGCTCGAACTCGAAGGGCGAGCGGATGTCGCCGCGAGCGAAGCGCATGCCCGCGATGGGCCACTCGCGGAGGGCGTTCGCCATCGCCACTTCGTCGGTCGGCGCCCAGGAGAGGTGCAGCTGGAGCACGCGCGTGAGCCGCGAGCGGTCGCGGCCGCCCTCGCGCGCGCCCTCGTCGAACTTCGCGAGCAGCACGCGCAGTCGCTCGTCGTCTGCGCCCGTCGTGATGATGCCGTCGACCTGGCGTCCGGCCCGCTTCGCGGTGACGGGGCCCTGGGTCGCGACGAAGATCTCGGGAGCCACGGGCGGCATGGTCCACAGCCGCGTGGTCTCGAGCTTGAAGTGCGGGCCGGAGTGGCGCACCTCGCGCCCGGCGATCGAGGCGCTGAACAGCTTCTTGATGACCTCGATCGCCTCGAACATGCGGTTGATGCGTTCGTGCGCCTCTGGCCAGTACTCGCCGACGATGTGCTCGTTGAGCGCCTCGCCGGAGCCGATGCCGAGCCAGTGCCGACCCGGGTACATCGAGGCGAGCGTCGCGCTGGCCTGGGCGACCATGGCCGGGTGCCAGCGGTACGTCGGGGTGGTCACGCCGGGGCCGAGGTCGCCGGTCGTGCGTTCGCCGAGCGCGGCGAGCACGCTCCAGACGAACGACGACTCGCCCTGCTGCGGCAGCCACGGCTGGAAGTGGTCGGAGGCCATGACGCCCGTGAAGCCCTGCTGCTCGGCGAACGCGGCGAGCGCCACCGCCTCCGCGGGCGGGAACTGCTCGAGCATGGCGGCGTATCCGATGTGCACTGACACCCCTCCATCCTCCCGCTCCCGCGCGGGGCCGTGGCACGCATTCGGAGATTCGGCGGGCCGGTTCGGGTCGTCGACTTCTCGACATCATCAGTATTTCGGATTCTGGATCCAAAAAGCAAGAGTCGCACGGATGCCGTGGGCAGGGCGATGGCCGCTCCGCCCGGCGTCGATGCGCGCCGCCTCCGTCTCGAGCGCCCGAAGCGCCACGACCCGGTCGCGAGTCGCCTCCGGTCCTCGACCGGCGAGCCGCTCAGCGGGTCGGGCGAACCCGCAACGCCGGCGCCGAGGGATCCGCCGCCTTCGACTCCGCCTCGAGCAGGTCGAGCACCGCGTCGCGCACGCCGACGAGGTGATCGCGCAGCACCGACGCGGCACGGTCGGCGTCGCCCGACGCGACGGCCTCGATGAGCTGCTCGTGGGTGTGGCTGTGCTCGGCGTCGCCGACGAGGCGCCATCCGAGCACGTAGCGACCGACCTTGAGCCGCAGCTGCTCGATCATCTCCCAGAGCACGGGCCGGCGCGCGGCGTCGTAGAGCTCGGCGTAGAACTCGGTGCGGGCGTCGACGAACTCCGAGCCCTCCTGCTTCTGGTCGGCGGACTTGCCGAGGGCGCGCAGGCGCGCGACGCGGTCGTCGGTGAGCTCGGCCATCGTGAGCCGCAGCGCCTCGACCTCGAGCAGCACGCGGATGTCGTAGACCTCCTTCGCCTGCTCGGGCGAGAGCGACTTCACCACGGCGCCACGGCGGTCGTGGAACTCGACGAGCCCGTCGGCCTCGAGCTGGATCAGCGCCGAGCGCACCGGCAGGCGCGACACCCCGATGAGCTCGGCGAGCGTCTCCTGGCGGAGCTTCTGGCCGGGCAGCAGCGCGCCGCTCAGGATCGCGTCCTTCAGGATGTCGTAGACCATCACGCCCACCGAGCGGTACCCGGTCGCGTGCTGCCCGGCCAGTTGCTGGAGGGCGGCGGCACCGCCGTCGCCGACGGGAGGTGCCGTTGCCGCCGTGGTGCCCCCGGGGGCTGCGTTCTGCGCGCTCATGGATCCTGAACGTAGCGGATAACCGGCCCGATCACCCGTTTCTGGATCCAAAAACCACGAACTCGGTCGTGACTCCGCGCGCCGCTGGCCGGATGCCGCTACTGGCCGCGCCGCAGCGGGCCCTCGTTCTGCGCCTCGTCGAACCCGTCGCGGTAGCCGTTGTCGTAGGCCTCGTCGGCGCCGACCCGGAACAGGTCGCGGTCGGGCGGACGCTGGATGCTGCGGGCGCCCGGCAGGTCGAGCTCGCCGACGTACCGCCCGAGTCCGCGCACCACGGCCACCGGGACGCCGGCCGACTTGCCCTTGACGAGCTCGGCAGCGCCGGCGATCTGGTCGGCCACGCACGGCATGGTCACCGCGAGGGGCTTGCCCGCGGCATCCGTCCCGCCGCGCAGGTCGTCGAAGACGTGCACGCCCGCCGCGCCGATCGCGATGTCGGTCTGGCCCTCGCGCCAGGGGCGGCCGAGCGTGTCCGAGAGGATCACGCCGATCGAGAGCGCCGTGAGCGAGCGGATGCCGGTGGCGAGCGCCCGCGCCGACGCGTCGGGGTCGATCGGCAGCAGCAGCACCGTGCCGTCGGGCGCGTTGGAGGCGTCGACACCCGCCGCTGCGCCGATGATGCCCTGGCGGTTCTCGACGATGCGCGTGATTCCGCCCTCGTACTCGCGTGTGGCGACGACGCGCACGGTCTCGTCGGTGATGGCCTGCTCGCGATCGGCCGCGGCGACCACGCGCCCCTCGGCCTTCGACACGACCTTCGACGTGATCACCAGGATGTCGCCCTCTTCGAGGCTTGCCGCCCCGACGATGATCGCCGCCAGGTCGGCGCCCTGCTCGATCTCGGGAAGCCCCTCGATGCCTTCGATGCTGTACCCCACGGCTCTCCCCAGCTCGCCCGGACTTCGCACCATCATCGCACCGCGCGAGGTAGCCCTACCGGAAACGCGCCGCTCAGAGCCGACCGATCGGGATCTGGCGGATGAGCGGCGTGTGCACGACCTGCGGATCGACCTGCCCCGGCTCGGCGCTGGTGAACCGGAACTCGAGCACGATGGTCGCGCCGGGTTCGATGTCGACCGGGAGCGAGTTCGCCGGCCCCGCGAACCCGTCGCGCGACGCGTAGGCGACGCGTTCGCCGTCGACGACCACGCCGCCGTCGAACGTGCCCTCCGGCGGAGAGACCGTGACGATCGTCGCGATCCGCCCGTGGCCGAAGCCCTCGCGATACGCGCCGCTCGCGTCGCTCGGCATGAGGGCGAGGTCGGACTGCGTCACCGTGTTCTCGAGGGTCACCCGTACGGTGACCTCGGCCCGGCCCCCGTCGTCGGCGGGAGCGGCGCCGACGTCGATCGAGACGCCGAGATAGGGGTCGAGCTTGGCCGCCGTGGAGTCGTTGAGGTAGACGCCGTACGTCTGGTCACCCGACTCCTGCTGGGCGGCGAGCAGCCCGGCGAACGTCGAGCGCTCGAGCGCCGCCTGCTCGTCGGGGTGGGCGCTCCAGATCGAGAGCCGGTGCTCGTCGCCCGCGCGGCCCACCGACGAGACCAGGGCGCCGAGGTCGACCGGCTGCGAGAGCATCGAGGTCAGCGTCGCGGCGGCGATGGCCCCGAAGTAACGGTCCCTCGCGAACTGGTCGAACGTCGGCACGCGGTACGGGTCGACGAGCAGGCGCTCGACGGCGTTGTCGGCATCGATGGGCGCTGCACCGGGCACCGTCACGGGCCCGGTCGCCGCGAGCAGGTACGACAGCGCGATGGGATCGAGCGCGACGACCCCGTCGATGCGATCGCCGAAGGTCTGCTGCCACATGCCGGCGGCGAGCTCGCCGGTCTCGGCGAAGTCGGGCGTCATCGTGATGTTCTGGATGTACCGGCCGACCTCGTCGCCGAACACAGCCCGGGTGCCGTCGTCGAGCGCGAGCGGGCTGGCGAACTCCGAGAAGTCGTATGCGCCCGCCTGCCGCACGAGCGTGAGCACGCCGTCTTCGACGCTGACGAGCGCGATCGCCCCGGGGATGCCGCCCGCGGTGCGGAGCTCGGCGTTGTTGAGCGAGAGGATCAGGTACTGCCGCGCACCCTCGGAACCCAGGGCCGCCGGCACGAACGAGACCGCGTCGTCGACGGCGCCCGCGACGCCCGACGCACGGTCGAGCGCGCCGACGAACTGCTCGCGGGCCGACGCGACCGGCGCGAACAGGCCCTCGGACGGGATACCGGAGACGCGGTCGAGCGCGGTCCCGATCGACGTCGACGCGCCATGGATCACCGGGGCCACCGAGGCGATCCGTGCGACGTCGATGCGGCCCTCCGAGTCGCGGAGGGCGTTCGGATCGAGGTCGCCCAGGATCGCGACGAGCGGGAGCACCGCATCGGAGGCGACGCGGTCGAGCTCGCGGGCCATCGTGCTCGCCGCCGCCAGGTCGTCGCCGACCCACGGGATCGCCTCGGCCACGGCCCAGATCGGGTCGCCGGTCAGCCGTGCGGCCTCAGCGGCGTGGGCCCCGAAGCCGTCAGCGGCGGCCTCTGCCGCATCGGCGTCGTGGGCGAGCATGGCCGAGGCGGCCTCCTCGCCAGCCTCGGCCGCCGCCTCCAGTTCGGACTTCGCGAGCCACCCTCGCACCCCGATCCACGCGGCCGCCGCGAGCACGGCCACCACGAGCACTCCGCACCCGATGAGCACCGCGCGTGCCCGACGGCCCGGCGTACGGGTCGTCGGCGCGGCGTCATCGGTGTGCGGTCCGGTCATTCGATTCCGGTGCGACGCCGCCGCAGGAGCACGAGCACCAGCCCGACGACCGCCGCGCCGACGGCCGCCAGGCCGAGCGGCAGGGTCCACGCCGCCACGCCGGTGTGCGGCAGCGACTCGCCGTTCACGCTCTCGGCCATGGTGCCGGCCGGCGTCGAACCCGCGGGATCGGTGCATGCGGGCGTCGCCGGCGGGTAGCTCAGCGCCACGTCGACCTCGGGGTTGACGGCGATCGTCGCCGACGTCACGCTCCTGGTCCACGCGAAGTTGCCGGTCGTCTCGGACCAGGCGCCGTTCACGAACTCCCAGCCTGGCCAACCGTCGGCGTTGCCGTTCTCATCGACGGAGGCACCCGGCCAGAGCACGCTCCCCGAGAGCGAACCCCCCTGCAGTTCGCCGAGCGGGATCTCCATCGTCTGCCCTCCGGCTCCGTTGAGGATGAGCCGCGCGGAGTTCGAGGTGGCGATGCCGTCGGGGTCGGTCAACTCCACGGAGAAGAAGATGTACGGGGCGTCGTTGTCGCAGACGCCGACCGCGGTGGATCCGCCGAGGCTCGGCTCGACGGGGACCTCGGGAACGTATCCGGGGCCGGGACTCGGCACGACCTCCTCGGCGACCGCAGCCTGTCCTCCGACGAGGACCAGGGCAGCCGCGAGCAGGGTGCCTGCAATCGTTGCACGCATGATGACACCAGTCGGGTAAGGCGTCGCTGCGGGTGTTCCAACGGGTCAGGTCGGGCGGGTCCCTGCTGCGGCGCAGCGGGTGGTTGGGGCTGGTCGGGGTCACCCCCGGCCTGTTGGCACGAGACTACTCCGCGCGGCGACGCGGCGAACCCCCCGGAACAGGGGTGACTTCGCCCGGGCGACGAGCCGCGACCGCCCCCGCAGGCAGCCCCTCCCGGGGTTGCCGTGCCCGCCCGCCATCGGCCTACGATCGAGCATGGAAGACCACCTCGACGTCGTGCCCGGCGACGGCCGCGACGAGACCGCGAACCAGCGCAGCGACCGCAACTGGAACGAGATCCTGCAGGAGCTCCGCGTCGCGCTGACCGGCACCCAGCTCATCGGCGGATTCCTCATCGCGGTGGCGTTCCAGCCGCGCTTCGACGAGCTCGACGACTACCAGCTGCGGCTCTACCTCGTGCTCGTCGCGCTCGCCGGGCTCGCGACGGTGATCGGCCTGGCCCCCGTGACCCTGCATCGCGCGCTGTTCCGGCGCAAGGTGAAGGAGCGCCTCGTGCTCACCGGCAACCGTCTGCTCGTCGCCCACCTCGTCGTCGTCGGCCTGCTGCTCGTCGGCGTCACCTCGCTCGTGTTCGACGTCGCCGTCTCGCGGCCCGCCGGCTGGTGGGCGCTCGGCGTCGGGGCAGTCATCGTGCTCGCCGCCTGGGTGGTGCTCCCGCTCGCGCGGAAGGCCGCCGACAACGACGACCGGCTCGCGGCCTGAGCCCGTCGCACGACGGCGGCGGACCGGACGGCCGCGGGGTCGGTTCCGGATGCCGCGAGCGGCCGCCGCGGCATCCGGAGCCGTCCGTCTGTGTCGCCGGCCGACCGTAGGCTTGATCCCATGCGCATCGCCACCTGGAACGTCAACTCGATCCGCACCCGCGTCGAACGCACGGTCGACTGGATGGTGCGCGAAGACGTCGACGTGCTGGCGATGCAGGAGATCAAGTGCAAGCCCGAGCAGTTCCCGCACGAGGCGTTCGAGGCCGCGGGCTACGAGCTCGCGATCCACGGCCTGAACCAGTGGAACGGCGTGGCCGTCGCCAGTCGCGCACCCATCGAAGACGTGCAGGTCGAGTTCCCGGGCATGCCAGGGTTCCTCAAGGGCCACGAGGGCCCCGACCTGCCGAAAGAGGCGCGGGCGCTCGGCGCGACCATCGACGGCGTGCGCGTCTGGAGCCTCTACGTTCCCAACGGGCGTTCGCTCGACGACCCGCACTACACGTACAAGCTCGACTGGCTCGCGGCGCTGCGCGAGTACACGCGCACCGAGACCGCGGCGCACCCGACGCGGCCCTTCGCACTCATGGGCGACTTCAACATCGTGCCGTTCGACCACGACAACGGCGACCCGACGGTCATCGAGGGCGTGACGACGCACGTCTCGCCGGCCGAGCGCGAGGCGTTCTTCGCGCTCGAGGGCGCCGGCGTCACCGACGTCGTGCGCCCGCTCGTGCCCGAGGGCTTCACCTACTGGGACTACAAGCAGCTGCGGTTCCCGCGCAACGAGGGCCTGCGCATCGACTTCATCCTCGGCTCCGAGGCGTTCGCGCACGCCGTGACGGGCGCGTCGATCCACCGCAACGAGCGCAAGGGCACCGCCCCGAGCGACCACGTGCCCGTGCTGGTCGACCTCGACCTCGGCGGCGACGACGACGACTTCGATCGGCCGATGTTCCTGTAGAGGTGACGCCATGAGCACGATCCGCAGGTCGGGCGCGGCGATGGTCGCTTTCGGCGCCGTGATCGCGGTCGCCGGGTGCACCCCGACGCCCGAACCTCCCGAGCCGCAGGCCGTCGTCGTGCAGGCGCCAGACGCGCCGCTCACGGTCATCGACGAGACGGATGCCGCGGGCGCGGCGCTCGCCGCCAGCTCGGCCTTCTTCGACACCTCGCCCGTCGTGGTCGTGGCCGCCGATGCAGCCGACGTCGCAGTCGCGGCCGGGGTCGCCGTCGAGCTCGGCGTGCCGCTCCTGCTCGAGCCCGATTCGGACTCGCCCGACGCGACCGCCCCGCCGACCACGACGGCCTCCCCCACGCCGCGGGCGACGGCCGACGCGATCCTCGCCGAACTCGACCGACTCGACGCCACCGAGATCGTCGCCATCGGCTCCGACGACGACGCGGCCGTCCTCTCCGAGACGTACGTCGACCGCGGCGTCGTGACGGTGAGCGGCGACGACGCGGCATCCGACGCCGAAGCGGCCGTCGACGACCTCGGCATCGCGCTCGAGCACGACGCGTCGGCGGCGGTCGTGCTCGCGACCGACGACAGCGCCGCCGTCGCCACGGCCAGGGCCGCCGGCGCCGACGTGCAGATGCTGCCCGCCGACGACCCGAACCCGCAGCGGTCGGCCGACGCCATCACGGCTCTGCACGAGGCCGACGGGGCGCCCGCGGTCGCGATCGGGCGCGGGTTCGCGGCATCCGATGCCCTCGACTGGCAGGTGCGCACCGCGCGCACCGGCGCGCAGCTGCCCGGCGGCGGCCAAGTGCTCTTCCCCGATCGCCTGCTCGTGGCGCTCTACGGCAAGCCCGGGGCTCCGACGCTGGGCGTGCTCGGCGAGCAGCCCCTCGAGGCGACGGTGCAGCGAGCCGCGAAGGTCGCATCCGACTACGACGACCTGACCGATCGCACGGTCGTGCCCGCACTCGAGATCATCACCACGGTCGCCTCGGGCGATCCGACGAGCGACGGCGACTTCTCGAGCGAACCCGACGCGGCCGGCCTCGTGCCGTGGATCGAGGCGGCCGGTGCCGCCGGCCAGTACGTGATCCTCGACCTGCAGCCGGGCCGCGACTCGTTCCCGACGCAGCTCGACGAGTACCGCGCCCTGCTCGAGTACCCGTGGGTGGGGCTCGCGCTCGACCCCGAGTGGCGCCTCGACGCGAATCAGCGCCACCTCGTCGACATCGGCCAGGTCGATGCGAGCGAGGTGAACCAGGTGATCGACGAGCTCGCGGCGATCTGCGACGAGCACGACCTGCCGCCGAAGCTGCTCGTGCTGCACCAGTTCCGCGCCGACATGATCCTGCACCGAGAACGCGTCGACGTCGATCGGCCCGAGGTCGACGTGCTCTTCCACGTCGACGGCAACGGCACGCAGCCCGCGAAGCAGGCCACGTGGAACGCGCTCCGCGAGGGCGCACCCGACGCGGCCTGGGGGTGGAAGAACTTCATCGACGAGGATGCCCCGATGCTCACGCCCGAGCAGACGATGACCGAGGTGGTTCCGGCGCCCGACCTGGTGTCGTACCAGTGAGCCGGTCGCCGTCTACCGCATCGGCCTCCAATGGGCCAGCCCTCTCATCCGATGGGCGGTTCCCGGCGGATCGATCTACGCTCGAGTGGTGACGACCTCTCCCGAACGCGTCGTCGGAGACCCGTTCATCGGGATCACGATGGCCGCACGATACCGCCTCGACGGGCTCGTCGGCCGCGGTGGCATGGCCGTCGTCTACCGCGGCGAAGACCTGGTGCTGCACCGTCCGGTCGCGGTGAAGGTCTTCGGCGCGGCGGCGGAGGGCTTCGACGACCGTGACCGCCGTGCCTCCGAGATCGCGCTGCTCGCGAGCCTCTCGCACCGCGCGCTCGTGCGGCTCTACGACGCCGGCCACGACCCTGCGACCGGGCGGGAGTTCCTCGTCATGGAGTTCGTCGACGGTCGCGACCTGCGCGAGACCCTGCGGCTCGGGCCCCTCGGCCCCTCCGATGCCGCGTCGATGCTCGCCGACCTCGCCGAGGCGCTGCACACCATCCACGATCGCGGCATCGTGCACCGCGACATCAAGCCCGCGAACGTCCTGCTCGAGCCCGCGCACCTGCCGAGCCGCACCTGGAACGCGAAGCTCGCGGACTTCGGCATCGCGAGGCTCATCGACGACGCGCGGCTCACGAGCACCGGTCTGCTCGTCGGCACGCCCGGCTACGTGAGCCCGGAGCAGGTCACCGGCGCAGTGCCCGCACCGCCCGCCGACGTCTACGCGCTCGGCCTGCTGGCGCTCGAGGCACGCACCCGGCGAGCGGCGTTCCCCGGCCCGGCCGCCGAATCGGCGAGCGCCCGACTCGTGCGCGACCCCAGCGTGCCGCCCGAGCTCGGCGACGACTGGGTCGCGCTGCTCCGCGCCATGACCGCTCGCGATCCCGGCGAACGCCCGACCGCGCTCGAGGTCGTAGTCGGGGCGTCCGCGCTCGACGTGTCGGACCGAACGGATCCCGCCACCACGGCGACCACGATCGCGTTCGGCGACACGGCCGGACCCGACGCGGTCGGAGCCGGCACCGTCGGAGCCGACGCGGCCGACGCAGCCGGCACGGCGACCGTCGCCATGACGGGGGCCGCGGCATCCGTCGCCGACGAGGTCACGACCGAGCGGATGCCCGCCGAACCGCGCTACGACGCGACCGGCGAGGAACCGACGCGCGTGCTCACCGCGGCGCAGGCGGCGCAGCCCGAGCCGACGCCAGTGACCCGGGCGACGCCAGCAGACGGGCCCGCGCGCGACCGCCGCCGTGAGGGGCGTCCGGCGAGACGGCCCGCGCGCGTCGCAATGCTCGTGCTGCTGGCCGCCGTGGCCGCGACGCTGGTCTGGATCGTCGTTGCTCCCCTCGCCGCCCCGCGCGAGCCCGCCCCTGAACCGCTGCCGAGCGTTCCCGGCGAACTCGGCGTGCACCTCGAGCAGCTCGACGAGGCGGTGAACCCGTGATGCGCTCGAGTGCTCGCCCGCGTGGGGCGGCGGTCGCCGCCGGCCTCGCACTGCTGCTCGGCGTCGGCCTCACGTCGTGCGCTCCGTCGCACGACGACACGGCCGCCGAGATGCATGCGTCGGTCGTGCGGGTGTCGGAACGCGCGGCTTCGACCGATTACGCCGGTGCTCTCGCCGAGCTCGAGCTCCTCGAGGCCGACGTCGACGAGGCCGCGACCTCCGGCGAACTCGATGCCGCGCAGGAGCAGCAGATCCGCGACGCGATCGCCCTGGTCCGAACCGATCTCGAGACCGCCGAGGCAGCCACGACCCCCACCCCGACGCCCACCACCGACGACTCGGACGAGTCCGGGAACTCCGGCGACTCCGATGACTCGCCGGGCAACGGCGGCAACAAGGGCAAGGGAAAAGGCAAGGACAAGGACAAGGACAAAGACAAGAACGAGGATGACTGACCGAGCCGTGCGGCGGCCCGAGACATCCGGCGCGACATCCGCCACCATGGAGCCATGACGCAGGCGAACCCCGACGAGATCACGCTCGATCTGAAGACGCCCGACGAGGTCACGGCCTGGCTGCCCGTGGCGATGCGCGAGTACGAGGAGTCCCGGCTCGAGGCCGGCGACAGCGCCGAGGGCGCGGATGCCGCCCGAGCCGAGTCCGAGCAGCGTTTCTTCCCCGACGGACGGCTCGTCGACGGCCACCTGCTCTTCACGATCCGCCTCGCCGGCGAGGACGCCGGCTGGTTCTGGCTCGGGCCGTGGGGCGCCGTCGGGGTCGAGGACTGGTGGATCTACGACATCCGCGTGTACGACGAGTTCCAGCGGCGCGGCATCGCGCGCATCGTGATGCAGCGCGCCGATGCGATCGCGCGCGAGGGCGGCGCGAAGAACCTCGGGCTGAACGCGTTCGCCTACAACATCCCGGCGATCACCCTCTACGAGAGCCTCGGCTACCTGACGGCCTCGCTGCACATGCGCAAGGTGCTCTGAAGCTCGCGGCTCTGCGACTCGCGGCCGGCGTTCAGGCTCGGGGCGTAGCTTCGCCCGCGTGAACCCGGAATCCTGGATCGCGGCCATCTGCCTCGCCGGTGTCGTCGGCCCGATGCTCCTCGTCGCCCTGCGTCGCCGGCCCGCGCCGGTCCGCGCGCGTGCCGACGACGATCAGCGCCGTCCGGTGAACCGCTCCATCGAGCGGTAGACCCCGAACCCGTCGCCGACGAGCCGGTCGAAGAGGCGGGTGGGCAGCAGCCCGCGCAGCGCCCGAGAGAGGCCGACGCTCCAGGGCAGCTCGAGCAGCGGCCTGCCGGCCAGCATGGCGCGCCACACGCGGTCGACGACGAAGTCGGGCTCGAGGATCGGCGCGAGCACCGGCCCGCGGGCACCCGCGAACATGCCGGTCGAGATGTAGCTCGGGGTGACGGTCGTGACCTTGACGTTGGTGTGGTCGGCCTGCTCGAGCTCGAGGCGCAGCGAGTCGCTCCAGCCGATGAGGGCGGCCTTCGACGCGGCGTAGGTCGCCATGCGCGGGTTCGCGAGCGTGCCGGCCGCGGAGGCGATGTTCACGATGCGGGCCGCCCGATAGGCGTCGGCGATCATGCCGGGCAGGAACTCACGGGTCACGTACATGGGAGCCAGGGCGTTGACCTGCATGGTCGGCCGGGTGTCGTCGCCGTTGTCGGTCTGCCAGAAGTAGGCGTTGCCGCGCACGATGCCCGCGTTGTTGATGAGCACGTCGGGGTTGCCGACCTCCTTGCGCACCTGCTGCGCGTGCTTGGCGATGGAGCCGAGGTCGGCGAGGTCGACGACGTAGGAGTGGATGCGCGTGCGCCCCTGCGAGACCGACCCGAGCTCGTCGACCGTGCGCGCGAGCGCCGAGGCGTCGCGATCCCACAGGGTGACGGATGCCGCGCTCTCGGCGACCGCGCGTTGCGCGTACATGCGGCCCATGCCGCCCGCGGCACCCGTGATGAGGAGCCTCGCTCCGCGCACCGTTCTGGTCATCCGTACATTCTCCCGCACGAGGCTCGCCCCGGCAGCACGCCCGAGCGCCGCCCGCCCACCGCCCGCCCGCCGCCCGCCGCCCGCCCCGCAGCACCGCAGCATCGCAGCACCGCAGCCGCGATGTCGCGCGAACGGCCGCGATCCCGCCGCGATGCAGACCGTTCGCGCGACACCGCGAGCTTCGTCAACGCGTTGACCTTTTTTCGTCAACCTGTTGACATCCAACGTGTCAACAGGTTGACTCATGGCATGAGCCCCGAACCGAAGTCCCTCCCGCAGCCCGGCGGCCCGCTCGGCGACCACCTCACGGTCACCCTGCACCTGCTCGTCGACCGCATGGATCGCTTCGCCGACGCCCTGCTGCAGGCGCGCTACGGCATCAGCTTCAGCCAGTTCCAGTTCATCGCGGTGATCGCGAACCTGCCGTCGCCGCCCGACATCACGTTCCTCGCCGACTGCCTCGGCGTCAGCAAGGCCGCCGTGAGCAAGCGCGTGCCCGCGTTCGTCGAGGCCGGGCTCGTGCAGACCGAGGCCGACCCGGCGAACGCCAGGCGCGTGCTGCTGTCGATCACCCCGAAGGCCGGGCAGCTCCTCGCCGAGGCGCTGCCGGTGCTCGGCGCGTCGTTCTCCGACGAGTTCGACGACCTCGAGTCGCCCGACCTCGACGCGCTGCACGAAGACCTCAAGGCCGTCATCCGCCACCTCGATTCCAAGGAGCACTGAACATGACGCACCGCACCGCGACGAACCGCACCATGACGAACACGCTCGTGATCATCGGCCACCCCAACGCCGGCAGCTTCAACCACGCGCTCGCCGACCAGTACGTCGCAGGCCTGCGCGCGGCATACGTCGACCCCTCGACGGGCGGCCCGGCCGACGGCTCGCAGGTGCGGGTCATCGACCTCGCCGAGCGCGAGTTCGACCTGCTGCCCGCCGACCGCCGCGACCTGCGCGCCCCGGACGGCGACACCTCGCACCTCGAACCGCGCATCCGCGAGTTCATCGACGACGTCGCCTGGGCCGACCACCTCGTCTTCCTCTTCCCGCAGTGGTGGGGCACCTACCCCGCGGTGCTGAAGGCGTTCCTCGACCGCGCGGTGCTCTCGGGCACGGCCTTCAAGTACGGCCGCGGCCAGATCTCGACGCGGTTGCTCACGGGCAAGACGGCTCGCATCGTGATGACCATGGACGCACCCGTCGCGTGGAACCGGATCGTCTACCGCAGTGCAGCCGAGACCTCGTTGAAGCGCGCGACGCTCGCGTACTGCGGCGTGAAGACCGTCGGCATCACCCGGTTCACCCCCGTGCGGTTCTCGACCCCCGAGAAGCGCGGCGCCTGGCTCGAGACGGTGCGCAGACTCGGCGTCGCGGATGCCGCGCGGGCCCTCCGCCGTCGCCAGCCCGCGCCCGTGGCGGCGGGCGCGACCGGGTAGGCCGGGCCCGCCGCGACCAGCCTCGCTTCAACGGAGGACTTCGGGGCCAGGGGAGGACGATTCGAATCGTCCTCCCCTGCGGCAGCTGTCCTCCCGCCGTCGACGTGAGAGCATGACCGCATGCAGCAGAGACGCGCGACCGAGGCCGACGTCCCGGCCATCGCCGAGACGCTGGCCCTCGCGTTCGCCGACGACCCCGTCTGGGGTCCGATCCTGCGCGGCCCCGACGGAACGCGCGACCACCTGGTGCCGTTCTGGACCCCGTTCGTCGAGGGCGCGCTGCCCCACGACCGTGTCTGGGTCGTCGACGACGGCGCCTCGGTCGCCGTGTGGCTCCCCGCCGGAGTCGACGAGATGAGCGAGGCGCAGTCCGCACGCGTGCGCGCGATCGTCGAGGAGACCCTCGATGCGCGACAGGTCGCCGCGTTCGACGAGATCATGCTGCGGTTCGACGCGAACCACCCGCACGATGCGCCGCCGCACGTGTACCTGAGCCTCCTGGCGACGCACCCGTCGCGACGCGGCGAGGGCCTCGCCCAGCAGCTGCTCGCCCGCAACCTGGGCGAGTTCGCCTCGCTCGGCCTCGCGGCGTACCTCGAGTCGACGAACCCGGCCAACGACCGCCGCTACGAGCGAGCGGGGTTCCGCGTCGTGGGCGGGTTCGCCTCGCCGCTCGACGAGGCGTCGCCCATCACGACCATGTGGCGGCCGGTCGAGGCCTGACCGCCCCGTGCGTGCCCTCACTCCGCTCGCCCGCGCAGCAGGTGCGCTGCGTACACGGTGATCCACGCGAAGCCGAGCGCGACGCCCACGAACAGCCGGACGCTCGCTGCCGGGCCGAACGGGATGCAGAGCAGCAGGCACAGCAGGCCGATCGCGATCGACCAGGCGGCTGCGGCGCGATGTCCCTCCCAGCGCAGGCGCTTCGCCACGACGAACGTCACGCCGACGAGCGCGAGGAACGCGAGCGGGGCGGCGAAGGCGTGCACGCCGCCGTGGCACGTCCACTCGGTCGGGTACCCGTCGGGCGTGCCGAGCGGGAACCCGAGGGCCGGGTCGGCGGTGAACGCGCCGCCGAGCACGAGCCCCACGCCGTAGACGGCGAACAGTGCGGGCGCCCAGGCACGGCCGGGCCCGTCGCCGAGGCTGCGGCGAGCGCCGACCGCGAAGGCGAGCATCAGGATGGCGGCCACGACGAAGTTCGCGATCTGCACGTACCCGCGGTCGCCGAGCGAGAGCAGGCTGAGCGGATGCCGCGTCAGGTCGAATCCCTCGCGCGTGAGCACCTGCACGAGACCGGTGGTGACGAAGAGCGGGCCGGCGACGACGCCCGCGAGCACGAGCCCCCTCGTGGCGGGGTCGGCGGCGTGCGCGGGGCGGGCCGCATCGGCGGTCGCGAGTGCAGCGGGTTCGGATCCCGCCCCGGTCGCGGTGTCGAGTGACGTGTGCATGGTGATTCCCTTCGGTCGGCGGCCCGATGGAACGGGTCGTTCACCAAGGCGTCGCGGCGCGGCATCCGTTCTCGACATCGCCGGTCGAAGAAGTTCGGAGGAATTCCGGGTGCCGTGTCGAGAACGGCCTCGAACTGCCGACGCTATGGTGAGGGCACGCCACCGGGGCGGGCCTCACCGAGGAGGAATCCCATGCGGTACATGTGCCTGATGAAGTCCGACGAGCACCAGGGCGAGACCCCGCCCGCGATCTACGAGGCCATGGCCGAGTACGACCGCTGGGGCCGCGAGACGGGCGTGCTCATCGACAGCCAGGGGCTGCTGCCGAGCTCGGCGGGCGCGATCGTGTCGCTCGCCGACGGTGCGATCAAGGCCGTCGACGGCCCGTTCACCGAGGCGAAGGAACTCGTCGGCGGGTATGCCGTGATCGAGGTGCGGTCGTACGAGGAAGCGGTCGAGCTCGGGCGGCGGCTCATGCAGATCCACGTCGATCACTGGCCCGGGTTCGTCGGCAGCGTCGAGATCCGGCAGATCGCGGAGTTCTGAGCGAATCCGTGCGGGCCGCCCTCGTCGGCGGGCACGCCGACGAGGGCCTTGCATCCGTGCGGGGCGCATGGTCTCATGCCGACGTGAGCGACGAGTCGGGCGACGCAGCGGGCGACGCCGTCGGTGACGCATTGGGCGATGCAGCGGGCGAGCAGGCGACGCGCGCCGCGATCGACGCCGTCTGGCGCCTGGAGTCGACGCGGCTGATCGCCGCGCTCGTGCGCGTCGTGCGCGACGTCGGCCTCGCCGAGGACGTCGCGCAGGACGCGATCGTCGCCGCACTCGCGCAATGGCCCGCCAGCGGCATCCCGAGCAATCCCGGAGCCTGGCTCATGACGACCGCGAAGCGTCGCGCCGTCGACGAGTTCCGCCGCCGCGCGAAGGCGGACGGCGCGTTCGCGGTGCTCGCGCGTGAGCTCGACGAGTCCATCGACGCCGACCCGAGCGCCGGCATCGACCACGTGGAGGACGACGTGCTGCGCCTCATGTTCATCTGCTGCCACCCCGCGCTCACGGGCGAAGCGCAGACGACGCTCACCCTGAAGCTCGTCGCCGGGCTCTCGACGCGTGAGATCGCCCGGGCGTTCCTCGTGCCCGAGGCGACGATCGCGCAGCGCGTGTCGCGGGCGAAGCGCACCCTCGCCGAGGCCGGCGCCGCCGTCGAGGAGCCGAGCGGCGACGAACGCGCTGAACGACTCGCGACCGTGCTGGGCGTGGTCTACCTGCTCTTCAACGAGGGCTACTCGGCCACCGAGGGCGAGGACTGGGTGCGGCCGGCGCTCTGCGACGAGGCCGTGCGACTCGGCCGCATCCTCACCGCGATCGTGCCCGACGACGCCGAGGTGCACGGGTTGTCGGCGCTCATGGAGCTGCAGTCCTCGAGGCTCGCCGCACGCGTCGGCCCCGACGGCGAACCCGTGCTGCTCGAACACCAGGACCGCAGGGCGTGGGATGCCGCGCGCATCCGCCGAGGGCAGGAGGCCCTCGCGCGTGCCGACGCCATCCTCGTGGCCGCGCCGCGCCTGAGCCCGGACGCCGAGCCCGGCCCCTACGTGCTGCAGGCGGCCATCGCCGACGAGCACGCACGCGCGGCATCCGTCGACGCGACGGACTGGGCGGCGATCGCCGAGCTCTACGAACGGCTCGGGCAGCGCACCGGCTCGCCCGTCGCCGAACTCAACCGCGCCGTGGCCCTCGGCCGGGCGTCCGGACCCGACGCGGGCCTCGCGCTGCTCGACCAGCTCGCCGACCTGCCGGCGTTGCGCGGCTACCACCTCGTGCCGAGCGTGCGCGGCGACCTGCTCGAGCGCCTCGGCCGCGGCACCGAGGCGGCCGCCGAGTTCGATCGGGCGGCCGCGATGACCGCGAACGAGCGCGAGCAGGCACTGCTGCGCAGACGGGCGGATGCGGCGCGCGGGCGTTCCGGCGCCCGGGGACCCGCCGCGAGACCTGAGGAGAGCTGAACGTGCTGAAGACGCACCCCGTCGTCGCACGCGAGAGCCCCGCCATCGCGCTCCTCGCGGCGCCCTCGAACCTCGGCCTCCGGCCGCCGTCGCCGGGGTCGGTTCCCGGCACCGCGAAGGCCCCCGAAGCGCTCCGCGAGGCGGGCCTGCATGCCCGGTTCCTGCGATCCGGGGCCACCGACGCGGGCGTCGTGCTGCCGGGGCGGTATCGAGACGACGCGGATGCCGCAGCGCGCAGGGTGCGCAACCACGACGCCCTGATCGATCACTCGCTCCGCCTCGCCGACCGGGTGGGCGCGCTGCTCGACGCGGGAGCGGCGCCGCTCGTGCTCGGCGGCGACTGCAGCATCCTCGTCGGCACCGGGCTCGCCCTGCGTCGCCGCGGGCGGTTCGGACTGGTGCACCTCGACGGCCACACCGACTTCCGCCACCCGGGCAACAGCGACGCGTGCGCCAGCGTCGCCGGCGAGGACCTGGCGGCGGCGATCGGCCTGCACTGGCCCGCGATCTCAGACCTCGAGGGCCGTGCGCCGTACTTCGCGGCGCGCGACACCGTGCACATCGGATGCCGCGACGACGACGAGCACACCGATGAGGCCCGCGGGCTGCTCGCCGACCTCGTACCGGCCGGCGACGTGCGGCGAGACGCGGCGGCTGCGATCGAACGGACGACGCGAGTCGTGCACGACCATGCTCTCGACGGCTACTGGCTCCATCTCGACGTCGACGTGCTCGACCCGGCCTTCATGCCCGCGGTCGACAGCCCCGACCCCGGCGGCCTCGCTCCCGACGCACTCGTGGCCCTGTTGACCGCCCTCGCACCGCGCGCCGCCGGTGCCCAGGTGACCGTCTTCGACCCAGATCTCGATCCCGACGGCCGGCATGCCAGGTTGCTCGCCGACGTGCTTGCGGCGGGGCTGCGCGATCTCGGATGGGACGCCTGAGCCGACACGACTGGGGACAGCCGAAGATTCTTCGACCGATCCCGGGTCTGCCGCGGAAAGCCCGTGTTACGCCGCACGACGGTCGCGCCTGACAGCGCTCTCTTCGATGGGTAGCGTCGGTTCGACCCCCACCAGCCCGCACGTCGAGGAGACGCCATGGCCGCGGCATCCGCCACCGCTCGCGCATCGTCTGCATCGAACGCGCGAACGAACGCGCAGTCGGCAGCCGCAGCGCCCGTCTCGTTCCGAGGGCTGGGGCGGGCGTTCGCGACGCAGGGCGGCGAACGCCAGGTGCTGCGCGACATCGACCTCGAGATCGCCGCGGGCGAGATCGTCGCGATCCTCGGGCCGAGCGGATGCGGCAAGTCGACGCTGCTGCGCATCGCGGGCGGCCTCGACCGGCCCACCCAGGGCGAGGCGCTCATCGACGGCGAGGCCGTGAAGCCGTTCGACCCGCGATCTGCCGTCGGATTCCAGGAGCCGCGCCTGCTGCCCTGGCGCACCATCGCGAACAACGTGGCGCTCGGGCTCCCGAAGTCGACACCGCGAGCGGCCGGGCGTGAGCAGGTCGCGCGCCTGCTCGACCTCGTCGGGCTCGCCGACTTCGCCGAGCACCGGCCGCGCGAGGTCTCTGGCGGTATGGCCCAGCGCACCTCGCTCGCCCGCGCGCTCGCTCGCAACCCCGCCGTGCTGCTGCTCGACGAGCCGTTCGGCGCTCTCGACGCCCTGACGCGCCTCAAGATGCAGGACCTCCTGCTCGACGTGCACGCAGCGGAGCCCGCGACCGTGCTGCTCGTCACGCACGACGTCGACGAGGCGCTGCAGCTCGCCGACCGGGTGATCTTGCTCGGTCACGAGGACGGGCCGGATGCGGCGCCGGGCGCCGTCATCACCCAGACCGTCGTCGTGCCGGGGCACCGACCCCGCGACCGCGGATCCGCAGAACTGGCCGAGCTCCGCGGGCGCCTGCTCGACGGGCTCGGCATCGACCGGCACGGCGTCGCTCGCGGCATCGAGACCGGCACCACCATCCCGCACTACCCGTACTGACGCGCCACAGCACCGGCGTCGCATCCACCCAGAGGAGAACCCATGTCCCGCACCGCACCGTTCCTGCGATCCGCGCTCGTCGCGGGCGCCGCAGCCTCCGCCCTGCTGCTCTCGGGCTGCGTCGCGGGCGAGGGCCAGGCCGCAGAGCCAGAGCCCGCGGCATCCGGCGAGGCGGCCTCGCTCGAGGGCCAGACGCTCAACATCGACTTCGCGACGTACAACCCGCTGAGCCTCGTCATCAAGGACCAGGGCTGGCTCGAAGACGCCGGCCTCACCGTGAACTGGGTGCAGTCGGCCGGCTCGAACAAGGCCAACGAGGCCCTGCGCGCCGGTGCGATCGACGTCGGCTCGACCGCCGGCTCGGCCGCGCTGCTCGCCCGCTCGAACGGCTCGCCGATCCAGGTCATCGACATCTACTCGCAGCCCGAGTGGTCGGCGCTCGTGACCGTCGACGGCACCGGCGTCGAGTCGGTCGACGACCTGAAGGGCAAGCAGGTCGCCGCGACCAAGGGCACCGACCCCTACTTCTTCCTGCTGCAGTCGCTCGAGGCCGAGGGCCTCGAGGCCTCCGACATCACCGTGCAGAACCTGCAGCACGCCGACGGCTGGGCCGCACTGCAGAACGGCTCCGTCGACGCCTGGGCCGGCCTCGACCCGATCATGGCCGGTGCCGAAGAGGCGGGCGCGTCGCTCTTCTACCGCAACGTGGACTTCAACTCCTACGGGTTCCTGAACGCGACCGAGGACTTCATCGAGAACAAGCCCGAGGTCGCGCAGGCCGTCGTCGACGCCTACGAGCACGCTCGCGCCTGGGCTGAGGAGAACCCCGAGGAGACCGCCGCGATCCTCGCCGAGGTCGCCGGCCTCGACGAGGCCGTGGCCACGAAGGTCATCGACGAGCGCACCAACCTCGACGTCGACAACGTGCCCGGCGACGCGCAGGTCGCGGTGCTCGAGAAGATCGGCCCGATCTTCGTCGAGCTCGGCGACGTCTCCTCGCAGGAGCTGGTCGACGAGGCGCTCGACACCCTCATCAACGACGAGTTCGCGACCGCCGCAGACCCGTCGCGCTTCGAATAAGGACCATCTGAGATGACGGATGCCTCGCGCACGACCCGTGCCGACGAACGAGCGGATGCCGCGGTGAACGCGGCGACCTCGGTCGACGGGCAGTTCGCCGCGCCCGTGGTGGACCACGGGCTCGCCGTCGCGACAGCCGGACCGCTCGGCCCCTCCGGCATCGATCGGCCGGCCGGCGAGGCATCCGTCACCTCTGCATCACCCCGGGCAACTGGCGCGCGTCGCCGGCTCGTCGACCGCCGCTGGTTCGTCATCGTCGGCGGCGCGATCATCCCGGTCGTGCTGCTGCTCACCTGGCAGTTCGTATCGACCAACGGCCTCGTGCCGGTGTCGATGCTGCCGAGCCCCGAGATGGTCTGGCTGGCGGCTGTCGACCTCGCCCAACGCGGCGTGCTCGGCCTGTACATCGCGATCTCCACGCAGCGCGTGCTCGTCGGGTTCGCGATCGGCGCGCTCTTCGGCCTGGCGATCGGCGCCGTCGTGGGCCTCTCGAGGCTCGGCGACATCCTGCTCTCGCCGACGCTCGGCGCGATCCGCGCCGTGCCGTCGCTCGCGTGGGTGCCGCTGCTGATCCTCTGGCTGAAGATCGGCGAGGAGTCGAAGATCACGCTCATCGCGATCGGCGCGTTCTTCCCCGTGTACACGATCGTCGCCGCGGCCCTCCGCCACGTCGACCGCCAGCTGCTCGAGGCCGGCCGGGCCTTCGGCCTGAGCGGGCTGCGGCTGTTCACGACCGTGCAGCTGCCGGCCGTCGTACCCTCGGTCGTCTCCGCCCTGCGCCTCGCGCTCGCGCAGGCCTGGCTGTTCCTCGTCGCCGCCGAGCTCATCGCGAGCTCGATGGGCCTCGGATTCCTGCTGCTCGACTCCGGTCAGAACGGCCGCATCGACCGCATCTTCCTCGCGATCATCCTGCTCGCCGTGCTCGGCAAGCTCACCGACGCGCTCGTCGGGCTCTTCGAGAAGTGGGCGGTGCGCAAATGGGCGTGAGTCGCCCGCTCGCTCAGAACTCGGTCGCCTCGCCTGCAGCGATCCGCCGGTAGGCACTCCCGATCAGCGCGCCGCCGAGGTTGTCGCAGAGCATGCGACCCGGGTCGGCGAGGATGCCGTCGTGGATCGGCACGATCGTCGCGTTCGGGTGCCGCTTCGCGTAGTCGATCGTCTCGGCGAACTTCAGCCACGGGGCCGCGATGGGAGCGAAGAGCACCTCCACGGCCTCCACGTCGGGGGCGGCGGTGAACGAGTCGCCGGGCGCGAGCAGCCGTCCGTCGATCAGGTAGGCGTTGTTCGCCACCGGGGGCAGGCCGGGGTAGATCTCGGCGTGCACGCCGGTTCCGACGACGGAGACGGCGAACCCGGAGACCTCGAACGCATCTCCCGGCCCAACGGCGTGCAGCCGGTCTGCCGGCGCACCGGCCTCCGCGAGCTGGGCGACCACCCCGGCGGGCGCCCAGACCTCGACGCCTGCACCTGCGACCGCGGCGACCGCCACGTGATCGGGGTGCCCATGGGTCACGAGCACCGCAGCGGCATCCGCGAGCCCGGTGAGGTCGCTGAAGGCACCGGGATCGACGACGAGCCGGCCGCCGCCGTTGTCGAGACCGATCGCGGAGTGGCCGAGCAGGGTGATCGAGGTCATGGGCGGTCCTTTCGATGCGTGTCTCTCTACGGTAGGCACGAAGCGCGGCCGTCGGGCCGAGCGCGACGGCATCTTGTCGCGCAGGTCGACACGACCTGCCCCGGCGTGACGGAGCATGACGTCGAAGCAGGCGCCGCCGGTGGCGCTCACGTAGCGTCGGATGAACGGATGCCCGCACCGCCGTCGCTGCGACGCCCACCCACTCCGTGAACGACGGCCGGAACGTCGATGCCGGAGACCTGCGACGACGAACGGACCCAGCATGAGCATCGACCCCCTCCTTCACGAGCACCGCCGCTTCCCCGCGCCGGCCGCCTTCGCCGCCGACGCCAACGTGACGGCGGCCGACGCCGATGCTCTTCGCGCCGCGGCCGACGCGGACCCGATCGCCTTCTGGGAGGCGCAGGCGGCACGCCTCGACTGGGCCGAGCCGTGGCACACCGCCCACACGTGGCATCCGGCGCGTCCCACCGCGCCCACCGGCACGGACGGCGAGACCGGCGAGCTCAGCGTGCCGCGGGCCGAGTGGTTCGCGGGCGGCCGACTCAACGCGAGCGTCAACGCGGTCGACCGGCACGTGGCCGCTGGGCGCGGTGACAAGGTCGCGTTCCACTTCGAGGGCGAGCGCGGCGACCGCCGCAGCCTCACCTACGCCGAGCTCCAGCGCGAGGTCGCGAAGGCCGCGCACGCGCTCACCGAGCTCGGCGTCGTCGCGGGCGACCGGGTGGTCGTCTACCTGCCGGTGCTGCTCGAGACGGTCATCGCGACGCTCGCGATCACGCGCATCGGCGCCGTGCACTCGCTCGTGTTCGGCGGCTTCTCGTCGGAGGCGCTGCGGTTCCGCGTCGAGGACACGCGGGCGAAGCTCGTCATCACGACCGACGGCCAGTTCCGCAGGGGCGCGGCGGTGCCCGTCAAGGCGGCCGTCGACGCGGCCGTCGAGGGCGTGGCATCCGTCGAGCACGTGCTCGTGATCCGGCGCACGGGCGACGAGACGCCCGACCTGCCGTGGACGCCCGGCCGCGACGTCTGGTGGCACGAGGTCGTCGACCGCCAGCCCGACGTGCACGAGGCCGAGAGCTTCGACGCGGAGCATCCGCTCTTCATCATCTACACGAGCGGCACGACCGGAAGGCCGAAGGGCCTCGTGCACACGACCGGCGGCTACCTCACGCACGTCGCCTACAGCTACTGGGCGGTCTTCGACGCGAAGCCCGACGACGTCTACTGGTGCACGGCCGACCTCGCGTGGGTCACGGCGCACAGCTACGTGCACTACGGGCCGCTGCTCACGGGCACCACGAGCGTCATCTACGAGGGCACGCCGAACACCCCGCATCCGGGCCGCCACTTCGAGATCATCGAGCGCTACGGCGTCACGACCTACTACACGGCTCCCACGCTCATCCGGTCGTTCATGACCTGGTTCCCCGAGGGCGTTCCGGGTCCGGATACCGGCGGCCACGACCTGTCGTCGATCCGGCTGCTCGGCTCGGTCGGCGAGGCGATCAACCCCGAGGCGTGGGTGTGGTTCCGCGAGCAGATCGGCGCGGGCTCGGCGCCCATCGTCGACACGTGGTGGCAGTCCGAGACGGGGGCGGCGGTCATGGCGCCGCTGCCCGGCGTCTCGACGCTGAAGCCGGGCTCGTCGCTGCGCGCACTGCCGGGCTTCACGACGCGCGTCGTCGACGAACAGGGGGCGGATGTCGCACCCGGCCATGGAGGTTACCTCGTCGTCGACGGCACCTGGCCCGGCATGGCGCGCACGGTGTGGGGCAACCCCGAGCGGTACCGCGACGCCTACTGGGCCCGCTTCGCCGACCGCGGATACTTCTTCTCGGGCGACGGCGCGAAGGTCGACGCCGACGGCGACATCTGGCTGCTCGGGCGCGTCGACGACGTCATCAACGTGTCGGGCCACCGGCTGTCGACCATCGAGATCGAGTCGGCGCTCGTCGCGCACTCCTCGGTCGGCGAGGCCGGGGTCGTCGGCGTCAGCGACGCCACCACCGGCGAGGCCATCGTGGCGTTCGTCGTGGCATCCGACGCCCTCACCGGCATCGCCACGCGGTCGGATGCCGCGGCCGAACGCGCCGCGGAACTGCGCGCGCACGTGGCCACCGCGATCGGACCGGTCGCGAAGCCCCGCGAGGTCGTGTTCGTCGCCGACCTGCCGAAGACCCGCTCGGGCAAGATCATGCGGCGACTGCTCGTGGACCTCGCCGAGCGCCGCCCGCTCGGCGACGTGATCTCGCTGCAGGACGACCGCGTGCCCGAGTCGATCGCCGCGGTGCTCGCCGGCTGAGACGCGCCGGCCAGGGCCGTCGGCCAGGGGCGTCGGCCAGGGCACCCGACCTCGAGCATGACGGCTTGCGACGCCGCATGGCGCGAGCACGGCGTTGCCCATTGACGGCCGGCGACCGACCTGCCACGCTGCATCCGGCGATATCCGCCCCGAACCCGTGAAGGAAGCTCGCATGTCTGACCTGCCCGCCGCACCCGTTCCCCCCGCCCAGCCCGCCGCACCCGTCGCGCCGTCCGAGAAGTGGAACGTGCTGTCGATCGTCGGCTTCGTGCTGTCGCTCATCGGCTTCAACGTGGTCGCCATCGTGCTCGGCTTCATCGGCCTCAGCCAGGTCAAGAAGACGGGCGAGCGCGGCCGCGGCCTCGCCCTCGCCGCAGTGATCATCGGCTTCGCGTCGATCGTGATCGGCGTCATCCTCACGATCGTCTTCATCTCGGTGCTCGCCACGACGGGCGCCGTCACCTCGACCTACTGAGCCGCACGCTCGCAGAAGCCCCCGCTCCGGATGCTCCGGGCGGGGGCTTCGTCGTGCGTCGGGGCCTCGTCGTCAGGCGGCCGCACCCGGCTGCGCGCCGACCGACGCGCCTGCGAGCTGTCGACCCGACGGAAGCGCGAACGCCACGATCGCGGTCGCGAGCAGCACGACGCCCGCCACGATGACGGCCGGCTGGGCGCCGACCTGGTAGAGGTCGGGCGTCAGCGCGCCACCGGCCCCGGTGAACACGGCCGTCGACACCGCGATGCCGAGCGCGATGCCCACCTCGCGCACCATCGAGTTGGTGCCGCTGGCCTTGGCGTGGTCGACCGGCGCCATGGTGGCGAGCACCGCCGTCGCCGACGGCGCGAACACGAGCCCCATGCCGACACCGGCGAGCACGAACGGCGCGACGTACGCGGGATACTCGACACTCGCGTCGAGGAGTCCGGCGAGCCAGAGCAGCGCTCCGCCGAGCAGCAGGTTGCCGATCACGATGAGCGTGCGCGTGCCGACGCGCGGTGCGATGATGCCGGCGATCGGGGCGACGATCATCGGCGCGAGCGTCCACGGGGTCGTCTGCACGGCGGCTTCGAGCGGGCTCGCGCCCTGCACGACCTGGAGGAACTGGATCAGGATGAACACCGATCCGAACGCCCCGAAGCTGAAGCCGAACCCGACGAGGTTCGCGACGCTGAAGCTGCGGTCGCGGAACAGCCGGAGCGGCAGCAGCGGCGCCTTGGCCCGCGTCTCCCAGAACACGAATGCGAGCAGCAGGATGCCGCCGCCGATGAGTCCGGCCAGCACCTCGGTGCTGTCCCAGCCCGCGTCGTTGCCGCGCACGATGCCGTACACGAGGGCGAGCAGGCCGAGGCCCGAGAGCGCCAGACCGACGAGGTCGGCGCGGAGCTTGGCGCCGAAGCTGTTCGGGAGGGCCACGAGTGCGAGCACGACGGCGATCACGCCGATGGGCACGTTGATCCAGAAGATGGCCTGCCACGACCAGCCCTCGATCACGGCGCCGCCGACGAGCGGCCCGACTGCGACTCCGAGGCCCGAGACGCCGCCCCAGATGCCGATCGCGAGCGCCCGTCGCGCCAGCGGCACGGAACCCGCGAGCAGGGTGAGCGAGAGCGGCATGATCGCGGCGGCGCCGAATCCCTGGGCGGCGCGCGCCGCGATCAACTGGCCGGGGTCCGCGGCGAGTGCGGCGAGCGCCGAGCTCAGCGTGAAGACGGCGATGCCGATGACGAACACGGTTCGACGGCCGAAGCGATCGCCGATCGCGACGGCCATGAGGATCGTGCTCGCGAAGGCGAGCGTGTAGGCGTTCATGAACCACTGCAGTTCCTCGACGGATGCCCCGAGGTCGGCGTGCAGCACGGGCAGCGCGTTCGTCATGACGAGGTTGTCGAGCGTGGCCATGAACATGGGCAGCGCCGCGGCGAGCAGCACGAGCCAGAACGGGCGGAGGCGGCGGGCGGATGCCGCGGGCGTGCCGCCCGGGGCGTTGCCGGTGGCGCCGGCGGCACCGAGCGGGCCGCCCGCGGCATCCGTCGCCCGGCCTTCGGCGGTGATCGAGGTCGATTCGGCCGTGGTGGACATGGCACGACTCCTTGGATTCGAGATTGTTGTTATCGGATGATTACTTACGATTTCTTGCACTGTAGTAATCGACTGATAACATGTCAAGCATGAGTCCCGAAGCCGCCGAGATCCTCGAGTCCGCCGCACCGGCCGGCGGTCGTATGAGCGCTGCGGATCGGCGCGAGCAGATCCTGATCGCGGCGACGGCGGTCTTCGGAGCCAAGACCTACGTCGGCACGACGACCGACGAGGTTGCCCGCGCGGCCGGCGTGAGCCAGCCGTACGTCGTGCGCCTGTTCGGCACCAAGGAGAAGCTCTACATCGAGGTCGTCCAGCGCGCCTACGACCGCCTGCTCGACGCCTTCCGGGCATCGATCCCCGGGCCGGCCGAAGGTCGCGAGAAGCGCCTGGGGGCCGCGTACACCGGGCTGCTCGCCGAGCGCGGCATGCTCCCCGTGATCGCAGGGTCGACCGCGATGGGCGGCGAGGCCGAGATCGGCCGGGTCGCGCGGGCCGGCTTCAGCGCCCTGTGGCAGTGCATCCGAACCGAGGCCGGCTTCTCGGCCGAAGAGACCCGCACCTTCTTCGCCATCGGCATGCTCATCAACGCCGTCGTCGGGCTCCGACTCACGGGCGACTACGGTTCCGAGGTCAACGCCACCGAGGTGCTCGACGAGTGCTTCCCCGATGCCGTCGAGAAGTTCCGAGGCCTGCTCCCGACGGTCGACGAGCCCTGGTGAGCCGCCGCGACGACCTTTCGCCGGCCCACGCGCGTTCCACGACGCATCCGAAGCGGCGTGAACCGACGAAACGTCGTGGCGCGCGCTGCGGTCAGCGCCGCTGGCGGTAGAAGGCGCGCTCCTCGGGCGAGAGGTGCTCGGTCGCGTACGACAGCATCGTGCGCGGCATCCGCGGCGCGTACTCGTCGAGGAACCCCGTGAGCACCGCGCGGTCCACTCGCTTGCCGGCCTCGCGCAGCATCCACCCGACGGCCTTGTGCATGAGGTCCTCGCGGTCGTCGAGCAGCCTCGGGGCCAGGTGCAGGATCGGCCCGGCGTCACCGGCCTTGATGAACGCGAAGGTCGAGAGCACCGCCACGCGACGCTCCCACAGCGAGGCGGATGCCGCGAGCTCGTCGAGCAGCGTCAGGTCGCCGCCCGGTCCGACCCTGCCCGAACCGCCCCCGCCGCGCAGGACCTCGGCGCGCAGGATCTCGGCGCGCAGGTGCTCGCCGACCAGATACTCGGCCGACGAGTCGACGAGGTCCCAGTTGTTCACGTGCCCCGCCCGCACGGCATCGAGGTAGGCCGCGTGCAGCGCGGCCCGGGCGTCATCGTCGCGCGAGCGCGCCCGGCCCGCGATCTCGAACTGCCGCACCATGACGATGAGCGCCGCCAGGCGGTGCTCGTGCACGGGGCTCTCGAGCAGAGCGGATGCCTCGGCCACCGGCATCCGTTCGAAGCCCTTCACGATGCGGCGCGTGACGGGCACGCGCACGCCGACGAAGACGTCGCCCTCGCCGTACTCGCCCGGCCCGGTCTTGAAGAAGCGCTGGAGGAACTCGGCGTCGACCGGATCACCGGCGGCGTCGATCGCCGCGGCGAGCGCCTCCGCGGTCATGCCGCCGCCCGATCCGTCCCCTGCCGCACCCGTGTCCGCCATGCTGCGGATGCTACCGCCGCCGCCCCGCGCGCCGCCGGGCGGGGCCCGCGCACGCATGTTCCACCGACCCGCGATCCGTTCTGCGATCCGGCCTCGAAACGCAGCAATCGTGCGCCGGTTCTCAATCAATCGCACACGGATGACTCGTAGCCTTGATGTGCGCGCTGATTCCCCGCGCGCCACGAGTGCCGATCGGCACGCATCCCGAGGAACGGAGGTTCACATGTCGACCACTGCTGCCGACGCCATCATCGGCGAACCCGAGGTCCTCGAAGACGAGCTGGCCACGCCCGCCACCGCGGCCGAGATCGCCCTCGCCGCCGGCGTCGAGACCGACCCGGCCTGGCTCGCGCTCAAGGCCGCGGCCACCGAACTGCAGGGCCTCCAGATCAAGGACGGCTCGGTCGCCGACGCCTCCGACCACGCCCGCGCCGGCGAACTCGTCGACACGGTCGTCGCGTCGATCGAGGCCCTCGCGCCGCGGTTCCCGCACGAGCGGGCGTACCTCGCGGCATCCGTCGTCGACTTCCGCCGCTGGCAGGCCGAGGGCTTCGGCGTGCCCGACTTCCTCGACTCGCTCGTGGCGTTCCAGCCCCAGCAGCAGCGGGTCGACGGCATCCGTCACCTCGTCGTCTTTCCCATGGTCACGCAGAACGGCTCGCCCGACCGCCATGTCGAGGCGCTCGTGGTCGAGACGATCTGGCCCGAGTTCATCGCGGCGCTCGAAGCCGGCGACTACGGCAACAAGCTGTTCGTGAGCCTGCGCCTCGTCGACTTCACGCCCGGGTACGACACGAACTCGGCCGTGCTCTTCCCCGAGACCGTCGCGATGCGCGAGATCCCGCCGTTCACGTGGGGCGCGATCTTCCAGGACCGCGAGGCGGCCCGCTACCGCAGGGTCGTGCGCGCGGCATCCGAGATCACGAAGCTCGACCTGCCCGACGACGCGGCCGCGCTGCTCGACGACCAGGAGCTCGCCGAGCGCACGTTCGTGATGTGGGACATCATCCACGACCGCACGCACATGCGCGGCGACCTGCCGTTCGACCCGTTCATGATCAAGCAGCGCATGCCGTTCTTCCTGTACTCGCTCGAGGAGCTGCGCTGCGACCTCACCGCCTTCCGCGAGTCGGTCAAGATCCAGCGCGGCCTCGACGCCCGCGTCGCTGCGGGCGAGGAGCTCACCGACGTCGAGGAGCAGATGCGCACGACCGGCAAGCTCGTGCAGTACGCGGTGATCTTCGACCGCATCTTCCGCTTCGCGATCACCGGCTCGCGCGTGCGCAACTACGACGGACTCGGCGGCCAGCTGCTGTTCGCGTGGCTGCACCGCAAGCACGTGCTCGACTGGACCGACGTGAAGCTGACCTTCGACTGGGACGCCGTGCCCGACGCGGTCGTCGAGCTGGGCGACGCGATCGACGAGCTGTACTGGAAGTCGATCGACCGGCCGAAGACCGTGCACTGGCTCGCCGCCTACGACCTCGTCACGAGCGTCGTGACGCCGAACCCCGCGTCTGTCTGGGCCGAGGGGCTGCCGCGCGAGGTGCTCGCCGGCCCGCCGAAGGGCTACACCGACCTCGTGATGGACGACGAGTTCCCGCTGTCGATGTTCTTCGAGGCGCTCGACAAGAAGATGAAGCCCGTCATCGAGTCGACGGTCGGCATCACGGCCGCCAGCGCCTGACGCTCGACCGCTGACGCTCGAGCGGCTGCTCGACCGCCGCATCAGGACGACGTACGCTGCTCAGGACCGATCGAGAGGTTCCGGCCTGAGCAGCGCACGTTCACCTGGACTCCAGACGCTCGAAGGGGAGCCGACATGACCGAACAGCCCACCGGCGTCGCCGGCCGCACCATCCTGATCGCCGGGGCGACCGGCGACTCGGGCCGAACCGTCGCGCGCGCCCTCGTCGCGGCGGGTGCCCGGGTGATCGCGGTCGGCAGCGACCAGGGCCGCGTCGACGCGCTCGAGGCCGAGATCCCGGGCGTCGTGGGCGAGGTCGCCGACCTCACCGACGGCGACGACGTGCTCGAGCTCGCGATGCGCGTGCACGCGGGCATCGGCGACGTCGACGGCGTGATCCACCTGGTCGGCGGATGGCGCGGCGGCGGCGGCATCGCCGGGCAGACGAACGAGGACTACGAGTTCCTCGCGCGCTCGTTCACCGCGCTCCGCTACGTGAGCCGCGCGTTCTACGACGATCTCGTCGACTCGCCCGCGGGCCGCATCGCGATGGTCTCGTCGACGACGGTCGCCTCGCCCACGGCCGGCGGCGCCAACTACACGGCGGTGAAGGCGGCGAGCGAGTCCTGGATGCGCTCGCTCGCGCAGGGGTTCGCGAAGGCCGACGCGCCCGCGGCCGCGGTCACGTTCCGCGTGCAGTCGCTCGCGGGCCTCGAAGACCTGCTCGCGACATCCGTCGTCGACCTCTGGAGCACGGATGCCGCGGACGGCCGCGAGCTGAACGGCTCCGTGGTCGAGCTCACGGCGTAGTCGGGTCGCAGACCGCTCCCGACCGGCGCGCCGCACCCGTGCTGGGGCTCGCTCCCGGTCGGCGCGCGGACACCGCGCCTGAGCGCGCACCCCGGATCGGCGCCGCGCGTTCAGTCGAACGTGCGGTACCCGCTGGTCTGGAGCCCGCTCGCCCAGCACCCGCCGCCGGCGTTCGTGTTGCTCGTGTCGCCGAACGCCGCCAGGTTCCACGCGGTGAGGGCGTCGCCCGTGAGCCCGGGAGGCATCGCGGGCGAGCCGCCCGATGCGTCGTAGGCGGGGTTCCAGTACTCCCAGTACCGGTACTCGAGGCCCTGATCGGCCATGCACGAGCGCACCGCGGCCTGGAACGCGAGCCAGTTCTCGCGCTCGGTCGGCACCTCGGGTCCGGGCGGCGCCGGAAGGTCGGCCCTGAGCGGCGTGCCCGCGGCCTCGGCCTCCTCCGCCGCGCGCAGCGCCTGCGCCTGGCAGCCGTCGTCGGTCTCGGGCGTGCCCCGCAACGCGGCCGTCCATGCCGCGGCCGCATCGGTCGAGAGGTCCGCGGGTTGCGGGCTGCCGCCCAGCCACCACTGCCAGTCGAGGTACTCGAACCCGGCGTCGGCCATGCACGTGCGCACGACGGCCTCGCGCCCGAGCCAGGTCGCCTTCTGGTCGTCGGTGACGTAGGCGGGATCGCCGACGGTCGTGTAGGGGTTGTACTCGGGCGACAGCGGGTCGCTCGGGTCGAGGGCCTGGTCGGGAGCGTCGCCGTCGGGTGCGGGCGCGGGGTCTACGGGTGGAGCCGTGTCGGCCGGCGGCGCGGGCGTGGCCGTGGGCGCCGGGGCGTCGGTCGGCGCGACTTCGGGCGGCGCTCCGTCTGCACCCTGCCCTTCGGGTCCCTCGTCGATCGGCCGCACACCCGACGCGTCGGTGCCGAGCCCCTCGGGCTCCTGATCGGATCCGAGCACCTTCGCGAGCAGCACCGCGGGCGAGGCGTCGTCGCCGCCGGCCGCGTGCACTCCGGCGGTCGCGCCGAGGCCGCACATCGCGATGACGCCGGCCAAGCCGATCACGAGCGTTCTCGTGCTCGGGCCTCGCCTGGCGGGGTTCGAGGCTCTCCTGGCGGGGTTCGAGGCTCTCCTGGCGCCCGCACCGCTCGGGGTGCGGGCGGGAGGCATTCGACGATGCCGGGTGATTCCACGGCGCAGTGACATCAGTCAACGGTACCAACACCCCCCATTCGGGGCACAACCCTCTCAGGACATGCTCAGGGCATGTCATCGGCCCGGGAGGGCCCGGCGAGCGATACGCTCACCGCATGGTGCGCACCCTCCTCAACCTCGCGGTCTTCCTCGCAACGGCGGCGATCGCGCTGCTGCTCGCCTCGCTACTCGTGCCCGGCTTCCACGTACACCCCGGCGGGTTCATCGTCGCGATCCTGATCTTCGCCATCGTGCAGGCCCTCGTCGAGTGGCTCGTGCGCAGCATCTTCCATCGCTCAGCGCCCACCGTGGCCGGCATCGCGGGCCTGATCTCCACCTTCCTCGCACTCTGGGTCGCCTCGCTGTTCAGCGGCGTGAGCTTCGACGGCATCGGCGGATGGATCCTCGCCACCGTCGTCGTCTGGCTCATCACCGCGATCCTCGGGTGGGTCGCCGCAAAGTTCATCACCCCCCGATTCGACAAGGGTCAGCCCGCCAGGGGCTGACCCCCGGCACGCGCGACAGCCGCGGGCAGCGCGGCATCGCGGCATCGCGGCATCGTCCCGACGCGAGCACGCTCGCGGGCAGCGCGGTGAGCGAGGCCGAACGGATGCCGCGGCTCACGACCCTGACGACGCCTCCGGATCCTCGGCCGCGGCGACCGTCGTCGCCGTGTCGGCCGCCTCGCCGCTGCGGCGGCTGAGCCAGACGAAGGGCACTGCGAACGCCTGCACGATGCCGCTGAGCGCGAGCGAGACGGGGTAGCCCCAGACATCCGCCGATCGTCCGAGCACCGGCTGCACCACCGCCGCGCCCGTGCTGCCGATGAGCGAGTCGAACGAGAGCACCGTCGCACGCTGGCTCGACGGGATCATGTCGTTCAGGTACGCCTGGCGCACGGGCCCGGCCGCCGCATCGATGAGCGCCCAGAGCACGAGCAGCACGAGTGCCGCCCAGAAGCTGCGGTTCACGCCGAGCACCACGAGGATCGCCGCGCTCACGCCCACCGCGAGCATGATCGACGTCGTGCGCTTGCGGAACCGCCGCCGCAGCCACGGCGCGACGAGCCCGCCGATGATCTGCGACCCGGCGACGATGCCCGCCGCGAGGCCCGCGATCGAGTAGGCCTCCTCGTCGCCCCAGAGTTCGAGCAGGTACGGCTGCAGCGCGTAGAACACGTAGAAGCCGACGCCCGTCGTGAACATCGAGGCGAGCATCATGTAGCGGACCCCCGGCCTGCCGAGCCCGTACTTCAGCGACCCGACGAGCACCTGCTTCGTGGCCGCGATCGGATGCCCGCGACCGGCCGGCGTGAATCCGAGATCCCGCATGAGCAGCGCGGCGACCACGAACATGAGCACGAGCACCCCGGCGCGCATGAGGAAGGGCACCCCGAGATCGGTCGCCTGCGCGACCACACCGCCGAGCGTCGACCCGCCCAGCATGGCGATGCCGGCGACCGACACCCCGCGGCCGAAGACCTTCTCGAGGCTGCCCGTGTACCCGGTCGCCGTCAGGGCGTCGACGAGCCAGGCCTCGACCGCGCCGGAGAAGAACGTGAAGCCGAGGCCGAGCAGCACCGACACGAGCGCCCACGCCCAGAAGGGCGAGTGCCACACCCACAGCAGGTAGTACAGCGCCGTCGTGACCGCGAGCGTCACCGTTCCGAGCAGGTACGACACGCGCCTGCCGAGCGTGTCGGCCACCACGCCCGTCGGCACCTCGAAGATCACCATGCCGATCGAGAAGAACGAGTTCGCCGCGAACGCCTCGAGGTTCGACAGGCCCGCATCGAGCAGGAACAGCGTGTTGATGCCCCAGATGAACGACGCGGCGAGGGTGTTGCCGACGAGCAGCGTGAAGTACACGGCCTGCACGCGCCCGGGCGTGGAGGTCGGGGTCGACGGCGGAGCCGTCGGCGAGCTCATGGCGTCATCACGCTCACCCGCCCATCCTCCGCCTCCGGCGCCCGCACCGCCACCCGCCCGCTCGGCAGGCCGATACCGAACGCGATTCGATCGGGCGGATGTCGCGGAGTAGCATGCTGCAACCCCCACGCCCGTGGCACCAGGCGCACCCACGCCGCCGCGCGGCATCCGCCCGACCCGAAAGCACCCCCATGCGCAAGCGCACCGTCGCGCTCATCATCGTCTCGGCCGTCGTCCTCGCCCTCGTCGGCGGGGTGTACTGGGCCGGACGCGACCTCTTCCACGAGCCCTCCGCGAAGGGCGTCGAATCCGTCGTCGGCGAGCTCGGCGGCACCCGCGTGCTCGGCGTGTTCGCCCACCCCGACGACGAGCAGACCGTGAACGGCCTGTTCTACCGCGCGAAGCACCGCGACGGCGCGTACACGGCCATGATCACGGCCACCCGAGGCGAGGCCGGCGAGCAGGGGCCGGTCGTGGGCCGCCAGGAGGACCTTGGCGACATCCGCAAGGCCGAGGCCCTGAAGAACAGCTTCAACCTCGGCGTCGACGAGCACGAGGTCTGGGACTACCCCGACGGCGGCGTGCCCGAGGTCGACGAGCAGGAACTCGTCGACCGGGTCGCCGCGACCATGCGACGCGTGAAGCCCGACGTCGTCGTGACGTTCTGGCCCGCGAGCGGCGCGACCGGCCACAAGGACCACATGCAGATGGGGCACGTCACCGAGCTCGCGATCGCCCAGCTCGAGGAGGCCGGAGGGTCGTACACGGGCCCCGACCACATCGTCTACACGATCAGCCCGACCAAGGCCCTCGTCGCGTTCGGCGGCAAGGTCGGCGCGTTCGTCGTCGCGAACCAGCCCGAGCCCGACTACGCGATGCCCGCCGAGGTCGGCACGAAGTTCGAGGGCTGGCAGATCCACGCGTCGCAGCGCGACTTCATGCCCGAGTCGTACATCCTGCCCACCTGGGCCATCTACGCGCTCTGGGACCACGAGTTCTACCGCACGCGCGACCTGGCGGCCGACCCGCTCGGCTGATCCGGCCGCACCCACCCTGGCACCGCGACCACCATCGGGAGAAGATCGACCATGCCCAGCATCACGAGTTCCGACGGCGTCGACCTGCACTACCTCGAGTGGGGCGACCCGGCCGGCAGGCCGGTCGTGCTCGTCGCGGGGTTCAAGGCGGCCGCGACGAGCTGGCGCTACCAGGTCAGGGCGCTCGAGCGGGCTGGCCTGCGGGTCATCGCGTTCGACCGGCGCGGGCACGGCGGGTCGGAGGTCGGCCCTGCCGACGGGCACACCATGCGCCGGCACGGCGCCGACATCCGCGACCTGCTCGAAGCGCTCGACCTGCACGACGCGAGCCTCGTCGGTCAGTCGATGGGCGGCAACGCCGTCTGGGCCATGCTGCAGGAGGCCCCGGATGCCGCAGCCCGCGTCCGCGACATCGTGATCGTGGACCAGACGCCCAAGATGCTGAACGACGACGGCTGGGCGTTCGGGTTCTACGACTACGACGCCTCGAACCGCGACACGTTCTTCGCCACCGGCATCCCAGACCCGGGCCGCTTCCCGGCGAAGGCGAAGGGCCTCGTGCGCATCGCCCGCATCCTCCGGGCCATGGAGCTGCCGAAGGGCGGCAAGCCGACCTTCACCGGCGCCGAGCTCGCGCTGCTGCACGACCACGCCGTCGCCGACTGGCGCCCGACGATCGCGGCGGCGACCGTGCCCACGCTCTTCGTCGCAGGCGCAGAGAGCGAGTTCTGGCCCGCGGCGCACGCCGCGGCATCCGCTGCGCTGAACACCTCTGCGACGTCCGTCGTCATCGAGCACGACGGGCACGCCGCGAACATCGAGCAGCCCGCGCGGTTCAATCGCGAGCTGCTGGCGTTCCTCGCCCGCTGAGGGCCGCCCCGCCCGACGTCACTGCCTCGCACGCACCCACTCCCATGCGTCGTCGTGCGCACGGTGCACCGCCTCGCCGATCCACTCCGAGCTCTCGTACACGCGGGCGGGACCGAGGCGGTCGAGCAGGCCGCCGGCGGCCAACTGGTCGGCGAGCCGCCGGCCGGCGACCGCGAGCCAGAGCGCCGAGTCGTGGCGTTCGAGGTCGTCGAGGTAGCGCTCCAGCACCGCGACCGCGGAGAGGCCGAGGTCGTCGATGCCGCGCAGGCGCACGATGACGACCGACCCGCGCGAGTCGTCGTCGACCTTCGGCAGCAGCGCTTCGAAGACCGGTGCCGTCGCGTACGAGAGGTTGCCGTACGGCTGCAGCACGACGACGTCGTGCGGCGGCACCACGGCCATCGGCTCGACCTCGCGCAGTCGGCTCGCGCCGTGGAACTCGAGCCGGCGGACGCGGATGCGGTTCGACTGCTGCGCGACGAACAGGATGACGGCGAGACCCACCCCGACGAGCACCGCGAACTGCAGCGGGATGAGCAGGGTGAGCGCGAACGTGACCACCATCACGGTCGTCTGCAGCGGGCCCGTCTTCGCGACGGACTGGATGCGCGCGGGCTTCACCGCCTGCACGCCGACGACGATGAGGAGCCCTGCCAGGGCGGGCATCGCCACGAGGGAGACCACCCCGGACGCGACGACGATCAGCACCGCCATCACGATCGCCGCGATGAACAGCGCGAGGCGGGTGCGCGCGCCCGCAGCGACGATCAATGCCGAGCCCGACATCGACCCGCCGACCGGCATGCCCCGGAAGACGCCCGCGACGATGCTGCCGACGCCCTGACCGATGAAGTTGCGGTCGGCGTCGGCCGGGCGTCCGTCGGCGTTCGGCACGCCGGCGGCGACCCCGGCACCCTGCACCAGGCCCACGAACGCGAGCGAGAGCGCGGGCACGGCGAGATAGCCCAGGTCGTCGAGGGTGGGCAGCGACGGGGCGGGCAGCCCGCTCGGCACGTCGGCGACGTCGCCGACGAGCATCACGCCGCTCCCGAATGCGTGGATGAAGAGCGCCGCGAGGCCGGAACCCGCAGCGATCGCGACGACGAGACCGAGCGATCGCAGCGGCGTGCGCGTGAGCACCACGATGAGCACGATGGTGGTGATCCCAACGACGACGCTGGGCAGGTCGAACGACCCGACGTTGGCGAACGTGTCGATCGCCTTGAACAGGCGGTTCGCCCCTTCCCCGGCGTACCCGGTCAGGTTCGCGAGCTGGCCGAGCACGATGTTGACCCCGACCGCCGACACGAAGCCCACCATCACCGCGGTCGGCACGAAGCGCAGCATCCGGCCGCCGCCGAGGGCTCCGGCGACGATCATGACCACGCCGGAGAGCACGGCGAGCGTGTACAGCGCCCGATCGGGATCGGCCCGCGTGGAGAGGTCGGTGTCCGAGACGATGAGCGCCATCGCGCTCGTCGCCTGCACCGCCATGAACGTGCTGCTCGTGACCAGGGCCGCACCGGCCATGCCGAACAGGAACGCGTAGATACCCGCCACCGGGTTGACGCCGGCGAGCAACCCGATCGCCAGGCCGTCCGGAACGCTCTCGATTCCGAGGACCGTGCCCGCGAGGGCGTCCTTGCCCAGCGTGTCGCGCCGGAACACCCCGCGAACGGCACGCCACCGCGAGGCGAACCACGATTCGCGATGCGGCGAATCCTCCATGCGCCCGACCCTAGACCCGGTGATGCCTCGGGCGACAGGGCCGGACCGTGGCGCGCTCGGCGACGCTACGCGGGGAACGCCTTGCCCGGGTTCAGCACCCCGTTCGGGTCGAGCGCCTGCTTGATCGCCGAGTGCATGCCGAGCACGCGGTCGCTGAGCTCCGCGCGTGCACCGGGGAGCTTCAGCAGCCCGACGCCGTGCTCGCCGGTGACCGTGCCGCCCAGCTCGCTGCACTCGTCGACGATGCGGTCGAAGGCGAGCTTCGCCCGGGCCTTGGCGGCGTCGTCGCCCTCGGGCGCGATGATGAGCGGGTGCAGGTTGCCGTCGCCGGCGTGCGCGATGTTCGCGATCACGACGTCGTACTCGGCGGCCGCCGCCTGGATGCGCGCGAGCATCTCGGGCACCGCGCCGCGCGGCACGCAGACGTCTTCGGTGAGCACCGGCCCGAGTCGCTCGAGGGCGGGGTAGGCGAGGCGGCGCGCCATGAAGAGGCGATCGACCTCGTCGGCCTCGACGGCCTGCTCCACCGAGAGCGCGCCGGCGCCGGCCATGAACTCCGCGACGGATGCGGCGTGCCGCTCGCCGAGCGCACCCACCTCGTCGACCTTCGCGAGCAGCAGCGTGTCGACCCCGTGCGGGAGCCCGAGTCCCTGCCACGCGTCGACGGCCTCGACGCACGTGCGGTCGAGGATCTCGAGCGCCGACGGCACGATGCCGGAGGCGCTGATCGCGGCGACCGCGTCGCCAGCCGCGACGAGCGAGCCGAACGCGCCGACGATCGCGCGCTCCTCGCGACCCGCGAGCGGCAGGAGCTTCACGGTGACCCGCGTAATGATGCCGAGCGTGCCCTCCGACCCGACCATGAGCGCGGTGAGGTCGTAGCCGGTGACGCCCTTCGCGGTGCGGCGGCCGAGGTCGACGATCTCGCCGTCGGCGAGCACCACCCGGAGCCCCAGGACGTAGTCGCGCGTCACCCCGTACTTCACGCAGCAGATGCCGCCCGCGTTCGTCGCCGCATTGCCGCCGATCGTCGAGATGCGGTAGCTCGCCGGGTCGGGCGGATACCAGAGGCCCTGCTCGGCCACCGCCTGGCGCAGCACGTCGTTGATGACCCCGGCCTCGGCGACCGCGAACCGCTCGGCGGCGTCGATCTCGACGATGCGCGTCATGCGCTCGAGCGAGAGCACGATGCTGCGGGCCACGGCGTTCGCCCCGCCCGAGAGCCCCGTGCCCGCGCCGCGCGGCACGATGCGGATCCCGGATGCTGCGGCGAACCGCACCACGGCCACGACGTCGTCGTCGTGCTCGGCGAGCACCACGGCGAGCGGCAGTTCGAACGGCGCCCACTCGGCGTCGTCGTGCGCGTACGAGGCGAGCGCCGCGGCATCCGTCACCACCTGGTCGGCGCGGAGCAGCCGGCGCAGCTGGCCGACCGCCTCGGCATGGTCGAGGATCTGCTCCTCGCCTCGGGTGACCGGGTCGGAGGGGTCGGGCGCGGTGGAACTCATGCGAGCGAGCCTAACCCTGCCGCCGGCGCCCGGCCGCCGGGTCAGAACCGACGGGCGAAGGGCAGCGGCTTGCGCATGCGCACGAGCAGCACGATCGGCACGAGCACGTACGGCAGGTTGAACGCGAGGAACTTCACCGGGTTCGGGGTGACCCACTCGGGCTCGCCGAAGAACTCGACGCCGAACACGATGATGCCCGTGATGGTCGAGATCATGGTCGCGTAGATCACGCTCGGCAACTGGATCCAGTTGAACCCCTTCACGAGCGAGATCACCAGCACGATGTAGAACGGCATGTACACGAACGCCGACAGCCCCGTGACGATGCGCATCCAGGTCGGCGGCTCCATGAACAGCGGATCGGTGTCGTGCGCGTACCACCAGTTCGAGTTCACGAAGAAGTTCGACGACGGCTGCGAGAAGTCCACGCCGATCGACGGCAGCAGGTCGCTGATCAGGCTCGTGATCGTGAACAGCGAGAACATCACGATGAAGATCCAGTCGAAGGGCCGCTCGCGCAGGCGCAGGTTCGGCGGGCGGCACGGGTCGGCGGTGACGGATGCCGCGGCACCCGCCCCGGCGTCGGCGGGCAGCTCTCGCGTGGTCTCGGCGGTCATGGGGCCCGAGCGTAGTGGCCGGGCGTCCGCCGGCGCCAGAGGCCGGGCCGCCCCGGTGTTCCCGGAAGTCCGCCGCACGACGGATCCGCCGCCGGCATCCGCTCGCTAGCGTTGACGCATGAGCACCACCGTTGCACCGCCCGTGCTCGACGGCGTCGAGTGGGTGCGCCCGCGCCCCGACCGCCGCGCGTACCGCCACGACGTCGTGCTGGCGCTCGTGCTCGCCGCGGCCGCCGGCGCCAGCGTCATGCTGTACCGCATCACGGGCATCACCGAGAACGGCCCCTGGTGGGGCGCGGCACTCTGGGTGGTCGGCATGACCCTGCCGCTGGCCGCCCGCCGGCGCTGGCCCGAGATCGTCGCGATCGTGGCCTCCGCGGTGTTCGTCGCCGGCTCGGTCGCGGGCGTGGTCGAACTGCTCTTCTCCAACATCGCGCTCTTCATCGCCATCTACACGGTCGGCGCCTGGGGCCGCTCGCGGGTCAGGGCCAACCTCGTGCGAGGCGCCATCGTGGTCGGCATGTTCGGCTGGCTGTTCTGGGGCCTCATCACGTCGTCGTTCGCGCAGGACTTCCTCCCCGAGCTCGACCGCGACGGCCTGCTCTCGCCGTTCGTCGCCTACGGCCTCATCAACGTGCTCACGAACCTGCTCTACTTCGGCGGTGCCTGGTACTTCGGCGACGCCGCCTACCGGTCGGCGCGCGCCCGCGCCGAACTCGAGCAGCGCACGGCCGAGCTCGCCGCCGAGCGCGAGCGCACGCGCACGCAGGCGGTCACCCTCGAGCGCCTGCGCATCGCGCGCGAGCTGCACGACGTGGTCGCCCACCACGTCTCGGTCATCGGCGTGCAGGCCGGCGCCGCCAGGCGGGTGCTCGCGAAGGATCCGGGTGCCGCGGCCGGCTCGCTCTCGTCGATCGAGTCGAGTGCGCGCGACGCCGTCGAGGAGCTCCACGGACTGCTCGGCACGCTGCGTGCCGAGAGCGACACCGGGCCGGTGGAGCTCGGCGCCCTCGGCTCCGCCCGCGCGCGTCTCGACGACGGGCCCGCGACCACGAGCACGTCGACCAGGGGCATCGGCCGCATCGAGGAACTCGTCGCCGAATCGGTCGCGAGCGGACTCCCGGTGACGTTCGCGGTCGTCGGCGAGGGCCGCCCCGTATCGGCGGTCGTCGAGCTCAGCGCGTACCGCATCGCGCAGGAGGCCCTGACCAACGTGCGCAAGCACGCCGGATCATCGGCGACCGCCGAGGTGCGCGTGCGCTGGGATCCCGACGCGCTCGAGGTCGAGGTCACGAACACCGGAACGGCGACGCGGGTCGTGGCGCCCTCGGCCGCATCCGCCTCGTCCATCGTGCGCACGAGCGGCTTCGGGTCGCCCGGGGCGCCCGTGGCAGTGACCCCCGCCGGGCGTTCCGTCTCGAACGGGCAGGGCGGCGGCCTCGGCCTGCTCGGCATGCGCGAGCGCGTCGGCGCCGCGGGCGGCAGCCTCGAGGCCGGCCCCCGCGCCCGCGGCGGATACCTCGTGCGCGCCAGGTTCCCGCTGCGCCGCGGGGAGGTGCGCTCGTGAGCATCCGCGTGCTCGTCGTCGACGACCAGAGCCTGGTGCGTGCCGGATTCCGCACGATCCTCGACTCCGAAGACGGCATCGAGGTCGTGGGCGAGGCCGCCGACGGTGCCGAAGCCGTCGCGCAGGTCGCCGCGCTCGCGCCCGACGTGGTCTGCATGGACGTGCAGATGCCCGGCATGGACGGACTCGAGGCGACCCGGCTCATCACCGCCTCCGCATCGACCGCCGCGGTGCTCGTGCTCACGACCTTCAACCGCGAGGATTACCTCTTCGAAGCCCTCGACGCCGGAGCCAGCGGGTTCCTGCTGAAGAACTCGAGCCCCGAGCAGCTCATCGAGGCCGTGCAGGTCGTCGCCCGAGGCGACGCGCTGCTCTCGCCCGACGTCACGCGCCGGGTCATCGAGGCGGTCGCGCGGCGCGTGCCTAGAGCCGACGCAGCGATCGGAGAGGTCGCCCCGCCCGCACCGCAAGCGTCGCCGCTGCGCGTCGTCGAGGCGCCCGAACTCGCGTCGCTCACCGAACGCGAGCGCGAGGTGCTCGAACTGCTCGCCGAGGGCATCTCGAACGCCGAGATCGCGCAGCGCATGTGGGTCGGCGAGGCCACGGTCAAGACCCACGTCTCGAAGGTGCTCATGAAGCTGGGGCTGCGCGACCGCGTGCACGCCGTCGTCTACGCCTACGAGCACGGCATCGTGCGGCCCTCGAACTGAGGCGATGCGCCCGATCGACGCACTGTCGGCACCCGTCGCTACGCTCGGGCCCATGACCGAGGTCACCGACGCCTACGCCCGCCGCGCTGCCGAGTACATCGGCAAGCTCGGCTCCATGACCCAGGTGCACGCCTCGGACCGTCAGCTCATCGACAACTGGACCGAGATGGTCGACGCTCCCGTGCTCGACGCGGGCTGCGGACCAGGACACTGGACGGGGTACCTGGCCGCCCGCGGACTCGACGCACGCGGCATCGACCTCGTTCCCGACTTCCTCGCACACGCTCGAGCAACCCATCCGGGAGTCCGGTTCGACACGGGGAGCATCGACCGGATCGAGCAGCCCGACGGCTCGCTCGGAGGTGTGCTCTCGTGGTTCTCGACGATCCACCACCACCCGTCGCGGATCGGGGTGCCGATCCGCGAGTTCGCGCGGGTGCTCCGCCCGGGCGGGGCGCTCGTGCTCGGCTTCTTCGAGGGTCCGTCGATCGAGCGGTTCGACCACGCGGTCACGTCCGCATACCGATGGCCGGCGCCCGCGCTGCACCTGCTCCTCGAGGCCGAGGGCTTCGAGATCATCGAGACCCACCTGCGATCCGGCCGAGACCATCGCCCCCTGGGCGCGATCCTCTGCCGTCTGCTGAGCGAGCAGGTCGACTGACCGACCTTCGCGTCGACCGGTCACCCTCTCGCACGAACTGCCGTGCCACCGTTGATCACCTCGCACAGACGAACCCTTGACGCGCTCGCATCGCCGGCTTATGGTTAAGTACTTCATTAATTAAGGAGTTACTTACATTGGGTGATGCGCACGACGAGCTCAGCATCGTGTTCCAGGCCCTCGCCGACCCCACCAGGCGCGAGATCCTCTCGCGGCTGCGCGAAGGGCCGACGACCGTCGGAGACCTGGCCGAGCCGTTCGCGATCAGCCGCCCCGCGATCTCGCAGCACCTCAAGGTGCTCGAGCGGGCCGGCCTCATCGAGCGCACCACGAACGCCCAGTGGCGCACCTGCACGCTCCGCACCGAACCCCTCGACGAGGCATCCGCCTGGGTCGATCGGCACCGCGGCGAATGGAACGAGCGCTTCGACCTGCTGAGCGAACGACTCCGAGCACTGAAAGGACAGACGGATGCCTGAGCAGACCGCCACCGGATCGAAGCAGTTCACCATCACCCGCGTCTTCGACGCCCCGCGCGAAGTCGTGTGGCGCGAATGGACCGATCCCGACGAAGCCGCCGTCTGGTGGCATCCCCGCGGCATCGAGACTCCGCGGGAGTCGGTCGAGATCGACGCCCGTCTCGGCGGGAGCTACCGCTATACGATGATCGCGCCCGACGGCACGGAGTACCCGACCGTCGGGGTCTACCGCGAGATCACCCCGCCGTCGCGGCTGGTCTTCACGTGGGGCTCGCCCGGCGACGCCGACGACGAGCTGCCGGTGATCAGCATCGACCTCGCCGTGCACGGCGAGGCGGGCGACCAGACGCTCATGACCTTCCACGTGCAGGGCATCGACGGCGCCCCCGGCGACGAGAACGTCTACGACGGCTGGGACTCCGCGTTCGACCTGCTGGTCGAACACCTCGCCGACGGGGGAGCCAGCTGATGGCCGGTCGGCTCACGGTCGAGCAGATCGTCAGCGCCGACGGCTACGCGGCCGAGCCCGACGGGGGCATCTCGTTCATGTCGGCGGTCGACGAACCAGACCCGAGCGACGCCGACCAGATGGCGTTCCTCGACGAGGTCGATGCGATCCTGCTCGGTGCGACCACGTACCGCATGTTCGCGGAGTACTGGCCGAAGGCCGATCCGGCCGTCGAGCCCGTGGCCGAGCCGATCGCCCGCATCCCGAAGTTCGTGGTCTCGAACACGCTGCAGTCCGCCCCGTGGGGCACTGGCGAGATCGAGGTGCTCGCCGGCAACCCGGTTGCGGCGGTCGACGGGTTGAAGCGCCGCACGGAGTCGATCGTGGTCTGGGGCAGCCTCACGCTCACCGATGCCCTGTTCCGCGCCGGGCTGGTCGACGCGCTGCGCCTGCGCACGGTGCCCGTGCTGATCGGCGCTGGGCGGCCGTTCACGCCGCCCGACCTCGGCGAGCGTCGGCTGCATCTCGACCACAGCGTGGCGCACCCCAGCGGCCACGTCGGCACCACGTACGTCGTGCGCTGAACCGACAGCGCTACCCGCGCTCGGTGTCGGCCGGTGCGGCTGTCGCCTCCGCATCGGCATCCGCCTCGCCCGCGGCCTCGGCGCCCTGGTATTCCTCGGACAGCACCCGGTACGAGCGGGTCGTGAACGCGAGGAGCGCGAGCACGACCATCGCGAGGCCCGAGATGAGGAACACGAGCGCGATGCCGCGAGCGTCGCCCTCGCCGAGCAGCCAGCCCCAGGCGTCGCGGCCGCCGTCGGTCTCCATGTAGGGGATGATGACGAACTCGGCGATCGGGGCGATGAGGAACGCGGTGACAGGGGCGGCGGCCGACTCGACGGCAGCGGCGAACCCGAAGACGCGGCCCTGCCTGGTGAACGGCACGACCTTCTGGATCACGGTCTGCTCCGAGGCCTCGACCGCCGGGATCAGGCACATGTACACCCAGATGCCGAGGGCGTAGATCCACCACTGCTCGCGGATCGTGAAGAGCGCGCCGAGCACGCCCATGGCGATGACGACGAGCAGCATCGTGCGTATCGGGTTCTTGCCGAGCCCGAACTTGGCGATCGCGAGGCCGCCGATCACGAAGCCGGTCGCGGTGACGCCGAGCACGATGCCCCACACCTCGACGGGGAACAGCGTGAGGCCGTACGGGTCCATGAGCGCCATGTAGACGCCGCCGATGAGGTTGTTGAACGTCGAGAAGATGATGAGCGCGAACAGGCCGGGCGCGGCGCGGACCGCGCGGATGCTGCCCGCGAGGTCGATGGTCGCCGCGCGCTCGCCCTCGGCCGGCACCGGCCGCGGCTCGGGCACCCGCAGGAACATCAGGTGCACGAGGGCGACGAGCGTGAGGGCGATCGCGATGACGAGGGTCCACCCCATGCCGAGCAACCCGATCGCGAGCCCGCTGAACACGCTCGTCACGATGAACGCGATGCCCTGCACGGTGCCGACGAGCCCGTTGGCGTTGGCGTGGCGCTCGACCGGCACGAGCAGGGTGACCGTGGTCGAGAGCGCGATGTTGCGCATGTGCTCGACGACCGCGCCGAGCAGGATGATGCCCGAGAACGCCCAGAACCAGGGGCCGCCGAGGTCGACGAGCGACGACTCGGGCTGCAGCAGGTAGAGCACCCCCGCGATGACGAACGCCCCGAGCGTGACGAGGCTCGAGAAGATCATGACCTGGAGCTTGCGGTGCCGGTCGACGATCGAGCCGAAGAGCATCGCGAAGAACGCGATGAGCAGCATGTAGGCGCCGCCGATGATGCCCGTCGCGAGCACCGACCTCGTCTCGAGGTAGACCCAGAACGTGAGCGCGAACCAGAGGAAGCTCGTCGTGACGTTGGCGATGGCGGTGTTCACGAGCACCTGCATGAAGGTGCGCATGCCGTTCGGCGGCGGCACGACGGCATCGGATGCCGCTGCAGCCGTCGCAGCTTCGCGCGCACCGTCGCCCGGAACGCCGCCCCCGCCCGCGCTCACCCCGTCGCCCACTGCATCGCTCACCCAGTGAGGGTAACCAGCGCCGCCGACATCCGGTACCCCCGGGCGACCGGGCGCGGGATGCTCGGCCATCCTGCGCCCGGTCGGCGAGCCGGCGCTCAGTCCTCCCAGGTGAAGGGGCCGCGCGCGGCCTGCGCGGCCACGAGTTCGGCGCGGTGGGCGGGGTCGGCGACGACCCTGGCGGCCGCGACGGCGAGCGCCACCGCACCGTCGACGACGGCCGCATCCGCCTCCGGCGTCTGCAGCAGCGCCGCGTACTCGGGGCTGTGGTGGATGGGGAACACGCCCTCGACGCCTCGGATGGCGATCATGGGGTGGATCGCGGGCAGGTACTGCGAGACATCCGCCATGTCGGTGGAGCCCATCGCGGTGTCGGGCGAGGTCTCGATCTCGTAGCCGAGCTCGCGCAGCACGTCGTCGAAGTGCTCGGCGAGGCGCTCGTCCTGCTTCAGCACGCCGTACGGCAGCTCGGGCAGTTCGATCTCGAGGGTGCAGCCGGTGGCCTGCGCGGCGCCCGCCAGGCACTCGCGCACCCGGCGACGCACGGTCGCCCACGCCTCGGCGTCGGCCGATCGCATCTCGATCTCGAGCTCGGCGTGCGCCGGGATGATGTTGGCCGCGACGCCGGCATTGCGCACGAACGACGAGAGCACGGTGCCGGGCTTCAGCTGCTGGCGCAGCAGCCCGAGCGAGACCTGCGTGAGCACGGCCGCGTCGCCCGCGTTCACGCCTTCGAAGGGGCTCGCGGCGGCGTGCGCCGGCACCCCGGTGAACCGCACGATGATGCGCTCGAGCGCTGCGGTCGTCATGGGCGCCGTTCGGTACTGCTTGGGTCCGCCGCTGTGCACCATGAGCGAGAACGTCGTGTCGTCCCACGCGCCGGCGCGCAGCATCACGATCTTGCCGCCGCCGAGCTCCTCGGCGGGCGTGCCGAGCAGCTTCACGCGGATGCCGAGCGCGTCGGCGACCGCCCGGAGGCCGATCGCGGCTCCCACGCCCGACGCGGCGATGAGGTTGTGGCCGCATCCGTGGCCGACGTCGGGCAGCGCGTCGTACTCCGAGGCGAACGCGACCGTCACGTCGCCGCTGCCGTAGACGGCCTCGAGCGCGGTCGGCAGCCCGTAGGCTCCGCGGGTCACGTCGAACCCGTTCGCCTCGAGCGCCACGGCGACCCGCTCGGCGGCCCGGTGCTCGTCGAACGCGAGCTCCGGGTCCTCGCCGATGGCCCGGCTGAGCACGATCAGGTCGGCTCGCCTCGCCTCGACGGCTTCGATGACGGATGCCGCGAGCTCGTCGGTCTCGATGCGGCGGGCGGTGTTCGCGGGGTCTGCGATGAGGGTCATGAGGTGGCTCCGATGGTGAGGGGTGCGTCGGGGGAGGTCCGGTCGGCCGAAGGCCCGGCGGAGGAAGACGAGGCGGACGCGTCGACATCTGACCGTCCGAGCGTCAGGGCGACCAGGGCCGCGACGACGTTGAGCACGGCGAACACGGCCCAGATGATCTGGAACGCGCCGAGCGCGGGAACGGCCGGCGCCGCGGCATCCGCCCCTCCGGTCGAGAGCACCACGGCGGCCAGCACCGAGGCGACGAAGGCCCCTGCGAGCGCCCCGCCGATGGTGCGCGTGGTGTTGTAGACCCCCGAGACGGATGCCGCGTCGGTCTCGGGTGCGCGTTCGACGACGATGCCCGGCAGCACGCCGAACACGACGCCCGAGCCGAACGCCGACAGCACGCCGAGCGCGGCGACCGCGGCGAGGTCGCTCGGGGCGAGCACCATGCCGCCGACGCCGGCGGCGATGAGCAGGCATCCGGCCGCGACCGCGAACCGCGCGCCGATGCGCTTGGCGATGCCGTACGAGAGGAACGCGCCGAGGCTCGAGAGCAGGGCGGTGGCCCCGTAGACGACGCCCGCGAGCCCCGCGGATCCGCCGAGCCCGTAGCCCACGCTCGCCGGGTCGGCGGTGAAGTAGAGCACGGTCGGCGTCTGGTTGCCGAAGAGCGCGATGGCCGCGAGGAACCCGACCACGAGCGCGGGCAGGATGCGGGCGCCCTTCAGCGCCCCGATGTCGACGAGCGGGGTCGGCACGCGGGTCTCCGCGATGAAGAAGCCGACGAGCGCGACGATGCCGAGCGCGAGGGGCAGCACGACCGAGACGCCGGTCCAGCCCGTGGCGGGCCCCTCGGAGAGGCCGTACATGATGCCGATGAGCGCGATGCCGAGGGTGGTGGCGCCGATCCAGTCGACCGACCGGGTGACGTCGCCCTGGTCGCGGGGCACGAGCGACCAGACGAGGGGGATGTACAGCACGAGCACGGCGGCGGGCAGGAACTGCACGACCGGCAGGTTGCCGATCGCGTCCATCGCGAGGCCGCCGACCACCGCGCCGAGCGCGACGCCGATGGTGAGCATGCCGACGAGCGAGCCGATCACGCGGTTCGCTCGCTCGGGGCGGAAGTGCTTGAGCAGCGCCATCTCGAGCGGGAGGCACGCGGCGACCGGCCCCTGGATGACGGCGCCGAGCAGCACGAGCGGGAACACGGGCGCGAAGGCGATGAGCACCGAACCCCCGGCGGAGAGCACGACGGCGATGACGAGCAGCCGCTGGCGGCCGAAGCGGTCGGCGAGCACGACCATGAGCGGCACCGACACCGCCGACGAGAGCAGGCCCACGGTGAGCACCCAGCTCACGGCACCTCCCGAGACGGCGTAGTGCCCGGCGATGTCGCCGAGGAGGGGCACGATCCAGCCCTGGATGATGCCGCTGAACAGCTCGAGCGTGATGAGCACGGGGACGAGGAAGCGGCCGACCCTGGGGTCGGCGGCTGCAAGGGGGTGTTGGGTCACGACGGTTCCTCTTCGATCGACGGTGACGGGATGGTCGCCTGATTCTGCGCCGACGTCGACGGATGCGGTTAGGATGCCGGATATTCACGCGATTGGTGCACCAGATGCCGGATTCCGGTCTTGACGAACTCGATCTGCAGATCATCCACGCCCTGCAGGTCGAGCCGCGCGTGCCCTGGACGGCGCTCGCCCCGATCCTCGGCGGCGACCCGGCGACGCTCGCACGCCGGTGGGCGCGCATCGAGCGGGGCGGCTTCGCCTGGCTGACCACGCTTCCCGGCCTCCTCGACGAACGCGCGTCGGCGATCGTGGAGTTCGGCTGCGAACCGGGCCGCACGGTCGAGACCGCGGCGCACCTCTCGGTCGACCCGACCGTCTACTCGATCGACATCACGAGCGGTCGCCGCGATCTGGTCGCCACCGTCGTCACCGACGACGACGACGCGCTCGCGGAGGCCGTGATCGAACGGTTCGGCGGCATTCCGGGCGTGCGCTCCGTGCAGTCGCACATCGTGAACGTCAGCGTGCGCGTCGGCTCCAGCTGGACCGTCCGCGCCCTCACCGACGAGCAGGTCGGCCGCATCCCGGCACGTCGCCCGCCGAGGGCGAGCTCGGCCAAACGGGTCGACCCCGTGATCACTGAGGGCATGAGGCGCGTGCTCGAGCGCGACGGTCGCGCATCGCACGACACGATCGCGAAGCGCCTCGGCATCAGCGCGCAGCGGGCCGGCGACTACCTCGCACGCCTCCGCCAGACCGAACGGCTGCTGATCCGCACCGACGTCTCCGACCCGTACTCGACCTGGCCGATCGTGTCGTGGTTCTTCGTGCAGGCTCCGAGCTCGACGATCGAGGCGAACTCCGCACTGCTCGCGACCATGCCGGAGGTGCAGTTCGCCGCCATCACGACCGGGCCGTTCAACCTCGTGCTCGCGGTGAGCGCGCGCTCCCGCGCCGAGATCGTGCACCGCGAGGCCGACCTCGAGCGACGCCTGCCGGGCGCCCGCATCGTCGACCGCTCGATGGTGCTGCGCGTGCACAAGCACCTCGGCCGCATGATCTCGCCGTCGGGCTTCGCCACCGGCGAGAGCGTGCCGCTCGGCTGACGTCCTCCCCCGCACGGCGGATGCCGGCCCGGGCACGGAGCCCCGAGCACTGTGCGGGTCGCCGTCGCGACCATCCGCACGGGGGATGCCGCCGCCACGCGGCATCCGTACCGTTGGGGCATGCTCGAACTCCACGACGTCACCAAGCGCTACGGCGAGCGCCTCGCCCTCGACCACGTGAGCTTCGCCGTCGGCGACGGTCGGCTCACCGGGTTCGTCGGGGGCAACGGCGCCGGCAAGACCACGACCATGCGGATCATCCTCGGCGTGCTCGCCGCCGACGGCGGATCCGTCTCCGTCGACGGCGCCCCGCTGACCGCCTCCGACCGCCGGCGCTTCGGCTACATGCCCGAGGAGCGCGGCCTGTACCCCAAGATGAAGGTGCTCGAGCAGACCGTCTACCTCGCGCGCCTGCACGGCTGGTCGGCCGAGCCGGCCCGACGCAACGCGCTCGACCTGCTCGAACGGCTGGGCCTCGGCGAGCGCACCGACGACACCATCGAGTCGCTGTCGCTCGGCAACCAGCAGCGCGCGCAGATCGCCGCAGCCCTCGTGCACCGGCCCGAACTCCTCGTGCTCGACGAGCCGTTCTCGGGCCTCGATCCGATGGCGGTCGAGACCGTGCAGGGCGTGCTCGCGGATGTCGCGGCGACCGGGGTTCCGGTGCTGTTCTCCTCGCACCAGCTCGACATCGTCGAGCGCCTCTGCGACGACCTCGTGATCATCGCGGGCGGCCGCATCGCGGCATCCGGAACCCGCGACGCCCTGCGCGCCGAGCACGGCACCGAGCGCTGGGAGCTGCTCGTCGACGGCGACGCGGGGTGGCTCCGCCATCAGGCGGGCATCCGGGTGATCGAGTTCGACGGCGGGTGGGCCGTGTTCGAGGCCGAGTCGGATGCCGCGCGCTCCGCCGCACTCGCCGAGGCCGTGGCACGCGGCGGACTCGTCAGCTTCGCTCGCGAGCGAACCTCGCTCGCCCAGATCTTCAAGGAGGTCGTGCGATGAGCACCGGCCAGGCCCAGACCCGAACCGACTCCGCGTTCCCCGCGGCTCCGCGCTTCATCGACAGCGTCGGGCTCGTCGCCGGCCGCGAGATCTCGTCGCGCATGCGCAGCAAGTCGTTCCTCATCTCGACGGGTATCCTGATGCTGGCCGTGCTCGCGTCGGTCGTGCTCGGATCGGTGTTCGGCGGCCAGACCGACGTGCCGAAGGTGGCCGTCATCGGCAGCGCCTCGTCCGCGGTCGAGGGCAATGCGGCGCTCGAGCCGGTCGGCGTGACCGACCAGGCCGAGGGCGAGCAGTTGCTGCGCGACGGCGAGGTCGAGGCGATCGTCGCGCCCGCGGCATCCGACCCGCTCGGCATCGTCGTGATCGGGCTCGACCAAGCGCCCAACGATGTCGTGCAGGCGATGGCGGTCTACCCCAGCGTCGAACTGCTCGAGCCGGCGGCCGTCGATCCCGGGCTCGCATACCTCGTGGCGTTCGGCTTCGGCATCGTGTTCTTCATGTCCGCACTGACCTTCGGCTCGACGATCGCGAGTTCGGTCGTCGAGGAGAAGCAGACCCGCGTGGTCGAGATCCTGCTGTCGACGGTCTCGGCGCGGGCGCTGCTCACCGGCAAGGTGGTCGGCAACAGCGTGCTCGCGTTCGGGCAGATCCTCGCGATCGCGGTGCTGGCCCTGCTCGGCCTCATGCTCACCGGCCAACGCGTGCTGCTCGGCGGGCTCGGTTCGTCGGTGGTCTGGTTCGTCGTGTTCTTCGCCATCGGCTTCGTCATGCTCGCCGCGTTGTTCGCCGCGGCGGCGGCCCTCGTCTCGCGCGTCGAAGACGTGGGCACCGTGACGATGCCCGTCATGATGCTCGTGATGATCCCGTACTTCCTCGTCATCTTCTTCAACGACAACCCCACGGTGCTCGCGATCATGAGCTACGTGCCGTTCTCGGCGCCCGTCGGCATGCCGATGCGGGTGTTCCTCGGCACGGCGGAGTGGTGGGAGCCGATCCTGTCGCTCGTGATCCTGATCGCGACGACGGCCCTCGCGGTGCTCCTCGGCGAGCGCATCTACCGCAACTCGCTGCTGAAGACGGGCGCCCGCGTGAAGCTCGGCGAGGCGCTGCGCGGCTGAGTCGCGGTGCGGCGTTTGCCGCAGTGTTGTTGCTCGCCGCCAGGCGTGCGGATGCCCCGGGGCCGGCGCCCCGGGGCATCCGCACGTCGAACGTGTATCGACAAGAGGTGCCGACGCGCGAGAGTTGTTCACCTGCCCCTCAACATGTTCCGGGCGAGTCCGCGACGACCCGCGTGAACCCGCGGCGAACATGTCTCGACAACTCGCGAATCGCCCCCACGCACGGCTGCGATCTCCGAAGACTGGATCGCGGCGGCACCCGTCGCCGCGAATCCCAGCCACCATCGGAAGGTCCATCGCCATGCCCTCGCCGAACCGCGCCGTCCGCGCCGTTTCGACCTCGTTCCTCGCCGCCGCGCTCGTCGCGGCCCCGCTCTGCGCGCAGGCCGCCCAGGCTGCGCCCACCGCCGCCGCGTCCGGCGCCGCTGCCGCCGCGCCCGGCGCCGGCCGCGTCGCCAAGACCCTCGTCGTCGGGCTCGACGGCGCGAGCTTCGACTTCCTCGAGGCGGCCGAGATGCCGAACCTCGACACCCTCCGCGCGGGCGGCCTCACGGCCTCGAGCAACCTCTACGCGCAGCCCATGGCCGGCACGGTCTCGGGTGCGGGCTGGTCGACCATCGCCACGGGTGTCTGGCCCGACAAGCACCGGGTCGTCGACAACAGCTTCAGCGCGCCGAACTACGCCGAGTTCCCCGACTACCTCACACGCATCGAGGCCGCAGCGCCGCAGCGCGACACCCTCGTGGTCGGCACGTGGACGCCGATCCCCCAGACGATCTTCGGCTCGAAGGTCGACACGCGCATCGCCGGCGGCAGCGACGTCGGAACGACCGCGAAGGCCGTCGAGGCCCTGAGCGGCGGCGACCCCGACGACGTGTTCGTGCACCTCGACGACGTCGACGGCGCGGGCCACTCGGTGGGCACGAACGGCGCGGCCTATTCGGCGGCGCTGAAGAAGGTCGATGGCCAGCTCGGCGAGATCCTCGCCGCCGTCGGGTCGCGCCCGACCCGCGCGACCGAGGACTGGACGATCATCGTGACCGCCGACCACGGGCACACCCCGACGGGCGGCCACGGCGGCAGCACTCCCGCCGAGCGCAAGACCTTCGTGATCGCCACCGGTCCGGGCATCGCCGCCGGATCGGTGCGCAACGACGTGAAGCTCACCGACATCGCGCCGACGGTGCTCGCGGCCGACGGCATCGCGGCCGACCCGGCGTGGAAGCTCGACGGCACGGCGCTCTCGGCGCTGCAGGCCGACGAGTTCGACGCGCTCCGCCCGGTGCTGCAGGTGCGCGCCGACGAGACGCGACCCGGCGCGACCGTGCTCGGGTGGACGCACCAGACCCCTGAGGGCTGGAGCATCGACAACTCGAAGATGCCCGCCGGCGGCGTGCGCGAGTGGGCCGGCTGGTCCTTCGCGACCGACGAGTTCTGGACGAACGTCGAGCTCGGCCAGCGCCGCGAGACGAGCGTGCGCAGCCGCGATGTGTTCGCCGTCGCCGACTCCGACGAGTGGGACGACAGGTCGCACGCGGCCGGCCAGTTCGACTCGACGCTCGTGAGCCCCGCCTACCCGCTCACCGGCGCCGCGACCGCGACGCTCGCCTACGCCACGAACTACTTCATCGACGGCCCGCAGTCGGCCGAGGTGCTCGTGAGCTTCGACGGCGGCGAGCCGCAGTCGCTCAAGGCGTACGCGGCGAACACCAACACGAACGAGCGCCTCGCCTTCGACGTGCCTGCCGGCGCGAAGACCGCGCAGTTCCGCTTCCACTACACGGGCACGAACAGCGCGTTCTGGGCCGTCGATCGAGTCTTCCTCGAGCAGGATGCCGCGCCGGAGGCGCCCGACACGATGAAGCCCGTCGCGACGCTCGCCGCACCGACCGCCGCAGGGCCGTTCCGCGCGCTCGACGTGCAGGTCGACGCATCCGACGACCGCGGCCTGAAGCGCATCGTCGCGAACGTCTACCGCGACGGCACGCTCGTCAAGAGCACGCAGACGGCGACGAACGGCGCAGCAGCAGGCACCCACCGCGCGACGGTGACGCTGCCCGACGGCTCGTACACCGTGAAGTTCAACGCCGAGGACCTCGCCGGCAACATCGCGAAGACCGGCACCTTCGCGTTCACCATCGACGCGACCGCGCCCACCGCGAGCGTCAAGACCGGCGCGGGCGAGACGGTCGGCGCCGACGGCGTCTACGACCGGGTGAGCTTCAAGCTCTTCGACGCGGGCAAGATCGACAGGGTCGTGCTGAACGGCACGGTCAAGGACCTCGTGAACAACGCCTGGTCCGACCTCAACGGCGTGAAGCCGGGCGTCTTCGGCGCCGTCCGCGGCGCCAACACGCTGGTCGTCCATGACGTGGCCGGCAACACCTCGACGATCGGGTTCACGCTGAACTGATCGAGTACGCCGAATCGGCATGACAGAACGGATGCCGCGGGCGCACGTCTGGCCCGCGGCATCCGTGCGTCACGCACTCTCATCGGGCCCGCGGAAGTCCATGCCGACCCCGGCGTCCCAAGCGACTTTCTCCCGCGAGCCGGTGTCTTCGTTCTCGCTACCCCACGAACTGTTTACCGAGCGAGGCACGATGGCGAACTCCCCTTGCTGGTACCAGGCCTTCCGCGCCGCTTGATTCGAGTTCTGCCCCGCGCCGTTGAAGTGGCTGACCACGGTCGGATCATGATCGAGCGTGGCTTCGCCTGGGCTCTTGTGGATGTTTTCGTACCAGTTGTCCTCGTAGAACCAACGCTGCCCCGGGTTCTTGCCGACATCGTCCTTGTGACGAAGGCCGTCACCCACGCCGTGGCTTGTGGTCAATCGACGAAGCTTCCAGGCGTCGACCTTCGGTCCGTAATCGCTGCCGTAGAACAACGACCGCCACTTCTTCCGGAACTCGGGGGCGATGAAGTACTTGCCGGTCGAGGCGTCCTCGATCACGAATCTCGACTTGTGGTCACCGCCGGAGTGAGGCCTCAGTTCCTCATGCGTCTCGTCGTAGTTCTTCACGAAGCGTGCAGCCGGGTAGCCCCAGCCTGTGGTCTTCGCCGCCTTCGCTCCCCGGCCCATCTTCTTGACGAACGTGCAGAACACGATCTGAGTCTTGGCCTCCACACGATCGATCTTGGCGACGACGTAGTCATCTGCCGTTCGCCCGATGATGATCTGCTTCCCGACCAGCGCAGACGCTCGGGCGACTGGATCAGCGGGACCCTGCTGACCTGGAGCTGCGCCGATCGACCTGTCCGGAGTGTTCTCGTCTTCGCGCTGCACGTGCACGTGGTACGTGTTCGCGACACGACCGGGGACGAGTTCGGCACTCACCAGCCGGTAGTCCGACTTGATCCCAGGTAGGGCGGCGCGCACCGACTCCGGCGTGGCTCCGTTCGCGGTCAGCGCTTGGTCGGCCCGCGCACGAGCGGCACGGAGCATCGTCTTCGCACCGCTCAACGCACCCGCCGCCTTCCCCTTCACCCACGCCTTGCCCGCCTCGGCCTTCCCCTTCACCCACGCCTTCCCGGCGGCGACCTTGGCCTTGACCTTCGCCCCGATGCCCTTGATGCCGCGGATGATCGGCCCGGCGACCTTCAGCCCGGCCTTGATGAGCGCGTCGAGCGCCTTGTTCACGGGCCGCTGGATCGCCTTCAGGATCGAGCGGATCTTCTCGCCGATGCCGCCGATGCCGAGCACGCTGGCCATGAATCCGATGAGGATCGGCACCATCCGGCCGAGCGCGGCGTCGACCTTCTCGATGACGACCCCGACGTTGCCGCGGGCGATCTCGACGACGCCGTCGATCACCGTGTTGACGAACTCCGCGATGCGCGCGGCGTTGTTCACGAAGAACATCACGACGTCGTAGATGAGCTTGCACGCCTTGATGAACGCCGCGGCGGGGTTCAGCAGGCCGATGAGCCACTGGATGCCCGCGACGATGATCTTCGTCACCACGAACTCCTGCAGCTGCTCCATGATCATGGCCTTGATGTCGCCGATCTTCTCGACGAGCTTCTGCCAGAGTCCGCCGACGCCCTGGTCCTTCAGCAGGGTGAAGATCTCGACGCCCTTCTCGATGGCGCCCATCGCGGTCTCGCCGACCTGCTTCACGATGCGGGTGCGGATGTTGGTCCAGGTGAGCCCGAAGACGGATGCCACGAGCTTCACGATCCCCTTCAGGTCGAACGAGTCGGGCAGTTCGATGCCGGCGTCGCCGAGCTGTCCGAACAGCCACCCCATGAGCCCCTTCTTCAGGTGCCCCTCGATGCCGGCGAAGAACTTCTGGATGCCGCCCTTCACCCCGGCGATGAGGTTGCCGAGGAACCTCACGGGTGCCGCGATGATGTCGCCGATGACGGATGCCGCGCGCGCAAGTGCGTTCGTCAGCATCGCCACGAGCTCGCGAATGGTGTTGATGATCGCCTTGATCGCCCCGATCGCCTTGTCGACGAGGCCCTTGTTCTCGGCCTGCAGCGCCTCGATGCGCTCGTCGAGCCCGGATCGCGCCTCGACGTACTTCGTCGCGAGCGTCTCGACGACTTCGTTCTGCTTGTCGTTCACGTCGCTCTCGAGCTGCGAGAACCGGTCGCCGATCTCGTCGGCGGCCTCGGAGCCGACCTTCTGCAGGTCCTTCGGCAGCGAGGCGACGTAGGCGGCGATCTCGGACCGGCCCTTCGCGATGCGCTGCTTGGCCGCGACGAGGTCGCCCGACACGATGTCGGCGACGCTCGAGATGACGTCGTCCATGCGCTTGAGGTACAGCTCGCGACCCGCCTCGTAGAACTCGTTGACCTTGTCGGGCATGCCGACGAGCTTGTCCTTGGCCCACCGCAGCCCGCCGAGCCATCCGCTGTACCGATCGGCCTTGTAGGCCGACATCTTGCCGGCGACGTACGACTCGAAGGCGGCTCGGGCCGAGGCCTCACCGGTCTCGAACGTCTTCTCGACCTTCGGGTCGATGCCGTCGAGGGTCTTCTTCACGTCGGTCTCGGTGGCCGTGAAGATCGACTGGATCTTCGCCGTCACCTCGGCCCGCTTCTGCTCGTCCTTCGACTTGGCCTTGCCCTTCTGCGCGACGAGCTGCGCGAGCGCCGCCCCCTTCGACGCTTGCATGCCGCGCATGCCGGCCGCGGTGACGCCCGCCGCCTGGGCCTTGCCCTGCTCGATGGTCGCCTGCTCCTGGGCGCGGTACTCCGCGGGCGCGGCGCGGGCGTGCTCGGCCGCCGCCTGCTTGTCGGCCAGCGCGCCCTGGAACTCGGGCTCGTTCGATTCGGCGAGCTGCCGGTCGGTGACGTTCGCCTGCGCCATCTCGTCGCCGACCTGCTGGGTGCCGGCCGCGAGGTTGGTCTGCTCGGCGGGCGCGACCTTCGGCACGGCACCGGCCGCGGCCACGGTCGGAGGTGCGCCGGGGTTCTCGGGGGTCAGCGAGGTGACGGGCTTCGCGATGGCCTTCGACGTGTCGGGAGCGGCCTCCGTCGCCTGTTCGATGTCCTTCGTCGAGGCGCTCGTGTTCTGGCCGACCAGCCCTTGGATGTCACCCTTCACATCGCCGGCGGTGCCCGACTTCGCGGCATCGTCGGCCTCCTTCAGCGTCTTCGGCGACTTGGCCTCGATGGCGGTCTTCACGGCGGCGATGAATGCCTGCTTGTCGAACGTGCCCGGCTGCTGCGCGTCCATCGTGTCGGCCTTCGCGGCCTTCGCCTGCCCGGCGAGGTCGTCGGCCGGGGCCACCGCGGCGCCCTGCGCCTCCTGTGCCTTCGACGCGGCCGTGGGGTGCGCCCGCTTGGCCGCTGCGGCGGACTTCACCCCGCCCTTCACCGCCGCGAACGCCGCATCCTGCCCCGGCTTGGTGTGCGCGGGCGGAACGGGCGGCAGCAGCAGCTTGTCGGCGGAGAGCGGCCCTGGCGTTGCGCCCGCGGCGATACCACCCGCGGCGCCCGGGCCGGCAGGGGCGATGCCCGCACCCGCCGTCGCGCTCCCGCCAGCGCCGCCGGTGCCGCCGACCTTCGGCTTCGCGGCCGCGGCCTTGCCGAGCGGCGAGATCGGCGGCACCGGCTTCGTGGGCGGCACCGGCTTCTTCGGTGCGACGGATGCCGGGCCGAACCCGGTCTTCGTCACCGCGAGCGCGGCGGCAGGCGGCTTGGGCCCCTCGATCTCGACCGGGATGCCGACGGCCCTGGCTTGCACGAGGCCCTTCTCGACGGCCCCGAGCTCGGGCTCGTCGCGCCGCAGCTCCGCGAGCGCGCCATCGAGGTCGACCAGCGCCGTCTCGCTCGGAGACCTGAGCTTCGCGGCCATCAGCGCGCTCACGGCCGAATTGCCGGCGTCGCGCTGCAGCGCCAAGATCATCCCGACCGCCCCCGTGGGCATGCGTGACGGCCCGCCGACGGCCCGGCGACGGGCGTCGGCGAGGGCACGTGTCATCTCCGACCGAGCAGGATCGGCCGCGAGCCGTGCACCGGCCATGGTTCGAGCCTCGCGGATGCCGCGGCGGAAGCCTCCACCGGTCACGCACGCGAACGGGCGGGCGGCGGTGCCCCTTCGGGCAGCGCCGGGCCGGCGGAGCAGGTGCCGGGACGGGCGCTCGGACGGGCGTCGGGACGGGCTCGCGGATGCCGACGACGCCCGCCCGCGGCATCCGTGCGCGTCGGGGCGGGTCGACGCACGTTCCGTGCGCCCCCGTCAGCATGCTGTCGGCCACCGGATGCGAGGATGGTGCGGTGAGTCTCGAGAACACCCCCATCCACGACGTGACCGTGCGCGGCTTCGCGTCCGACAACTACTCGGGCGTGCACCCCGAGGTGCTCGCCGCGATCGCGGCGGCGAACGGCGGCCACCAGGTCGCCTACGGCGAAGACGCCTACACCGAACGCCTGCAGCAGGTCTTCGCCCACCACTTCGGCGAGGGCGTCGAGGCGTTCCCCGTCTTCAACGGCACGGGGGCGAACGTCACCGGCCTGCAGTCGATGCTGCCCCGCTGGGGCGCGGTGATCTCCGCGAAGACCGCGCACATCAACTCCGACGAGGGAGGCGCGCCCGAGCGCGTCGGCGGCATGAAGCTGCTCACGGTGGTCGCGCCCGACGGCAAGCTGACGCCCGAGCTCATCGACCAGGAGGCCTGGGGATGGGGCGACGAGCACCGCGCCCAGCCGCTCGTCGTCTCGATCACGCAGACGTCTGAGCTCGGCACGCTCTACACGCCCGACGAGGTGCGTGCGATCGCCGACCACGCGCACGAGCGCGGCATGCTGCTGCACATGGACGGCGCCCGCCTCTCGAACGCGGCGGCGTCGCTCGGACTCCCGCTGCGCGCCTTCACGCGCGACGCCGGCGTCGACGTGCTGAGCTTCGGCGGCACCAAGAACGGCGCGCTCGGCGCCGAGGCCATCGTGGTGCTGAACCCCGCGGCATCCGATGGGCTCAAGTATCTGCGCAAGCTCAACATGCAGCTCGCCTCGAAGATGCGCTTCGTGTCGGCGCAGCTCATCGCGCTGCTCGAGGGCGACCTGTGGCTCCGCAGCGCCTCGCACGCGAACGCCATGGCCAAGCGCCTGCGCGACGCCCTCGACGCGGGCATCGCCGCGGGCGAGCTGCCGGGTCTCGGCTTCAGCCAGCCCACGCAGTCCAACGGCGTGTTCGCGGTGCTCCCGCTCGGCGTAGCCGATCGCCTGCGCGACCGCGGCTTCAAGTTCTACGACTGGGATGCCGCGAAGGGCGAGGTGCGCTGGATGTGCTCGTTCGACACGAGCGAGGCCGACATCGACGCGTTCGTGGCCGGCATCCGCGAGGAACTCGCGGCCGCGTAGGCCGTCGTTCCCCGCCGCGACATGCGCGACGGCCCGGTCGATCCCGACCGGGCCGTCCGCGTACGTGGCGGTCAGGCGCCGTCGGCGTCCCGCCGGAGTCCCTCGAGCACGGCGACGAGCTCGGCGACCCGGGGTTCGGTGAGCACGTCGTCGCCGTCGGGCAGGCTCAGCAGCGCGTTGTAGTTCATGCCGTCGCCGACGAAGAGCACCATGCGCGCGAGCCCCTCGTCGCCCGTCGCCGCGACCAGAGCTTCGAGCCAGTCGTCGCGGCACTCCCGCAGCACGGCGAGGGCGGTCTCGTCACCCGTCTGCGCGATGCGGTACCCCGCGTCGATCACCCGCTCGAGCTCGCTGTCGCGATCGAGCGACGACTCGAGGTAGTAACGCACGGCGTTGTCGGGATCGGCCCGCAACTCGTCGGCATCGCGACGCGCCTGTGCGCGCAGCTCGACGAAGAGCGCGGAGCGCAGGGCGCCCACCGACGAGTAGTGGTGCAGCGCGCCCGACTTCGACAGCCCCGCCCTGCTGGCCACTGCCTCGATCGTCGCGCCGCGGATGCCCCGCTCGACGAGCAGGTCGGTGTACGCCGTGAGGACTGCGGCCGCTCTGCCGTCGACGGTGATCATCTGGCCATCGTACGATCCGTGCGACGCCCGGCGGCATGCGGTTCGCCCGGGCGTGCCGATGCCTCGCGCCCGATCCGCACGCGACGCGGGAATGTCTCACAGGTTCATGCGTTGCAATAGAACGGGTCGATGGCGCCCCGACCAGTGTTCCCCCACTCGAAAGTTGGTTCGCCATGACTCTCGTCACCGACCTCACCTCCCGCCGCGCCGCCACCGAGGCGCCGCTCATCGACCCCCTTGCCGACCGGTGGAGCCCCCGCGCATTCGACCCGGCGGCCGTGGTCGACACCGAGACCCTGCGCACGATCCTCGAGGCGGCCCGCTGGGCTCCGTCGGCGAACAACACGCAGCCCTGGCGCTTCGTGGTCGCGCGCCGCGGCACCGAGGCCTTCTCGACCATCCACAACGCGCTCGCCGGCTTCAACCAGGCCTGGGCCGACTCCGCCGCCGTGCTCATCGTGAACGTCGCGGAGACGTCCGACGCCGAGGGCCGTCCGCGCCCCTGGGCCCGGTACGACCTCGGCCAGGCGGTCGCGCACATGACCGTGCAGGCGCAGCACGAGGGCCTGCACACGCACCAGATGGGCGGCTTCGACGCCGCCGCGATCCACGACGCGTTCGGCCTCCCCGAGAACCAGGAGGTCGTCTCGATCACCACGGTCGGCGCCCTGGGCAACATCGACGCGCTCCCCGACGTGCTCCGCGAGCGCGAGGTGGCACCGCGCGAGCGCAAGGCCCTCGACGAGTTCGTCATCGTCGGCGCCTAGCAGCAGACCACGAGGGCCGGATGCCGCGGCGACAGGCCGCGGCATCCGCCCCTCTGCCGTTCCTCCGCCCGACCCGACGCTGCTGACGCCCCGGCGCCCTGCAGGCGCCCCGATGCCCCGCCGCGGCCTAGACCCCGACGAGGTCGACCGGTGTCGTCGGAGGCTCCTCGCGCGCGCCGCGCGGCGTCGGCTTCGCCTCGGCCGGCCCGACTTCGGCCGGCCCGACCTTGCTGACTCCGACCTCGACGACCTCAACCGCGGAGCCGTTCCCTGCGGTGGCCAGTGCCCGCTTGATCCGCCAGGCGGCGAAGACCGCGAGCACGCTCACGGCGAGGTGCATGCCGAGGAACGCATCGGTGAGGCCTGCGCCGAGGAGCACGCCCGCGACGAGCGGCCCGGCGGCCGAGAACGCCGTCTGCAGCGCCGCGATGGTGCCGAGCGTCTGGCCGACCATGCCCTTCGGCGCGAGCTGCGCAGTCAGCGGGTTCAGCACGGGACTGTAGATCGTCTCGCCCACGGCGAAGATGCCGTAGGTCATGACGAACATCGCCGTCGCGACGCCGGGGGAGAACTGCGCGGCCGAGAGGATGAGCCACGACACCACCCAGATGCTGCCGACGACCATGAGCAGCGCCGGCGCGCTGCGCCGTGCGGTGAGCTTGACGACGATCACCTGGAGCGCCACGATGACCAGGCAGTTCACGGCCGCGGCCACGCCGATCGCCGAGGCGTCGACGTCGAGCACCGTCAGGCCGTACGCCGGCAGCCCCGACTCGAACTGCGCGTAGAACCCGAGGGCGAGTGCGATCGTGACGACCGCGGTCCAGCGCATCGCCGGCTGGGCGAAGATGAGCCGAAGGGCGCCGCGCGACCGCGCCGCGCCGTCCGCGTGTCCATCGCCGTCGAGGTCGACCACCGCGATCGCCCCGGTGGCCGCGTCGACCGTGCCGATGGCACCCGTCGTGGGAGCCGCGCCGACGCCGATCGCCGCAGCACGCAAGGCGCCCGCCCGCGACAGCCGCCCGGCCACCGCGATGATGGCCGACGAGAGCACGAAGCCGCCTGCGGCCATCATGAAGCCGATGTCGAGCCCGTCTGGACGATCGAGATCCACGACGAGCCCGGCGAGGAACGCACCCGCAGCCATGCCGAGCGACTCGCCGGTGAACTTGTACGCGAAGATCTTGCGGCGATCGGCGCTCGACGACCAGTTCAGCGCCAGCACCTGCTTGGCCGGCACCGCGGCCGAGAGGCCGAGGCCGAACACGAGCATGCCCGCGAGGAAGAGTCCGGGCACGTCGGCCACGACGAGCGACGCGACGCCAGCGGCGCCGATCAGCTGGGCGATGACGGCGACGCGCACCGGATCGAAGCGGTCGGCGAGGCGCCCGGCGAGCGGAGCCGCGACGAGCGCACCGACGGAGAAGAGCGATGATGCGCCCGCGGCGATGAGCGCGCCCCACTCGCGGGTGTCGGCCGCATAGGCGTACTGGTACGGCAGCACGGCACCCCAGCCGAGCGAGCCGATGGCGCTGGCGAGCACGAGCAGTTTCGCGCGCATGGACGCGCCCTCCTCTCGAGGTCGTCGAAGAACGGCGGATGCCGCGGGCCGCCCCCGGCCCGTCATCCTCGCTCTTCGAATCCGAAGTTTTCGATATCGAAATATTAGCAACCGAAAGATGCATGCGAGAATTCCCGTATGGCCAAACGAACTCCGAGCGCGCAGGAACTCCATCGGCGCGCCGTCGCGACCTACGTCAAGGCCGGGGGCGAGGAGTCGGTGCAGCGGGTGATCACCGCAGTGCAGGGCCTCACCAAGAAGCTCGACCAGTGGTACGCCAGGCAGCTCGTCGACCTCGAGGTCACTGCGGGCGAATGGGCGGTCGTGACGTCGCTCGCGAAGGCCGGCGAGGCGCTGACGCCGAGCCAGCTCGCGGAGCTCACGAATGTCGCACCCTCGTCGATGACGCATCGACTCGACAAGCTCGTCGAGCGCGGGCTCGTGCAGCGCACCCCCGACGCCGAGAACCGCACGCGCATCTTCGTGAACCTCACGGATGCCGGCTGGCAGCTGTTCAGCGTCGCGATCCGCGGATCCGACGTCGTCGAGTCCGACGTGCTCCAAGACCTGAGCGACGCCGAACGCGGCGAGCTCGCGCGCCTGCTCGAGGTCGTCATCGCGCGCCTCGACGACGTCGACGCGTAGCGCGGAGACCCTGGAATGCAGAAAAGGCCGCCCATCGGGCGGCCTTCATTCGTGGCGGGCGGGCTCGAGGGCCGCGTTCGCGTTGGTGTGTTAAATGCGAAGAGCCGCCCACGTGGTGGGCGGCTCTTCGGGAATGGTTGTCCGGCGGTGTCCTACTCTCCCACAGGGTCCCCCCT
>NZ_JBHVTI010000006.1:0-413967 GCF_042884735.1 Agromyces sp. NPDC058110 | reverse complement strand
ACGCTGTTGAGTTCTCAAGAAACGGACGCACCCAAACAATCACCCGAACCAAGCCGGGCCCTCATTCAGGGCAACCTGTCAACCATACCACCACACACACCCACTCGAACCGGAAACCAGCTGAGAGAAACATGTGGAAGAAGGATCAATCCTAGACTTGAAATCACCGAGTCGCATTCCTGCGCCTTCGAGGTTATTTGGCTAGAACCGCACCCGACCACCCGGCCCGAAGACCAGACCGCCGCGGCGACAAGGACAAACATACGCACCCCACCCCACCCCACACAAATCCACCCCACACCCCGGGCGTGTCGCACCCCAAGAGACCAGCGGTGCACGGGCGTCCGCTCGGTAACGGGCGATGTGTCGCCGGTTGGTCAAGGACTGGGACGGCGGGGCTGTCGGCGACGCGTCGCCGGCAGGTCCGGCGCGGGAAGAGCGGGCTGTCGCACCCCGAAACCAGGGCCCCGGGCACGGGTGGCGGCCGCCACGGCGACGGGAGCTGCGACGCCGGCCACCGGCATCCGCTCGCCTCGGGCCACCGGCCGCCGTTAGCATTCAGCCAACCCGACGAGGAGCCCGATGACGAACGAACTCGCCCCTGTGCCCGCGACCGCACCAGCCGGCTGGTATCCCGACCCGAGCGGCGCACCCGCGCAGCGCTGGTGGGACGGCGCCGCCTGGACCGAGCACTCCGCGCCGGGCGCGACGACGCTCCGTCCGTACGGCGAGCACCTCGTCGCCGAGCAGGTGCCGGCGGACACTCCGACGTCGACCCCGTGGATCTGGCTGATCATCGTCCTGCCGGTGCTGGCGACGTTGCCGCTCCTCGGCCTCGACCTGACCGGGTACCTGATCGACTCGATCACCGATCCGCTCGCGCAGGTCCGCATGTACCTCGATCCCTGGTACCTCGGCACGCTCGCGTTGAGCTGGTCGGCGTACGGCCTGGGCGTCTGGTTCGCCGCACTCGACCGGGCGGAGCTCAGGCGCCGCGGGTTCGGCCGGCAGTTCCACTGGGCGTGGGCGTTCCTGTCGAGCCTGGTCTACGTGATCGGGCGCTCGGTCGTCGTGCGGCGGCAGGCCGGGCGCGGCACGGCACCCATGCACGTGGCCATCTGGACGAGCGTCGCGCTGTTCATCGCGATGATGGTGTGGGCCATCGTGATGACCGCGCAGTTCGTGCAGGCGACGATGGAGTACGCGGGCACGTACGCCGGAGCGCTCTAGGCCGACGTCAGGCGAACGGCGCGCGGCAGGTCAGGCGATCGGCGCAGGCTGGAGCATGACCTTGATCGCGCGGCGCTCGTCCATCGCGGCATAGGCCTCGGCCGCGTCGGCGAGCGGCAGCGCGAGGTCGAAGACGCGCCCGGGCTCGATCGCACCCGAGAGCACGTCGGGCAGCAGTTCCTCGATGTATCCGCGCACCGGCGCGACGCCGCCGTTGACGCCGACGTTGCGGTTGAACAACGGCCGCACCGGCAGCTCGGGGCCGCCGTTCGGCACGCCCACGTAGCCGACCATGCCCCCGGGGCGCGCCGAGCGGATCGCCTGGTCCATCGACTCCTTGGTTCCGACGCACTCGAGCACGCGGTCGGCGCCGATGCCGCCCGTGAGCTCCTTGACGGCGGCGACCCCCTCGTCGCCGCGCTCGGCGACGACGTGCGTCGCGCCGAACACGCGGGCGAGCTCCTGCCGGTCGGCGTGCCTCGACATCGCGATGATCGTGCCGGCGCCGAGGCGCTTGGCGGCGATGATCGCGCAGAGGCCGACCGCGCCGTCGCCGACGACGACCACGGAGTCGCCGGGCTGCACGCCGGCCGAGACCGCCGCGTGGTGGCCGGTGCCCATCACGTCGCTGAGGGTCAGGAGGCCGGGCACCATGTCGGCGGTGACCTCGGCATCGACCGGCACGAGCGTGCCGTCGGCCAGCGGCACGCGAACGCGCTCGCCCTGGCCGGCATCGGCGAACGCGCCCTGGCGGTCGTCGCTGCCCCACCATCCGCCGTTCAGGCACGAGGTGCTGACGCCGTTGCGGCAGTTCACGCAGGTGTTGTCGCAGACGTAGAACGGCGCGATGACGAAGTCGCCCACCTCGATCAGGGTGACGTCGTCGCCGACGGCCTCGACGACGCCCACGAACTCGTGCCCGATGCGGTGCGGCGCGTCGGTGGGCGTCACCCCGCGGTACGGCCAGAGGTCGGAGCCGCACACGCAGGCGGCCACCACGCGCACGATGGCATCGCCTCCGGTCGAGAGCACGGGGTCCGGCACGGTCTCGACGCGGATGTCCCGGACGGCGTGGATCACGGTGGCGAGCATGCTCCGAGCCTACGCGCGACGCCTCAGACGTGCGGCACGAACTCCTGCCAGGCGAGCCGCTTCTCGCGACGGGGGTCGGCCTCGATCCGGTCGACGGCGTCGAAGACGAGGGTGCGCCGCATCCGCTCGTCGTAGCGCGGCCAGCCCTCGGACGGCGCGCCGGCGGCTGCGAACGAGGTCCAGTGCGCCTGCATCCGGCGCCCGACCGAGCGGTACAGCCGTCGCCCGCCGAGCAGCGTCAGGCCGACGCCCGTCAGCGTGTCGAACTTCTCGAACAGGGCGAACAGCTCGAGGCCGTGCGTCGCGTCGAGGCCCATGAGGCGCGGCATCCGAGGGGCCGCATCGAACCGGTAGAACGACACCGGCGCGTACCGGGAGTGCCGCTCGGCGACCTTCACGGTCGGGAACCAGAAGGTGAAGTCGCCCGCGAAGTCTGCCGCGGGCCGGCGCTCGGGCAGGCCGGGGTACTGGCGCTTGATGGCCTTGCGCGACTTCTTGCGCGTGTTCGCGAAGATGGCCCGGATGCGCGGTTTCGTGGTCGGCAGGATGCTGATGCGCCCCACGAACAGCGACCCCTCGCGGTCGTTCGTGCCGATGAGGAGCGGGATGCGGTGCGCGGTGCCGTCGCGGAACGCGTCGAGCGGGCGCACCGGGAGGAACTCCCCGTCGATCACGGGCGCCAGGCTGATGGTGCCGGGGTTCTCGTCGGGCGTGCGCTGCGCCAGCCTGGTCGTCGCGTCGGCGAGCACGCTCGGGCTCGCCGCGAGCAGCATCGCCGCGGCATCCTCGCCCGACTCGCTCTCGAGGTCGTCGTCGTCGACCAGGCGGCTGAGCACGCCGACGTACTCGGTCGCCCAGTGCGCGGCGACCTCGGGCAGGTAGACCGCATTGGCGGGCGAGCTCTGCGCGATGGCCCGCGAGAAGAGGCCCCCGGCCGCCGGCACCGCCATGAGGGTCGTGACCGAGTTCGCGCCCGACGACTCCCCGAACAGGGTGACCCGGTCGGGGTCGCCGCCGAAGGCCGCGATGTTGCGGCGGATCCACTCGAGCGCGGCCACCTGGTCGCGCAGCCCCACATTGACCTCGAACGGATGCCGCGGGCCGGCGTAGGCGCGGAAGTCCAGCCACCCGAGCGCGCCGAGCCGGTAGTTCAGGCTCACGTAGACGACACCGTGCCGCCGCACGAGGCACTCGCCCTGCCGCGGGTACTCGTCGGAGGATCCGACGCTGTACGCGCCGCCGTGCACGAACACCATGACGGGCCGCAGGGGCCCGCCCGCGGCATCCGGCGCCGTGACGTTGATGCGCAGGCAGTCCTCGCTGCGGGCGAGCCTCGGGTGGGCGCCGATGAACTGGCCGCGGCGGTTCTGCGGCGCGACCGGTCCGAAGTCGGCGGCGTCGAGCACGTGGCCCCAGCCCGCTCGCGGCGAGGGTGCGCGGAACCGGCCCGCGCCCTCGGTCGAGGCGGCGTACGGGATGCCCCGCCACATGCGCAGGCCGCGTCGGCGGACGCCGCGCACGGCTCCGCGGTCGGTGTCGACGACGAGGTCGTCGATGCGGACGCCACCCCCCACGAGCATGCGGGGAGCATACCCGCCGCCGGTGAACGCCCGGGGCTTCAACGGCCCGGGCGCCGACGACGCCGATGCCGATGTCCGTGGGATGCGGCAGGATGCACGGGTGAACGGAATCCGCGACTTCTGGCGAGCCCTGCCCACCGAAGGGCGATGGCTGCTCTCGACCGTCGCGATCCAGACGCTCGGTCGCGGTCTGACCCTGCCGTTCACGATCATCTACCTGCACGAGGTGCGCGGGTTCGACCTCGCACTCTCGGGCACGCTCATGGGGCTCATCGCGGTCGTCGGACTCATCGTCACCGGGCCGGGCGGCAGCCTGATCGACCGGTACGGCGCACGGCGCATCCTGATCATCGGCCTGGTCGCCATGATCGTCGGCTGCACGCTGCTCGCGTTCGCCACGCACCCGGCCGTCGCCGCCCTCGGCCTGATCCTGATCGGCGTCAACTTCGGCGTCTCGTGGCCCGGCTTCAACGCCCTCATCGCGAGCATCGTGAGCGGCGACCTGCGGCAGCAGTACTTCGGCATCAACTTCGCGCTGCTGAACCTCGGCATCGGCGTCGGCGGCGTCATCGGCGGCTTCTACGTGAACGTCGAGGCGCCCGAGACGTTCACCGTGATCTTCCTGGTCGACGCGGTCAGCTGCCTCATCCCGATGGCGCTGCTGCTCGGCCCGCTGCGGCACGTGCGCACGCAGGCGGAGCCTCCCGCCGACGGCGAGACCGTCGAGTCGAGCGGCTACCTGCAGATCATCCGGCGGCCCGCGGTGATCTGGGTCACCCTACTGACCTTCGTCGCGATGTTCGTGGGCTACGGGCAGATGGAGGGCGGGTTCCCGGCGTTCGCCCGCCAGTTCGCCGAGGTCTCCACGCGCACCATCGGATTCGCGTTCGCCGTCAACACGCTCGTGATCGTGCTCTTCCAGTTCGCCGTGCTGCGGTGGATCTCCGGCCGTCGGCGCACGCGCGTCATGTGGGTCATGGCGCTCGTCTGGGCGGCGTCGTGGCTGCTGCTCGGCTCGACCGGCCTCGTGCCAGACACGGTGGCCGCCGCGATCGGCGTGCTCGCCTTCATGGGCGTCTTCGCGTTCGGCGAGACCCTGCTGCAGCCCACGGTGCCCGCGGTCTACAACGACCTCGCCTCAGACCACAACCGCGGCCGCTACAACGCGATCAACTCGGCCGCGTTCCAGGGCGGCGCGATCGCGGGCCCGATCGCCGCGGGCCTGCTGCTCGACCACGGCCTCGAGGCGGTCTACATCGGACTGATGGTCGTCGGATGCCTCGGCATCGGCGTCATGGCCCTCGCGCTCGAGCGCCGCATCACGCCCGCCGTGAACGGCATCGTCGAACCGCAGCCCGCGGTCGACTGACGGCGGGACGCCGGTCGACCTGGCGATGGTGGGTCGGTCGGTCGACTGACGCCGGGTCGGTTGGCCCCCGGGCGCTATTTGGCGGTCTTGGGCAGTGGGGGCACGATCGTGCGCAGCGACCACCCGAAGAGTACGAACATGGCGCCGACTGCGCCGGCGAACAGCGCGACGCCGAACGCGACGACCGACGTGAACAGGGATGCCCGCAGGAACGACGCGTTCATGACCGTCGTGCGCACCGGGTCGTCCTGGTCGAGCTCGGCGTAGGTCTTGCCACCGCCGATCTCCTCGGCGTGCATGGCGATGACGCCGGCCTGCACGAACGCGTCGATCGGGCCGTTGACGGTCTGCCCCGCGAGGATCGGGGCATCGTCGGGGATCACGATCTTCTCGGCGGCCAACTGGCTGGAGACCGACGCCCAGGCCACGATCGCGACGACGATGAGCAGGATGCCGCCGATGATGCCGGCGAGCCCCGTCAACCGCACCACGTTCACCTGCGTGCGGTTCAGCACCGCGCCACCGGTCTCGAAATTCTCAGTCATCGCATCCCCCCGAAAGCCGACGTGTGGCTCCACCGTATCGGGCAGATGGCCCGCTGCGCGGGGAACTCGCGCGGGCCGGTCGGGAAGTCGGGGGTCGTGGGTCGGCCCGGCGCGAGGTGCCGGGCCGGGCCGGGCCGGTCATGCCGGGCTGGGCCCGCTGTCGTCGGCCGGTGGCTACAGCTTCGCGGCCTTCGCGAGGAGGCTCTCGCGCTCCCGTTCGTTGCCCGTCAGGCGCGCGGCGGCCTGGAGCTCTGCGCGGGCCTCGTCGTTCCGGCCCAGGCGCGAGAGCAGCTCACCGCGAACCGCGGGGAGGCCGGCGTACCCGGCCAGGCGCCCGCCGACGACGAGCTCGTCGACGAGGCGCAGCGCCGAGGCCGGGCCGGTCGCCATCGCGACGGCGACCGCGCGGTTCAGGTCGACCACGGGCGATGGCGCGATGCGGCCGAGCGCCTCGTAGAGCACGACGATCTGCTGCCAGTCGGTGTCGTCGAACGCGGGAGCGACCGCATGGCACTCCGCGATCGCGGCCTGCAGCCCGTAGGAGGCGCGGCCCCGGCCGAGGCGGTCGGCCCGCGACATGGCGTCTCGGCCACGGCCGATCTGCGCGCGGTCCCACCTGGCGCGGTCCTGCTCGTCGAGCGGGATCGCCGAGCCGTCGGGCGCCGTGCGCGCCGGGAATCTCGCCGCCGTGAACTCCATGAGCGCGACCAGCGACCACGCCTCCGGCTCGCGGGGCATGAGCCCGGCGACCACTCGGGCGAGCCGCAAGGCCTCGTTCGAGACATCCGCGCGCACCCAGTCGCCGCCGGCCGCCGGCACGTGCCCCTCGTTGAACACGAGGTAGAGCACCTGGAGCACCGAGGCGAGGCGATCCGGGTACTCGTGCGGTTCGGGCACCTCGAACGGCACGTTCGCCGCGGCGAGGGTCTTCTTGGCCCGAACGATGCGCTGCTGCACCGTCGCGGTCGGCACCAGGAACGCCCGCGCGATCTCGTCGCTCGTGAGACCGCCGACGATGCGCAGGGTGAGGGCGATCTGCGCCTCGCGCGAGAGCACGGGGTGGCACGAGACGAAGACCAGGCGCAGCACGTCGTCGTCGATGGTGTCGGGGTCCCAGAAGACGTCGGATGCCGCGTCGCCCTGCTGCTCGAGGTCGTGCGCCATGGCCGCGTACCGTTCGTCGAGCCGCTCGCGCCTGCGCCATCCGTCGATCGCGCGTCGTTTCGCGACCGACGTGAGCCACGCGCCCGGATTGTTCGGCACGCCCTCGGCCGGCCACTGGCGCAGCGCCTCGAGCATCGCCTCCTGCGCGAGGTCCTCGGCGGTTCCCACGTCGCCGACGAACCGGGTCAGCGTCGCGACGATGCGCGCGGACTCGATGCGCCAGACGGCGGCGAGGGCACGCCGGGCGTGCTCGTCGGCGGCGCGGGTCGCAGCGGCTTCGCCCGTCAGGTCGGCGGCCGCCGGGTCGGCGTCGTCCGCTGACCCGGCCGCGCCCGCGGCATCCGTCGCTCGCATCGTTCCTGCCCCGCGGCGGTCAGTCGGCGTGGCGCTCGGCGGCAGCGGAGGCCGCCTCAGCGATGGCCGCATCGGAGTCGGCCCGCCAGCCGGCCTCCTTCTGGATCCACTCGTTGTCCTGCGGGAAGTCCTCGAGCTCGTTGACGCGACGCACCTCGAGCTTCGAGCCCGGCCCGAGCGGGCAGCGCTTGGCCCACTCCGCGGCCTCTTCGGGGCTCGAGGCCTGGATGATCCAGAACCCGTTGAAGAGCTCCTTGGTCTCGCCGTAGGGGCCGTCGGTGACGACCGGGGGCGTGGCGTCGAAGTCGACGACGAAGCCCTCCTTCGCGTCGGCCAGTCCCTCGCCGCCGAGCAGGACGCCCGCCTTGATGAGCGACTCGTTGTACGCGCCCATGGCGGCGATGACCTGCTCGAAGTCGAGCTGCTCGTAGGCCTCGACGGCCGCGTCGTTGGATCGCATGATCAGCATGTACTTCACGGTGTGCTCCTTGTTCGATGTGGCCGTGCGGCCGGTTCGGGTCGGGGCGAAGTGCCCGCCTCACTCCTGCGTCGAACGAGCGGACGCCGGATCGACATCCGCTCCGAAATTCTTCCCATCGTGTCGCAGATCACGTCTCGACGGCCACGAGAGCCACGATCGGGAAGGCGGCACGCCGGATGCCGGAGTGCGGAATCCGGCGTGCGGCCGGGCGTGCGGCCCGGCCTGCTGCCGCATCCGCCTTCGGAGATGCCGCGCCTAGTGCTCCCGCTCGGCGCGACCCACGGTCAGCGCCTCGCCCGAGGCATCCAGCCCGACGACGACCGCGTCGCCGTCGCGCACCTCGCCCGAGAGCAGCGCCCGCGCCAGGCGGTCGTCGATCTCGCGCTGCATGAGGCGGCGCAGCGGCCGGGCCCCGTAGAGAGGGTCGTAGCCGCGCTCGGCGAGCCACGCCCGCGCGTCGGGCGTGACGGCGAGCTCGAGCCGACGCTCGTGCAGCCGGGCCGACAGCCGGTCGACGTAGAGGTTCACGATCTCGGCGAGCTCCTCCTCGCTGAGCGCGGAGAACACGACGAGGTCGTCGAGCCGGTTCACGAACTCGGGCTTGAACGACTGCCGCACGGCCTGCATGACCGCGTCCTCCTTCTGCTCCCACGAGAGCGTCGGGTCGACGAGGTACTGCGACCCGAGGTTCGACGTGAGGATCATGATGACGTTGCGGAAGTCGACCGTTCGGCCCTGCCCGTCGGTGAGCCGGCCGTCGTCGAGCACCTGCAGCAGCACGTCGAACACCTCGGGGTGGGCCTTCTCGACCTCGTCGAACAGCACGACCGAGTACGGGCGTCGCCGCACGGCCTCGGTGAGCTGGCCGCCCTGGTCGTAGCCCACGTACCCCGGAGGCGCGCCGACGAGCCGGGAGACCGAGAACTTCTCGCCGTACTCCGACATGTCGATGCGCACCATGGCGTGCTCGTCGTCGAAGAGGAACTCGGCGAGCGCGCGGGCGAGCTCGGTCTTGCCGACGCCGGTCGGGCCGAGGAAGAGGAACGAGCCGGTCGGACGGTTCGGGTCGCTGATGCCCGCGCGGGTGCGGCGCACGGCGTCGGCGACGGCCGCGACCGCCCGCTTCTGGCCGATGAGGCGCTTGCCGAGCTCGCGCTCGAGGTGGAGCAGCTTCTCGGTCTCGCCCTGCAGCAGGCGCCCGACCGGGATGCCCGTCCAGGCGGCGATCACCGCCGCGATGTCTTCATCGGTGACCTGCTCGTTGACCATGCGCGGCTCGTCGGCCTGCGTCGACTCGGCGCGCTCGGCCTCGACGAGGTCGCGCTGCAGGCGGGCGATCGTCTCGTACTCCAGTCGCGACGCCGTGGCGTAGTCGGCCTCGCGCATGGCGCGGTCGCGCGCGGTGACGGCCTCGTCGAGCTGCTTCTTCAGGTCTCCGACGCGGTTCAGCGACATCCGCTCGCGCGACCAGCGCGCCTCGAGGTCGGCGAGCTCGCGCTCCTTGCCGACGAGCGTCTCGCGCAGCTTCGCGAGCCGCTCCTTCGACGCGTCGTCCTTCTCCTTCTTGAGTGCGAGCTCCTCGATCTTCATGCGGTCGACCTCGCGCTTGAGCTGGTCGATCTCGATCGGGCTCGAGTCGATCTCCATTTTGAGGCGCGACATGGCCTCGTCGATGAGGTCGATCGCCTTGTCGGGCAGCTGGCGCGACGTGATGTAGCGATTGCTGAGGGATGCCGCGGCGACGAGCGCGGCGTCGGTGATCGTCACTCCGTGGTGGGCCTCGTAGCGGCCCTTGAGTCCGCGGAGGATCGCGACCGTGTCTTCGACCGACGGCTCGCCGACGTACACCTGCTGGAAGCGGCGTTCGAGCGCGGCATCCTTCTCGATGTACTCGCGGTACTCGTCGAGCGTGGTCGCGCCGATGAGGCGCAGTTCGCCGCGCGCGAGCATGGGCTTCAGCATGTTCGACGCCGCGACGGAGCCCTCGCCGCCGCCCGCACCCATGAGCAGGTGCAGCTCGTCGACGAAGGTGATGACCTCGCCGTCGGACTCGTCGATCTCCTTCAAGACGGCCTTGAGTCGCTCCTCGAACTGGCCGCGGTACATGGCGCCGGCCACGAGCGCCGAGATGTCGAGCGAGATGAGCTGCTTGCCCTTGAGCGACTCGGCCACGTCGCCGGCGACGATGCGCTGCGCGAGTCCCTCGACCACGGCGGTCTTGCCGACGCCGGGCTCGCCGATGAGCACCGGGTTGTTCTTGGTGCGACGCGTGAGCACCTGGCTGACGCGTCGGATCTCGGCGTCACGGCCGATGACCGGGTCGAGCTTTCCGGCGGCGGCGATCTCGGTGAGGTTGACGCCGTACTGTTCGAGCGCCGACTTCTGCTCCTCCTGCGAGCTCGGCGCACCCTGCATGTTCGCCACTCAGAACTCCCTTCGTTTCAAACTTGAGTGTACTTAACTCAACTTTGCGAAGCGGGACGGTATTCCGGCAGCCGCACGAAAACATCCCCCGGTTCACGGTAGACGGATGCCTCGGGGCGCGCCAGACTCGCCCCGGGCCGAGTGGGCCGAGCGCACCGCCGATTTCCATGCGGTGGAATGGACCCCGGCCGGCCGGCGTTGGCTCTGGCATGCAACGCTTCGGAACCCTCTCGTTCGGCCACTACGGTCACCTCGGCGGCGGGCGCGAGCTCTCGGCCGGCGACTCCATGCTCCAGGCCATCGACCTCGCACAGGGCATGGACGACCTCGGGGTGAACGGCGCCTACTTCCGCGTGCACCACTTCGCCCGCCAGCAGGCGTCGCCCATGCCCGTGCTCGCGGCCATCGCCGCCCGCACGCGGGGCATCGAGGTCGGCACCGGCGTCATCGACATGCGGTACGAGAACCCGCTGCACCTCGCCGAGGAAGCGGCCGCGGTCGACCTCATCTCGGGCGGCCGGCTCGCGCTCGGCGTGAGCCGGGGATCGCCCGAGAGCGTCGTGCGCGGCTACGAGGCGTTCGGGTACACGGGCTCGACCGACCCGCGCGGCGCCGACATCGCGCGCGAGCACTTCGCCCGGTTCCTCGAGGCCGTCGAAGGCGCGGGCCTCGCGGAGCGCGACGCGTCGTCGCCGTTCGGCGGCGGCCAGGGCATGCAGCGCATCGAGCCGTACTCGCCGGGCCTCCGCTCGCGCATCTGGTGGGGCGCCGGCAACCGCGACTCCGCCGAGTGGGCCGGGCGCACGGGCGTGAACCTCATGTCGTCGACCCTGCTCACCGAGGACCGCGGCATCCCGTTCGACGAGCTCCAGGCGCAGCAGATCCGCGCGTTCCGCGAGGCCTGGCGCGAGGCCGGCCACCCCGGCGACCCGCGCACCTCGGTCAGCCGATCGATCTTCCCGATCACGACCGCCGAAGACGAGCTGTACTTCGGCGGCCGCGCCGACAGCTCGGGCGTCGGCATGATCGACGGCATGCGCTCGACGTTCGGCAAGACCTACGCCGACACCCCCGACCGGCTCGTCGACCAGTTGCTGAAGGACGCCGCCATACGCGAGGCCGACACCCTCATGCTGACCATTCCGAGTCAGCTGGGCGTGCAGTTCAACCTGCGGCTCATCGCGGCGTTCGCCGAACACGTCGCGCCGAGCCTCGGGTGGGAACCGACGACCGGCGGCCGTTGACCGGCCGCCGCGTGATCAGCGCGGCACCCGGTACTTGAACCCGAGGTGCGAGCCCTCGAACCCGAGTCGCTCGTAGAAGCGGTGGGCGTCGGTGCGCACGGCGTCGGAGGTCAACTGCACGAGCGCGGCGCCGAGCGTCGGGGCGGCGGCATCCGTCACCCATCGCATCATCGCCGCGCCGATGCCGCCCGAGCGCAGGTCGGCGCGCACCCGCACGGCCTCGACGAGCAGGCGGGAGGCGCCGCCGCGCGACATGCCGGGGATGAGCGTGAGCTGCATCGTGCCGACCACGCCGTGCCCGGGCAGCTCGGCGACCACGATCGCGTTCGACGGGTCGGCCGCCACGGCCTCGAAGCCGCGCAGGTAGTCGTCGCGGGCGAACGCGTCGGCGCCGTGCCCGCGCGACACGGCGACGGCGTCGTCGGTGAGCAGGGCGATGACGGCGTCGACGTCGACCGCCACGGCCTGGCGCAGCACGCCGTCGGGAGCGGCCGGGGCGCCGAGCGGCGCGGGGAGTTCGAGGGCGGGGAGCACGTACCCAGTCTGCCCGCCGGGAGATCCCGCCCGATCCCCGCTCAGTCGGCCAGGCGTTCGATCGACGTCACGGTCGTGCGCACCACGCCCGCCGGCGTCGGCACCTCGTAGCGCACGGGCATGCCGGGGTGCGCGAGCGCGAACCAGAAGGTCGTGGCGGATGCCGCGGGGTCGCCGTCGTCGCGCACGGCGTAGCGGAGGCAGTCGAGCCGACCCAGGCCGTCGAGCTCGAGCACCTCGGAGGTGCGCACGGTCGTCGCCGCCGGGAACGCCGCGTGTCCCTGGAGCTCACGCCAGGTCACCCGGCCGATCGCGACCTCGCCGTCGACCCCGCCGCCCTCGTCGAGCCGCCACTGCAGAAGCGTCGCGCCCTCGGCGTCGCAGTCGACGAACCGGTTGACCCGCGCGAAGCGCTCGTCGCCCGGCCCCTCGACGACGAGTCGGATCGTCTTGCCTGCGCCGGTGGCGTCGCGGATCTCGTCGGCCGTGAAGGGCGTCGGCAGCAGCCCGGGCCCGAGCACGTGCGGGTCGGGTGCGCCTGCCCCCGACGGCTCGGCTTCTTCGCTCATGGCGCCAGTCTGGGGCATCCGCTCCCGTCAGGGAACCACTGCATCGGATGCCGCGAGCAGGTCGAGCGCGTCGAACAGGCCGGTTCGCCACCAGGCGTAGTCGTGCCCGCCCGTGTAGGCGCGCAGCGTCACGTCGGCACCGCCCGCGCGCGCGGCCTCGGCGAACCGCGTCGCCGAGTCGAGCATGCCGGACTCCTCGGTGCCGGCCTGCACGACGAACCTTCCGGAGACGGATGCCGCGTGCAGGCGCTCGACGAGGTCGCCGACCTGCCCGGCCGGCGGGCGCGCGTGGGCTTCGCCGGCGCGGAAGTGGAACGAGCCCGACTGCACGACCGCAGTCGAGGCGAGGTCGGGACGGAGGCAGACGACGGATGCCGCGGCGAGCCCGCCGTAGCTCTGGCCGGCGACGATCGTGCGATCGGGGTCGGCGGGCGCACCGACGACCGCGGCGAGCGCGGGCAGCACGTCGTATTCGAGATGGCGGAGCAGCGGTTCGGGATGCGGGAGCAGGCCCGACCGCCGCTCCTGCGAGCCGGACGGCACGAGCACGGTCGCGGCGGGCGGGGCCGGGTGGCGGCCGAGCGCCTGGCGGAGGCCGAGCCCGGCCCAGCGTTCGCCGTCGAAGAGCACGAGCGTGCGACCGCTCGTCGGGCCGGACGGACGCAGCACGGTGAGCGAGGGGCCGCCGTCGACGGGCACGGCGTCGGCGCGCACCCGCGGCGGCGGTTCGGCCCCACGGGAGACCGGGCGGGCAGCACCCGAGTCGGGCCAGACCGGGTGCAGGCGTGCGCCCGGCATCACGAGCACCGACGACCGGTCGCCGAGCGGGTTGGGCAGTCCGCGCGGATTGCGCGGGTCGGGCCGGCCGAGCGCGTGGATGCGCAGCCACCCCTCGCGGGTCGTTCCCGCGTTCCGCGGCAGCTCGGGTGCGACGGCGAGGCGGTAGCTCGCGATCAGGTCGTCTGGCAGGAGGTACGACAGCACGCCGACTGCGGCACCCGGCACCCGTTCGAACAGCGCGGGCGCGAGGTCTTCGCGATGTGCATCGGTGATGCCGTTGACGTGCACCATCGCCTCGTGGCCGTCGGGCAGGTCGACGACGAACGTGACCTCGCGGAGTCCTCCGACCGGGTCGCCCATCGCGGGCCACGTCTGCGAAACCTGCTCAGGCGGTTGCCCGGCGAGCAGGCGCGCCCGGTGTGCGGAATCGGCCCGCCGCGGCATCCGCTGCGCTCTGGTCACGCGGCCCGCGCGCCGGCCCGGACCGTACCGGGCTCCGGCATGTCGACCGACGAAGGCGCGATCGCCGAGCGCCCGGGCAGCGGAACGACGAGCGGGGTGCCGGTCAGCGGATCGGGGATCACCCGGGCGCGCAGACCGAACACCTCCTCGACGAGCTCGGCGGTCACGAGCTCGCGAGGCGCCCCCTCGGCCACGATGCGCCCGTCGCGCATCGCGATGAGGTGGGTCGCGTACCGGCACGCCTGGTCCAGGTCGTGCAGCACGGCGACCACCGTGCGACCCTCGGCGTGGAGGTCGCGGCAGAGTTCGAGCACCTCGATCTGGTGCGTCACGTCGAGGAACGTGGTGGGCTCGTCGAGCAGCACGAGGTCGGTCGACTGCGCGAGCACCATCGCGAGCAGCACGCGCTGGCGCTGCCCGCCCGAGAGCTCGTCGACCCGGCGGTCCGCGAGGTGCGACACCCCCGTGGCATCCATCGCGCGCGAGACCGCCGACTCGTCGTCGATCGACCACTGGCGCAGCAGCCGTTGGTGCGGGAACCGGCCGCGCGCGACGAGGTCGGCGACCGCGATGCCCTCCGGCGCGCTGACCGACTGCGGCAGCAGTGCGAGGGCGCGCGCGAACTCCTTCGCCCGGAACGCCTCGAGGTCGCGGCCGTCGAGCTGCACGGTTCCCCCGGTCGGACGCAGCAACCGGGCCAGCGCGCGCAGCAGCGTCGACTTGCCGCAGGCGTTCGGGCCGACGATGACGGTGAAGCCCCCATCGGGCACGCGCACGTCGAGGTCGTGCACCACCTCGCGGCCGTCCTACGAGAGGCGCAGCGCCTCGCCCTGCAGGCGGGCCGATGACAGCGCGGCCGCCTGCGCGGCACGACGCGATTCGGTCTCGGACACTTCGATCTCCTCCGGATTCATCGGCCGCGCGAGAGCAGCCAGAGCAGGTAGACGCCGCCGAGCAGGGCGGTCACGATGCCGACGGGGGCGCTGAGCGCGAGCGGCAGGTGCTGCGACACCAGGTCGGCGCCGACGAGCAGCACCGCACCCATCGCCGCGGATCCGGCGATCGTCATGCCCGGCGAGCGCCCGAGGCGCTGCACGAGCTGGGGAGCCGCGAGGGCGACGAACGAGATCGGCCCCGCCGTCGCGGTCGCGAACGCGGCCAGCGCGACGGCGATCGCGATCGCGGCGACCCGCACGCCGGTGAGCGGAACGCCCACCTGTCGCGCCACGTCGTCGCCGAGGTCGAGGGCGACGAGGCTGCGCCGCAGCACGACGAGCACGGGCACGAGCACCACGACGGCGATCACGCTCGGCAGCACCTCGTCCCACCCGCGGGCGTTCAGCGAGCCGACGAGCCAGATCTGCGCCGTGATCGCCTCGTCGCGCTGGCTGCGCGTGAGCAGCAGGTCGTTCACGGCGCCGAGGAACGCCGCGACGCCGATGCCGACGAGCACGAGCCGATACCCGGCCCCGGTGCCCGAGCGGATCGTGAGCAGGCCCACGAGCAGGGCGACGACCAAGCCCGCGACGACCGCCGCGACGGCGACCATGCGGGGCGGCGCCTCGAACACGAGGATCGCCACGATCGCGCCCGTCGCCGAGCCGGTGACGAATCCGATGATGTCGGGCGAGCCGAGGGGGTTGCGCGAGACCGCCTGGAACACCGCGCCGCTCACGCCGAGCGCCGCGCCGACGACGACTCCGCCGACGAACCTCGGCAGCCGGATGCCCTCGATGACCCGCAGGGCCGGCCCGTCGGCGTGTCCGAACAGGGCGCCCACGATCTCGTCGAACGAGAGCTGCATCGAGCCCGTCATCATCGCCACGGCGAACAGGGGCGCGAGCACGAGCACGAGCACGGAGGTGACGAGCACCGGGCGCACGTGCCAGCGCAGCGACATCCGATCGCGCGGCGAACGCCAGGTGATGGTGCGGTGGGATGCCCCGGCGGCCGAGCCGGGGCTCGGCGGCGTGGCATTCGCGGCGGGCGAGGCGGGTGCGGTGGTGGGGTCGGGTGCCGTGGTCGCCATCAGAGCCTCATGAGTCGTCGGCGCCGCGCGAGCGCGATGAAGATGGGGGCGCCGATGAGCGCCGTCACGATCGAGGTCTCGACCTCGGCGCCGGGCACGAGCACGCGGCCGAGGATGTCGGAGCCCAGCACGAGCACCGCGGCGGCGAGCGCCGAGAGCGGCAGGATCCACCGGTAGTCGGGGCCGACGACGAGCCGCACACCGAGCGGCGCCGCGAGGCCGACGAACGCGATCGGACCGGCGACCGCCGTCGCGGAGCCAGCAAGCAGCACGACGAACGCGGCGCCCGCCCAGAGGACGCGTCGCGGATCGGCCCCGAGCGATCGCCCGAGCTCGCGGCCCATCGCGATCGCGTTGAACGACGGGCCGAGCAGGCACGCGATGACGACCGTCGGCACGATGACGAGCGCGGCCGGCAGCACGAGGTCGCCGCCGCGCCCCTGCACCGAGCCCACGGCCCAGTGCCGGAAGGTGTCGAACACCTCGGGGAAGTTGATGAGCAGCACGTTCGTGTACGCGCCGAGCGCGACCGAGAGGGCCGCACCCGCCAGGGTCAGCCGGATCGGGTCGGCGCCCTTCGCGAAGAGCCCGCCGAGTGCTGCGACGAGCACGGATGCCACGGCCGCACCCACGAACGCGAAGCCCATGGTGCCGAACGGGCCGAGCGATCCGCCGAACGCGCTGCCCGTGAGGGCGATGCCGGTCACGGCGGCAGCCGCGGCGCCCGCGTTGACGCCGAGGATGCCGGGCTCGGCGAGGGGATTGCGCGTGAGCGCCTGCATGACCGTGCCCGCGACGCCGAGGCCCGCGCCCACGAGCACCGCGAGCAGGGTGCGCGGGATGCGGAGCTCGGTCACGACCAGGTGGCGGTCGTCGGACGGGTCGGGGGCGAGGATCGCATCCCAGACAGCGTCGGGCTCGATCGCGCGCGACCCGACGAGCACGCTCACGACCATGAGCGCCGCGAGCAGCGCCACTCCGACGCCGAGCGCCACGAGCGGCCGCGTCGGCCGGCGACGGCGACGCGGGACGCCCCCGCCCCGTCGGCCGGGAGCCGTCGGAGCGGGGGCGGTGGCGACTGCAGGGCTCACGCGAAGTCGGACTCCACGAGCTCGACGATGTCGGTCGCGCTGTAGTAGTCGATGCGGAACGAGGTGAGGCCGAGCGGGTACACGCTGCCCGAGGCGACCGCGGGTGCGTTGGCCAGCACCGGGGTGCCCAGCAGGTCGTCGGCCGTCGACTGGTCGGCGCTGATGAGGAACACGGTCTCGCCCGAGAGCGACTCGGTCGTGTTCTCGATGGCGATGAACGCGAAGTCCGCGCGCGGCTTCTCGCTCGTGTCGAACTCGTCGGGTGCGCCCTCGACCGTGAAGCCGAGCGCCTCGAGCAGGGTCGCGTGGGCGCCGTCGGGCTTGGCGAAGCCGGTCGGGTTCTCGGTGCCGTTCCACGACACGATGTTGGCGGTGCCCTCGGGCACGGTGATCGCGTCGGCGACCTCGGCGACGTGCGCGTCGAAGTCGGCCACCACGTCGACGGCCTCCTGCTCGTGGCCGGTCGCCTCGCCGAGCACTCCGGCGAGGTCCTGCCAGGTGTCCGCGCCGTAGTCGAGCACGATCGTCGGGGCGATCTCGGAGAGCGCGTCGACCTCGGCGAGCGCCGAGTCGGCACCGAGCGAGGAGACCACGATGAGGTCGGGAGCGGCCGCGATGACGGCCTCCTCGTCGAACTCGAGGTTCGGGTAGAGCACCTCGACGCCGCGGTCGACGGCGACATCGGCCCACTGGCTGAAGAAGCCGTTCTCGTCGGTGATGTCGCTGACGCTCGTGGCGGCGGTCGCGACGACGGGCGCATCGATCGCGAGCAGCGTGCCCGTGAGCGTCACCGAGGTGGAGACGATGCGCTCGGGCTTCGCGGTGATCTCGGTCGTGCCGCCCTCGTGCTCGATCGTGCGCGGCCACTCGCCGCCCGATGCGGCGGTGTCGGTCGCCTCGTCGGCGGCGGACGAGGCCGCGCAGCCGGTGAGGAGGAGTGCGACGGCGGCGACGCCCGCGGCGGTCGCGAGCTTCCAGGGTCTGGGCATGGTTCTGCTCTCTGTTTCGGTGGATGGTGGTCGTGCTCGCCGGATGCCGGCGGCCGCGGTTCAGTCGTCGTCGTCTGTCGCGTGGTGGTCGAGGCCGGCGACGCCCTGCCGCCAGTAGCCGTCGATGTCGATGCGTCCGCGGGGCACGCCCGCCTCGCGGAGGCGGCGGCGGAACGGCTTCAGCGAGAGGGACTCGCCCGCCGCCCAGACGAAGGCGTCGCCGAGGGCGAGCACGCGTTCGGCGATCGCGGCGAGCACGTCGGCGCGGCCGGGTCCGCTCGGCGCGGCGATCCAGTGCACGCGGGTGCGAGGGCGGTCGGGCAGCGGGTACTCGTGCGGTTCGGCCACGACGGCGAACACCTCGAGGTCGGCGGCGAGGCCGGGCTCGTCGAGCCAACGCCCGACGGCCGGCAGCGCGGTCTCGTCGGCGACGAGCGCGTACCGGTCGAACCCGGTCGGGTAGACGTGCGACCCGCGCGGGCCGAGCACGCCGATCGGGTCGCCGACCTGCGCGTTCGCTCCCCATCGCCCGGCCGGGCCGTGGTCGTGGCGCACGAAGTCGACCACGAGCCCCTCCGGCACGACGGCGCGCACCGTGTAGTCGCGGAGCACCGGACGCTCGCCGTCGGGCATCGCGAGTCGGTCGTCGCGCACCTCGGGCAGCGCGATGCGCCCGGCGCCGTCGGGGATGACGAGCTTCACGTGGTCGGAGGGCGCCATCGCGGGCAGCGGGAACGCGTCGAGGTCGCCGCCGAGCGTGATGCGCTGCATGCGGGGTCCGATGCGCACGGTCGCGACGACGCGGAGCAGTCGCGCCCGGAGCGGATACATCACGGTGCGGGTTTCGAGGGAGGCGAGATCGGTCATCCCGAGAAGATTAGGTTTCCCTAACCTAACTTTGTTTCTAGAATCGGACAGGGGATACCGCCGAACGGACGACTTCCCCGCCTGGGCTGCCGATCGACGGCCCTCGCGCACGACTCCCCGGACGGACATGACCACGACGAACAGCGCGCTGCACGAGGTGCGACTCCGCGACCACACCTCCCATGTGCACGACGTCGACGAACTGACGTGGGTGATCTCCGGCTCCTGCTCGGTCGACATCGCCGGCCGACGATGGACCGTCGACACCCGCCAGGCCCTCGTGATCCCGAGCGGCGTCGAGCATGTCGTGATCCCCCGGCCTGACTCGCTCGTGTTCCCGGTGATGTTCCCCGACGGCATCGTCGACCAGGCGGATGCCACGACCGAACCGTTCCTCGTCGCCCGCACCCCCGCGCTGGAGCTCTGCGCCCGTGCCCTCCTGCAGCCCGGCCTCGCCGACCCCGAGGCGCTCGACGCCGCACGGATCGCCGCCCGCGCCCTCGTCGCCGAGGCCGCATCCTCCGACATGCCCGCGATGCCGACCGACGGCCGCGCCCGCACCGTCGCGCGCGGGATCCTCGACCACCCGGCGACGCAGGAGTCCATCGACGACTGGGCGGTGCGCGTGCACACGAGCGGTCGCACGCTGCAGCGCTGGTTCGTGAAGGACACGGGCATGGGCTTCCAGCGTTGGCGCGTGTGCGCGCGCCTCGCCCTCGCCCGCCGACGCATCGAGCACGGCGAGAGCGTGCTGGCTGCCGCCCGCGCCGTCGGCTATGCGACCCCGAGCTCGTTCATCACCGCGTTCCGCGATCGCTACGGCGTGACGCCGGGATCGCTCATGACGCGAGACGCCGACGCGTCGATGCGCATCGCGGGCTGAGGGCGGTGGGGCCGGGCCGCAACGGCGCCACGCCGCACCGCCGACATCCTCGGCGCATTCAATGCGAATTCATACGTTCGTGCGTCAGGCTCGAACTCCGACCACGACGAACCCCGGGGGCCCGCCATGCAGAAGCGCACCAAGATCATCACCGCCTCGATCGTCGCGGGGGTGCTCGTGCTCGGCGCGACCGCCGCGATCGCAGGCCCGATCATCTATCGCGACCTCATCGTCGGTCCGGCCGCAGACGCACCGACCGTCACGGTGACCCCGAACCCCGACGCCGGCGAGGGCGACGCCGCGGCATCCGACCTCACCGGTTCGTGGACCGTCGCCGACGGGTCGTTCGCGGGCTACCGCGTCGACGAGGTGCTGAACGGCACGGATGTCACCGTCGTGGGCCGCACCGACCAGGTCACCGGCACCCTCGCGGTCGACGACCTGACGCTCGACACGGCCGAGATCACCGTCGACGTCGCCTCCATCGCGACCGACAGCTCGAACCGCGACGACTACTTCCGCCAGAACGCGATGAACGTCGCCGCGCACCCCACCGCGACCTTCGTGCTCACCGACGCCGTCGTGAGCGACGGGCAGCCCGCGGTCGGCGAGGTGCAGACCGTCCAGGCGACCGGCGAGCTCACCCTCGCCGGCGTCACGCAGACCGTGACGGTCGAGCTCGAGGCCGTGCTCGACGGCGAGACCGGGCAGGTCGCGGGCAGCATCCCGATCACCTTCGCCGACTACGGCGTCGAGGCGCCGAACCTCGGATTCGTCTCGGTCGAGCCCGACGGCTTCGTGGAGTTCTCGCTCCAGCTCGAACGCGCCTGACCCCCGCGCGCCAACGCACGAGACGCCCCGTCTCACCCGCCTCGATGCACGGATGCATGCGTGCGCCCGGTCTGGCGCGCCAGAAACCCCCGGGTTAGCGTGGACGATACGGCGTGATCCGCGCACGGGACTTGGGGGAGTCGATGGTTCGGCGTTCGGTGTTCGTTCGGGTTCTGGCGGCCGTGGGCGCTGCCGCGATCGTCGGCGCAGGGATGGTCGCCTCCGCGCCGCCCGCCGAGGCGGCGGGCACCTCGACGCTGTCGCTGTTCAAGCGGATCGAGAACCTCGACACGGGCGCGAGCTTCGGCGACCGGGGAGCCTGGGACGTGCAGGCCGTCAACGTCGACACCGGTGAGGTGATCCGCGGCCAGGGCCTGAACGGCGTGCAGAGCGTCACCGTGCCGTCGGGGTCGTACGTGATCTCCGAGATCGAGACCGCGGCCACGCCGCCCGGCTACCGCTTCGAGCAGTGGGAGTGCGGCGGACAGGTCACCACCGATCCCACGCGCACCATCACGCTCACCGAGGGCTCGTCGCTCACCTGCACCGTGGAGAACGTGGCCATCAAGCCCAACCTCACCCTGGAGAAGATCGTCGACGGCGGCGGCGCCGACCCCGCGCTCTGGACGCTGACCGCGCAGGGGCCGAGCAGCATCTCAGGGCCGACCGGTGTCACGGGCGACGTTCGGATCGGCCAGTACACGTTGTCGGAGTCGGGCGGTCCGACCGGCTACACCGCCGGCCCCTGGCTGTGCACCGACGAGGTCACGGGTGCGAGCGTGCCGGTCGACGGCAACTCCTCGATCCAGGTCGACCTGGGCCAGTCCATCCGCTGCGCGATCACGAACACCGGGATGCTGCCCCAGCTGACCCTCGTGAAGGAGGTCGCGGGTCCCGCCGGCGTGCCGCTCGACCCGGCGACGGACTGGACCCTGACCGCCTCGGGGCCCACCACCATCTCGGGACCGACCGGCGCGACCGACGTGACTCACGCGGGCGTGGAGGCCGGCGACTACCAGTTCGACGAGACCGGACCCGCCGGCTACTCGGCCGGTGAATGGACCTGCGTCGACGAGACGACCGGCCAGACCGCGCAGGCGCCGGGCGGAGCACTGACGATCACCGACTCGTCGGACCTCGAGTGCACGATCGTGAACACGTTCGCGGGCGCGTGGCTCACGCTCGTGAAGACCGTCGACGGGGACCAGCCTCCGGAGGACTGGGAACTCAGCGCCACCAGCGCCGACGACGAGGTGCGGGGCCCGACCGGGTCAGCCGAGGTCACGCACACCGTGGTGACCCCGGGAACCTTCGACCTCGCCGAGTCCGGCCCGACGATCGGGTACCGCACCGACGGCTGGCAGTGCTCGAACGCCGACGGGTTCGTCACGACCGTGACCCTCGCGGCGGGCGACGACGTGACGTGCACGATCGAGAACGTCGCCGTCGCCTCGAAGCTGACCCTCGCCAAGCAGGTCGTCAACCGTGGCGGCGGCCCGCTCGAGGCGGGCGACTGGACGCTCACCGCGGCCGGGCCGGTCGAGACGGTGCGCGGCCCGGCCGGCAGCGACGCCGTGCGTTTCGCGAGCGTCGTGCAGGGCACGTACGACCTGAGTGAATCGAGTGCCGCGCCCGACACCGACCTGTACGAGGCGAGCGAGTGGGTCTGCGTCGACGATGCGACCGGCGAGCCGTACGCCGACTCCACGGGCGACTCGGTCACCTTCACGGATGCCGAGTCATCCGTCACGTGCACGATCACGAACACGTGGACGCAGGCGGAGCTGACCCTCGTGAAGCGCGCCGTCGCGGTCGTCGGCACACCGCCGCCGGCCACCGCGTGGCAGCTCACCGGGACCTCGGGCGGCACCACGGTCACGGGCGCCACGGGAGACCCCGCGATCACGAACGCGCGGGTGGCCGCCGGTTCGACCTGGGATCTCGCGGAGTCGGGGCCCGACGGCTTCGACCAGCTCGGATGGACGTGCCAAGGTGCGCAGCTGGACGATGCCGACACGGTGACGGTCCCCGGGGGAGCGTCCGTCGTCTGCACGGTGACGAACGTCGGCGTCATCCCGAGCATCACGCTCGTGAAGGACCTCGTCGAGGCCGCCGGCGCCACCGCGACAATCGACGACTTCACCCTCAAGACGCGCGGCCCGGGCAACGCGGCATTCGCCGGGGTCTCGGGCAGCGAGGGCGTGACGGATCGCTTCACGCCGACCGGCGAGTACGTGTTCAGCGAGGACGGACCGGCGGGGTACGAGGTGTCGTGGTCGTGCACCGGTGCGGCCTTCGACCCCGCGACCGAGACGGCCACGCTCGACTTCGGCGACGACGCGGTGTGCACGGCCACGAACACGCCGATCCCTCCGACGCTCGCGCTCGAGAAGTCGGTGGCCGGCGGCGACGCCGACCCGACGGACTGGACGCTCACCGCGACGGGTCCCTCGACGATCACGGGCAGCGGAACGGTCGGACCCGAGACGGTCGACGCGGGCGTCTACACGCTCACGGAGTCGAGCAGCGCGACCGGCAGCCCCGACTACGTGCCCGACTTCTGGGTCTGCTCGGGCGAGGGCTACGACTCCGAGTGGCTGGTGCAGACCGGCGACGGCACGGCCGAGCTGACCCTGCCCCTCGCCGTCGACGTCTCGTGCTCGCTCGTGAACGCGTACACGCCGCCCACCCTGACGCTCGTCAAGGTCGTCGACGACGGCCCCGACGGACCGGGCGGCCTGCCCGGCGACTGGGTGCTCACCGCGAGCGGCACCGGGCCGGCGAGCAGCACCGTCGTGACGGGAGCGGGCGGCAGCCCCGAGATCGTGTCGCAGGTCGTCACGACGGGCGTGTACGAGCTCTCCGAAGCACCGAACCCCGACTCGGCGCCGCCGTCGACCGACTACGGCGCGAGCGCCTGGAACTGCGTCGGCGCGGGCTTCGAGCCGGCCGACCTCGACGGCGCATCCCTCGCGCTCGGGGCCGGCGACGACGTGACCTGCACGATCACGAACATCTTCGACCCGCCCAGGCTGACGCTCGTGAAGGAGGTCGTCGGCGGCGCCCTCGTGCCCGCCGACTGGACGCTCAGCTGGACCGAGGTCGACGACCCCTCCCGTACCGGATCCGGAGTCACCGGAGACGCGGCGATCACGGACGCCCCGGTGCAGGACGGCACCTTCCGGCTGGCCGAGACCTCCACGGTCGACCTCGCCGCTGCGTACACCGCCTCCCCATGGCAGTGCACGGGAGGCGAGTTCGAGGCTCCCGACACCATCACGCTCGTCGCCGCCGATGTCGCGGTGACCTGCACGATCACGAACACGTTCTGGGACCCGGGCGAGCCCATGCCCCCGGTGCCGCCCACGACCGCGCCGGTGCCGCCGGCCGACGGAGGCGGGGCGACCGGAGGCGCCGCCGCCGGCGGCATGGCCGCGACCGGAACGGATGCAGCGGGCCGGCTCGCCGCAGCAGGGGCGCTGCTGCTCGCGGGCGCCGCCGCACTCGCGCTCGCCTCCCGGCGACGCGCGGTACGCTGACCACCCGCCGCGCAGGCGGCGGAACGACCCGATCGAAGGAGCACGTCATGCCGCTCGAAGGCGAATACGCACCCAGCACGTCGGGCTGGGCGCGCAGGCAGGCCGAGGCCTACGAGGCCAGCGGCGGCACCGAGGCGAACCTGCTCCGGGGGCGACCGGTGATCGTGGTCACGAGCGTGGGCGCCAAGACCGGCAAGCTCCGCAAGACGGCCCTCATGCGCGTCGAGCACGAGGGCGTCTACGCCGTGGTCGCGTCGAAGGGCGGTGAGCCGCAGCATCCGGTCTGGTACTGGAACCTGACCGCGCACCCGCACGTCGAGCTCCAGGACGGCGCCGAGAAGCACGACTACCTCGCGCGCGAGGTCAGCGGCGCCGAGCGCGACGTCTGGTGGGCCAGGGCCGTCGAGAACTGGCCCGACTACGAGAACTACCAGAAGAAGACCGACCGGGTGATCCCGGTGTTCGTGCTCGAACGCGCCACCGTGCTCTGACGGCGTTCACAGCCATCGCATCGTGAACGCCCGGGCGAGCACCGCCCGGAGCGGCGGCACCGCGAGCGCACGCACGGTCGCGTTGCGGAGGCGCAGCCGCCCGCCCGAGGCCGGCGCCCCCATCCGCATGTTGAACGCCGCCTGCCGGATCGCGCGAGCCGCCGACGCCCGCCGGTCACGGTCGTACCGCTCGAACGCGTCGTAGGGGGCACCCGTCTCGAGCGCGTGCTCGAGTTCGCGTTCGAGCGCGAGCGCGTCGAGCCAGCCGAGGTTCATGCCCTGCCCGCCGATCGGGCTGATCTCGTGCGCGGCATCGCCCGCGAGGGCGACCCGGCCGCGATGCATCCGCTCGGCGAGGTGCTGGCGGGCCTCGAACGCGCTCGGTCCCCCCGCGACGTCGGCACCGGCGTCGAACCGCGCTCCGTCGACCCGCGACCCGACGATCGCCGCGACCCGGTCGGCGCGCAGGTCGGGCAGCGGTCGGCGCACCCGCGCGACCCATCGGCGCCGCCCGCCCGGCATCGGGAACGACTCGACCACGCCGGCTGGCTCGAAGTGCAGCAGCGCCGTCGCGGGTTCGCCGGTGTCGTCGCGGGTGTCGCACATCACGTAGTGCGCCCGGCCCGGCTTCGCGACCCAGTCGATCTGGAGCAGGTTCCGGATGCCGCTGCGCACCCCGTCGGCCCCGACGACGTACCTGGCGAGCACCGTCGTCGGCTCGCTCGCGAACTCGCCGTCGCCCGCGAGCTCGGCGCCGAGCGCGACGTGCGTGCCGCGGTCGTGGAGCTCGTGCACCGCGATCCCGGCGCGGAGCGCTCCCGGCGCGAGCTCCCTGAGGCGGCGGCGCAGCAGTTCCTCGGTCTCGAGCTGCGGCAGCGACCACACCGAGCCGGCCCTCGCGAAGGACATCGCGCCGAGCACGCGACCGTCGCAGGTAACCCGTCCGTCGCGGATCTCGACGGCCGCCGCTCGCACCTCGGAATCGAGGCCGACCCGGGCGAGCGCGCGCAGCCCCGGCGGGTGGATGCCGATCGCCCTCGACCCGCCCGACCGCTGCCGGCGTCGCTCGAGCACGACGACGTCGCGTCCGCGCTGGGCGAGCAGGCACGCGAGGAGCAGGCCGACGGGCCCGCCGCCGACGACGGCGACCTCGTGCATCGCGGCGGACTCAGGCATCCGCCCTCCGGATCGCCTCGAGGCGCGAGGGGATGGCCCGACGCACGACCCACGCGTCGGGAAGCACCCGCGAGAGCTCGGCCGCGGTGTGGCTCCGGCGGATCGAGGTGAGCCCGTCGGGCCGGATGTACGACCCCGCGAGCAGGGTGGCGGCGAACGGCAGCGTGCCGAGCCAGAACCCGGCGTAGCCGAGCCGCGAGCGCTCGATGTCGCCGTGCACCGCGACGCCGCCGGGCGCGAGCAGCGCCTCGGTGTCGCGCAGCAGCGCGCCGAGCTCGCGCCCGTCGAGGTGGTGCAGCACGTGGTTCGACAGCACGACGTCGTACCGCTCGCCGGCGGCCACGAGGTCGCCGCTCGAGGCGCGGCGCAGCTCGAGTCCGGGAGTCGGCGGGCGCTCGGTCGCCCACGCCATCGCCCTGGCGTCGGGATCGATCGCGGTGATCTCGAGCCGCAGGCCATCGCGGTCTGCCCACCGCAGCAGCCGGCGAGGCAGGTCGGCACTGCCGGTGCCGATGTCGAGCGCGCGCGTTGGGCGCACGGGCGACAGTCGCGGACGCAGCCATCGGCGGTACACCGCACGCTCGCCGGAGACGACGGCGTTCACCAGCCGGAACCGCTCGTAGGTCTTCGCGAGCATCGCCGGGTCGGCGTCGGGCGCGTCCATGAGCTCGGCGACGCGGTCGTCGCGCTCGGCGAGCCAGGCGGACCGCGAACGGCTCACGGTCACCCGCGCACGGTCAGGAGCGCCGACTCGACCGTGAGGCCCGGCCCGAACGCCATCGCCGCGACCCGGTCGCCGTCGGCCGCGGCATCGGAGGCGAGGATGTTCGCGAGCACGAACAGCACGGTCGCGCTCGACATGTTGCCGTAGTCGCGCAGCGTCTCGCGGGCCGGCACGAGCTGCGCCTCGGTGAGCGCGAGCCTCGCCTCGACCTTGTCGAGGATGCTGCGCCCGCCGGGGTGGATGGCCCAGTGCTCGATCGCCGCGCTCGAGGTGTCGTTCGCGAGCGCCTCGGCGAGCGCGGCGTCGGGCTCGAACAACGGTTCGAGGGCGCCCGTGATGTGCGCGTCGATGATCGCCGGCACGGCGTTGGAGAGCACCATCTCGAAGCCGTGGTCGCCGATCTTCCACGCCATGTCGCCTTCGCCGACGGGCGTGATGCGCGTGGCGAACCTGTCGAGGTCGAATGCCCGCTCGCCGGGCTCGGGCTCGCGCGTGCTCACGATGCCGGCGCCCGCTCCGTCGGAGAAGAGCGACGACGCCACGATGGTGTCAGGGTCGTTCGACGACCGCAGGTGCAGCGTGCAGAGCTCGACGCTGATGACCAGCACGACCGCCGCCGCATCCGCCTCGCAGAGCTGCCTGGCGAGGCGCAGTGCCGGGATCGACGCGTAGCAGCCCATGAATCCGAGGTGGTAGCGCTGCACGCCGGCGTTCAGCCCGAGCTCGCGCGCGACCATGAAGTCGGGCCCCGGCGCGTAGAAGCCCGTGCACGACACGGTGATCACGTGCGTGACCTCGGATGCCTCGACTCCCGGCGTCGCGTCGATCGCCGCGCGGCCCGCATCGACGTAGAGCCGCGTCGCCTCGCGCGCGTAGATCTCGTTGCGCGCCTTGGTGCCCGGCAGCAGCAGCTCGCCGGTCGCCTGGTCGAAGAACACCGGCGGCTCGTCGCGCGGCTCGAGCGTGAGCTCCTCGAGCACGGTGTGCCTGCGCTCGATGCCCGAGACGCTGAACGAGGTCGTCACGATGCGCTGCGCGAGCCGGTTCAGGCCCGGCTGCGCCGCGAACACGTCGCGGACCGCGTCCTGCACGAGCACGGTGGCCGGAACCACCGTCGAGATCCCCCTCAGCGTGATGGCCATGTCCCACCTTAGGCACGCGGGCGGATGTCGCGACAGGGGTTGCCGCGCCCGTCGCCGCGTGCGCAGAACGAAGCGCCGGCACCCATGGGGGTCGCCGACGCTTCGCAGCTGCGCTCTCGCGCGAGGCAGCGCGTCGGGCTCAGCCGAGCAGCTTGGCCTTCGCGGCCGCGAACTCCTCGTCGCTCAGGATGCCCTGCTCCTTCAGCGCGCCGAGCTTCTGCAGCTCGGCGACGATGTCGACGCCCGCTGCGGGCGCGGGCGGTGCCGCCGCGGCAGCCTGCTGCTGGGCGTACTGCTGCTGGGCGAACGCCTGCTGGGCCGCCTGCTGCGCCGCGGCATCCATCTGGGCCTGCTGCTGTTGCTGCTGGTACGCGTCGGCCTGCGCCTGCTGCTGGTACTTCTCCTGCTGGTGGCGCTGCACGCTGCCGCTGACCGCGGTCGCCGTGCCTGCGACGACGGCGGTGCGCGCCGCCATGCCGATGAGGCCCGGGCGGCCCATTCGCCTGATCATTGCTCGTCTCCTTCCGATGCCTCGGAGAGCACCGCGTTCACGACGGGTGCCGGGATGCGCTCGGCCTGGATGACCTCGGAGCCCGACGCCGCGAACTTCGAGGCGAGGCGCTTGGCCCACACGAGCTCCATCGCGACCAGGGCGGCCGACGTTCCGGCCGGGATGAGCGCGGCGAGCTCCTCGATGTCTTCGTCGCCGACGAGTCCGGCCTCGAGCACCTCGATGTCGATGTCGAGCTCGTCGCCGAGGTCCTCGAACTCGACGACCGTGATCTCGTCGTCGTGGCTGCGCGAGACGAGTAGGAAGTCGAGGATGCGGATCTCGCCGCCGCCGACCAGCTCGCTGAGCGCGTCCATGACGCCCTGATCGGGCGCCTCGCCCGGGAAGCCGACCAGATACAGGTCGACCGGACCGTATTCGAACTCCGCCATTGGATCCCCCTCCGTGGTGTTGTCGAGTGCAGACTATCCCCGCGCCGCGTCCGCTGTCACCGGGCCGTCGAGGGAATCTCCCGAGAGTCGCCTGAGCGTCGTCGCACGTACATCGGGCTCGAGGAAGAGCGCACGCACGAGGAGGGTGAGCGGGATGGAGAGGATCGCCCCGATCGGCCCGATCACGAGGGTCCAGAAGACGACCGACACGAACGAGAGCGTGAGGCTCAGCGACACCGCGTCGCTCACGAACTTCGGCTGCACGAGCACCTGCAGCGTGACGTTCACGACGCAGTAGGCGAGCACCACGACGAGGGCGAGGGGCCAGCCGCCCACCACGAGCGCGAGCACCGCAGGCGGGATCAGCCCGATCACGAACCCGATGTTCGGGATGAAGTTCGTGACGAACGCGAGGATCGCCCACACGAGCGGCACGGGGATGCCGAGCCCCCACAGGATGAGCCCGTCGATGACCGCGACGATGAGCCCGAAGGTCGCGTTCACGACGTAGTACCGGCGCACGCCCGCGAAGTAGCGGCGGCCGATCACGTCGCCGGCCGCGGTGCCGAACACCGGGCGGGCGCGGGCGAACCGTGCGGCATCGGCCGACATGAAGATCACGTACGCGAGCACGAAGAAGAACGCGGTCGCGAGCCCGAGCAGCGCGTTCGCGAGGCCGCCGGCGAACCCGATGAGCTGCGCGGGGTCGAGCATCGACGAGAGGCTCGCCGTGGCATCCGTCGTCACACCCGTGCTCTCGACCCACGCGACCGCGCCGGCGACCGTCTGCTGCAGCTCGTCGAGGTAGTCGGGCAGCATCGAGACGAACTGGGCGGATGCCACGATCAGCAGCAGCGCGAGCGCCGCGAGGATCGCCCAGGCGAGCGCCACGACCGTGCTCGTGGCCAGCCATCTCGGCCAGCCGCGGCGCTCGAGCGGGAAGCGCACCGGATGCGCGATGGTGACGACCACGGCGGCGACCGCGATCGGGCCGAGCACGTCGCGCGCGAGCCACACCCCGGCGAGCGCGATCACCGCAGCGGCGAGCGCGATCACCCGCCGGGTGCCGAGTGCGAACCCCCGGCCGGCGTCGGTCCGGTCGACGGGCGCGTCGTGAGCCGCGGGCGAGGCGGCCTCCTCCTCGGCCTCCCGCACCACGGGCGCGAGGTCGTCAGCGTGCTCGGGTGCGGTGTCCGCCATGGTGGCCTCCCACGAGTCACCCTACCGATGGGCGGCGGATCAGCCCTTGCCTCCCCCGCGCGTGCTCTGGACGATGGCGTCGCAACGGCGCTACATTCGGCACAGGCGCTCGAATCTGGGGGGCGCGGAAAACTCGAGAACGGAATATGTAATGGACTTCTGGTCAAACTTCTGGAGCATCATCTGGTGGTTCCTGTGGATCTTCGTCTTCGTCGCCTACCTGATGATCCTCTTCTCGATCGTCGGCGACCTGTTCCGTGACCACAAGCTCAACGGCTGGTGGAAGGCCGTCTGGATCATCTTCCTGATCTTCGTGCCGTTCCTCACGGCGCTCGTCTACCTGATCGCCCGCGGTCAGGGCATGGCCGAGCGCTCGCAGAAGGAAGCGCGCCAGATGCAGGCGGCGACCGACGACTACATCCGTCAGACGGCCGGCTCGGCCAGCCCGTCCGACGAGATCGCCAAGGCCAAGGGCCTGCTCGACTCCGGCGCCATCAGCGCCGAGGAGTTCGCGCACCTCAAGGCGCAGGCCCTGTCGAAGGCCTGATCACCTCGCACTGAACACGAGAGGGCCGGATGCAGCGCATCCGGCCCTCTCGTCGTGTCCGGGGAGCGCTACTGCTCCGCGCCCGGCCCCGGCTGAGCCGCCGTCTCGGCGGGGACATCCTCGACGGCGCCGGCCGTGCGGAGGAACACGATGATCCAGCTGAAGATGAGGCAGGCGGCCACGAGTTCGACGGCCGTGAGGTTGTAGTAGCCGGTCGCGAAGAAGACGGCCACGACCACGATGACGGCGACGTAGACGTATCCGAGCAGCACGAACACGCGCGGGATCGACCGCACGAGCCCCGGAAGTCGGAACACCAGGATCGCGAAGCACACCGCCATGCCCGTGGCGACGGAGTTGTGCACCCAGAAGAAGTCGTCGACGTGGAAGATGCCGACGCACGCGAGGAAGATGCCGATGAGGATCAGCAGCAGCCGCACGCTGTTGCGCCCCTTGCGGTCGACGGGGTCGGTCGCGGGGAGCGCGGCCGTGGCGTACCTCGCGACGATGGTCACGATCGCGCCCGCGATGGCGAGGGTCAGGTTGAACGCCAGCGCCGAGATGTCGTCGGTCATGCCGAGCGCCGAGAGGTTCTCCTGCCACCAGTGCTCGTCGCTCGCCGAGAGCATGCTCGCGAGCACACCGACCACGAGGAACACGGCGAGCACGAGCGAGAGCAGCATGGGCGTCATCCGCACCGACGAGAGGAAGCTCGCGTAGGCCGACAGGGCGAGCGCCACCCCGGCGAGCGCCGAGGCGGGCAGCGAGAACACCACCGCGTCGCGGAAGCAGAGCTCGAGCACGGTCGAGAGCGCGAGCCAGCCGAGCAGCGCGATGATGCCGTGCGCGATCGCGAGGGCGGCGACGTCGAACCAGTGCAGCTTCGCCTCGGGGCTCGACAGGCCGGTGCCGATCTCGCTCCGGAGCGCCGGGTTGGGCGTGCGGTCGGCGACGTACCGGCCCGCGACGAACGCGAGCAGCGCGGCGACGCCGCCGCCGATGGCCGCGAACTCGCCCAGCGAGCCCGATCCCGAGATCGGCAGGTCCCTGCCCCAGAACACGACCAGCGAGACGAGTCCGCCGAGCACGAAGAAGGCCGACCCCACGAGGAGCGCCGCCGACTCGACGGTCGCCACGTCGGCCCCCGGGTACTTCAGCACCCGCCCGATCGACCGGTGCTCAGCACGTGCTCTCGCCGCCGTCGTTCCCGACATGTACGCCCCCACCCGCTCGCGCCCCCGCGCGCCTCCGTTCGGCGACACGGCGGGACGGGATCAGCATGCCACCGCGCGAGGCGGCGAGTCCACAGGCTGGCCGCTGCCGCGAGGTCAGGACGAGATCGGGTCGAGCACCTCGAGCATCGAGCCCTGCACGAACCCGGCCCACTCGTAGGCGGCGCGCAGGTAGTCGTCGCGGGTCTCGTCGGATTCGGACTCGCCCTCCTCGACCACCCCGACGCGCTCGGCCAGGATCAGCCGGAGGTCGGTGAGGAACGTGAGCCAGCCCCACGCCTCGGACTCGTCGAGCTCGATCTGCACGACGCCCTCGCCCTCGTGGGCGGCGGTCGCGTCGCGCACGCGCTGCGCCGCCTGGCGCTTGCCGTCGACGAGGCTGTCGCGCGTGTACCGCTCGAACTCGTGCGATGCGGCGCGGTCGTCGGGGTACGCGCTGGGCAGCAGGCGACCGAGCGCCGGGTCGTCGACCTCGCCGAGCAGCAGCACCGAGTCGACCTGGTCGGCGAGCTCCGACAGCAGCATGGCCTCCTCGGTCTCGAGCACGAGGCGCACCCCCTCGCCGTCGCTGCGCCCCGCGACGATCACGGCTCGGCCCTCGCCACCGTGGCCTGCAGGCCGTAGCCGTGCATGGCCTGCACGTGCCGCTCCATGGCCTCGCGGTTGCCCGTCGCGACGACCGCACGACCCTCGGTGTGCACGCAGAGCATGAGGCGCTCGGCCTCGTCGCGCGCGAACCCGAAGTAGGTGCGGAACACGTAGCTCACGTACGTCATGAGGTTGACCGGGTCGTCCCACACGACGGTCTGCCACGGCACGTCGGCCGCGACACGCGTGATGGTGTCGAGGTCGAGTTCTTCGAGCGTGGAGGTCACGTATCAAGACTGACACGAGCGGGCGGATGACGCGAGTGCGCGTCAACCCGCCCGGCGCGAGGCCGTGACCGTGAACTTCGGATCGCGGGCGACCTGCCGCGTCGGGCCGACGAGGCGCTCGAGCGCCGGGCGGTAGCGCAGGTGCGAGTTCCACACGCACCACAGCTCGCCGCCGGGCGCGAGCACACGGGCGGCGTCGGCGAACAGGTGCTCGGCGATGCCGGTGTGCAGCGCGGCATCCGAGTGGAACGGCGGGTTCAGCACCACGAGCCGCTCGCTCGCCGCGGGCAGCAGCTCGAGCCCGTCGGCCTGCGTCACGTGCACACGGTCGGCCACGCCGTTCGCCGCCGCGGTCGCACGGGCGGATGCCGCGGCCGACGCCGCGCGGTCGGTCGCCGTGACCTCGAGCCCCGGCCTGGCTCGCGCCAGCCAGGCGCCGACCACGCCGGTGCCGCACGCCAGGTCGACGGCCGTCGCGGCATCCGGAACCGCGTCGGCGAGGGTGCCGAGCAGCAGGCGGGTGCCGATGTCGACCGTGCTGCCCGCGAACACGCCGCCGTGCGCCGCCACGTCGAGCTCGAGCGCGGCATCGTGCTGCACGCGCGGCCACGCCGGCGCAGGCGGCTGCCGCTGCTCGCGCGGGCCGCTCGCGATGAGCACGCGGGACTTCTGCCTCGCGTGCGTCACGTCGACGCGGCCGAACCACGAACCCAGCACCTCGTTCATCGCGAGGGTCATGTGCTTCAGTCGTCCGCCGGCGAAGATGCGCACGTCGGATGCCGCGTGCCCGGCCACGAGGCCGGCGAGCTCGTCGAGCCGATCGAGCGAGCGCGGGAGGCGCATGAGCACCACGCGCGCACCGTGCAGGAGCTCGGGCGAGGGCTGGAGCGAGAGCGGCACCCGCTCGCCGGTCAGGCCGAATCGCGCGGCGTTGCGCGCGAGCGCCCGCTCGCCCGTCACGAGGTCCTGGTGCACGCGCACCCCGGTCGCGCCGAGCGACACGGCGCCGAGCGCGAGCGCGCCGTAGGCGTCGTCGAGCACGACCACCTCGCCCGGCCCCGCCGCCACGATCGCCGCGGCCGCCTCGTCGAGGATCAGCCGGTCGGCCGCGTCGGAGGCCTCGAGCCCGTGCCCCTCGACGTCGGGCTCACGGCGCAGCAGTTCGAAGTCCACCCCGGAACACTACCGAGCGCCCGGCTCGTCCTCGATCACGGCCGTGCCGGTGCGCAGCGCCTCGGCGCGCTCATACGCGCGCTCGACCGACTCCATCAGCCGCGGGGTCGCGTCGACGACCTGCTCGCGCCCGAGGTGCTCCACGGCTCCGCTGCGCCGGAGCAGCTCGTGGAGCTTCGGCGAGACGCCGCTCAGCACGATCACGATGCCGCGCTGCTGGAGGTCCTGCACCCGCGCGTCGAGCACCTTGAGGAACGTCGCCGACGGCACGCCCGCCCAGCCGCGCATCGAGAGCACGACGGCCGCGTCGTGCACGTCGGTCAGGTCAGGCAGGTCGTGGTCGATGCGGCTGACCTCCGAGAAGAAGCCCGAGCCGAAGTAGTGCAGCACTGTGGTGCGGCCCGACGCCAGTCGCTCGGGCGGGTCCTGGAGCGTCCATCCGCCCGTCTCGTCGCGGGCGAGCTCGATCAGCCGCCCCCTGCGGGACACCGTGATCGCGGTGAGCAGGATGGAGAGCCCCGCGCCGAGGAAGATCGCGTATTGCAACGGCATCGCGGTCGTCGCGACGAAGGTGACGACCATCGCCGCCGCCGAGGGCAGCGACGTGCGCGCCACGAGCCGGATGTCTCGGAACCGGCCCGCGATGAGCTCGAACCCGATCACGAGCATCAAGCCGCCGATCACGGCCATCGGGATCGCCCCGGCGTACGGCCCGACGAGCAGCACGATGACGGCGAGCCAGACGCCCGCGAAGATGCCGGTCCACCGCGTGGTCGCACCCGCGCTCTGCGCGACGCCGGTGCGCGAGAGCGATCCGCCGGTCGGCAGCGCGCCGAAGAAGCCGCCGGCGATGTTCGCGAGCCCTTGGGCCGTGAAGTCCTTGGAGGCGTTCGGCGGGCTCCCGTCGGGGTTGGCGACCGCGGCACCGATGCCCGCGGCCTGCGCGAGCGCGACGAGCGCGATCGCCACGGCACCCGCGGCGAGCGCGGGGATCTCGCTCAGGTCGGGGAGGGTGAACGGCGGCAGCGACCGGGGCACCGCGGCGATGTCGGCGACGCGCTCCAGGTCGGTGCCGAGCAGGGAGGTGACGACCGTCACGAGCACGAACGCGATGAGCATCGCGAGCGCACGCGTCCACCGGATCAGATGGAACACGAACCAGACGGCGACCGTCACCAGCGTGACCACCGCGGGCGAGAGCTGCCACTGCCCGACATGGACGCCCGCCTCGACGATCTTCACGAACGTGTTCGAGCTCTCGGGCGCGTAGCCCGTGGCGTCCTTCACCACGCCCGCGATGATCTGCAGGGCGATTCCGACGGTGAACCCGGTCATCACGGCCGTCGACACGAAGGACATGACCGAACCGAGCCTCAGCAGGCCCATCACGAGCATGACGACGCCGACGAGGACCGTGAGCATCGCGAGCGCGCCGAGGTCGCCGGGGTCGGAGCCCGCCGCCGCGAGCACGCTCTGCGCCGAGAGCGCGATCGCGCTCGTGAGCGTCGTCACCATCAGCACCGTGCGGGCGAACACCGATCCGATGATCGTCGGCACGATGCCCGACCAGAGGCCGAGCGGGGCCGCGAACCCGCCGATACTCGCGTACGCCATGCCCTCGGGGATCGAGAACAACCCCGTCACGAACCCCGCGAGGGCATCGCGGGGTTTCGGGCGCCCGAACGGCGCGGTGGTGCGCTTCGCCTTGCGGGTCATCCGCTCGCCCCTCGCCCGTGGACCCCGTGAGCACCATCATGGCACCGCGGCGACACGGAGGTCGAGCGCCGGTGCCGGGCGCGCGTCGAGGCGGCCGCACCCTTCCTGAGTGCGGTACGCAGACTCGTTTGCTACCCTCGGGCCCGCATGGGGAACGCACAGTCGACTGGGGAACGCAGGGCGGCACGGCAGGCAGCCGGGTCGCGCGTCAGGCGAACCCCGAGGCGGCGGCCCCGCGGCATCCGACCGCTCGCGGCCCTCTCGACGCTCGCCGTCATGGGCATCGTGGCGACGCTCTCGCTCGTGCCCGCCGCACCGATGGAGACCGCCCTCGCCGGCGGCGGCGACACCGTCGACGGCGCGCAGACCATCGAGGTCGCCGACGGCGTCGAGGCGCAGAAGGTCTCGCACGAGTCGTACACCGCGGCGACCGGCCCGCAGACGCTCGTCGCGGGCGGCACCAACGTCGACTGGGCGAAGCTCGTGCTCATCGACGGCGACTGGCCCGTCACTGAAGAGAACATCACGTTCATGATGCGCTGGACGCGTCAGGAGAACGGCGCCGACAACTGGTGGAATCGTAACAACCCGCTGAACAACGGACAGGGCTCAGGCGGCGGGTCGGGCCTCGGCAGCTACGTCGACCTCGTCGAGGCGGCCTACTACGCGGCCGAGAACCTCAAGTCGGGGCGCTACCCCGAGGTCGACGCGGCGCTGCAGCGCGGCGATTCGGCGGATGCCACGGCGCAGGCCATCTGGGCCTCGCCCTGGGCGTCGAGCCACTACGGCTACGGCACGCACTGGAGCTCGCGCCCCTACGAGGTCATCGAGGCGCCCGCGGAGGCCTGGGGCCGCTAGGCCCGCCCGACGCTACTCGCGGTCGAGCGGCCGCCAGACGACCATCGCCGTCTCGCGGCGCACGCGCGTGCCCGTGCGGAGGGTGACGACCTCGCCCTGCGAGCCGGCCGCGAACACGCGGCGGCCCGGGCGGTTCAGCATCTCGTCGGCGAGCGTCGCCTCGAGTTCGCGCACGCGGGCGCGCAGGGTCGTGACCTCGTCTTCGAGGCCGAGCACGCGGCGGATGCCCTCGAGGCTCACGCCCTCGCTCGAGAGCTGGGCGATCTCGCGCAGGCGCACGACGTCGCGCATGGAGTAGCGGCGCGACCCGCCCGACGTGCGGGTCGGCGATACGAGGCCCATTCGGTCGTACTGCCGCAGGGTCTGCGGGTGCATGCCGGCCAGCTCCGCCGCCACCGAGATGACGAAGATCGGGCTGGACTCGTCCATGCTCATGGCAGGATCAGCCCCTGGCCCGTGCGATGAGGTCGTCGCGCGGGTTCTCGTTCGGCAGCTCGGCCGAGAACTCCTCGAGCTTCTGCTCTGCCGCCTTCGACAGGTGCGAGGGTACGACCACCTGCACGACCGCGAGCAGGTCGCCCGTGGCCTTCTTGGTCTCGACGCCGCGGCCCTTGACGCGGAGCACGCGCCCGCTCGGGGTTCCGGGGGCGACCCGGAGCTTCACGGGGTCTCCGCCGAGGGTCGGCACCTGGATCGTCGCACCGAGCGCGGCCTCGGCGAACGTGACCGGAACGGTCACCCGCAGGTTCAGGCCGTCGCGCTCGAACACGGGGTGCTTGCGCACCGTGACCGTGAGCACGAGGTCGCCGGGCGCGCCGCCGTCGGGCGAGGGCTGGCCCTTGCCCGCCACGCGGATCTTCTGGCCGTCGGCCACGCCCGCCGGGATGCGCACGGTGATGTTGCGCCCCTCGCCGGTCTGCAGCGTGAGCTGGTCGCCCTTGGTCGCGGTGATGAAGTCGAGCGTGGTCGTCGCGGTGACGTCGCGGCCCTTGGTCGGGCCGCCCGCGCCGCGGAACCCGCCGGTCGACTGGCCGAACCGGCCGCCGCCGAAGAGCCCGCCGAGCAGGTCGTCGTAGCTGTCGCCCTGCTGGTAGTACTGCTGGCGCCCGCCGCGACCGCCGGCGCCGCCGCCGAACATGCCGCCGAAGACGTCTTCGAACCCGCCGTTGCCGCCGCCCGCGCCCGGCGCTGTGAAGCGCGCGCCGGAGCCCATGGCGCGCACGGCGTCGTACTCCTTGCGCTGCTCGGGATCGGAGAGCACCGAGTTCGCCTCGCTGATCTCCTTGAACTTCGCCTCGGCCGCGGTATCACCCGGGTTCGAATCGGGGTGGTACTTGCGCGCGAGCTTGCGGTAGGTCTTCTTGAGCTCCGCGTCGCTCACGTCTTTCGAGACGCCGAGCACCTGGTAGAAGTCCTTGTCGAACCAGTCCTGACTGGCCATCGACACCTCGTCTCTCGAAGTCTGGTGGAAAGGGTACGCCGGTCGAGGAGCTGAGCGCTCCCCGACCGGCTCCCGGAACAGTGGTTACGCGGGCGTCTTGACGACGACCTTCGCCGCACGGAGCTGCGTGCCGCCCAGTGTGTAGCCGGTCTCGACGACGTCGGCGACGGTGTCGACCTCGACGTCGGACGAGGGCTGCTGGAAGATCGCCTCGTGCTTCTGCGGGTCGAACGCCTCGCCGGGCTCGCCGAACTTCGAGAGTCCGAGGCGCTCGACCGACGCGCGCAGCTTCGCCGCGATCGTCGCGAACGCCGACTCGCCCTCGAGGTCGCCGTGCTTCTCGGCACGGTCGAGGTCGTCGAGCACGGGCAGCAGCACCGAGACGGCCGCGCCGATCGCGCGCTCCTTCTCGAGCTCGCGGTTGGCCTCGGTGCGCCGACGGTAGTTGGCGTACTCGGCCGTGACCCGCTTGAGATCGGCGAGGTGCTCGTCGGTGGGGTCCTCGACCTCGGCGTTCGCCGCGTTCAGGATGTCCTCCACCGTGAGCTCGCGCTCGTCGGCCTCGACCGCATCGGCGAGCTCCTCGGGGGAGACGGATGCCGCGGCATCCGTCTCCCCGTCGGTGGCGTCGGGCTCGGGAACCTGGGGGTTCTCGTTCTCGTCAGCCATGCTCGCGCCTTACTTCTTGTCGTCTTCGTCGTCGATGACCTCGGCGTCGACGACGTCCTCGTCGGAGTCGGCGGCCTGCGGCTCGCCGTCGGCCGAAGCGTCACCGGCCGCCGCGGCATCCTGTGCCTGCGACTGCGCGTAGATCGCCTCGCCGAGCTTGCCCTGCGACTGCGACAGCTTCTCGAAGGCCGACTTCACGGCCTCGTCGTCGTCGCCCGCGAGGGCCGACTTCAGCGAGTCGACGTCGCCCTGCACCTCGGACTTGACGTCGGCGGGGAGCTTGTCGTCGTTCTCCTTGATGAGCTTCTCGGTCGAGTAGGCGAGCTGCTCGGCGGAGTTGCGGGTCTCGGCGAACTCGCGGCGCTTCTTGTCTTCTGCGGCGTGCTCCTCGGCCTCGCGCACCATGCGCTCGATGTCGTCCTTCGGGAGGCTCGAGCCGCCCGAGATCGTCATCGACTGCTCCTTGCCGGTGCCCTTGTCCTTGGCGGACACGTGCACGATGCCGTTCGCGTCGATGTCGAAGGTGACCTCGACCTGCGGGATGCCGCGGGGGGCCGGGGCGATGCCGGTCAGCTCGAAGGTGCCGAGCGGCTTGTTGTCGCGCGTGAACTCGCGCTCGCCCTGGAAGACCTGGATCGCGACCGACGGCTGGTTGTCGTCGGCGGTCGTGAAGGTCTCGCTGCGCTTGGTCGGGATGGCCGTGTTGCGCTCGATGAGCTTGGTCATGATGCCGCCCTTGGTCTCGATGCCGAGGCTCAGGGGGGTGACGTCGATGAGCAGCACGTCCTTGCGCTCGCCCTTGAGGACACCGGCCTGGAGCGCGGCGCCGACGGCGACGACCTCATCGGGGTTGACGCCCTTGTTCGCGTCCTTGCCGGTCTCCTTCTTGACGAGCTCGGCGACCGCGGGCATGCGGGTCGAGCCGCCGACGAGCACGACGTGCGCGATGTCGGCGAGCTTGATGCCGGCCTCGCGGATGACGTCTTCGAAGGGCTTCTTCGTACGGTCGAGCAGGTCGCTGGTCATGTTCTCGAACTGCGCGCGCGTGAGGGTCTCGTCGAGGTTGGCCGGGCCGTTCTCGGTGAGCGAGAGGTAGGGGAGCTGGATCGACGTGCTCATCGAGGAGCTGAGCTCCTTCTTGGCCTGCTCGGCGGCCTCCTTGAGGCGCTGCTTGGCGATCTTGTCGTTCGAGACGTCGACGCCGGTCGACTCCTTGAAGCGCTTGATGAGCCACTCGACGATGCGCTCGTCCCAGTCGTCGCCGCCGAGGCGGTTGTCGCCGGCGGTCGCGCGCACCTGGATGGTCGAGAAGTCGTCGTCCTTGCCCACTTCGAGGAGCGAGACGTCGAAGGTGCCGCCACCGAGGTCGAAGACGAGGATGAGCTCGTCCTCCTTGCCCTTGTCGAGGCCGTAGGCCAGCGCGGCGGCGGTGGGCTCGTTGATGATGCGGAGCACGTTGAGGCCCGCGATCTCGCCGGCCTCCTTGGTGGCCTGGCGCTCGGCGTCGTTGAAGTACGCCGGAACCGTGATGACGGCGTCGGTCACGGTGTCGCCGAGGTACTGCTCGGCGTCGCGCTTGAGCTTCTGGAGGATGCGCGCCGAGATCTCCTGCGGCGTGTACTTCTTGCCGTCGATCTCGTCGGTCTTCCAGTCGGTGCCGACGTGGCGCTTGACCGACGCGATGGTGCGGTCGACGTTGGTGACGGCCTGGCGCTTCGCGGTCTCGCCGACGAGCACCTCGCCGTCCTTGGTGAAGGCCACCACCGACGGGGTGGTGCGGAAGCCTTCGGCGTTGGCGATGACGGTGGGCTCGCCGCCCTCGAGCACGGAGACGACCGAGTTGGTGGTTCCGAGGTCGATTCCTACTGCACGTGACATGTGTGTCTCCTCTTTCTGCCAGGGGTTCGCGTGCGGATGCCGCATGCACCCGCTGGCTGTCGATTCGGCCGTTCCGGCCCGCGATCGAAGTTCTTGCTGCGGAACTTGAGTCCCGATGACTCAAGCCTTGCAGGGCCGATTTGTCGTGTCAAGTCGGGTTCCGCAAAGTTGAGTACACCTGACTCAACTCACAGCCGGCGCTCAGTATTCCCGCCACTCGCCGGCACGACGACGGGCTGCGGGCGGCACGAACTAGCCTGCCCGTGTGGACCCACGCGACCAGGACGAAGCGCTCGTCGCCGCCCAGCTCGACCGGTACGACCGCGAGCTCCGGCGGTACCGCAAGCTGCGCAGCCGCATCGAGGCCGACTTCGCGAAGCGCCTCGAGGCCGCGGGCTACAAGTACTTCCACGTCTCGGCCCGCGTGAAGTCGCGCGAGTCCTTCGAACGCAAGGTGCGCCGCGCCCCCGATCGCGAGGTGCAGGACATCCTGGGCGTGCGCGTCGTCGCGAACTTCGAGGGCGACCTGCCCGGCATGGAGCAGATCGTACGCGAGGCGCTCATCGTCGACGACGACTCCTGGGTCGACAAGTCCGAGCTCCTGCCCATCGACGCGTTCGGGTACCGCTCGGTGCAGTTCGTCGGGCGCATCCCCGAGGCCGGCAACGAGACCGTCATGACCGGGTCCATCCGGGCGGTCGGCGGTTCGGGCACCGGCTCGAGTGGCGGCTCGGGCGCCGGAGGCGCGGCAAGCCCGGGCGCCGACGAGGCATCCGACGCCCCGCAGATCGAGGTGCAGCTGCGCACCGCGCTCTCCGACACCTGGTCGGAGCTCGAGCACGACTTCAGGTACAAGTCGGCCAGGCAGCTGCCCCGCGAGGTCGACCGGCTCTTCGCGCTCTCCGCGGCCCTCCTCGAGCAGGCCGACGACAACCTCGACCAGATCCGGCGCCAGGTCGACGACCGCGAGAGCGGTCCGACCCGGGGCGACGGCGGAGGCGAGCGCGGCTACATCGGCCGGTTCATCCAGTACGACGGCGACGCCAGAACGCTCGACCAGATCCTGACCGCCACGCTCGACCTGCCCTTCGGCGTCGTGACCGGGTCGGGCCGCGAGCTCCGGAGCGTCGTGCGGGCCGCCGGGTGGATGCAGTACGACGCGCTCGTCGACGGCTTCGCCGAGTACTCCGAGCTGGGGCGGCGGCTCGCCATCGCGTGCGCGAGCACCACGAACGACATCCTCCTCACCGACGCAGAGCCCCTGCGCCCGCCTCGCTCGTTCCGGGGCATCGGCGTCTACTGGACGGCGCTCGCGGCCGCCCTCGTCGCCGGCGCCGAGATCCGCGAGAGCCGCGTGCCCGACGGGCGGATCGCCGAGTACCGCACGGTCGCGACCTACCTCTACGAGCATCCCGATGTCTCGGCGCTCGACGTGCGCCGCCGCTACCAGGCCGTCGCCGCGCCGCCCGGATCGGCTGACGGGTCGTTCGCCGACCTCGGCGACCTCGGCTGACCGGACGGCTGCAGTCCCGCCGGGCTCCATGACGTGGGGTCAGCGCGTCACCGCGGCGATCACGTAGCGTGGAACCGATGACCGAGCCGCAGGTCCCGACGCGGCGCACCCTGCTGCGCCCGTCCGAGCCGCCCCCCGGGTGGGGCCGTTCCGCGACGGTCGGCCTGTCGATCGGCATCGCCGCCGTGCTCGCCCTGCTCGCCGTGCGGCTGTTCTCGCCCGTGTCCGCCGGCGATGCGCTCTCCGACGCCGCGCAGGACTTCATCACGCTCTCGGCCAGCGTGATCATCGAGAGCCTGCCGTTCGTCTTCCTCGGCATCGTGCTCTCGATCGCGGTGCAGCTGTGGCTGCCGGCCGACTTCCTGACCCGGCGGCTGCCGAGCAACGGGTTCCTCCGGCGGGCGATCATCTCGCTGCTCGGCATCCTGCTCCCGGTGTGCGAGTGCGGCAACGTGCCGCTGGCCCGCGGGCTGCTCCAGCGCGGCCTGACGGTCGGCGAGTCGATGACGTTCCTGCTCGCCGCGCCGATCCTGAATCCCGTCACGATCATCACCACCTACCAGGCCTTCGGCTGGGACGACGGCATCCTCTTCTGGCGCATCGTCGGCGGGTTCCTCATCGCGAACCTCGTGGGCTGGGTCTTCAGCCGTCACCCCGATCCGACCTCGATGCTCACGCCGACGTTCCAGGAACTCTGCCGACGCGAGCACGCCGACCACTCGTCGAAGGTGCACCGCGGAGCCCGGATGTTCATCGAGGAGACCTCGGCGATGCTTCCGGCCCTGTTCGTGGGCTCGGCCGTCGCCGGGCTCATCCAGGTCGCCGCCTCGCGCGACATCCTCATCACGCTGGGCCAGAACCCCGTGCTCAGCGTCTTCGCGCTCATGCTGCTCGCGTTCGTCGTGGCGCTCTGCTCGAACGTCGACGTGTTCTTCGTGCTCGCCTTCGGCTCGACGTTCATGCCGGGCGCGATCGTCGCGTTCCTCGTCTTCGGCCCGATGATCGACGTGAAGATGCTCGCGCTCATGCGCACGACCTTCACCACCCGCACGCTCGTGCAGCTCACGGCGATCGTCGCGCTCGCGAGCGCCGCGCTCGGGCTGGGGGTGAACCTTGCTGCATAGCCTCGTCGCCAGGTGGAAGGGCGTCGCACTCACGCTCGTGGCCGTCGTCGCGACGCTCTGGCTCGCGGCCACCGGGCAGCTCGGGCTCTACATCAACCCCGACTACGCGGCCTTCACCGTGACCATGACGGTCATCGGCGGTGCCATCGCGCTCGTGGCGCTGGCACTCGCCCCTGCGCACGACGAGCACGCACACGAGCACGGGCACGAGCACGAGCACGAGCACGAGCACGAGGACCGTCACGAGCTCGAGGGCGATCACGAGGGCGATGCAGCGGATGCCGCGGGCCGGCCGACGACGACCCGTCGCGTGTTCGGCACGGCGACCGGGCTCGTCGTGGTCGCCGTCGCCATCGTCGCGCTGCTCGTGTTCCAGCCGACGACGCTCACGGCGCGCACGGCCGTCGACCGCTCGGTCGAGGTCACCGCGGCCGAGCTCGCGAGCGAGGCCACGAGCCTCGCCGGAGCCGATCCGTCGACGTTCACGATCACCGACTGGGCGCTCATCGCCAACCAGTTCGACGACGCCTCGGAGTTCGCCGGCACGCCGCTCGAGCTGGAGGGCTTCGTGTCGCCGGTGGAGGGCGACCCCGACGACAGCTTCTACATCACGCGGTTCAAGATCACCCACTGCGCGATCGACGCCCGCCCGGTCGGCGTGCCCGTGCACCTGCCCGACTGGAGGGAGCGGTTCGCCGTCGACGACTGGGTCGTCGGAACGGGCGCGCTCGGCGCCGACCCGAGCGACGGCGACGGCCTCGCCCTGATCCCCGGCACGGTGGAACCGACGGCGCAGCCCGAGGAGCCGTATGTCTACTGACCGCAGCGGGCCCGCCGAACACACCGAGCTCGCCGAGCACGCAGATGCTGCCGAGCGCACAGATGCTGCCGAGCGCTCCGACGCCGCCAAGCGCTTCCGGCGCGGGCTCGCGACCACGATCGGAGTGCTCGCGGTCGCGACCGTCGCGCTCGGCGCGGCATCGCTCGCCCAGGGCCCGAAACTGGCCGACGCCGCGGTCGCCGTCGACCGGGTGACCCGCCTCGCCGACTCGCGACTGGTGCTCGAGCTCAACCAGCCCGTCGAGCGCGTCGACGGCGACGTGGTGGTCACCCCGGCAGAAGAGGCGGCCCTCGAGGTCGACGGCCGGAGGCTCATCCTCTCGTTCGAGCGCCCGCTGCCGTACGACGAGGAGATCGCGGTGAGCATCACCGGCGTCGTCGGTACCGCCCAGTCGGCCGCGTCGACGGTCGAGTACCGCTTCACGACACCCGACGAGCCTGTCTTCACCCTCCTGCGGCGGAGCCCCGACGGCCACGCCGACGTCGTCCGCCGATCGACGGTCGGCGATCCGACCCCCGAAGACGTGCTGGAGGCGCCGAGGCTGCGTTCCTTCGCGCACGCGGGGGACGTGATCGTCGCAGCCTCGATCGGCGACGACGACACCGACACCTTGCTCGTGACCGGCCTGGGCGACGAGACGCAGTCCCTCGCGCTGCCCGTGCCCGGGTGGGTGCAGTCGATCCGAGGATCGACGACCCAGCCGTTGATCGCGTTCACGGCGACGGCGCAGGACCCGGCCGACGCCGAGTGGGGTGACCGGAGCGTGCTCTACACGCTCGACGTGTCGGGTGCGGCCGCGACCCCCGAGGCGGTGCTCGGGCCGGACGGCACCCCGATGAACGTCGCCGACTGGACGTTCGTTCCCGGCACATCCTCGATGGCGGTGCTCGACCGATCGGGCGGCCTGTCGCTCGTCGACGCGCTCGGGCTGACACCCGCCCAACCGCTGGGTTCGCACGCGGAGCTCCGGGGCGTGCTCCCGGGAACCTCGGAGCTCGTGGTGGCGGACCCGGATCGCGGCACGCTCATCGACCTCTCGACGGGCGAGTCGAGCGACAACCTGCTGCCGGTCGCGGATCTCCCGGGCGAGGCGTACCCCTCCGGCGTCCAGCAGCTCGACGAGGACGGCACGCACCTGCTCGACGTCGTACTCTTCAGCACCGACCCCGATACCGGCGGGCATTCGATCGAGTCGTTGGTCGTGCGGGTCGATCAGGCGGGAACGGTCGTGCGGTACACGACGGGGCCCGACAGCCGCCTGCTGTCGTCGTGCGTCTCGCCGAACGGCCGGCTCGTCGCCGTGGAGACCGCGTCCGCCGGCGCCCCCGAAGACGACTATCGGAACGCCTCGTCGCCGACCGGACGGCTCACCACCGTCGTCGACATCGACTCCGGCGATGTCGTGCTCACGCAGAACGGCGGGTTCTCGGACTGGTGCTGACCGCACTCACGGGCAAAGGGGGGTCCAGCGCGGGTCGTTCACGTTCGTCCGGTCGGTGCGCAGCGTCCGGGCGGTCGGCGTCGAGGTCCACCCGCCCGCATCGACGGCGACGACCTGGAAGCTGCCCCGCCCGAACGCACCCTGCGCGCCTCCCGCGACCTGGTAGGTCACGGTCAACGCGCTCGCCGGGTTGCGGGCCGGGTCCGAGTAGAGGATCACGCTCGTCTCACCGGGGGGCAGCAGGGTGGACGCCAGGCGAGGTCGGTTGCCGTCATTCGCGGCCACGACCGCCACGACCGAGATCCGGTACTGCACCGCCGGCAGACCTGTTGCGGGCGGGGTCCAGCTCAGCCGCCAGCTGAACGCGTTGTTCACCGCGCACGTGAGCCCGGTCGGCGGGTTCACGACCCCCGCCTGAACGGTGCCACGGTCGAACTCCGGATCGGCCCAGGTCGCAGCCGTCGGCGCGGGCACGAGCAGGAGCAGAGACAGGCCGCCCACGAGGGCGAGCAACGCACGCCACCGGCGCAACGGGCGGGGCCCGGACCTCCCGGTCACCGGGCGGCCCTCCTGCGCCTGGCGCCGCCCGACCAGAGCACCAGGCCGAGCGCGACGGCGATCACGGCGCTGCCGACGAGGGGCAGCCCCTCCCATCCGCTTCCGGCGAGCCCGAGGGGCGAACCCGTCGGCGGGGTCGAACCACCGCCTGAGCCGCCCGTCGAGACCTCCTCGCCGAATCCTTCGGCCGAGAGGCGCACGTCGGCGGTCGCGCCGGGCGGGGCATCCGTGGCGAGCGTCACCGAGACGGCCACCCAGAGCTGGTCGCGGGCCGCCATTCGCCGCTCGAGCAGCCGACCGACCGGCGCCGGCCTCGTCTCGGGCAGCACGACCGCGCCGGTGCCGGAGCACGACAGCTCGTCGAAGCGGGTCGAGCACACGCGCACGTCGAACGCGAACCCGTCGGATGTCGCGGTGTCGGCGTCGAGTGCGACGTGCACCGACCCCGGCTCGTCGGTGAGCGCCCGGACGCCGACGATCCACCGCGCAGTGGATCCGGGAGCCATGCCCGCCATGCGTTCCGGGTCCGAGATGACCGTCAGCCGGATGACGCCGTCGCCCAGCTGCACCTCGCGCGGCGCCGCACCGGCCGGCGACGCCCCGCCGAAGGCGGTCATGGCCAGGCCGAGCAGCAGCACCGCGAACGCCGATCCGGTGGGCGCCGGTCGCTTCGCGGCCGCTTGGCTGCCTCCGCTCCCGACGACGACGGCCCCGCCCGTGCCGATCCCGTCGCCAGTGCCCTCGCCACTCCCGGCACCGCCCGCGCCGCCGCCGTGGCCGCCATCATCGTCGGCACCTCCGTCGCGCCCGCCGCGCCGCCGCTCGGCCTTCGGCCAGAAGGCCCACCCCACGAGCAGGGCGACGAACGCGACGCCCACCAGCAGCACGACCGGCTGCGCCAGCCACGCGAGCACGTAGGCGAGTCCGGGCACCGCGAACAGCACGAGCCGCACCCGGTCGACCGCGTACGGTGCGGGGTCGACGGCCTCGTTGGCGTCGCCGCGCAGCACGAGTTCGCGCGTCGCGCCGGCATCCGCCCCGGAGATCTGCACCACTCGGTGCGTGATCGGCAGCTCGCCGGGCCGGTCGACCGTGACCACGTCGCCGACGTGCACCTCGGAGGCCGGGATCTCGCGCACGATCGCCGCGGAGCCCGCCGGGATCGCGGGCGACATCGACCCCGTCTTGAACATGATCACCGAGATGCCGAACGCGAACGAGCACACGACGAGCACCGCGCAGATCGCTCCCAGTACGGCAGCGATCCAGAGCACGACGTCCCCGACGGACGTCGCGACCGATCGCACGCGGCTCATGGCACCTCGCTCAGCTCGTCGACTGGCCGGTGAACGTGAAGGTCAACGTCGAGCTCGTGCCCTGATAGGTGTTCCCCGCGTCGGCTGCGACGGACACCTCCACGCAGACCTGGGCGGGGGCTGCGCCGGCGGCCCCGACCGTGAAGGGCACGGCCGGGGCCGGCACCGTGGCGACGGGGATCGTCGCGGCCGCTCCGCCCGCGATGAACGCCGGCGCCCCACCGAACGACGTGGCATCGCAGACCGGGGCCCCGGTCGCGACGACCGCCCGGTAGGTCAGCACCGGCGTGAGACCGCCCGCGGTCGCGGTCGCCGCCTGCAACGTGACCGAACCTCCGACGGTCGAGGCCGGCGAGGTGCGCAGCCGCACCCATGCGTAGGACTTCGACCCGGCCGAGACAGCGGGCAACGAGAACACGAGCGCGGCCGGCGCGGCGGCGGTGCGGCTGGCGAAGTCGGCGTCGCCCTGCGCCATCGACTGGAGGTCGAACACGCTGGCCGTGATCGTGCCCGACGCGAACTCCTGGTCGGTCCAGGCCGCGAGCGTCATGCTCGCGCCGGCGCCGAGCACCAGCCCGCCCGCCAGCACGGCGAGCACGCGTCGTCGGATGGTCGTGCGATCCGCACGAGGTCGCTTCGGCACGTCGGCCTACTGCGACTCCGCCGCGAACTCCCACGTCGCCGTCGCCGACTGGTTCTGCGCCAGCGTGTCGAGCGCGGTGACCTCGAAGCAGAAGTAGGCCGGGTTCTCGGCCCCCGTGAGCGCGAACGTCGGATCGCTCGTCGGTGCGTCGAGCGCACGCGGCGTCAGCAGCACGGTGTCCGGCGGTGTCGAGATCGCGTCGCACCCGAAGGCGGCGGTCTGTACCACCCGGTACTGCAGGCCGCCGGCGACCCCCGTGACGGTCGGCGTCAGCAGCGACACGACGGCGTCGTAGTCGGTGTCGGCGTCGAGCTGCACGGCGAAGGGCGCCGTGACCACGTCTCCTGGCGCGAGGGCGTCGAACCCGAGCGAGAAGGTGAGCGGCGCGGCGGCGCCCGCGGTCTCGTGCTCCTCGAAGGTCGTGCCGTCGGTACTGCCCTCGAGGTTGAACGAGCCGGCCGTGAAGGTGCCGGTCGCGAACTCGGAGTCGTTCCACGCGGCCAGCGTGAGCGCCGTGCCGACGCCGAGCACGAGCCCACCGGCGAGGATCGCCAGGATCTTGCGCCGACGAGTCGACGGCGCGTTCGAAGAATCTTGCGACATGTGCCATTCCCCCAAATGGCCGACCCCCCGTCGGCCGTACGCGCGAGCCTAGCCGAGGATTCCTCGACCGGCGAGGGTCTTGACATGCGTCCGCGCCACGGGGAGGGCTCCGGCAGGGCCTGCCCTCGAGACGAAGCCGCCGACGATCGCGTCGGCGGATGTCGCACGCGACCGCGGACGCGGCATCCAGCTGATTGAATCGAAGGATGCCGCCTTCCGAACCGAGCCTCCGATGAACCCGCTCGAGTTCCTGGCCCTCATGGCCGGCGGCGTCGTCGCCGGATCGATCAACGCGGTCGTCGGATCGGGATCGCTCGTGACCTTCCCGCTGCTCATCGTGTTCGGCTACCCGCCGGTGCTCGCCAACGTCACGAACAACGTCGGCGTGCTTCCGGCCTCGCTCGCTGCCACGTTCGCCAACCGCCACGAGTTCGTCGGCGAGTGGCGCCGCCTCGGGTTCCTGCTCTGCTTCTCCGCCGTGGGCGGCGTGACCGGCGCGCTGCTCCTGCTCCGCCTGCCCAGCGAGGCGTTCGATGCGATCGTGCCGGCGCTCATCGTGCTCGCGCTGCTTCTCGTAGTGCTCGGGCCGTGGATCAAGCGTTGGACCACCCGGCTGCACGGCGAGGCGGGCCACCGCGACCACCCGGCGGCGACCGCGGCCGTCGCGGGCCTCACCGCGATCTACGGCGGGTACTTCGGCGCGGCGCAGGGCGTGCTGCTGCTCGCGCTGCTGTCGATCACCATGACGGGCGCGCTCTCGCGGGCCAACGCCTACAAGAACGCCATGGCCGCCGTCGCGAACCTCGCCGCGGCCTTCGTGTTCGTCGCCGCCACCGAGGTCGCCTGGCCGGCCGCGGCCGCGATCGCGATCGGCTCGTTCATCGGGGGTTCGCTCGGCGGACGCTACGGTCGCCGCATCCCGCAGACGGCCTACCGGGTCGTCATCGTGGTGGTCGGCCTCGCGGCGCTCGCGTACTTCCTGCTCACGTAGTGGCCGAGGTGCGGCCCCGCCCGCACGACGCGGTCAGCCGAGCATCGACCCCTCGGCCGACGAGTTCGGCGCGGGGTCGGGCAGGCGCCGCATCCGAAACCCGTTCAGGATGCCGAGCACGCCCGCGAGGATCGGCACGAGCAGCGCGACCTGCAGGGCGATGAAGCGGGAGTCCGAGTTGATGCGCAGCACCTCCTCCTGCACCTCGGGCGTCTCGTCGGCGAGGAGCTGCTCGAGGCCCGTGTTCGTCATGATCTCGGCGTCCTCCTCGAGCACCGTCGCGACCTGCTCCTGCTGCTCGGCGTTCAGCACCGTGCTCGCCGAGGCGCTCGCGATGAACGTGAACGCGAGCGTCGCAAGCATGATCGCACCTGCGAACGCGAGCCCGAACGACAGGCCGAACGAACCGGCGGCCGAGTTCACGCCAGCGGCCTCGCTGACCCGCTCGTCGGAGATCGGCGAGAGCGTGTAATTGTTCAGCTGCGAGACGAGCAGCCCGAGCCCGCAGCCCGCGATGACGAGCGGCACGGCGAGGTACCAGCCGCTGTCGGCGATCGGCACGATCGGCACGATCACGCCGACGCCGACCACGACCAGCACGAACCCCCAGAGGATGATGTTCGCCGGTCGCTGCGTGAGCCCGCGCCCGGCCATCAGGGCCACGACGAACATGCTGAGCGACAACGGGGCGATCGAGAGACCGGCCTGGAGCGCGTTGTACTCGAAGACCATCTGCAGGTAGATCGGCAGCACGATCATGGTGCCGCCGAGGGCGATCTGCTGCAGCAACTGGCCGCTCGCCCCCGTTCGGAACGGCTTCGAATCGAACAGCGTCGGGTCGAGCAGCGTCGGCTTGCCGCGCCGCTTGCGGCTGCGCAGCCAGAACACGAGCAGCCCGAGTGCGAGCACGCCGACGCCGATCAGGAGGCCGACGTAGCCGCCGCCCTCCTGCCAGACGAGGATTCCGGTCACGACGCCGCCCATGCCGACGATCGACAGCAGTGCGCCCACGAGGTCGATCGAACGCTCCCCGTGGTACGGCACGTCCTTCACGAGGCCGATGCCGATGAGCACGACGGCGATGATCACGGCCTCGAGCGCGAACCCGACCCGCCACGAGAGGAAGGTGGTGATGAACCCGCCGAGCAGCGGCCCGACGGCCGCCGCGATCGCCGCCGATGCCCCGACCAGGGCGTACACCCGCTTCTGGTGCGCGCCCTCGAAGTTGCCGTGGATGAGCGACTGCATCGCCGGCAGCAGCAGCGAGGCGCCGATGCCGCCGATGACCGCCCAGAACACGATGATCGCCGTGAGGTCGCGCGCGAAGACCATCGCGATCGCGCCCGTGGCGTACGCGAGCAGCCCCAGGATGTACGCGAGCTTGCGGCCGATGAGGTCGCCGGTCTTGCCGCCGATGAGGATGAACGCGGCCGACACGAGCGCCTCGAGGGCGATCGCGCCCTGCACGCCGCTCACCGTGGTGTCGAGGTCATGGACGACCGCGGAGATCGACACGTTCATGAGCGACGTGTCGACGACGAGCACGAACATCGCCATCGCGAGGAGCAGTGCGAGGCGGAAGTTGAACGGCGCCGTCGCACCCGGTCCCCCACTCATATCCGCATGCAACCACACCGGCCGACCCGAGAGGAAGAGGATCGCTCAGGTTCTTCCGCGTGTCGGATGCTGGACAGCCGACGCCGCAGCGCGTATCGTTTCGCGAGCCGCATTCCGCGGCATCCGTGTGAACCGGAGGGGAGTGAGAACGATGAACACCGTCATTGTCGCGCGCATCGCAGACCCCCTTCCTTGCGAGGCCTCCAGCCTGTAGCCGTCTCGGCCGGGCGCACCGGTGGCCTCCCTCTCATTCGGAGAACACCGTGACCTTCCTCTCGTCTCTCGACGACACCGCCGCACCTTCGAACGCGGCACTCGCAGCATCCACCACCACCCTCGCCTTCCAGACCACGGAACCAGGCGACGGCCAGCGCTGGTCCACCTGGCCGGCGACCACCCCCAGCGAGCGCGGCCCCATGCCGCGGCCCGACTGGCTCGTCACCTCCGCTGCCGCGATCGACACCGAGCTCGGCGTCGTGAAGACCGGCAAGGAGGGCGACGTGTTCCTCATCGAACGCGCGGTCCCCGACACCGCCGACGTGCCGGGAAACCGCGTCGTGCTCGCGGCCAAGCGCTACCGCTCCAGCGAGCACTCCGACTTCCACCGCTCGACCATCTACACCGAGGGCCGCGGGCTGCGGCGCACGCGAGACGTGCGAGCCGTCGCGCGCGGCACCTCGTTCGGCCGCGCCGTCGCGCGCGTGCAGTGGGCGAACGCCGAGTTCGAGGCCCTCTGCCGGCTCACCGAGCTCGGTGCGGCCGTGCCGTACCCGGTGCAGGTGAGCGAGACCGAGGTGCTCATGGAGTTCATCGGCGACGGTCGCGTCGCGGCACCACGGCTCGCGCAGGTGCGCGCGACGCCCGACGAACTGCGCGAGCTGTTCCACCAGGTCGTCGAGTTCATGCACGTGCTCGCGTCGAACGGCCTGGCCCACGGCGACCTCTCGCCCTACAACCTGCTCGTGCACCACGGCCGCGTGGTCGCGATCGACCTGCCGCAGGTGGTCGACCTCGTCTCGAACCCGCAGGGGCTCGACCTGCTGCACCGGGACTGCGTGAACGTGTGCGACTGGTTCACGAGGCAGCGTCTCGAGTGCGACCCCGAGCAGCTCTTCGGGGAGCTGGTCGCGGTGATCTGGTGACGGATGCCGCGGTGCGGCCTCGCTGCGGGGCCGCACCGCCGGGCATGCCGCCTCAGGGCGCACCCCGAGGCGCGAGGCCGAGCGGGCCGCTACGATCGCGCGCATGACTCCCAGACGGCACCGACTCGCGCTCCTCGCCACGCTCGCCCTGGCCGGCTCGCTGCTCACCGCATGCACCGCCTCGCCGGCCGCGGATCCGACGGCAGCCCCTTCGGCGACCGCTCCCGCGGCCGCCTCGCCGTCGGCCGAGGCCGAGCCCGCGCCCGAGACGACGCCCGAAGCGGCCGCCGCCGCGACGTGCGAGACCGTGCTCACACCCGAGGCGACGGCCGAGATCGCCGCCGACGGCCTCACCCCGGTCGAGACGACCGAGACGTTCTACCCGTTCGCCGACGACCTGGTCGAAGCGGGAGCGCTGCTCTGCCGGTGGGGCAAGCCGTCGAGCGACGTCGGCATGCTGGTCGTGCAGCTGTCGGGCGTGGCGGCGACGGACTGGGCCGACGAGCTCGCCGCCGCCGGCTACGTGCAGACCGACGATCCGGTCGCCGGCGCCCACACGGGCCCGATCGACGGCGGCACCGGCCTGCCGTCGGTGGTGGTGGTCGAAGCCGACCGGCTCACCTTCGTGAGCGCACCGGACTTCGTCGACGACCTCGCCTGAGCTCCGGCGCCACGCGTCACCGGGCGCGGCGCCTCGAGATGATCGCGGATGCGGCGAGCATCAGCCCGGCGGCCCCCAGCAGGCCCGCCCCGATGCTCGTCGCGGCGGCGGCATCGACGCCGCTCTCGGCGAGGCAGGTCTCCGAGCCGGGCGGGCACGGCCCGGGCGACGGCTGCCCGGTCGCGGGCGTCGTCGGCGTCGGGGTCGGCGCGGGCGTGGGGGTCGGCGTCGGTGTCGGCGTCGGTGTCGGCGTCACCGTGAGCAGCATCGGGTCGCCGTACACGGGGTCGAACAGGGCGCTCGTCGCGACGAGGCGCACGAGCAGGCCCGAGTTCGCGACCGTGCCGTCGACGGTCAACGACTCGCCGGAGGCATCCGGCACGTCGGTCCAGGTCGTGCCGCCGTCGGTGCTCTGCTGCCAGCGGATCTGCTGCCAGAAGTCGTCGGCGACGGCCGTGAACGTCGCCGCCGTGCCCTCGTCGACCGTGAGGTCGCCCCCGCCCGTGATGGTCGGCTTCGTGAAGACCAGCAGTTCGTCGGTGCCGCCGCTCGTGGCGTAGACGCGGTCGGCGTCGGTACCACTGGCGCTGAATGCGTCGACCGACTCGACGTTGGCTCCGATGTCGACCCTCGCGCCGACGGGCTGACCGGTCGCGTAGTCGATCGCGATGATGCCGCCCGTGAGGCACGCGACGTAGACGCGATCGCCGTTCGGCGTCGCGTCGAGCAGCCGAGGGCCGCAGGCGACGGGGTCGGTCGCGACCGGGTCGGCCGAACCAGGGGTGAAGGCGGAGATCGAGGTCGGTGTGCCCGAGTTCGAGCTCAGCGCACGGTCGACGTCCTCGACGTAGGCCGTGTCCCACGGGAAGTCGCCCGTGGGCGTGAGGGTGCCGAGCGAGAGCGAGCCGTCGCCGGCCACGTCGACCGCCTGGACGCCGCCTGCGGGGGCGGCCGCGAACGAGGTGAAGTACGCCTGGGTGCCGTCGGTGCGCACCGAGACCCCTCGCGACCCGTTGGGCACGTTGAGCGTGCGAGGGGCAGCCGAGGGGTCGGCGGTCGTGTACTGATACTGCGGATTGTTGAGGGTCGCCGCGTAGATGAAGGTGCTCGACGGGTCGGCCTCGAGGTCTACGAAGCCTCCCCCGGCCGTGATCACCGTGGGCGCGGGCGTGCCGCCGGCCACGAGGTCCGCGAGCGGGTAGACGAGGATCTGCCCCGGGTTGTAGAACGCGACCCACACCTGGGTGCCGTCTGGCGAGACCTGCACCGAGGTGGGGTTGAAGTCCGTGCCGGGTCCGAAGGTCACGGCACCGAGCTGGGCGAACGAGGTCGTGTCGTAGACCCGCAGGTCGGCGACTCCGCCGTCGCCGCGCGAGATCACGAAGACGTTCGCGCCGTCGGGCGTGGCGTCGACGTCGATCGGGTAGCGACCGGAGGGCACCGCCTCGTACGTCATCTCGGGGTCGGCCGCGGCGGGCGCCACTGAGACGAGCCCGATCGAGGCCGTTGCGAGCAGGCCCAGCGCCGCCAGGGCGGCGGCGATGCCGAGGCGGCCCCTCGGGCGCCGCCCCGCTCCACGGTCTCGGTCGATGTCGAGCATCAGTCGAGTCTTACAGGGACCCGGCGGCGGCACCACCCCTCCGGTCGGCCTCGGAGTAGTGTTCGTGCAGATCACCGACGATCGAACGCTCACCCCGAGCGCGCGGCACCGGTCGACGGGGCGCCGCGCCGCGGCATCCGTCACCGGCCGTTCACCCGACCGAACGAGGCTTGAGTCATGACGCTTCCCCCCGAGCCCCCCGCCGACGCACCCCGCAACTTCCCGCCGGCGCACCTGACCCCCGCCGACGGCGCGGCGGCGACGATCGGCGTGACGACCGAACAGGTCGAGGCGGTGACCGACGCCGGGGCTCGCAAGGGCCGCATCCTCGCGTGGGGGCTCTGGGACTGGGGCTCGGCCGCCTTCAACGCGGTCGTCACCACGTTCGTCTTCACGGTCTACCTGACGAGCGAGTCGTTCGGGCCGAGCGGAACGGTCGAGGCGCAGCTCGGCTGGGCGCTCGCGATCGCGGGCCTGCTCATCGCGGTGCTCGCGCCGATCACGGGCCAGCGCTCCGACACGAGCGGGCGTCGCAAGCTCTGGCTCGCCGTGAACACCTACATCGTCGTCGCCCTCACCCTCGCGATGTTCTTCGTGCTGCCCGCGCCCGAGTACCTCCTGCTCGGGCTCTTCCTCGTGGCCGCAGGCAACGTGTTCTTCGAGTTCGCCGGCGTGAACTACAACGCCATGCTGGTGCAGGTCTCGACGCCGCGATCGATCGGCAAGGTCTCGGGCTTCGGCTGGGGCATGGGCTACGTGGGCGGTATCGTGCTGCTGCTCGTCGTGTACTTCGGCTTCATCCAGCCCGAAGTCGGACTCTTCGGCGTGACCGGCGACGACGGACTCGACGTGCGCGTGACCATGCTGGTCTCCGCGGTCTGGTTCGGACTGTTCGCGCTGCCGGTGCTGTTCGCGGTGCCCGAGTACCGCAACCCCGCCGCGGTCGACCGCGGCAAGGTCGGGTTCTTCGCCTCGTACGCCCGGCTCGGGCGCGACGTGAAGCGGCTCTGGAAGGAGCAGCGAAACACCGTCTGGTTCCTGCTGGCGAGCGCGGTGTTCCGCGACGGCCTGGCGGGCGTGTTCACGTTCGGCGGCGTGCTCGCGGCCTCGGTGTTCGGGTTCTCGCCCGGCGAGGTCATCATCTTCGCGATCGCCGCGAACGTCGTGGCCGGCGTCTCGACCATCGCGGTCGGCGCGCTCGACGACCGGCTGGGCGCGAAGCCCGTCATCATGACGGCGCTCATCGGGCTCGTGGTGAGCGGCCTGCTGATCTTCGTGCTGCACGACGGCGGCCAGATCGTGTTCTGGACCGCGGGCCTCGCACTCTGCCTCTTCGTCGGGCCCGCGCAGTCGGCGAGCCGCACGTTCCTCGCGCGGCTGATCCCGGCCGGGCGCGAGGGCGAGGTGTTCGGCCTCTACGCGACGACCGGTCGCGCCGTGAGCTTCCTCGCGCCGACCGCGTTCGCGCTGTTCGTCACGATCGGCGGCGAGCCGTACTTCGGCATCCTCGGCATCGTGCTCGTGATCGCGCTCGGGCTTGCGCTGCTCATCCCGGTGAAGGCGGCGCCCGTGCGGCGCTAGGGTGCGGCGGCGCGGGTGTGCGACGCTCCGGCTACTCGGCCTGCACCGCCTGCGCCGCCTCGGCCCGCAGCCGCTCGACGATCTCGTCGACCGTGCGACCCACGACACGCGGCATGTCGATCGCGTCGGGGTCGAGCAGCCACTGCACCTGCAGGCCGTCCATGATCGCGATGAGCGACGACGCCGAGTCTCGCAGTTCCTGCTCGTCGGTGTTGCCCGAGACCTCGCCGAGCACGCCGGCGATCTTGGTGCGCAGCCCCTCGGTGCGGCCCTGGAAGTAGTCGTGGGCCGGATGCCCGTCGGTCACCGACTCGCCCGAGAGCACCGAGTAGGCCTGCACGACGCCGCGGCGGTGCGTGTTCTCCTCGACGGTGTCGACGAGGTGCTGCAGGAACGCCGGTCCCTCGACCTGCGCGCGCTCGGGGATACCGGCGACCTCCTCGCCGTCGCGGTACTTGAGCATCGCGACGAGCAGGCCCTCCTTCGACCCGAAGTGGTGCAGCACGCCCGCATGCGTCATGCCGGCCTGCTCGGCCACCTCGACGAGGGCGCCCTTGTTGTAGCCGCGTGCGCCGAACACGTTCATGGCGGCCTTCAGCACCGCCTCGCGGCGCTCGGTCGTGCGCGCCTGAGGGCGCTGCACGCGCTCGGCCGCGGGCTTCGGGGCCCCGGCTCGCGTTGTCTCCACCACGGGTGTTTCCTTCCTCGTGCGGCGCCGGCTCACGGCATCCGCTCCTGTGCAGGATGCCGCCTGACGCGCCGCATGTCGAGTGCAGCACTCGATTCTCGGGTCTGTTCGACGCCACCGTCCGGCGTTACCGAACCGTGACCATCTTCACTTACTTACTAGTCAGTAAGTGTGTCACGATGTCCAACGTCACTCAACGACGAGCATGGATGGAGTTCAGGCGTGACCGCTACGACGACCGCACCCGGTGCACTCGACCCGAAGGGGGCGACCTCGGCCGCCACCGCCGGTGCACCGGCGATCGACCCGGCGCAGCTCGCCGCATCCCTGCCGCTCGACGAGAAGGTGGCGCTGCTCACCGGCGCCGCCACGTGGACCCTCCGCTCGATCCCCGAGATCGGCATGCGCACCATGACCGTCTCCGACGGCCCCATCGGCGTGCGCGGCACCGGCGAAGACGGCCTCCCGTCGGCCCAGCTGCCCGCCCCCTCGGCCACGGCCGCCACGTGGGACGTCGACCTGCAGGCGCGTCTCGGCGCGCTGATGGCGGCGGAGGCCCGCCGCAAGGGCGTCGACGTGATCCTCGCCCCGGTCGTGAACCTCCAGCGCAGCCCGGTCGGCGGCCGCCACTTCGAATGCCTCTCCGAGGACCCGCTGCTCACCGCGCGCCTCGCCGTCTCGTTCATCGACGCGATCCAGGCCGGCGGCATCGCCGCCTGCGTCAAGCACTTCATCGGCAACGAGACCGAGACCGACCGCACCTCCTACCTGTCGCGCATCGACGAGCGCACCCTCCGCGAGGTCTACCTCGCCCCCTTCGAGGCGGTCGTCGACGCCGGCGTCTGGACCATCATGGCCGCCTACAACGGCCTGACGCGCGACGGCGTCGACGCGACCTCCACCGCCCACGAGCCCCTGCTCACCGGCATCCTGAAGGGCGAATGGCAGTTCGACGGCGTCGTCATCAGCGACTGGCTCGCGACGAAGACCGCCGTCGAGCCCGCGATCGCCGGCCTCGACCTCGTGATGCCGGGCCCCGGCGGTCCCTGGGCCGACGGCCTGCTCGCGGCGGTCGAGGCGGGGCTCGTTCCCGAGTCCGCGATCGACGACAAGGTCGCCCGCATCATCCGACTCGCCGACCGCGTCGGCGCGCTGAGCGGCATCGCCGGCGAGACCCTGCCCTTCGACGGCACCGGCGCCACGGTCGACCCCGCGGGTGCCGACGTCGTCGCCCTCCTGACCGATGCGGCCGCGCGCTCGACCGTGGTGCTCCGCAACCACGGCGGCCTCCTCCCCGTCGACCCCGCGCTGCGCGGCCGCATCGCCCTCATCGGCCACAACGCCGTGCAGCCCTTCACCCAGGGCGGCGGCAGCGCGTTCGTGACCCCGCCGCACGTGAGCATGCCGCTCGACGCGCTCCGCTCGGCGTTCCCCGACGCCGCCGTCGACATGCTGCGCGGCGGCGCCACTACCCTGCGCGCGCCCCTCGCCCCGGCCGAGCTGCTCACCACGCCCACGGGCGAACCCGGCGTGCTCGTCGAACTCCTCGACGAGCACGGCGAGGCCATCGGGTCGCAGCTGCTCCCCGACGCGGAGGCCCTCTGGTTCCCGATCGACGACGACGACGTGGCATCCGTGCGCATCACGACCGACCTGCGCCTCGCCCGCACCGGACGCCACCTCATCGACCTCGGCCCGGTCGGCGCGCACCGCGTGGTCGTCGACGGCGTCGAGCGCAGCGCGTCGCAGCACGTCGTCGGCGCCGAGGTGATCCTCGACTCCAGCTACGCCAACCCCGAGCACGTCGAGACGGCGATCGACGCCGACGAGGCGCGCGACGTGCGCATCGAGGTCGACGCCCAGGTCATCGACGGCGAGTCGTACGGCCGCTTCGTGCGACTGCACTTCCGTCACCTCGAGCCCAGCCCGAGCGTCGAGGAGGAGATCGAGCAGGCGGTCGCGGCCGCCGCGAACGCCGACCTCGCGGTCGTCGTCGTCGGCACCAACTCGGAGACCGAGTCCGAGGGCTGGGACCGCCCGGACCTGCAGCTGCCCGGGCGCCAGAACGAGCTCGTGCGCCGCGTGGCCGCCGCGAACCCGGCGACCGTCGTCGTCGTGAACGCCGGCGCCCCCGTGCTGCTGCCTTGGCTCGACGAGGTCGCGGCCGTGCTCTGGTGGTGGCTGCCCGGGCAGGAGGCCGGCAACTCGCTCGCCGCCGTGCTCACCGGCGCGATCGAGCCGAGCGGGCGCCTGCCGTGGACTCTCCCGGCGACCGAGGCCGACGTGCCGGTTCCCCACGGCCTCCCGGTCGACGGCGTCATCGACTACACCGAGCGCCTCGACGTCGGCCACCGCGGATGGGACCGCCTCGACCGCACCCCCGCCCGCGAGTTCGGCTTCGGACTCGGGTACGCCGAATGGGCCTACCGAGGGCTCGACCTCGTCGACGCGGCATCCGGAACCGCCGACGCAGCCGATGCGTTCGTCACCGCTCGCGTGACGATCGAGAACACCAGCCCCCGAGACGGGCGCGAGGTCGTGCAGGTCTACCTGTCGGCCCCCGCCGACCCCTCGGGCACCGGCCCGACCGACGACGCCCGCCCCCTGCGCTGGCTCGCCGGCTTCGCGGTCGTCGACGTCGCCGCAGGCGGCACCGCAAGCGTCGACATCCCCATCGCACGCCGGTCGTTCGAGACCTGGGCGACGGATGCCGAAGGCTGGACCCTCCCCGAAGGCACGTACGGTGTGCTGACCGGGCGGTCCTCACGAGATCTCCGCCTCGAGGCCGCGCACGTCGTGCGCACGGTCTCAGGCTGAGCAGCACCACAACGCACCAACCCACACACAATGCAAGGAGGCATGGAAATGCGAAAGAGCATCCTCGCCGCTGGCGCCGTCCTGGTCGCCGCAGGCTTGGCTTTCACAGGGTGCAGCGCTGACACGGGCGGCGGAGGCGGTGGCACGAGCGCGAAGGTGCTCACCGTCGGCATGCCGAACGGGCCGCAGCAGCCGAACCAGAACCCGCTCGCGACCGGATCGGCGTCGCTGTCGCTCGGCTACGCGTTCGCGGTCTACGAGTCGCTGATGCAGGTCAACGAGATCGACCCGACCGCGGCACCGACGCCGTGGCTGGCCGACTCGGTCGAGTGGAACGCCGACTCGACGCAGGCGATCATCACCGCCCGCGACGGCGTCAAGTGGTCCGACGGCGAGGACTTCACCGCCGACGACATCGCCTTCTCGATCCAGCTCCGCAAGGACAACCCCGAGCTGAACATCGACTTCCCCGACCAGTACGGCGACATCACGGTCGACGGCAACAAGGTCACCGTGAACTTCACGACCGGCCAGTACGTCAACCAGGTCAAGCTGTACAAGCTCCTCATCGTGCCCGAGCACATCTGGGAGGGCGAGGACGCCGTCACCTTCAGCGACGACGACATGATCGGCACCGGTCCGTTCACGCTCAAGTCGTTCAGCCCCCAGGCCGTCACCCTCACCCCCAACGAGTCGTACTGGGGCGGCAAGTCGAAGGTCGGCGAGCTCCGCTACGACGCCTACAACGACAACGCCGGCCTGACGACGGCCCTCACCACCGGTGAGGCGCAGTGGGGCTGGACCTTCATCCCCGACTACGAGTCGACCTACATCGCCAAGGACCCCGACCACTTCAACCAGGTCGCCGGCGGCGGCTTCGGCGTCGACGTGCTCTACCTGAACAACGAGACGAAGCCCTTCAACAACGTCGCGTTCCGCAAGGCGCTCAACATGGTCGTCGACCACGCCGACATCACGAAGACCGCCGGCTACGGCGTGTGGCCCGAGATCACGAGCGTCACCGGCCTGCCCCAGCCCTCGGGCGACGCCTTCATCTCGGAGGCGTACCAGGGCGAGGAGCTCACCGTCGACGTCGACGGCGCCAAGAAGGTGCTGACCGACGCCGGGTACACCTACGACGGCGACAAGCTGATCGACCCCGACGGCGAGGCCGTCTCGTTCAAGCTGACCAACCCCAGCGGCTGGACCGACTACCTCGACGCGCTCGGCATCATCGCCGAGGGTGCCAAGTCGCTCGGCGCCGAGGCCACGGTCGACGCGATCGTGCAGGACACCTGGTTCAACGACACCATCCCGTTCGGCAACTTCCAGGCGTCGCTGCACTGGACCGACGGCGGCTCGACGCCGTGGAACATGTACTCGAACATCATGGACGGCGCCTCGTACGTTCCGCTCGGCGACACCGCCAACTGGAACTTCGGCCGCTACAAGAACGACGACGTCACCGCCGCGCTCGCGACCTACAAGGCCGCGACGAGCGACGACGAGCGTCAGGCCGCACTCGACGTCGTGCAGCAGCACTACGTGGAGGACGTGCCCGGCATCGTGATCTGGTCGCGCCCCGCGGTCGCGCAGTACTCGACGCAGAACTACACCGGGTTCCCCACGGCCGACGACCCGTACGCGAACCCGCAGCCGACCGGCCCGCAGGCGGCGCTCATCCTGTCCAAGCTCACCCCGAGCGAGTGACCCCGACCGGGCGCAGGCCCGGAACAACCGGCACATCGGGAACCTCCCGCAACATGTGACGATGAGGTGCGGCGGATGCCTCGTGCATCCGCCGCACCACCCACTCAACGTTGAGCTCCGACCCCGAGGTGACCCCGAATGTCCTCCTCCTCCCCCTCCGCGGAACCCGCGGACGGCGATATCGTCCTCCAGGCCGTCGACCTGCAGAAGCACTTCAAGCTCCGCGGCCTCAACTCCCGCGACGTGGTGCACGCCGTCGACGGCGTGAACTTCGAACTCCGACGCGGTCGGGTGCTCGCCCTGGTCGGCGAGTCCGGCTCCGGCAAGTCCACGATCGCCCGGCTGCTCGCCCAGCTCATGCCCACGACGGGCGGCCGCATCCTGCTGCACGGCACGGATGCCACGGCCAAGGGCCGGCGCGCGTTCCGCCGCTACGTCGGCCGCGTGCAGATGATCTTCCAGGACCCGTTCGGGTCGCTGAACCCGGTGCACACCGTTCGGTACGTGCTCACCCGCAGCCTCCGCATCCATCGCGGGCGCCTGCGCGGCACCGACCTCGAGCAGGCCCTGATCGAGCTGCTCGAACGCGTGCAGCTGAAGCCCGCCGAGCGCTACATCGACAAGTTCCCGCACGAGCTCTCGGGCGGCCAGCGCCAGCGCGTCGCCATCGCACGCGCCCTCGCCGCCGACCCCGAGGTGCTGCTGGCCGACGAGCCGATCTCGATGCTCGACGTGTCGATCCGCCTCGGCATCCTGAACCTGCTGCAGGACCTGCGCGACCGCCCGCACATCGCGATCCTCTACATCACGCACGACATCGCCTCGGCGCGGTACTTCGCCGACCGCACGATGGTCATGTACGCCGGCCGCATCGTCGAATCGGGCGACTCCGAGTCGGTCACGCAGGACCCGAAGCACCCCTACACCCAGCTGCTCGTTCGCTCGGCGCCCGACCCCGACGACCTCGAGGCGCGCGCCCACGGCGCCCGCGGCGAGGCTCCCAGCCTCGTGAAGCCCCCGAGCGGATGCCGCTTCAACCCGCGCTGCCCGTTCGCGACCGAGCTGTGCCGCACGGAGGCCCCGCCCCTTCTGCCGGTGGGCACCGGGCCGACGGGCGAGGCCCGCGAGGCCGCCTGCTGGGGCTACTCCGACCGACCCGACCGACCCACGCTCAGCGACATCACGGAGGCGCTCGCATGAGGTTCTTCCTGCGCCGACTCGGCTTCTACCTGATCACCTTCTGGGCCGCGGTCACGATCAACTTCTTCATCCCGCGCATCATGCCCGGCGACCCGGTGCGCGCGCTCATCGCGAAGAACCAGGGCCGTATCTCGACCGACGCAGAGGCCGCCCTCCGCGTGCTGTTCGGCCTCGACAAGGACACCTCGCTCTGGCAGCAGTACCTCGACTACTGGGGCCTGATCCTCCGCGGCGACCTGGGCGTCTCGTTCACCTACTTCCCGACGCCCGTCGCCGACGTGATCGCGCAGGCGATCCCGTGGACCATCGGCCTCGTGGGCATCGCGACCATAATCAGCTTCACCGTGGGCACGCTGATCGGCTCCGGCATCGGCTGGAGGCGCGGCACCTGGGCCGACTCGCTGCTGCCGATCTCGACCTTCTTCTCGGCCGTGCCGTACTTCTGGCTCGCGCTCATCGCGATCTCGATCTTCTCGGTCACCCTCGGCTGGTTCCCGGCGAGCGGCAGCTACGACCGCTCGCTCGTGCCGACGTTCTCGTGGGAGTTCATCTCCTCGGTCATCTACTACGGCACCCTGCCGGCCCTCACGATCGTGGTCTCGTCGATCTCCGGCTGGATCCTCGGCATGCGCAACATGATGGTCACCGTCTCGTCGGAGGACTACGTGACCGTCGCCCAGGCGAAGGGGGTCTCGGAGCGCACGGCGCTGTTCGGCTACTCGGCGCGCAACGCGATCCTGCCGCAGGTGTCGAGCTTCGCGCTGTCGCTCGGCTTCATCGTCGGCGGCACGCTCATCATGGAGATCGTCTTCTCCTACCAGGGCATCGGCTACTACCTGTTCACGGCCGTCGCCGCCAAGGACTACCCGCTCATGCAGGGCATCTTCCTCGTGATCACGGTCGCGGTGCTGTTCGCCAACATCGTGGCCGACTTCATCTACGGGGTGCTCGACCCGCGCACCCGACAGGAGGGTTGAGATGACGATCGACACCAGCATCGTCGAAGAGGGCCAGGAGCTCGCGAAGCCGTCGCAGGCGCCCATGACCGGGGCCGTCGCCGCTTCGCGCGGTCCGGGGCGCAAGCGCGGCAAGCCGCGCAAGTTCCTCTTCCTCCGCAACTCGAAGGCGATCGCCGGCATGGTGATCCTCGCGTTCTTCTTCCTCATCGCGATCATCGGCCCGTGGATCGCGCCGTACGACCCGAGCGCGCGCAGCGACGACATCCTGCAGCCGCCGTCGTGGGAGCACTGGTTCGGCACGACCCACCTCGGGCAGGACGTCTTCTCGCAGATCGTCGTCGGCACGCGCGGCGTGATCGTGGTCGGCTTCGTCGCCGGCATCCTCGCGACCGCGATCGGCGTCATCATCGGCGTGACGGCCGGCTACGTCGGCGGCCTCGGCGACGAGAGCCTCTCGGTGCTCGCGAACGTGTTCCTCGTGATCCCGCAGCTGCCCCTCATCATCATCATCGCCGGCCAGCTGCCCTCGGTCGGCGGCGTCACCGTGGCGGTCGTGATCGCGATCACCGGCTGGGCATGGGGGGCGCGCGTCCTGCGCGCGCAGACCCTGTCGCTCCGCAAGCGCGACTTCGTCGAGGCGGCCAGGGCCAACGGCGAGCGCACGTGGCGCATCATCACGGCCGAGATCCTGCCGAACCTCACGGCCATCATCGCGTCGGGCTTCGTCGGCACGGTCGCGTTCGCCGTGCTCTCGCTCATCACCCTGTCGTTCATCGGCATCGGCAACACGGGCGAGTGGAACTGGGGCACCGTGCTCTACCAGGCGCAGTCGCAGCTCGCGCTGCAGCGCGGCGCGTGGTGGTGGTTCGTGCCGGCCGGTCTCTGCATCGCCCTCCTGGGCATGTCGCTGACCCTCATCAACTTCGGCATCGACGAGTTCGTCAACCCGCGCCTGCGCTCGACGGGCCTGAATGCCAAGTCGTTGCGCAAGCGCGGCATCCGCCCCCGTATCGGATTCACCCCAGTGGTGCGCGAGGCCGAGGAGAACCGAGCATGACCATCGCCAGCCCCATCGGACACCCGCAGCGACTCGCCCCGGCGAGCGACCCGGTGCTCGAGATCAAGAACCTCTCGGTCGACTACGGCTACGACGACGACCCCGTGCACGTGCTGCGGCAGGTGTCGCTCACGCTCGGCCGCGGCGAGGTGCTCGGCCTCGCGGGCGAGTCGGGCTGCGGCAAGTCGACGCTCGCGTACGCCGCGACCCGGCTGCTGCCCCCTCCCGGACTCATCACCGGAGGCGAGGTGCTCTTCACCGACCGCTCTGGCGTGAAGACCGACCTGCTGCGCCTGAACGACACCCAGCTGCGGGCGTCGCGCTGGCAGGACCTCGCGATCGTGTTCCAGGGCGCGATGAACTCGCTGAACCCGGTGTACCGCATCGGCCGGCAGATCGCCGACGCGATCCGCGCGCACGAGCCGAAGACGACGCAGAAGGAGGCGCTCGAACGCGCGGCCGAACTGCTCGAGCTCGTCGGCATCTCGCCCGATCGCCTGCGCTCGTACCCGCACCAGCTCTCAGGCGGCATGCGCCAACGCGTCATGATCGCCATGGCGCTCGCGCTCGACCCGCAGGTGCTCATCATGGACGAGCCGACCACCGCGCTCGACGTGGTCATGCAGCGCCAGATCGTCGAGCAGATCGCGGAGCTGCGCGACCGACTCGGCTTCTCGGTCATCTTCATCACGCACGACGTGTCGCTGCTCATCGAGATCGCCGACCGCATCGCGATCATGTACGCGGGCGAGATCGTCGAGGACGCCCCCGCCCTCGACGTCTACCACCGCCCACGGCACCCGTACTCGTCGGCGCTGCTGCACTCGTTCCCGCCCCTGCGCGGGCCGCGACGCGAGCTCATCGGCATCCCGGGCTCCCCGCCCGACCTCGCACGCCTCGGCGGCGGCTGCCCGTTCGCCGACCGCTGCGCGTTCGCCTTCGACGCGTGCACGAAGGTCAACCCCGAGCTCGTGTTCCCGAACGTCGAGGGCGACGACCCGCGCCGCTCGGTAGCCTGCCTGCGCCACGACCCCGCGGCCGTGCGCGCCGTGGGCGAGGAGCCGCTGCCGGTGCCCGCGGAGCTGTCGCTGACCTGACGAAGTCCGGGCGGCCGACGGATCTGCGAGCATTGGCGCATGCCTGAACGATCGCCCGCCCTCGTCGCCATCTCGCACGGAACGAGCTCCCCCGAGGGGCAGACCGCCGTCCGGGGTCTCCGCGACGCGGTCGGCGCAGCCCTCGCGGCACGTGCGACGGCGAACGGTGCGGATGCCTCGGGCGTGCCGTCGCTGCGCCTCGGACACGTCGACGTCGAGCAGCCCGACGTGCCCGCGACGCTCGCCTCGCTCGACGAGGGCGAGCCCGCGGTCGTCGTGCCGCTGCTGCTCTCCGCCGGGTACCACGTGCACGTCGACCTCACCGAGGCCGTCGAGGCCGAGACGTCCCGCCCGGTCGTGCTCGCCGGGGCGCTCGGTCCCGACGATCGACTCGTGACCGTGCTGATCCGACGCCTCGCCGAGGCGGGCGTGCGCGACGACGACGCCGTCGTGCTCGCCGTGGCCGGTTCGAGCGACCGTCGCGCCGTCGACGACTGCCACGACATGACCGCGCGCCTGGCCGCGGCATCCGGGCTGGCAGTCTCGGTCGGGTTCCTCTCGGCCGCCGAGCCGTCGCTGCCCGACGCGGTGGCCGCGGCCAGGGCCGACGCCGAGGTCGCGCGCGCACTCGACGCACCGGGCGCGCCCGGCGCCCTGCTCGGCATCCCCGGAGTCGCCGACATCCCGGGCCTGCCGGGCGTGCGCCGCACGAACCGGGCGACGGATGCCTCCGCGCCGCGCGTCGTCGTCGCGAACTACCTGCTCGCTCCCGGCTACTTCGACGACCTCGCACGCGACGCCGGCGCCGACGTGGTCGCGCAGCCGCTGCTGCTGCCCGATGCCCCGGCCCCCGCCGAGCTCGTCGACATCGTGCTCGAGCGCTACGACGAGGCATCCGCCCGCTGAGCGTTCGGACTCAGGCCACGCCCAGCAGGCCGATGCACGGGCCGAGGAAGACGATCCACACGGCCGCGGCGACGATGAGCACGCCGATCGCGATGCCGCGCGTCTTCTTGAAGAAGAGCATCACGATCGCCGCGAGCGCCACCAGGATGAACGGCCATGTCAGGCCGAGGAACGTCGCTCCCCAGCCGGCGAAGCCCGTGGCGACCATGAGGATGAGCGCGACCACGTGCGCGCCGCACCCGATGCCAGCGCCGATGCCGATGCCGGCGCCCGTGCTGAGCCCCGGCTTCGCCGCGGCGGCTGCCGCAGCCGCTGCTTCGGGCGAGCCGTAGGGCGGCAGGGGCTCGGCGACCGGCGGCTCGGCAGCCGGCGGCTCGGCAGCCGGCGGCTCGGCAGCCGGCGGCTGTCCGAGGAGTTCGGCGACGGGGTCGGGCTCGACCGGCGCGTTCGCCTCCGGCGTCGGCTCCTCAGGGGTCGGCTCGTCGGGTTCGGGTTGGTCAGCTTCGGGCGCCATCGGGCATCCTCTCGGGGTCGGCGGTGCGTTCGGTGAGGCCGCCGCGGGTCGCCTTCCAGGTGAGACGGCCGAGCAGCAGCGGGATCGTGACGAGCAGGAACAACTGGGGGCGGGTGAGGCCCATCCACGCGACCTCGTTGCCGCGCACGAACTCGACGAAGAACCGGAAGATCGCGTACGCGGCGATGTAGAGCGTGAGCGTCTCGCCCGAGGCGATCGGGCGGTGCCGCAGCCAGAACCAGAGCGCGACGAAGCACGCGGCCTGGAACACGATCTCGTAGACGAAGCTCGGGTGCAGCGGCACCCCGGCCGGACCGCCCACGCGTGCGGCGGCGGCCTCGTCGAGCACGATGCCCCAGTCGGCGCCGGTGGGTGTTCCGGGCAGTTCGGTGAAGAGGCATCCGAACCGGCCGATCGCCATGCCCAGGGCGACCGCGGGCGCGAAGAGGTCCCCCGTGCGCAACGGGTACCGCACGAGGCGCTTGGCGACGTGCACGCCGAGCCAGGCGCCGACGAGCGCGCTCAGCACCGAGGCGTTGCCCTGCGTGAGCTGCGTGACCAGGTCGAGGTTCTGCGACGGGTCGAGATGCTGCGCCCACGTGCCGAGCCGCGAGAGGATCGCGGCTCCGGCGAGCGCGCCGAGCACGAGTGCCCAGATGCGCTGGTCGCCCGTTCGTCCCCGGCGTCTGGACTCGACGACGAAGATCGTGCCGGCCGCGAGCATCGCGAGCGCCACGAACGCCGCGTGGGTGTCGATCGGCGGGCCCCAGCCCAGCAGGTCGTGCAGCGTCGGGAACATCGGCTCACCCCACCACGTCGACCCAGAACGAGACGACGAACGCGATCCAGAACGGCACCGCGGCGAGCGCGAGCACCTCGAGCACCACGAGGTAGGCGAGCACGTTGCGGGTGTCGCCGAGCTTGCACTTCGAGCGCAGCAGACCGGCCCGCCTGGCGCGCGAGTAGCCCGCGATCGCGATGCCGGCGAACACCGCGAGCGCGATCGGGCCGAGCAGGCACGTGATGAGCGCCACGGTCGTGAACACGCAGAGGCGCAGCGGGTCGAAGGGCACCGGAGCCGGCGGGGCGCCGACGGTCTCGTCGTAGCGGTTCAGCCCCGAGGCGTCCCACGTGCCGAAGTCGTCGCCGGTCGCGCTCATGAGATCACCCCACCGTCACCGGCAACTGGCGTCGTCCGCCGATCTCGGCGCCGCCCGTCGCCGTCGAGATGCGCGTGCGTCCGAGCGGAGCCCACGCCTGCACGGCGCAGAACGGCGCGCACTGGTGCGCGGAGGTCTCGGAGTTGACGGTCGCGACGTGCACGCAGCACTGCGTGAGGCGCTCCTCGATCATGGTGTTGATGTCCATGAAGGGCTTCACGGTGATGCGCTTCACGCGTTCCCCGAGGAACCGGCGGAGTCGCTTGTGCTGGCCCGGCAGCCCCGCGGTCGCGAGCTGCGTGAGCGTGCCGATGCCGAGGTCGCAGCCCGTGCAGATGTCCTTCCAGAGCGACCCGATCGACGGGTGCGAGAGCGAGGACTGCTCGCTCAGCAGGTCGAGGAGCGACTGCTTCACGCTCTCCTTCAGCGCCTGGTTGATGTTGCTGTCGGCGATGCGGTTCGCGATCAGGTCGGGGTTCAGGTCGAGGAACATCTTCAGCTGGTCGTGCCCGACGAGCTTGGTGAGCGAGTTCCACGTGCCCGAGTCGTCTTGAAGCAGGTAGCCGACCGAGCAGCAGTGCGGGTGGCTGCACGGCAGCGCGGTGAGGTCCTGCCAGGTGACCTCGCCGTCGGTCTGGGCCTCGAGGCGGGCGAGCACGCCCGTGTGGGTGAGCCGGTCGTTCGGGTCGATGCCCGCCGACCGACCCGAACCGAACACGGGCTGGATCGTCACGCCGCCGACGTACGGCGTGCGCATGGCGCGACGGATCACCGCGCCGATCTCGCCGTCGTTGACGCCGAGCGCCGCGGTCATCGTGAGGGTCGTGAAGACTCCGGCCTCCGACAGGCGCTCCAGCGCGCGGTCCTTGAACCGGCGGATGTCGGCACCACGGTGGAACGCGGATGCCTCGGCGGACTCGCCGTCGAACTGGAGGTACACCTCGACGCGCTCGCGGTGCTTCTTCAACGTCTCGACGAGCGCGTCGTCCTGCGCGATGCGAAGGCCGTTGGAGTTCAGGAGGATGCGCACGATGGGCCGCGCCACGAGGTGGTCGAGCAGCTGCTCGAGCCAGGGGTAGAGCGTCGGCTCACCGCCCGAGAGCATGAGCACGTCGATGCGGTCGTTCTCGCGCGCGAGCTTCGCATCGACCGACGCGAGCACCTCCGCGAGCGGGGCGACCGCGGTCGCGGCGGGACCGGACTCGGCGAAGCAGGTGGGGCACCGCAGGTTGCAGTGGTCGGTGAGGTCCTCGAGCAGGATGCACGTGTGCTGGGTCTGCATGACGGGCAGGCCGTCCTCGTAGGCCGAGGGCACGGGCTTGAAGTTGCCGGCGAGGTCGGGCGTGTGCACCTTCGTCGGCGCGGTCCACTGCTCGAGGTAGGTGAGGATCTCGGGCGACTCGTCGTACAGGGTGCTGACGAGGCCGTGAGTCGGGCAGCCGCGCTCGAGCCACACACGATCGTCGCGGATCGCCAGCCACCCCGACAGGCGCGCGACGTCGGCGAGCGGCCGCTCGGGATCCTCCTCGTGGCAGCGCGGGCAGAACGCGTTCACGTAGCGGTGGATGCGGTAGTCCCGCAGGGGCATTCCGGTACCGGCGGCAGGCATGGGCTCACGATAGCGAGCGACCTGCGGCGGCGACAGTGGCGCGCCGGGGCGACGCGCCACGGGGCACCCGAGCCGGGACGCGGCATCCGCATGTCAAGCACATGACGCAATGCGGCGTCGTGCGACCGAGCATGACGCATCGTGACGGGCTCCGATGTCACGAACGTGCCGCCCGCGAACCCCTCGCCTAGCGTCGGCACATCGGCGGAGACGTCCGCCCTCGAACTCGACCCCAGGAGGCCCTCGTGACGCTGAGCGAGACCACGCGTCCGGCCCGCCCCGAACGACCGGCGCGGCCCGAGCGCGCGGAAGGCGAGCGCCCCACGCGCCCCGCGGGCGACCGCCCCGCGCGCCCCGGCGCGAACCGCCCGAACGGGCAGTGGAAGATCGACGGCACCGCCCCGCTCAACGGCAACGAGGAGTGGAAGCAGGTCGACGACGGCCTCGCGGTGCGCGAGCGCATCGAGAACATCTACTCCAAGGGCGGCTTCGCCTCGATCGACCCGACCGACCTGCACGGCCGCTTCCGCGTCTGGGGCCTCTACACGCAGCGCAAGCCCGGCATCGACGGCGGGCGCACCGCGACCCTCGAACCGCACGAGCTCGAAGACGAGTACTTCATGCTGCGGGTGCGCATCGACGGCGGGCAGCTGACCACCGAGCAGCTGCGCGTCATCGCGAACCTCTCGATCGACTTCGGCCGCGACACGGCAGACCTCACCGACCGCCAGAACGTGCAGCTGCACTGGGTACGCGTCGAGGACATGCCCGAGATCTGGCGCCGGCTCGAGTCGGTCGGGCTCGGCACGACCGAGGCGTGCGGCGACGTGCCGCGCGTCGTGCTCGGGTCGCCCGTCGCGGGCATCTCGGTCGAGGAGCTCATCGACCCGACCCCGCAGATCGACGAGATCACGTCGCGCTTCATCGGCGACCCGACGCTGTCGAACCTGCCCCGCAAGTTCAAGTCGGCGATCACCGGACACCCCAGCCAAGACGTCGTGCACGAGATCAACGACGTCGCGTTCGTCGCCGTCGAGCACCCCGAGCTCGGCGTCGGCTACGACCTCTGGGTCGGCGGCGGACTGTCGACCACGCCGCGACTCGGCGAGCGCCTCGGCGTGTTCGTCGCACCCGAGCAGGTCGCCGAGGTCTGGCACGGGGTGGCGCAGATCTTCCGCGACTACGGCTACCGGCGCCTGCGCAACAAGGCCCGCCTCAAGTTCCTGCTCGCGGAGTGGGGCACCGAGAAGTTCCGCCAGGTGCTGCAGGACGAGTACCTCGGCGGCGCGCTGCCCGACGGCCTCGCGGCCCCGAAGCCGCCGACGCCGGGCGACCACGTCGGCGTGCACCGCCAGAAGGACGGCCGCTTCTACATCGGCGTGACGCCCATCGTCGGTCGCGTGTCGGGCCCGACGCTCGCGAAGCTCGCCGACCTGCTCGAGGCGCACGGCTCGACCCGCCTGCGCACGACGCCGCACCAGAAGCTCGTCATCCTCGACGTCGAGGGGCAGCACGTCGAGCCCCTCATCGCCGAGCTGAACGAGCTGGGCCTCGAGGCCCGGCCGAGCCTCATCCGCCGCGGCACCATCGCGTGCACGGGCATCGAGTTCTGCAAGCTCGCGATCGTCGAGACCAAGGTCAATGCGACGAAGGCCGTGAAAGACCTCGAAGACCGCCTCCGCGGGTTCGACCTGCCGCACCCGATCAGCCTGCACGTGAACGGCTGCCCCAACTCCTGCGCCCGCATCCAGACGGCCGACATCGGCCTCAAGGGCCAGCTCGTCACGATCGACGGCGAGCAGGTGCCCGGCTACCAGGTGCACCTCGGCGGCGGCCTCGCCTCGAAGGACCGCGACGAGGCCGGCCTCGGCCGCACCGTGCGCGGCCTGAAGGTCGCGGCCGACGGCATCGCCGACTACACCGAGCGAGTCGTGAAGCGGTTCCTCGAGGAGCGCGACGCGGCCACCGACGAGACGTTCGCCCGCTGGGCGCACCGCGCCGACGAGGAGGCCCTCCAGTGAGCGTCTCCCTCGCCCCGCGCGCCGCGACCCGCCGCAGCGCCGACGAACTGCGCGCCCTCGCCGAGCAGGGCGAACGCGAGCTCCGCAGCCTCGGCGACGACGAGGCATCCGCCTACGAGGTCGTCGCCTGGGTCGCACGCAACTTCGGCACGGATGCCGCGGCGGTCGCCTGCTCGATGGCCGACGCCGTGCTGCCGCACGTGGTCGCGCAGTCGCTGCCGGGCGTCGACGTGCTGTTCCTCGACACGGGCTACCACTTCGCGAAGACCTACGAGACGCGCGACCGGGTCGCCGAGGCGCTCGACGTGCGCATCGTCGACGTGCTGCCCGAGCTCACCGTCGCCGAGCAGAACGCGAGGTACGGCGCCGAGCTGTTCGCGCGCGACGCCGCCGAGTGCTGCGCGATGCGCAAGGTCGCCCCGCTGCACGAGGCGCTCGGGGGCTACGAGCTCTGGTTCACCGGCGTACGCCGCGACGAGGCACCCACGCGCACGAACACGCCGCTCGTGACGTTCGACGAGCGCAACGGACTGGTCAAGGTCAACCCGCTCGCGGCGTGGAGCTTCGACGACCTCATCGACTACTCGAGCGCCTTCGCCGTTCCGGTGAACGACCTGCTCACGCAGGGCTACCCCTCGATCGGCTGCGAACCGTGCACGAAGCGGGTCGCGCCGGGTGAAGACCCGAGGTCCGGCCGCTGGGCCGGCCTCGACAAGACGGAATGCGGGCTGCACGTATGAGCGAGACGCCAGTGATCGTCCACGACGACGCCCAGGACGCCGAGGCGGCCGCCGCCGAGGTCGTCGCCGCCGGCATCGACACGCTCGACGCCCTCGAGGCCGAGGCGATCCACATCATCCGCGAGGTCGTCGCCGAGTTCGAGCGGCCCGTGCTGCTGTTTTCGGGCGGCAAGGACTCCGTGCTCGTGCTGCACCTCGCGGCGAAGGCGTTCTGGCCGGCCAAGGTGCCGTTCCCGGTGCTGCACGTCGACACGGGGCACAACTTCCCCGAGGTCATCGAGTTCCGCGACCGCACGGTCGAGCGGCTCGGGCTGCGGCTCGAGGTCGCCGCCGTGCAGGACTACCTCGACGACGGCCGCCTCCAGGAGCGCGCCGACGGCACCCGCAACCCGTTGCAGACGCAGCCGCTGCTCGACGGCATCGCCGCGGGCCGGCACGACGCGGTCTTCGGCGGCGCACGTCGCGATGAGGACAAGGCCCGCGCCAAGGAGCGCATCCTGAGCCTGCGCGACGAGTTCGGCCAGTGGGACCCCCGCAACCAGCGGCCCGAGCTCTGGGACCTCTACAACGGCCGCCACACGGTCGGCCAGCACGTGCGCGCGTTCCCGATCTCGAACTGGACCGAGCTCGACGTGTGGCGCTACATCGAGCGCGAGGGCATCGAGCTGCCACCGCTCTACTACGCGCACGAGCGCGAGGTGTACCGCCGCGACGGCATGTGGCGCGCGGTGTCGCCCGTCTCCGAGCCTCGGGCCGACGAGGTCGTCGAGACGCGCACCGTGCGCTACCGCACGGTCGGCGACATGAGCTGCACCGGCGCGGTCGAGTCCGACGCGGCATCCATCGGCGACGTGGTGCGCGAGATCGCGCTCTCGACGCTGACCGAGCGCGGGGCCACGCGAGCCGACGATCGCATCTCGGAGGCGGCGATGGAAGACCGCAAGAAGGACGGGTACTTCTGATGGGCGCACTGTTCCGCTTCGCGACGGCCGGATCGGTCGACGACGGCAAGTCGACCCTCGTCGGCCGCCTGCTGCACGACTCGAAGGCGATCCTCGCCGACCAGCTCGAGTCGGTCGCCCGCACGAGCGCCGAGCGCGGCTTCGGCGGCGAGCCAGGGGCGATCGACTTCGCGCTGCTCACCGACGGACTGCGGGCCGAGCGCGAGCAGGGCATCACGATCGACGTGGCCTACCGCTACTTCTCGACGGGCCGCCGGTCGTTCATCCTCGCCGACTGCCCCGGCCACGTGCAGTACACGCGCAACATGGTCACCGGCGCGACCACGGCCGACGCGGTCGTCGTGCTGGTCGACGCGCGCAACGGCGTGCTCGAGCAGACCCGCCGCCACCTCGCGGTCGTCGCACTGCTGCGCGTGCCGCACGTGATCATCGCCGTGAACAAGATCGACCTGCTGGGCTACTCGCAGGCCGCCTACGACCAGGTGGCGACGGATGTCGCCGCGCTCGCGCGCGAACTCGGCCTGGAAGCCACGCACGTGATCCCCGTGTCGGCGCTCGCCGGCGACAACATCGTCGACCGCTCGGCGAACACGCCGTGGTACGACGGCCCGAGCCTGCTCGAACTGCTCGAGACGCTGCCGTCGCTCGACGAGCTCGAGACCGAGCTCGAGGCCTTCCGCCTGCCCGTGCAGCTCGTGATCCGCCCGCAGGGCGCGCTCGCGCACGACGTCGACGACGCCGAGGCGTTCCGCGACTACCGGGCGTTCGCCGGGCGCATCGCGTCGGGCACCGTGCGCGTCGGAGACCGGGTGCAGGTGTTCCCGGGCGGCGCGACGACGACCGTCACGGGCATCGACGCCGGCCCGTCGACGGTCGACGCGGCATCCGCCCCTCGTTCGGTGTCGTTGCGGCTGGCCGACCAGCTCGACGCCGCCCGCGGCGCCGTGATCGTCGCCGAGGGCGCGCTGCCGACGCCCCGCCGCGAGCTCGACGCCTCGGTGTTCTGGCTCGGGGCCGCCCCGCTGCGCCCTGGCGCCCGCGTGCTCGTCAAGTCGGGCACGAGCACCGTGCAGGCGCTCGTCTCCGACATCGTGGGGCGCCGCGACCTCGACACGCTCGCCCTCGAGCCCGCCGCGGCACTCGAGATCAACGACATCGGGCAGGTGCGCGTGCGCCTCGCCGCCGAGCTGCCCGTCGACGAGTACTCGACGCACCGTCGCGCAGGTGCGTTCCTCGTCATCGACCCGCAGTCGGGCTACACGCTCGCGGCCGGCATCGTGACCGAGGCGCCGGCCCCCACCCCCGAAGCCGTCGCCGAGGCCGAGACGGCCGCCGCCTGGGTGGCGGTATGAGCGGCGCGGCCCGCACCTCGGGCCGCGCTCGCGCGGTCGCGGGCGTCGTCGGCGGGCTCGTGCTCGCGGCGGCCATCGTCGTCGCGGCCGTGGTCGCCGGATGCCTGGCATGAGCCGTGGGTTCACGGCGCACGTCGCCGCCGCACGGCCGCGCCTCGAGCCCGGCCACGTCGCGCTCGTGGGCGCCGGCCCCGGGGACGCCGGCCTGCTGACCGTGCGGGGCCTCCGTGCCCTCGAGGCGGCCGACGTCATCGTCGCCGACCGCCTCGGCGCGCGCTCGGTGCTCGACGGGCTCGCCGCCGAGGGCGTGACGCTCACCGCCGAGGTCGTCGACGTCGGCAAGCTGCCCGGCCACCACGCCGTGCCGCAGGACGCGATCAACGCCCTGCTCGTCTCGCTCGCCCGCGACGGCAAGCGCGTCGTGCGACTCAAGGGCGGCGACCCGTTCGTCTTCGGGCGCGGCGGCGAGGAGCTCGCGTTCTGCCAGGAGGCCGGCGTCGCCGTCGAGGTCGTGCCCGGCATCACGAGCGCGATCTCCGTTCCGGCGATCGCGGGCATCCCGCTCACGCACCGCGGGCTCGCCACGGCGTTCACCGTCGCGACCGGCCACGACCAGATCCGCGACCTCGGCGGCGGGCGCGACCACACGGTGGTGCTGCTCATGGGCATCGGCACGCTCGCCAACTCGGCGATCACCCTCTCGCGCGGAGAGCGCGGCGGCGACTGCCCCGTCGCGATCATCGAAGACGGCTACGGCTCAGGTCAGCGTGTCACAGTGGGTACGCTCGACACGATCGCATTGCAGGCGGCCCGCCGCGGCGTCCGCTCGCCCGCAGTCGTCGTCGTCGGCGACGTGGTGACGCTGAGTCCGTACGCGCCAGAGGCGATCACCACCGGCACCGTCGCCACCGGCACCACCGCCATGGGCACGACCGTGCCCGGCGGCGAGGCCGCCCCCGGCGCCAACGGCGCCGGCCCCGAGACCATCACCCCTCCCGTCGACTGAAAGATCCCGCAGCCATGACCCTCTCCCTCCGCGTCGCGATCGTCGGCGCCGGCCCCGCCGGCATCTACGCAGGCAACATCCTGAACCGCCAGGTCACCGAGGCCGGCGGCGAGGTCGCGATCGACCTGTTCGAGTCGCTGCCCGCGCCCTACGGCCTGATCCGGTACGGCGTCGCGCCCGACCACCCCCGCATCAAGGGCATCGTCAACTCGCTGCACGAGATGCTCGACGCGGGCACGATCCGCCTCATCGGCAACGTCGAGGTGGGCCGCGACGTCACGGTCGACGAGCTGCAGGAGCGGTACGACGCCGTCATCTTCGCCACCGGTGCGCTGCGCGACGCCCCGCTCGACATCCCGGGCATCGACCTGCCCGGCTCGTACGGCGCGGCCGACTTCGTCGCCTGGTACGACGGCCACCCCGACGTGCCCCGCACCTGGCCGCTCGAGGCGCAGTCGATCGCCGTCATCGGCAACGGCAACGTCGCACTCGACATCGCCCGCGTGCTCGCGAAGCACCCGAAGGACCTGCTGTCGACCGACGTGCCGGCGAACGTCGTCGAGGGCCTCGAGGCCTCGCCCGTGACCGACGTGCACGTCTTCGGCCGACGCGGCCCCGGCCACGTCAAGTTCACGCCCATCGAGCTGCGCGAGCTCGGCGAGGTGCCCGACGTCGACGTGATCGTCTACGACGCCGACTTCGAGCGCGCCGCGAACGACCCGCACGCCGAACAGCTGCACGCGTCGAACAACCAGGTCAAGGTCATGACCCGCACGCTGAACGGATGGCGCAAGCCCGCCGGTCACGAGTACACGGCGTCGCGCCGCCTGCACCTGCACTTCCTGCACGCCCCGGTCGAGGTGCTCGGCACCGACGCGGTCGAGGCCGTGCGCTTCGAGCTCACCCGCCCCGTCGGCGACGGCTCGGTCGAGGGCACCGGTGAGGTCACCGACATCCCCGTGCAGGCGATCTACCGCGCCGTCGGCTACGCGAGCTCGCCCATCGTGGGCGTGCCGTTCGACGAGCGCAAGGCCGTCATCCCCAACGAGGGCGGCCGCGTCGTCGACGCCGAAGGCGCGCACCTGCCCGGCGTCTACGCGACCGGCTGGATCAAGCGCGGGCCCGTCGGCCTCATCGGCCACACGAAGGGCGACGCGCTCGAGACCATCACCAACCTGCTGGCGGATGCCACGGCGGGCTCGCTCCCCGCGGCCCTCGTCGATGCGGCCGACGGCGAGGAGATCTTCGCGCTGCTCGACTCGCGCGAGGTGAAGTACACGACGTGGAACGGTTGGCTCACGCTCGACGCGCACGAGCGCTCGCTCGGCGAGGCGTACGGCGCTCCCGCCGGCAGCGACACGGTGCGCGAGCGCGTGAAGGTCGTGCCCCGCGACGAGCAGGTCGACATCTCGCGCGACGGGTCGCTGGTCGTCTCGTGACCTACGTCATCGCGCTGCCGTGTGTCGACGTCAAGGACCGCGCCTGCATCGACGAGTGCCCGGTCGACTGCATCTACGAGGGTGAGCGTTCGCTCTACATCCACCCCGACGAATGCGTCGACTGCGGCGCCTGCGAACCCGTCTGCCCCGTCGAGGCGATCTACTACGAAGACGACCTGCCCGACGAGTGGGCCGACTACTACAAGGCCAACGTCGAGTTCTTCGACGACCTCGGCTCGCCCGGCGGGGCAGCCAAGGTCGGCGTCATCGCCAAGGACCACCCCGTCATCTCGGCCCTGCCCCCGCAGGGGCACTGAGCCGAGCGCCTGCGCCGCCGCACCGACCCGGGCGCCGGCGCCGCGGCATCCGTTCCGAGAACAGGAAGACCCGCCGCGACCGAACCCAGAACAGGCATCCGTCCCGCGTGTCGCGGGCGGGTGCCTGGTCTCGTGCGGGGCTCAGAAGCCGTCGGGGGGCACCAGCGGCGGCAGGCCGGGGGTGCTGGTGACCGTCGCGGCCAGTCCATCCGCGGCGAACGCACCGTGCACCGCCCGGATCACGTCCGAGGTCGCGCGCAGGCCGACCGCCGGGTCGTGCCAGAACTGGAGGCGAGCGATGACCCGGCCCGGTGAGATCGACTGGACGACGGTCTGCACGCGTTCGCCGTCGATGCCGTCGACCGATGACGCGGCCTCGACCGCGCGGGCGAGCACGTCGTCGACGACCTCGGCGTGGCCCCCGAGCTCGACACGCACCTGCACCTCGCTCCGGCGGGCGCCGCTCCGGGAGTGGTTGACGAGTGCGTCGGCCAGCAGCTTCGCGTTCGGCACGTGCACCGTGCGTCCGTCGACGGTGCGGAGGATGACGGATCGCGAGTTGAGTTCCACGACCGTGCCGACGATCGGCTCGCCGTCGGGGCCCTCCACCATGATCTCCTCGCCTGCCGTCACCGGCCGCCGGGTCTGGATGAGCACGCTCGCGGCGAAGTTGTCGGCGACCCCGCGCAGCACCAGCACGACGATAACCCCGACGACGAGCACGATCGCGATCAGGGGCTGCACGTCGGCGCCGAGGAAGGCGAGCGCGACGCCGATCCCGAGGAGGATCAGCAGCGTCCGCACGAATCGGGTGGCGAAGGTCAGCACCCCGGCGGGCAGGTTCGGCACTCGGCCGAGGACGACCGCGACCCCCTTGCCGACGAAGTGCGCGGCGACCCATCCGCCGAGGATCGCGATCACCGCCAGGAGCACCTGCGCCCAGGTGATGGTCGTCTCGGAGAGCTGACTCAGGTCCACACGGTCAGGATAGGAGCGCCGACCCGCTCCGCCCGGGAGCCTCGCAGGGTCAGCCCGCGAGCCACGCCCCGAGCGCCTCGCGGAACGCCTCGGGCTGCTCGACCCACGGGTAGTGCCCGCAGTCGTCGAGCAGACGCAGCTCCGCGCCGAGTGCCGCCGCATAGGCCTCGACCGGCGCGACCCCCGAGAGAATGTCGGCGTCGCCGCCGATGACCGTCGTCGGCACGCGCGGCGCGGCGAGGATGCGCGTGGCCGCGTCGTCGGGAACCCCCGTGAACCAGGCCTCGACCGATGCGAGCTCCCACCCGCCGACCGTGCTGTGGGCGCGCTCGCGCTCGGTCCAGCGTGCGTACCCGGCAGGGCCCTCCACGGCGCGGGCCGTCTCCCACTGCCGCTGGTCGAGCGGCTGCGGGCCCGTGAGCGACTCGAGCGCCGCGAACACCGCCGGGTCGCCACGGCGCCCGCCGATCGCGTCGCCGTCCCACGCGGCAACCGTCAGCCAGGCCGCCGCAGGAGTGACGAGCGCCATGCGCCGCACCCGCTGTGGGAAGCGAGCGGACGCCGCGAGCACGAGCCGTGTGCCCGCCGAGTGGCCGATCACGTCGAACCGGTCGAGCCCGAGGTGGTCTGCGAGCGCGACCAGGTCGTCGGCGTCGGCCCACCAGCCGTTGGACCGGCCGCCCGACGTCGGCGTGCCGCGCGGGTGCAGCACCGCGAGTGGCCGCTCGGCACCGACGCCGGCGAGGTCTTCGAGGTAGTCGACGCCGCGGCACGGGCCGCCGGGCACGACGAGCGCGGGCGCCTGTTCGGCCCGGTCGGCGCCGCCGCCGTCGCCGCCTCCGCCTATCAGGCTGTAGGCGAGGTCGGTTCCGTCAGCGGCTCGGAAGGTGCGCACCCGCCGACTGTACCCGCACCGACCGACGACCCGACGCGGACGCCGACCGGGTCATCCGTTGGGGGTCACTCCCGCGCGGGCACGTGCCGGGCGAGTGCGGCGAGCAGGTCGAAGAGCCCGGCGAGGTCGTCGCGCCCGACCGGCGGCACGGCGGCCGTCGCGCCGATCACGACGAGGTGCGGCAGCAGCGCCGCCGACCGGGCGGAGCGCTCGTCGCCCGTGATGCGCACCCAGACCGCGGTCAACGCCTCGAGGCGAGCCGCATCGATACGCGCCTGCGTCTCGCGTGCGTCGACGTCGTGGGCAGCCCAGGCCCGCACGGCCGCCTCGAGCGGCTGGTCGAGCAGCGCCGCGGCCTCGTCGCGCAGGAGCGCGGGAGCCTCGGCGGCCTCGAGCCCCGCAGCCGTGGCCGAGACGCCTGCGAGCGCGTCGAGCACCCGCCGCTCGTGCCGGGCGAGCAGGGCGCGTCGATAGTCGGCGGCTCCGGCGAAGTGATGGTGGAACGACCCCTTGGTCAGGCCGAGGCGCGCCGCGATGCGATCGGTGCGCACGCCGGGCTCGCCCGACTCGGCCAGCACGGCGAGGCCCTCGTCGAGCCAGTCGTCACGGGTGGACATGATCCATACCATACCGTATGGTACGGGGAGAAGGGAGCCGACATGCCCGCATCGCCCGATCCCGTGTGGCCGGTCCTCGTGCTGGCCCTCATCCAACTCGCCGACGCCCTGCTCTGCGTTCGACCGGTGCCCTTCATTGCCCGGTGCTTCGACGACGTGCGCTTTCCCCGGCGGCTGTGGTGGATCATGCCCCCGATCAAATTCGCGGCGGCGGCGGGGCTGGTCGCCGGCATCTGGATCCCCTACCTCGGCCTCGTCACCTGCCTCGCCCTGGTGACGTACTTCGTCGTCGCGATCGGCATGCACATCCGCGCCCGAGACTTCGGCCGCAACCTCTTCGTGAACGCGAGCGGGATGCTCGTGATCTGCGTCGGAGTGCTCGTGTGGTGCCATCTGATCTGACGGCGCCCGCCCAGCGTTCGCCGTGCCTCGCCGGCGACTCGGACCGGCTCAGGCGGCGAGGTCGGACCGCAGCAGCCCGCTCACGGTCGACAGTCCGCGCCCGAGCTCGGCCATGGTGGGCGCGCCGAGGCTGAGCCGCACGCCGCCGACCCGTTGGCCCGGATCGGCCAGCATCGAGTCGGGGTCCGTCACGAGCACCCCGGCGGCGTCGGCCGCGCGTGCGAGCACGCGGGCACGCTCGGGCGGCATGGGCAGGTAGACGTGGTAGCCGGACGCCGGTGCCACGAACAGGGCCGGCCCGAGCAGGTCCCGGGCGAGCGCGGTGCGCCTGGCCCCCTCGTCGCGGATCGAGGCCCGCACTGCGCCGGCGATGCCGGCGCTCACGAGCTCGTCGAGCAGCACGCAGATGAGCGGCGAGACCGGCAGCCCGAGCGCCCGGACCGCATCCGCGATGCGGGAGCGGAACGCGCAGGGGGGCTTGACCATGCCGACCCGGATCGCCGGGCTGAGGGCCTTCGACGCACTGCTCACGTGGAACGTGCGCTCGGGCGCGAGCGAGACCAGCGCGGGCGCCGTGCGCTCCTCGGAGAGCGCGTAGACGTCGTCCTCGATGATGAAGACGTCGTGCAGGCGCGCGATGCGCACGATCTCGCGCCGCCGCGACGCGCACATCGTCGCGGCGGTCGGGTTCTGCAGCGTCGGCGTGACGTAGAGCACGGGGCGGGGTCCGCCGGCGCGTGCGTGCTCGCGCAGCGCGCGGTCGAGCAGGTCGGGACGCATGCCCTGCCGATCGACCGCGACACCGTGCACCCGGTGTCCGGCGAGCCGCGCGTAGCTCAACGCGCCGTGGAACGTGACCTCCTCGGTGAAGACGGGCACCGGGCGAGCGCCGGGCGCGCCGCCGCTGAGCGCCATGAGCACCGCCGCGATGCCCTGCTGGGCGCCGTGCGCGAGCACCAGGTCCTCGGCCACGAGGTCGAGTCCGCTCGCCGCGATCCAGGCAGCGGCCGACCTGCGGTACTCGAGCCGACCGCCGGGCGGACCGCATGCCGAGAGCACCTCGGCGTCGACGCGGTGCGCACTCGCGGCGAGCGCCTCGCCGATGACGTCGTCGGAGAGCATGCGCGGCGGCATGTTCATCGCGAGGTCGATGCTGCCGGTCTGCTGTTCGGCGCGGTAGCTCACGAACGTGCCTCGTCCGTGGCTTCCCCGCACGAGTCCGCGCAGCGCGAGCTCGGCGTAGGCCTTCGTCACGGTTCCGACCGCGACGTCGAGCTGCTCGGCGAGCGCGCGATGCGGCGGCAGACGCTCGCCCTCGGCCACGACCCCGTCGAGGATGTCCTCGGCGAGCGCGGTGACGAGTCGCTCCGATGTCGTCGCCGTACCGGCGACGAGCCGAGGCGACCAGCCCGATGAGACGCGCACGCCCGCTCCGTTCCCCGGAAGTGTCGTGTGACACTTTGCCGATTCCTGCTCGAGTGTCCCAACATCGTCGCACATGGGAACGGGCGCCGAGCCGCGGCATCCGGATTCCCCAGACGAAGGAGGCGGATCGTGCCCGTCGAACCAGGCGCACTGCTCGGGATCACGCTCGTCGCCCTCGCCATGGTGCTCACCCGGGGCCGAACATGCTCTACCTGGCTTCGCGCAGCCTCTCGCAGGGCACCGCCGCGGGTTTCGTGTCGCTCGCCGGCACCGCGGTCGGGTTCGTGGTCTACCTGACGATGGCCAACCTCGGCCTCGCGGCGGTGTTCGTCGTGGTGCCATGGCTCTACACCGCGCTCAAGATCGCCGGCGCGGTGTACCTGCTGTACCTGGCCGTGCGGGCCCTCGCGCCCGGAGGCGCCGGACTCTTCGAGATGCGCGACGTCGAGCGCGACACGAACGCGCGGCTCTTCTCGATGGGGCTCGCCACCAACCTGCTGAACCCGAAGGCCGCGATCATGTACGTCGCGCTCATCCCGCAGTTCGTCGTCCCCGAGCACGGGCACGTCGTCGCCCAAGGGTTCATCCTCGGCGGCGTGCAGATCGCGGTCAGCATGTGCGTGAACGGGCTCATCATCGTCGCCGCGGGGGCCATCGCCGCCTTCCTGCGCAGGCGCCCGCGATGGCTGGCCTGGCAGCGGCGGGCGACCGCGACACTGCTCGCGGCCGTCGGCATCGGGCTCCTCGTCGAGGCCCCCGCGCCCGCGACGACCGCCGGCTGACGGCATCCGGGCCTCGGCCCGGCACCCAACAGCAGGGGTCCGGCACCCCACGCGGTCCGGCACCCCACAGAAGGAAGGACTTCCACGTGACCTGCGAGCTCTCCGCCAGCGAGCCTCTCCGCATCGCGCCCTCGTGCGCCGACCTGATCGCATACCTCCCGCTCGACCGGGCCGGAACCCGTGCGCGAGGCGACCGCGCGTTATTCACCCGCGCCTGGCGCGCCTCGTTCGCCCGGCTCCGCGACGCGCTGCGGTCCGACCCCGTCGACCTGCTCGACGAGTACCCCGAGTCCGAGCGGGCCAGGGCCCTCGGGCGGCAGTTCGCGGCCCTGCACTGGGTCAACCGCTGAGGGCCGCCCGCTACCGCTTCTGCTCGGCCGGCCCCGAGAGCTTCTGCGCGATGTAGATCGGGATGATCGACACCAGCACGAGCACCACGGCGATGACCGACACGATCGGCGCCTGGTTGGGGCGGAACATGTTGTTCAGGATGAAGATGGGCAGCGTCGTGACCCCCGACCCCGCGGTGAACGTGGTCACGATGATCTCGTCGAACGACAGCGCGAACGCGAGCAGGCCGCCCGCGAGGAGCGCCGACCGCAACTGCGGGAAGGTCACGAGCCGGAACGTCGTCCACACGCCCGCGCCGAGGTCGGCCGAGGCCTCCTCGAGGTTCGTGCCCTGCCGCCGCAGCCGCGCGATCACGTTGTTGAACACGGTCACGATGCAGAACGTGGCGTGCGCGATCACGACGGTCCAGATCGACAGCGGCACGCCCATGATCGTTCGGAAGAAGTTGTTCAGCGCGATGCCCGTGATGATGCCGGGCAGGGCGATCGGCAGGATCACGAGCAGGCTGATCGCGTCGCGTCCGAAGAACTCGAACCGCTGCAGCGCGATGGAGATGAGCGTGCCGAGCACGAGCGCGATGATCGTCGAGATGATCGCGACCTGCACGCTCGTGAGCACCGCCTCGAGTGCCCCGGCGCTCTGGAACGCCTTGGTCCACCACTCGAGCGTGAATCCGGGCGGCGGCCAGGTCAGCGAGGTCGACGTCGAGAACGAGTTCACGAGCACCACGAACAGCGGCACGTAGACCACCACGAGGATGATCGCGGTGACGACGCCGAGCGTGACGCGTGCGGGGCGGGAGAGGCGCATCCGTCTGCCTTAGAGGTTGTCGAGCGCGCCGGTGCGGCGCACGAGGAACAGGTAGCCGAAGATGATCACGATCGGGATGAGCGCGATCGCCGATGCCAGCGGGAGGTTGTTCGCGGCGCCCACGTTCGTGTAGACGAGGTTGCCGAGCATCTGGTTCGCGCCGCCGACGATGTTGACCGTGATGTAGTCGCCGAGCGAGAGCGAGAAGCTGAAGATCGTGCCGGCGATGATCGCGGGCAGGATGAGCGGGAAGACCACGAGCCTGATCGTCGACCACGACTTGCCGCCGAGGTCTCCCGATGCCTCGAGCAGCGAGTCGGGCACGCGCTCGAGCCCGGCGTAGATCGGCAGGATGACGTAGGGCAGCCACAGGTACGAGAGCGTGATGATCGTGGCCGGGAGCCCGTAGCCGGGCGTGTGCGCGCCGAACGGCGCGAGCAGCCACTCGAGGATGCCGTCCTGCGAGAGCACCGAGCGCCAGGCGTAGGCCTTCACCAGGTACGACGCCCAGAGCGGCGTGAGCACGAGGATCACGAGCACGCGCTGCATGCGCGGCGACGCGACCTTGGCCATGAAGAACGCGATGGGCAGCGCGAGCACCACGTCGATCAGGGTCACGGCGAGCGCGACCCCCACCGTGCGCAGGGTCACCGTCTGGTACAGGCTGCCCGTGACGACGGTGATGATGTTGTCGAGCGTGAACTCGGTCGTGATCTCGCCCGTGAAGCTGTCGACCGACCAGAAGGCCGTCACGAGCAGCAGTACGAGCGCGACGATGTAGACGACGACGAGCCAGAACAGCGGGGCTGCCAGCAGCAGCGCCAACCGCGTGCGCGGATGGGTCGAGAGGAAGGCGGAGCCCGCCCGCGCCGCAGAGCGACGCGGACGGGACTCCACTGAGGCCGAGGTCATCAGCCCTTGATCTCCTGCCACGCGGCGGTCCAGGCGGCGTAGTCGGTGCACGTGACATCCGTGCGACCGTCGAGGCACTTCTCGATGGGCGTGGTCCAGTACCAGATCTGCGACGCGTAGTCGGCGTCGCCGGCGTGGTAGGCCTCGCAGTCGTCGCGGAAGTCGCACGCGGCGTCGGACGACGGCGCCTCGCCGAAGTACGCGGTCGCGGTGGCGTTCGCCTCGGGGCTGGCGATGTAGTCGAGCCACGCGTACGCGCAGTTCGGGTTCTTCGCCTCGGACGCGATCATCCAGGTGTCCGACCATCCGGTCGTGCCCTCCTCGGGCAGCACGACCGCGGTGGGTGCCGCTTCGCCCTCGAGCACGTTCTGGATGACCTGCCAGCTCGTGCCGACGACGCTGTCGCCGGTCGTGAAGGCCTGGATCTCCTTGAGGTAGTCGCTCCAGTACTCGCCGACGCTCTCGCGCTGGGTCTTCAGCAGGTCGACCGCCGCGGCGAGCTGGTCCTCGTCGAGCGAGTACGGGTTCTCGATGCCGAGGTCGGGCTCGTGCGCCATGAGGTAGACCGCGGCATCCGCGATGTAGATGGGCGAGTCGTACGCCGTGACCTTGCCCGCGTTGTCGGAGGCCTTGTCGAACACGACGTCCCACGACGTGGGCGCGGTCGGGAAGACCTCCGTGTTGTACATGAGCAGGTTCGCGCCGTAGCCGTGCGGCACGCCGTAGGCGACGCCGTCGACCGAGTTCCACGGCTGGTCCTTCAGGAAGTCGTAGATGCCGGCGTAGTTCGGAATCAAGTCGGTGTTGACCGGCGCGACGTCGCCGCCCGCGATGAGGCGCAGGGTCGCGTCGCCCGACGCGGAGACCACGTCGTAGTCGCCCGTCTTCATGAGGTTCAGGGCCTCGTCGGAGGTGCCGAAGGTCTTGGTGGTGACCTCGCAGCCCGTGGCCTCGACGAACGGCGTGACCCAGTCGACGTTCGGGTCGTTGGTGCCGTCCTCGACGTAGCCGGGCCACGCGAGGATCGAGACCTGGCCCTCGTTCTCGCCGAGCTCGGTCGCGGCCTTCGCTCCCGAGTCGCCGGAACCGCCGGAGCCGCCTGACGTGCCGCAGGCCGTGAGCAGTGCGACCGAGGCGATCGCGAGCCCGACGACCGCGCCGCGGCGGGCCGTGTGCGGAATGCGCTTCATGGTTCTCTCCTTCTGTGTGGGACTGCAGGTGGTGCGGGTGGTGCTGGTGGGTGGTGCGGTCGGGGGCCCGGGTTCGGTTCGGTTCAGGCGACGGATGCCGCGGCATCCGCCTCGCTCGACGACCCCGCGGGCGAGAGCGCGACGACGTCGGCGTCGTGCCAGCTCACGTGCACACGGTCGCCCCGGTCGCCCGCGGCGAGCGCGCGTCGGTCGTTCTGCGCGAGCACGGTGATGCGCATGCCCGCGTCGAGGTCGACGACGGTGCGGATGCCGCTGCCGAGGTAGATGACCTCGACCACGGTTCCGGGGGCGCTGCGCACACCGGCCTCGGTCTCGGGTTCGGTCGAGACGACGAGCTTCTCGGGGCGCACGGAGTGTTCGCCGCCACGGCCGAGGAGCGCCTGCGACCGGGTGTCGTCGAAGAGGTTCGAGGTGCCGACGAATCCGGCGACGAACCGCGAGCCCGGCCGCTCGTAGAGTTCGGCGGGGGTGCCGAGCTGCTCGATGCGGCCGTCGTTGAACACGGCGACCCGGTCGGAGAGCGTGAGCGCCTCCTCCTGGTCGTGGGTGACGAAGATGAAGGTGATGCCGAGGTCGCGCTGGATCTGCTTGAGCTCGACCTGCATCTGCTCGCGGAGCTTGAGGTCGAGCGCACCGAGCGGTTCGTCGAGCAGCAGCACCTTCGGTTCGACGACGGTGGCGCGCGCGAGGGCGACCCGCTGGCGCTGGCCGCCCGAGAGTTGGGAGGGCTTTCGCTCGGCCATCTGCTCGAGGCGCACGCTCGCCAGGGCCCGCCTGGCCCGCTCGTTGCGCTCCTTCTTGCCGATGCCGCGCACGCGCAGGCCGTACGCGACGTTGTCGAGCACGCTCATGTGCGGGAACAGCGCGTAGTCCTGGAACACGGTGTTCACGTCGCGGTCGAACGGCGCGCGCTTCGTGACGTCTTCGCCGAAGAGCTCGATGGTGCCGCCCGTCGGCTGCTCGAATCCGGCGATGAGCCGCAGCACGGTGGTCTTGCCCGAGCCCGAGGGACCCAGCATCGAGAAGAACTCCCCGGCCGCGATCTCGAGGTCGACGTGGTCGACGGCGGTCACGGCACCGAACTCCTTGGTGAGTTCGGTCAGCCTGATCGCCGGCTGGCTGTCGGTCATGCGTTGCTCCTTCGCGAGGCGTGTTCAAAATCATATGGATCCAGATGTCTTAATCCAGACCCCCGTGTTACGGTCGTGTCACAGTTTCCGAGCCGCACACGGGAGGTCGGATGCCGCACGCAGCCGGCCGCACCGACGCCACCCGGGCCGTGGTCTTCGCCCCGCTCGACGGAGCCGGTCGCGCCGAGCTCGTCGAGCAGCGGATCACCGACGCGATCGTCGCCGGCGTGCTGCGCGACGGAGAGCGGCTGCCCAGCGAGTCCGACCTCGCGAAGAGCCTCGGCGTGGCGGTCGTCACGGCGCGTGAGGCGCTCGTCGCGCTGCGCGACAACGGCCTCGTGCACACCAGGCGCGGCCGCGACGGCGGCAGCTTCGTCACGTACGACCCCGACGCCTCGACCCGGCTCGTGGAACGACGGCTGAACTCGCTCAGCCGCGTCGAGCTGCGCGACCTGTCGCTGCACTACTCCGCGATCGCGGGCATGGCCGCCGAGGTGGCCGCTGATCGCGCGAGCGACGACGACCTCGCGAGCCTCGCCGACATCGACGCCCGCGCGGACCTCGCGACGCCGGGGGGCGCCAGGCGCTCGGTCGGGCGGTTCCAGCTCGAGGTCGCCGCGGTGAGCCAGTCGCCCCGGCTCGTGCACGAGGAGCTGCGCCTCCAGGCCGAGGCCGGTCCGCTGCTCTGGCTCTGCCTCCGCGAGCAGTCCTACCGCGACGCGAGCCGGGCGGCGCGGCTCGAGGTGATCGAGGCGATCCGCGCGGTCGACCCCGAGCGTGCACGCCGCGCCACCGCCTCGCACATCCAGCAGGCGGTGGAGTGGCTCATCGACGAGAAGGCCAGGCTCGAGGCCTCAGTCGCCCCCGTGGTCGAGGGCGACTGATCGACCGCGACTGGCCAGTCGCACCGGTCGATCGCACCGGCCGGCCGGGGCCCGGCCGACTGGGGCCCGGCCGACCGGTCGGGACTCAGGAGAAGAAGGCGTTCGCGCGCTTCGTCCAGAGCAGGATCAGGCCGATCAGCGGGAACAGCGCCGCGAAGAGCCCGCTCCAGAACGCGCCGAGCGTCATCAGCCAGATCGCGGTCGCGATGTTGATCACGAAGATGATCGTGACGATGATGCGCGCCGCGTTCGACCCGCGGAACAGGCCGAGGCTCACGATGATCGTGACGATGCCGAGGATGATGCCCCAGACGCCGGCGCCGAAGTTCTGGCCTCCCGGCAGGATCTGGATGACTCCCGTGATGATCTGCAGCGCGCCCGAGATCCACGCGAGCACTGCGACGAGCGTGACGCCGCCCGGACGTTCACCGGCCATGATGGAACCCCCTTCGTCAGGCCCGGCTCCGATGCCCGACCGTGACGCAACCGTACTCCCGGCCCGGAACCGAGGGAACCTCGACGCGCCCGCGCGGACGCAAGGCGGACTGGCCCGAAGCCGCCGCCTCTTGCCACGACGCGCCGGTGGGAGGAAGATGCTCGTGTCCGCGACCGCATCGCCCCGCGATCGGCCGAGGCGCTCGCCCCCGACGCGACACCCGACGTCGGGATGGCACCTGCGGAAGGAACCACCCGCGTGAACACCACCCTCGACCTCGCCGCCGAGCACATCGCCCGCCGCGTGGCATCGACGATCGAACCCGTGCTGGCCATGGTCGACGGCTGGCGAGCGGTGCTCGAAGCCGAGCTCTCGGGCCCGTTCGCGGGTGCCCTCACGGGCGCCCGTACCGCCGAGGCGATCAGCCTCGACCCGGTCGTCGCGGCGCTCGTCGGCCGCGAGCTCGAACGCGACGGCTCGCTGATCACGGGCGCGGGGTTCGTCGCCGCTCCCGGCTTCCTCGCCGACGCGCAGTGGCACCTCGCCTGGTGGCTGAGCAGTGCGAACTCGTTCGGCTCGCCCGGAACCGCGACGCTGCGCAGGCTCGACGCGGTGAGCGACCCCGACTCCGAGCAGTTCCGCGACTACACGACCCTCGAGTGGTGGCGGGTGCCCGGGCGCACGCTCCGCCGGCATCTCACCGGCCCGTACGTCGACTACCTCTGCACCGACGACTACACCGTCACGATCACGACGCCCGTGATCTCGGAGGGCGAGATGGTGGGGGTCGTCGGAGCCGATGCGTACGTCGCGCGCCTGGAGCGCGAGCTGCTGCCGGTGCTCCGCGAGTGGCGCGGAGCGTGCACGCTCGTGAACGCGTCGGGCCGCATCATCGCCTCGACCGACGCGCGACGGGCGACCGGCGCGCTGCTGCGCCTCGACGGCCTCGCCGAGGCGATCGCACCGCTGCACGAGGAGCACCCGGGGCACGCGGCCGTGCTGCCGGGCGGCGAGTCCGTGGTGCCGTGCGGCGACACGTCGCTCGCCCTCGTCGCCGGCGCGCCGACCGATCGCGCCTGACGGGCGCGCCGCTCCTGACGGGATGAGCGAGAGCGCCGACGGCCCGTGGACTCAGGTGTTGTTCGAGTCGTGCGGCAGGTAGGGCTCGATCGCCGAGGCGAGCTTCGCTGGGGTCATCGACTGGAGCCAGACGTGCCCCGGCCCGGTGAGCTTGGCGAGGAACAGCGAGTCTCCGAAGATCTTGTTCTTCACCCCGCTGATCGACGCGAACTCCATGCTCGTGCCGGCCGTGTACAGCGCGAGGTGGCCGGGGTGCACGAGGAGTTCCTCGCCGGGCGCGAGGTCGCGCTCGACGAGCTCGCCGGCGAGCTGCACCCACGCGGTGCCGGTGCCGGACAGCTCTTGGAAGACGACGCCCGCGCCGCCGAAGATGCCCGCGCCGAGCTTCTTCTGCAGGGCGACCGAGATCTCGACGTGGGGCGTGCTGGCGATGTAGGCGCCCGCGAGCACCATGAACCGGTCGGCCGCGTCGATCTGGAGCTCCTTGATGGTGCCGGGCAGATCGGCCGTGAACGAGACGTGCCCGCCGCGGGGTCCCGCCGTGTACTGGGTGAGGAACAGCTGCGCGCCGCCCAGCACGCGCTTCAGGCCGCTCATGAACCCGCCCTTGCCGCCGGTTCCGTGGGTCGTCGAGGTCTCGAGGTCGAAGTCGGACGAGAGCCAGGAGACGTCTCCGCCCTCGGCGATGATCTGCTCTCCGGCGTCCATCGTGATGGTCAGGACCGGCATGGTCGTACCGGTGATCGCTGTCTGCATAGCACGATGATGGCAGCACACCCCGCGTTCGGCAGCCCCTTCGCGGAACTCCGCGCCGAGGACGTCGGCGATGCACGACCGCCGAGCGTAGGCCCGTTCGTAGGATCGGACACGACGGAGGGGGGCCGGTATGCCGGCATGGCTCGTTGCGGTGCTCGCGGTGGCGGTGTTCGCGGTGGTCGGCACCTGGTTGGCGCGCCGGTGGTTCGACGCCCCGCTCACCTGGACGCGCGGCATCGTCGTGTCGGTGCTGGTCGTCGTCGCCGCCGCCCCCGGCGTGCTGTGGGTGATGACCGAGGCCCAGGTGGTGAAGGACGACCGGCTCATCGTCGACGACCTGGTCGCGGCGTGGTTCCTCGTGCTGATCACGGCCTGGGTCCTCGCCATCATCATGGCCGTGCTCACCGTGCTCGAGCTGCTCTTCCCGTCGAGGGGCGCCAGGAACCCCGTCGTCGTGATGCGGGAGTGGGTCGCCCGCCAACGACGCGCGCGCCGCTTCGCGAAGATCGCCTCGATCGCGTCCCGGCACGGCCTGGGCGGCCTCTGGAGCAGCAGGGGCTCGCCGGCCGACTGGGCGCCCGCGGCGCTCGTCGCCGCGATCAACGATGCGGGCGTGACGTTCGTGAAGGCCGGTCAGCTGCTCTCCACCCGTGCCGACCTGCTCCCGCCCGAGTTCGTGGCCGCGCTGGAGACGCTGCAGATGGACTCGACCCCGATTCCGTGGGCCGAGGCGCGCGGCGCGATCGAGGCGCAGCTGCGGCGGCCGATCGAGGAGGTCTTCGCCGAGATCGACGAGGAGCCGCTCGCCGCGGCATCCGTCGGTCAGGTGCACGCCGCACGCCTGATGGACGGCTCGAGCGTGGTCGTGAAGATCCAGCGCCCGCGCGCCCGGGCCGAGGTCGCGACCGATCTCGACATCCTGGAGCGCCTCGCAGGCGACCTCGAGCGTCGAGCGGGGTGGGCCGAGCAGATGGGGGTGCGGTCGATCGCCGGCGGCTTCGCGACGGCGTTGCGCGAGGAGCTCGACTACCGCGTCGAGGTCGCGAACATGGCGCTGATGCGCTCTGCAGCGGCCTACGACGACCGGTTGCGGATCCCCGTCGTGCACGCCGAGTTGTGCACCGAGCAGATGATCGTCATGGAGCGGGTCGAGGGCATCCCGTTCAGTCGCCTGGCAGGCGGCGCGCACGGGCTCGACGCCGACGAGGCTCGGGCGATCGCCGACTCGATCCTCGACGCGGTGTTCTCGCAGATCGCGATCCGGGGCATCTTCCACGGCGACCTGCACCCGGGCAACCTCATCCTCGCCTCCGACGGCGGCGTCTCGCTGATCGACTTCGGCTCGATCGGCGTGCTCGAGCGGAGCCTGCGGCGGCTCCTCCTCCCGATGCTCATCGCGATCGGCAACGACGACGACTCGAGCGCGACCGACGTCACGCTCCTGCTCGCGACGCCGAAGGGGGACGCCGACCTCGACATCGCCACCCTGCAGCACGACATCGGCGTGGTGCTCACGAGGGTGCGCAACAGCGGGATCGACGAGGGGGTCTTCTCGTCGGTGCTCGACGTCATGCGCCGCCATCGGCTCGCCGTCCCGCCCGGACTGCTCCTGGCCTTCCGCACGTTGGGTGCGCTCGAGGGGTCGCTCCGCCACCTCGTGCCCGGCTACGACATGACGAGTCGGGCCCTCGAGCGCGCGCCCTCGTACGTGCACGAGCTCGGGTCGTTCCGCTCGGCCGCGCTCACGGCCGAGGTGCAGTGGCAGGTCGGTATGGAGCGCATGCGCACGCTGCCGCGTCGGCTCGATGGCGTGCTCGGCTCGCTCGAGCAGGGCACGCTGTCGCTGCGGCTCAAGACGTTCGAGAGCCCGTCGGAGCGGTCGTGGATCCAGTCGCTCGCCGCCCAGGGCATCCTCACGGTCATCGGCGTCTCGCTCATGGCCATCGGGATCCTGCTCGGGCTGGCGAACGACGGGCCGATGCTCACGGGCGACGTGCCCGCGTATCCGTTCCTGGGCAGCGTGGTCGGGTTGAGCGGCCTCCTGCTGGTGCTGCGCGTGCTGCAGGGCGCGCTGCGCAGGAGCGGCCCTGGGCGGTGACCGGCCGGCTCAGCGGCCCGGCGCGACCGATGCCCCCGTCGCGCCCGGCGCGCGCGGCGCCTCGATTGCGTCGAGCGCTGCCCCGGGCGTGAGCAGCAGTTCGGCGATCGCCGGGTCGGCGCCGAGCGACACGAGGCGGTCGCGGTATGCGCGCCGCGCCCGCACGTAGTGCACGTCGCTCTCGCGGATGACGGCCATGAGGTTCATCCACTCGAAGGTGCCCTGCAGCTCGAACGCGAGCTGGTCGGGGTCGTCGAGGCCCGGCAGCTCGCCGAGCTCGATCGCGTACCGCGCCGAGGCCGAGATGTAGCCCATCCAGCTCTCGAGCTGGTCGGCGAGCGCGTCGCGCACGGGCCCGGCCTTGGCGTGGAAGTCGGCCGCGGCCGCCGAGAAGAAGCATCCGCCCGGGAACACCCGATCCTGCGAATAGGCCACGACGCAGTCGAGCAGCGCCGTCAGTCGACGGATGCCGCGGGGCTGCACCCGTGCGGGCACGATCACGGTCGCGGTGAACCGTTCGGTGGCCGCCGCGACCGTCGCGAGCTGGAGCTGCTCCTTCGAGCCGAAGAGCGTGGCGATGCCGCTCTTGCTGACGGATGCCGCGGAGGCGAGCCGCCCGATCGAGAGGCCGTCGAGTCCTTCGAGCGACGCGAGGTCGGCGGCGGCATCGAGCACGATCCGGCGCGAGGCGTCTCCGCGGGCCCGTCGTCCGTCGGTCGCGCGCTGCTCGGTCATCGCCATGCTTGCAGTTTACGCACGAACGTTCGTACACTCTACGTACGAACGTTCGTAGAGTTTCTGGAGGCACCCCGTGAGCGCACCGGCATCCGACACCGCTTCGATCCCGACCGTCGACCGGGGTCGCGCCGAGGCAGCCCGATCCGACGGGCGCGGGCAGGGACACGGGCATGGGCACGGGCGCGACGCCGTCCCTGCGCGCACCGCGCCGCCCGCACCTCCGCTCGCCCTCCGCGCCATGGCCGGGGGCGTGCGCCTCGCCTCGGCGATCTCTCCCGCGTTCGGCTCCCGGTTCGCGGTGCCGATGTTCCAGCATCTCGGCGCCCCCGTGAGGGTCGCGGCGGCCGACGCCGCCACGCATGCCGAGGCGCGGCGCGGCACCGTGCGGATCCCGGGCATCCGGCGCCGGGGCGTCGACGTCGTGACGTACGAGTGGGGCGGCGGGCCCGAGACGGTGGTGCTGGCCCACGGCTGGCAGTCCCGCGCGAGCGTGTTCGCGCCGCTCGTGCGGGAGCTCCGCGCCGAGGGGTTCCGCATCGTCGCGTTCGACGCGCCCGGCAACGGAGACTCGCCGAAGCAGCGCACGTACATCGTCGACCACCTCGACGCGCTCCGCGAACTGCAGCTCAGGCACGGCCGGTTCCACGCCGTCGTCGGGCACTCCTTCGGCGGCCTCGCCGCGACGCTCGCACCCGGCGAGGGCATCGACGCGCGCCGTGTCGCGACGATCGCCAGCGCCGCGACCCCGAACGTGTTCATCGACGGATTCGGCTCGGCGGTCGGCCTCGACGCGGCCACGCGACGCGCCACGGCCGATCGCTTCTCCCGCACGGTCTTCCCGCACGAGGCCGATCCGTTCGCCCGCTACTCCGCCACGCTGCGACCGCTGCCCTCCGACCTGCCGCTGCTGCTCGTGCACGACCACGCAGACCGGCGCGTGCCGTTCACCGAGTCCGAGGCCCTCGCCGCGGCGAACCCCCACGCGCGCCTCGTGCCGACCGACGGGCTCGGGCACAACCGCATCCTGCGGGCCGACGTCACGCTCGACGCGGTGGTCGACTTCGTCACGGCTCCGGATGCCGCGTTGCGGCCTGCAGCATAGGTCAGGCGAATCCCCAGGGCTGCGCCCCGGCGTACGTCGTCGCGCGTGCGCCGGCGGCGACGGCGGCGTGCAGCGCGTCCGTGCGATCCGCGCCGGCCGCGAGCTGCGCCACGAGGGCGCCCGCGAACGCATCGCCCGCGCCCGTGGTGTCGACGACGTCGACCGGGCGAGGGGCCGCCTCGGCGTCGCCCCATCGCGCCCCGGCCGCGCCGAGCGTGACGCAGGCGTCGGGCGGCGACCCGAGGGCGGCCCACTCGTGCTCGTTCACGATGACGACGTCGGCGAGCTCGAGCAGGGCGGATGCCTCGGGCGACACGGGCGACGCGTTGAGCACCGTCGTGGCGCCGAGCGCCCGACCCCGCCGCAGCACGGCCTCCGCGACCTCTGGCGCGAGCTCGAGCTGGGTGACCACGACAGCCGCGTCGTCGGGGATCGCCCGCGCCGCGGCATCCGGAGCCAGGCCCGCGTTCGCGCCGCCGATCACGATGATGCTGTTCTCGCCCGAGTCGGCGACCGTGATGAACGCCTGCCCGGTGGGCTGCGTCGGATCGACCGTGACGACCGACGTGTCGACGCCGTGCTCGGCGAGGCGCCCGACGTAGCGGCGGCCGAGGTCGTCGGCGCCGACCCGGCCGATGAGCAGCACGTCGGCGCCCGCTGCGGCTGCACCCGCGGCGAGGTTCGCGCCCTTGCCGCCGGGCAGCAGCTCGACGCCGAGGCCGAGCACGGTCTCGCCGGGCGCCGGATGCTCGGCGACGCGCACCACCGAGTCGACGTTGATCGAGCCCACCACCACGACGCGCGCACCCATGCCCGCGAGCCTAGCCGCGCAGCCTCACCCGACGGGCCCGGGCCTGCGCCGTGCCGCGAGCCGGCGGCCGATGCGGCGCCCGACGTGCAGCTGCACGAACAGCGTCGCCGTGCCGGCGATGAGCAGGCCCGCCAGGTTGATCGCGAGCTGCACGAGCGCCGCGACGGACTCGTCCCACGCCCCGACCGCCAGGGTCAGGCCGATCGTGCCGACCGCCGGCACCGTCGTGATCGAGATGAAGACGCCGACCAGCGCCGACGACTTCGACGTCGTGAGCGAGAGCACGCCCGCGATGCCCGCGAGCAGCGCGATGACGAATGACCACGCGTCGGGGGCGACGATGAACTCCGTCATCGGGCCCGTCGTGGCCTGCTCGAAGGTGAACGCCCCGAGTGCGTAGAGCACCGCCCACACGCCCCACGCGATGAGCGCGCTCAGCGCGAAGCCGCCGAACAGGGTCAGCGACGCCATGCCGGCGATGCCCCGCTTGCGGCGCACGATCGCGTAGCAGATGGCCGCGATCGGAGCGAACTCCGGACCCACGACCATGGCGCCGATGATGAGGATCGGCTGGTCGAGCAGCCGCCCGATGCCCGCGATGAGGGTGGCGAGCAGCAGGAACGCGAAGAAGCTCCACGACGGGCGCGAGTCCTCGCGCGACGTGTCGGCGAGCTGCGCCCAGAGCACGCCGTCGGCCGGATGCCCCGGTGCCGCGCGCTCGGCCTCGGCCGCGGCATCCGACACCACCGCGAGCGCGTCGCTCACGACGATCGACCCGACGGCCGGCACCCCCGCGTGCCGCAGCATGCGCATGATGTTGTTCGCGTTCTCGCGCGCGAGCTCGAAGAAGAGCACGTCGCCCTCGCCGGCGAGCGCGACCCCCGGCACGAGCGCAACGTTGCTGACCGTCGGCTCGGCGATCAGTCGCTCGCGAAGGCTCCCGGCGAGCGCGTGCGGCGCGGTGACCCTGACGTTGAGCATGAGCCGATTCCTCCTCGAGCGCGTTCGCGCGCGTGACCACGATAGGCGCGATCGAGAGCGGGGCGGATGCGGCGGGCGGGCGGCCGGGCGGGCGGCCGGCCCGGCGGCGGGCGGGCGGCCCGTCGGCGAGCGGTCGGGCGGTCAGCCGGTGATCATGCCGAGCAGTGCCTCGAGCCGGTGCTCGCCGTCGCCGGGCACCCGGTTCGAGCGCTGCAGCAGCGACAACCCGTGGAGGCTCGCCCAGTACACCTCGGCGAGCGTGTCGGGGTCGTCGGTGAACGGGTCGACCGAGGCGCGCAGTTCGGTGAAGCCGGCCACCAGGTCCGCGGGCGTCTGCGCGTCGGCGAACGCCAGTCCGGTTCCTCGCACGAACATCGCGTCGTACATGGCGGGGTGCTGCTCGGCGTAGCGCAGGTAGGCCCGACCGACCCGTGCGAGCGCGTCGCGGTCGTTCGATGCGGCGGCCCTCGCCCGTGCGAGCTCGGGGGCGAGCTCGGCGAAGCCCTCGAGCGCGACCGCGTCGATCACGGCCTCCATCGACGCGAAGTGCGAGTAGATGACCGGCTGGGTGTAGTCGATCGCGTTCGCGAGACGCCGCGAGGTCACCGCGCTCCAGCCCTCGGCCTCGGCGATCTCGCGCGCGGCCGCGAGGATCGCACCCTGCCGCTGGTCGCGTCGCCGCGCCATGCGCTCACTGGTTGCCACGGACTCACACTAGCGCTCGGGTGAAAGGATTGCTAGCGTTGCTAGAAATCTTGCACTGAAAGGAATCTCCATGGATCTCAGCACCTTCACCCCCGCGACCTGGATCGGCGTCGCGCTGGTCCTCGTGGTCGGCCTGGGCATCATCGCCATCGGGGTCTGGTACCTCGTCGCGCCGACCACGGCGTCGGCCGGATTCGGCTTCACCAGCCGGATCACGCCCGAGGTGACGCCCTGGCAGCACATCAAGGGCCCACGCGACATCGCGTCGGGGCTCGTGCTGCTCGCGATGCTCGTCGGATTCGGCCCGGCGGCCGCAGCGGTGATCCTGATCCTCGAATCGATCATCCCCATCGGCGACATGGCGACCATCCTCCGGCACCGCGGCAACCGCTCGGCCGCCTTCGGCATCCACGGGGCGACCGCGGCGGGCATGCTCGTCGCGGCGGTCCTCCTGCTCGTGTGAGCCGGAGCGTGCGCTCAACTCAGGCCGACTCAGCCGAGGCCGGGGCGCTGCAGCGCCGCGAGCGCGCGGGCCAGCGCGTACCGCGTGCGACCCGCCGGAGTGCGCGAGTCGTAGCCGAGGGTCTCCGCGAGTGCGTCGAGCCTGGCCTGCACGCTCGAGTGGTGCATGCCGAGCGCGGAGGCCGCCTGCCGCACGCTGCCAGCGTCGGCGAGCGCGTCGAGCACCGACCGGGCGCGCGAGTCGAGCGCGGCCAGCGCCGCGGCATCCGGATGCGGGTGCTCGTGGCGGTCGGCAGCCTCGGCCACGAAGAGCAGGGCGCCGAGCTGCGAGGCATCGACGACGGGCTCCGAGTCGGTGGCCAGCCGCAGGGCGATGAGCGCCGACGCGAACGACTCGGGCAGGCGATCGGCCGTGCCGGGCGTTCCGACGCCCGCTCGCACGCCGGACGGCACCTCGACGGTGCCCTCCACGAGCACGACCCTGGCAAGCCCGCGGGCCGTCGCGACCACCGCGGTGGGTCCGGCGACGGGGGCGGGCTGCGCCGCGTGGAACGCCACGACCCGCACGTCGGACGCGCAGTCCAGCCGCAGCCGCGACGCCGCGACTGCCCGCTCGGACGCAGCGGCGCCCGCCGTGACCACGACCTCGACCGCGGCATCCGCCGTGCCGGACCGACGAGCGGTCGTGATCGCCACGGCGAGCGCGAGCCGTTCGAGCACCATCGCGTCGTTCGCATGCGCATGGCCCGTGCGCTCGAGCCACACCAGCGAGCCGTCGCTCGTCGCGCGTGACGGCCAGGCGGATGCCGCGGCATCCGCCTGCGCGTGCTGATCACCGCCGAGGGACTCGCCGTCCGGCCCGACCCGCCTACCCTGGCCGGCGCCGCTCGGGGCGAACCCGGCGACCGCGCCCGAGAGCACCGCGGCACCGCGCAGCAAGGACTCGAGACCGACCCCTCCGGCGACGAGCGTGTCGAAGTACGAGACGACCTTGAGCGTCTCGCTCGCCTCGGGATCGAGCGCCGTCAGGCGACCGACGAGTTCTTGCATGGTGCGGGCTCCATCGCGCGTGTGCGCCCAACCCTAACCGAGCGGGCGCACGATGTCTCCGCGGTCGCGGACGGGCGGGCAGGCGTCCTGGCCCGCCGCGACCGCGGAAGTCTGGACTCCGGTCAGACGCCGAGCACGCGGGCGAGCCAGCTCGCGCGCGCCGCGACCGACGCCCGCGAGACCGCCGCGTGCGGGGCCATCATGTCGAAGCCGTGGAACCCGCCGTTCCACACATGCAGTTCCGCCTCGCCGCCGTCGGCCCAGATGCGGCTCGCGTACGCGACGTCCTCGTCGCGGAACACCTCGGCGCTGCCGCAGTCGATGTACGCGGGCGGCAGGCCCGACAGGTCGGTCGCGCGCGCCGGGGCCGCGTAGATCGAGACGTCGTCGGTACCGCGGCGGTCGCCGAGCAGCGCCGACCATCCGGTGACGTTCGAGCCGCGGTCCCAGACGCCCACACCGTCGATCTGCGCGGTCGAGACGGTGGAGTCGCGATCGTCGATCATGGGGCAGATGAGCAGCTGGCCGGCGAGCGCCGGGCCGCGGCGGTCGCGGGCCAGCAATGTCGTGCCCGCAGCCAGGCCACCGCCCGCACTGCCGCCCGCGATGACGAGCCTGTCGGCGTCGATACCGAGCTCGGTGAGGTTCGCGCCGGTCCAGACCAGGCCTGCGTAGCAGTCCTCGACGGGATACGGGTCGGGGAACTCGGGCGCGAGTCGGTACTCCACCGTGACCACCACGGCGTTGTGCTGCTCGATCAGGTCGAAGAACAGGGGCACGCCCAGCCAGCGATCGCCGACGATCATGCCACCGCCATGCGTGTGGAAGATTCCGGGGCCCGTGCCGGTGCGCCCCGGCCGTTCGATCACGCTCACCACGATGTCGTCGCCCGCGTGCCCGGGAATCGTCACGTCGCGCACGACCAGGCCGCGCTCGGCGATCTCGGCGAGCACGGCCTCGCCCGCCAAGCTCGAGCGGCTCGCCGGGATGAGTTCGGAGGTGAAGGTCACGGGCATCTGCTCGCGGATGAGCGAGAGGGCCGCCTCCAGCTCGGGGTCGAACGGCGGTCGGGTCCGGGTCGCGGTCGTCGTGTCGGTCATCGGTGGACTCCTCGATCGTGCGTCACCTCGTCGTGACGTCTGCTCCGATGATCCGCGCGGGCACACGGCATCCGGAACCGACGATCGTAGCCGGTTCGGCCGGGACTGCCCGCCAGACGGCGGGGCTCAGCCGCCGAGCGACCCCGCGTCGGTCGCGCCGACATCCGTGCGGTGGAAGTTGTGGAACGACCGCGACGCCGTCGGGCCGCGCTGGCCCTGGTACCGCGAGCTGTACTCGGCCGAGCCGTAGGGCCGTTCGCTCGGCGACGACAGGCGGAAGAAGCACATCTGCCCGATCTTCATGCCCGGCCAGAGCTTGATCGGCAGGGTCGCGACGTTGCTCAGCTCGAGGGTGACGTGGCCGGTGAAGCCCGGGTCGATGAAGCCGGCCGTCGAGTGCGTGAGCAGGCCGAGACGACCGAGCGAGCTCTTGCCCTCGAGCCGGGCGGCCACGTCGTCGGGCAGGGTCACGGCCTCGTACGTCGAGGCGAGCACGAACTCGCCCGGGTGCAGGATGAACGCCTCGTCGGGCCTGACCTCGATGAGGTGCGTCAGCTCGGGCTGGTCTTCGGCCGGGTCGATGAACGGGTACTTGTGGTTGTCGAACAGCCGGAAGTACCGGTCGAGCCGCACGTCGATGCTGCTCGGCTGGAGCATCGCCGGATCGGACGGTTCGAGCTTGACGCGCCCGAGTTCGAGTTCGGCACGGATGTCGCGGTCGGAGAGCAGCACGGGTTCAGCCTACCGACGGGGGTGCCGATCACGCGGCTCAGTGATTCCTCGTTGCGACCCCCGTCCTTGCTACGATGGTCAACGTCGCATCTCCGGATGCCGCACGCCGATGTAGTTCAATGGCAGAACTTCTGCTTCCCAAGCAGATAGCGCGGGTTCGATTCCCGTCATCGGCTCTCTCGAGTCCGACCGGCCGTCAGTCGCCGTCGGGCAGTCCCCAGAACGGCCCAGACAGCCCGACGGAGCGGAAGTAGTCGGATGCCTCTGCGGGCTCGCGGCGCGAGTACGGCGAGTCGAGTCGGCCCTCGTACCACTTCGCGGCGAGACGCCAGAGCGTCGCGAGCGACATGACGTAGCCGCGCGGTTCGCCGGTGCGCTCGAGCCAGGCGTCGACGCAGGCCTCGGAGCAGAAGATCTGCTGGTGGTCGCAGGCGTGCGCGGCGTCGGGCCAGATCTCGTGCATGGGCGTGAGGAAGTGGGCGACCTGCGATCCGGGTGGCGGCGCGGCATCCGTCACGACCCAGGCGTGCGGGGTCTCGCAGGCCGGGCAGGTCGTCGCGACGAGGGAGGGCGAGGCGCCGGGCACGAGGTTCGGGATGGCGAACGAGTCCCACGCGCATCCGCCCCACCAGAGCGTCTCGTCGCTCATCACCGAGAACCGGAACGACCGGGTGGCGAACGGGTGCGCCATCTCGATGCGGTCGCCGTCCTTCAGGATGACGTGGCGCGCCGCGGCGACCTCCTCGAGCGCCGCGCGGAACGTGGCGGGGGCGAGGGCGAGCCGACCGGCGAGCACGTCGTTGCCCGGCAGCACGCCGTCGCGGGCGAGGGTGCGGTACACCTCGAGGCGGACGCGCTCGGCGTCGGTGGAGAGGGTCATCGGCCTGCCTTCCGTGGGTTCGCTCCCAGTCTGCCGTGATCTGCCCGGCCCGGCGCCGTCCCGAAGGCCGTCCGGGCACCATCCGACGTAGGCTGGAGACGGGTCGCCGATCCGATCCACGCAGCACGGAGGAGCACCGCCATGGTCGAGAGCGCCCAGCACAAGGAACACCGAATCTTCGGCATGACCTTCGCGAGCCTCTACCCGCTCTACGTCACGAAGGTCGAGCGCAAGGGCCACACCGCCGACGAGGTCGATCAGGTCATCACCTGGCTCACCGGATACGACGAGGCCGGGCTCGAGCGCGTGAAGTCCGACGGCACCGACCTGCGCACGTTCTTCGCCGAGGCGCCCGAGATGAACCCGAACACCTCGCTCATCACCGGGCTCATCTGCGGCATGCGCGTCGAGGAGATCGAAGACCCGCTCATGCAGCAGATCCGCTACATGGACAAGCTCGTCGACGAGGTCGCGCGCGGCAAGAGGATGACGTCGATCCTGCGCACGGCCTGAGCGACGCGGCCAGAAGCGCCAGGTTCCGAACAGGGCTCGCCCGATCGCTCGGGCGAGCCCCGTCATGCGTTGCGGATCGATCACGGCGTCGCGCAACGCAGACCGTCGAGCGTGAAGGCGTCGGGCTTCGCGACGGTCTTCGCGTTCGCCGTGCCGGCGACCACGATCGTGCGGCTCTTCCCGGGCTTCAGCACGCTGTCGCCCAGGTCGATTTCGATTCGCGAACCGTTCTGCGTCAGCGTGCCGCTGGTCGCGAGCAGGGCCGCCTCGCCGCTGCCCGCATGCCAGGCGAGCCGGCCCAGCGCGAGGTCGGCTGTGCCGGTGTTCCGCAGCGTGACGGTCGAGGCGTACCCGCCGAGCACGATGGGGGTGGCGCGCTGCGTCACCGCGCACGTCGCCGTCGCGGCGGCGAGCAGCCCGGTGTTGCCGCCCTCGTCGATGAAGGTGCCCCAGAGGTGGTTGCGGCCGTCGGCGGGCTCGGTCACCCCAGAGACGCGGACGTCGCGGAACCGGTGGTCGCCGCCGACCCGCGCCGCGACGGCGTACGAGCCGGTGCCCTCGATCGTGACGTCGCTGACGCGCAGGTCGTTGACCCAGTGGCTGCCGCTGACGAGCAGGCCCTCGTAGGTCGAGTCGATGATGCGCGTGTGCTCGATGAGCACGGGCGTCGTGATGTGGCTCGTGTCGGCGAACACCCAGATGCCGCCGAACGAGGTGTTCCAGTTCGGCTCCCATCCGCCGCTGCGGAAGATGTCGTTGCCCGACACGATCGTCGTGCCCGAGAACGGCACCGGGTTGAACCGCGTGCTGACGGCGATGCCGGCCGGTGCGGTGAGGGTGTCGGCGATGACCGAGTCGACGATGCGGTTGGAGTCGCCGCCGTAGACGGCCGCGCCGTTGCCGAGCAGCGGGCTCTGCACGGTGCTGTGCGCGAACGTGCCGCGCACGACCGCGCCGCCCGACGACCACATCGCCATGCCGTCGTCGCCCGTGCTGCGCACGCTCGCGTGCTCGACGCGCGTGTCGACCACGCCGCCGTCGAGGTGCACGCCGTCGGCGAACGTGTCGCTGACGCGCAGCCCGACCGCGTACAACCCGTCGGTGCCCGCGGTGGCCCAGAACCCGGTCTTGGTGTGCGAGATCCAGACGTTCTGGATGAGCGATCCCTGGCCGAAGTTGCCTTCGATGCCGGTGTCGAAGAGCCGGTCGTCGCGGTATCGCACATCGCCGTCGATCATGAGGTCGGTGATCGTGACGCCGGTGCCCATCGCGTACAGGCCGCCCTTGCCGTCGCGGCCCGCGAGCACCGAGTACCAGGGGCCGGCCCCGGTGATCGAGACATCCACGAGCCTGACCGCCTCGGTGAGGGTGAATCGCCCGCTGGGCACCCAGACGCCGACACCCGCCTCGCTCGCGGCATCGACTGCCGCCTGGATCGCCGCGGTGTCGTCGGTGCCGTCGTCGGGCGTCGCACCGAACGCGGTCACGTCGAGCGACCCGGCGGGAGCCGCGAGGGGCTTCGCCCGCATCTCGGTCTCGACGAGGTCGACCGTGTAGGGCAGCGCTCCGGATGCCGCGTCCTTCTGCAGCCGCAGCACGGTGCCCGCCGGCAGCTTCGCGAACGTCGCGCGCGAGTCGTCGAAGAACCGCTGGGCGCCGCCCTGTGACGGGTCGTTGCCGTAGGGATAGCCGCCGTACACCCATGAATAGGTGCTCGAGACGGGCACGTCGGCGATCTTCCGCTTGCCCGCGTACAGCGCCAGTGTGCCGGATTGGCCGGTGCCGTCGGCGCTGTCGGGGATCGAGGCTCGCAGCACCAGTGCGTCGGCGGACTCGGTCAGCACCCACTCGACCGCGTCCTTCGTCTCGGTCAGCGTGACCGCCTGTCGACCGGATGCCTCGGCGGCGAGGTCGCGGAACGTGCGGCTCGGGGCGAGGATCTCGCCCGTGGTGCGGCCGTGCTCGGCCTCGTAGACGACCGTGCCGGTCGTCGCTCCGCGTGCCGCCGGCTGGTCGGCGTGCTCGACCCCGATCGAGTCGACGACGACCGACCCGTCGTGTTCGGCGGCGGTGCGCCGCAGTTCGAACGTGCCGAGGCCGGTGCGCAGCGGCAGTGAGACGGCGACCTCGCGCCAGTCCTGCGCGGGTGCCAGCTCGATCGTCCCGACGGGCGCCCCGTCGACGCCGACGACCACCCGAACGGGCGCGGCCGTGGCGTTGACGTAGCGGATCGACACCTTCTGGGCGCGGGCGGTCGTGGCGAACGTCGAGACCGCCAGCCGCGCGCGGGGCGCCGTCAGGTCGACGCCGGTTCGGCCGGCCCGCTCCACGGCGGTCGCGCCGTTCGCGAAGAACGCGTCCTCGGCCTCGTACGCCTGCGTGCGCTTCGGCGCCGGCACCACGGCGAGCGCGTTCGCGACATCGTCCCACCGGGTGTCGGGCCCGGAACCGGGGATCTCGCCCGGGTCCGTCGCCCCGCCGCCGGGCGTCGACACATCGCCGACGGCCGTGAGCGCGATCGCGTCGAGGTTCACGTTGCCGGTGTCGTCGTCGTCGAAGCGGAACGTCACGTCCTGCACGCCCGCCTCGAGCTCGACGGTCTCCTGGTGCACGAACCACCGGCTCCAGGAGGCGCCCGCGGCCGACGGCAGCACGATCTGCCGGTCCTCGTCGCCGATCACCTGCGACAGGGTCATGTCGGTGCCGAGGCCGTTGGCGTATCGCAGGTTGAGCCCGTACTCGCCCGCCGCCGGTACGTCGACACTGAACGTCACCGAGGCCGTGCCCCGATTGTCGAGCACGAACCCGTCGACGAATCCGGAGCCCGAGTAGCCGAGGTGGTTCGCGTTCACGCCCGCCCCGCCCGACAGCGCAGCCGCTTCGGCCTCGTACTCGTGCGGCAGGTCGGCGGCGAACGCCGGCGGTGCGAGGGCGAGGCCCGCGGCGATCACGCCGCCGACGGTCACCCCGATCAGGGTGTTGCGGGTTCGGTGCGACATCAGGATCTCCTTCGATCGATGGTGCGTTCGTGGTGCCGATGGGTGGTGCCGGTGGGTGGGCGGTGCGGGTAGGCGGTGCCGGTGGGCGGCGCGGGGAGGTTGGCGGTGCCGTCAGGCCTCCGCCGTGGCGAAGACCTCGAGGAGCGCGCCGAGCAGCACGGGCGGCAGGCCGATGCCCGCCAGCTCGTCGGCGAGCGCGATGCCCTGCGCCCGCTCGATGGTCGCGAGTGCGCGGTCCTTCAGGTCGAGGTCGATCCGGGCACGTTGCAGCAGCCCGAATGCATCGCGGCTCGCGGAACGAACCCGGCGGCGGGCGCCCGTGACCCGCAGCTCGACGGCAGCGTGCAGGTCGACGCCGTGCGCCTCGAGGCGCAGCGCAGCCGAGAGGTCGGCCGCGTCATCCGTCGCATGCTCGACCTGCGTGATCGGCCGTTCGACGCCGTCGACGAATAGCACGGCGCCCTCGATCGACGCGATGCCCACGAGGTCGAACGCGAGCGCCTCGAGCCTGCGCGCGGGCACGTCGGCCTCGCTCGCGAGCACGAGCCGGATGTCGCTGCCGCCGTCGTCGCGACGGGTCGTCGTCTGCGTGGCCTCGGTGGTCCATGGCCGGGGGCGCGCGCTTCCGTCGTCCTCGACGATCGTGGAGGTCGACGTTCCCTCGAACACCCGCAGCGCGAGGCGCGCCGGGTTCTCGTCGACCGGGGCCATCGCGTCCATGGCGAGCGGCAGCACGGCACCGGCGCGCACCAGCACGGGGTACTCGTCGAGGCCGCGGTGCACGGTCGTCGTGCGTCCGCCGCGGTAGCGTCGCCCGCTGAACAGGTCGGTCCACTCGCCCTCGGGCAGCCACACGGCGGTGGCCGCGACCTGCGCCTCCCCGTCGACGGGGGTGGTGATGGGGGCGACGAGCAGGTCGGGGCCTAGCAGGTAGACGTTGCGATGCAGGTACGCCTCGTCGGTGTACGGATGCGCGTGGTACATCGGCCTCACGACGGGAACGCCGTCGGCGTGCGCCCGGTGCGCCGCCGTGTAGAGGTAGGGCACGAGCGCGTGGCGCAGGCGCAGGTAGCGGGCCGCGATGCCGCCGAGCTCGGTGCCGAGCAGGTTCGGCTCCTTCGAGCCGAACGGGCTCGCCGAGGAGTGCAGGCGGTTCACGGGCGACAGCACGCCGAACTGCATCCACCGCAGCGTCAGCTCGGGATCGGTGCGGCCCCGCATGTGGCCGCCGATGTCGTGGCTCCACCAGAAGTAGCCGATGTTGGCCGCGGTGCTCGTGAAGTAGGGCTGGAAGTCGAGCGACGCCCAGGTCGCGTGGGTGTCGCCCGAGAACCCGACCGGGTAGCGGTGGCTCCCGGGCCCGGCGTACCGCGACAGGGTCACGGCGCGCTTGCCGGACTCCTGCAGGTCGGTGACGTGCACGTGGTTGAGCATCCACAGCGGGTCGAGCCCGTCGATGCGCGAGACGCCGCCCGACTGCCAGTCGAGCCACCAGAAGTCGACGCCCTGCTCCTCGATCGGATGGTGCACCTCGGTGAGGTACGCCTCGACGAACTCGCGCGAGCCGATGTCGAAGACGATGCCGTCGCCCGACTCGGGGTCGACGCCGAGCGCCCGGGCGACGGCGGGATAGCTCGCCTCGTGGCGACGGATGCCGTCGGCCGGGTGCACGTTCAGGGTGACCGCGAGTCCGCGTCGGTGCAGTTCGGCGAGGAACGCGGCCGGGTCGGGGAACAGCTCGGGGTTCCACGTGTACCCCGTCCATCCGGTGCCGATCGCGGGATCGACGTCGACGAGGTGCCAGTCCATGTCGAGCACGGCGACCGAGAACGGCTGGCGTTCCGCGGCGAAGCCGTCCATGAGCTCGAGGAACTCGCCAGCGGAGTACGGCCAGTACCGGCTCCACCAGTTGCCGAGCGCGTAGCGGGGCACGAGCGCCGGTGCCCCCGTGAGGCGGAAGTAGTCGTCGAGCGCGCCCTGGTAGTCGCGGCCGTGGGCGAACACGTAGAGGTCGCAGCCGCCCGCCGGGCGTGCGCGCGGCCATCCGTCGTCGCCGATCAGCACCGAGCCCGAGTCGTCGAGTGCCTCGAACCCGTAGGTCGACAGGATGCCGGGCTCCAGCGGGCAGTCGCCGTCGACCTCGTCGAGCGTTCGCGCCGTGCCGCCGAGGTTGCCCCTCGTCTCGTACAGCCGCGGGATCTGCTCGCCGTACCGCCACGTGGAGTAGTGGATGTCGGGAGCGGCGTGCAGCGAGATCGACAGCCCCGACGACGAGAACTCGCGACCGTCGTACTGCAGTTCGAGGTACCGCGTGCGTATGACGAGGCCTCCGTCGTCGCTGCGGGTCGCGGTGAAGTCGGCGGGCGGGAACTCGCGGTCGACGACCACGGCCGTCTGCCCGTCGACGAAGGCGCCCGAGTCGCTCCACTCGATGCGGATGAGGCGCTCGGTGAGCACCGTGAATCGGTAGTGCTCGCCCTCGATCACGGACTCCGGTCGGGCGGTGCGCAGCGTTGTGGCGGTGGTGATGGTCAAGTCGGGGCCTTTCTCGGGAGGTTTCGCGGTCGGCGAAGCAGACGTCTGGGAGGTCGGATGCCGAACGACGACGTTTCGGCGACGGTGCGGGTCTGGTCGGGTCTTCTGGTCTGTCTGGTGACGGATGCGGCGGGCCTGGCTCAGCCCTTCGTCGACCCGGCGGTGAGCCCGGAGACGATGTAGCGCTGCAGCGCGAGGAACAGCAGCACGACCGGGATCGCCGCGAGCACCGCGCCCGCGGCGAACAGGCCCCACGGGGCGTTGCGCTCGTCGGAGCCCCAGTTGTAGAGCCCGATCGCGAGGGTGAACTGCTCCGAGCGCTGCAGCACGACCCGGGCGATGATGAAGTCGCTGTACGTGCCGATGAACGACAGCAGCCCGACGACCGTGAGGATCGGCGTCACCAGGCGCATGATGATGCGCCAGAAGATCTGCGCGTGGCTCGCGCCGTCGATCTTGGCCGCCTCGTCGAGTTCGCGGGGCACCGTGTTGAAGAACCCGTACATGAGGAAGGTGTTCACGCCGAGCGCGCCGCCGAGGTACACGCAGACGAGGCCGAGATGCGAGTTCAGCCCGAGCGCCGGGAACACGTCGCCGACCGCGAGCAGCACCAGGAAGATCGCGACGAACGCCAGCATCTGCGGGAACATCTGCAGGAGCAGCAGCGTCGTGAGGCCGGCCCTGCGCCCAGCGAAGCGGAATCGCGAGAACGCGTAGGCTGCGGCGGCGCCCATCAGCACCGTGCCGACCGCCGTCAGCGACGCGACGATGATCGAGTTCTTCATCCACAGCCAGAACGGGGTGTCCCACAGCGCGGCGAAGTTCTCGGCGGACACCACGCGGAACAGGTCGTACGACCCCGTGAGCGTGCCGGCCGGATTCAGCGCGGCCGACAGGGCGTAGAGCAGCGGGAACACGCAGACGACGATCATCACGGCGGCGACCACGTAGCGCCATCCGATCTCCGACCACCACCGCGCACCGCTCAGGCGGCGACCGCCGGGTTCGATCGCCGCGGCGCCCGGCGAGGAGCGCGTGGCATCCGCGGTGGTGATGCCCGTGACATCCGCTGTCGTGACGTGTGCCATGTCAGATCTCCTCGAGACGGCGCGTGCGACGGAAGCCGAGCCACGAGATCAGGCCGACCAGGATGAAGATCAGCAGCGACAGCGCACTCGCGACGCCGTACTGCTTGCTGCCGCTCTCGAAGGCGACCGAGTACACCATCGAGATCAGGATGTCGGTGTGCCCGACCACGTACGGCGTGCCGACGAAGTTCGGCCCACCGCCCGTCAGCATGTAGATCAGGGCGAAGTTGTTGAAATTGAACGCGAACGACGAGATCAGCAGCGGCGCCACCGAGACCATCACGAACGGCAGCGTGAGGAAGCGGAAGATCTGGAACCGTCCGGCGCCGTCGATGCGCGCCGCATCGATCGTGTCGGCGTCGATCGCCTGCAGGGCACCCGTGCAGATCAGGAACATGTACGGGAACCCGAGCCACAGGTTGACCAGGATCACCGAGACCTTCGCCATGACGGCGTCGGTGAGCCACGGGATGTCCGCGCCGCCGAGCAGCACGACGTTGATGTATCCGAACCGGTCGTTCAGCATGCCCGCCCAGACCAGTGCCGAGAGGAAGCCCGGGAAGGCGTAGGGGAGGATCAGCAGCGAGCGGATCACCTTGCGGCCCTTCAGCCGCGGGTCGTTGAACGCGATCGCGAGGAAGATGCCGAGCCCGAAGGTCAACACGACCGACACCAGCGCGAACACGAACGTCCAGGTGAAGATCTCGGCGAAGGGGCCGACCATGCGCGGGTCGGTGACCATCGACGTGAAGTTGGCGAATCCGACGCCCACGCGCCAGCCCGGGGTGAGCTCGGTGCCGTCGTCGGAGACGAAGTTGCCGGTCTCGCTGGCGTGGTAGACCGTGCCGTCGTCGGTGTTCACGAACGTGTCGGTCTCGGCGTCGTACTGCAGCACGGGCACCGCGACGAACCCGGACGAGCCGTCTTGGGTTCGCACCGACCCGTCGGCCGGGTCGTCCGACATGGGAACGCGCAGCGCGACGACCTCCGCCTGCCGGTCGGCGACGTCGAGGAAGGTGAGCGCGTCCCATCCCGGGACCGCGGTGACCCGGCCGCCTTCGACGGTCGCGTCGTCGACGGGCTCGAGCGGCCGGTCGGCCGACCCGACCTCGACGCGGCCGCCGTCGACCACCGCGAAGCCGAGCACGTCGCCCTGCGCGAGCACCGTGAGCGGGAAGGTCGGCGACCCGTCGAGGCGCACCTCGTTCTGCGCCGAGATCTGCTCGATCGCATCCTGCTTCGTCGAGTTGTGCCCGTCGCCGTAGTTGGTGAACGCGACGTAGCCCGTGTAGGCCATCGCGAAGATCTGGTAGGCGACGAGGAAGATCAGGCCGGGCACGAGGTACTTCGCCGCGACCGCCCGTCGGGACATGTAGGCCCAGTCGACGAACGCGAGGGTGACGACGAGGAAGATCAGGATCGCCCACTGCCCGACCGCCCACGCCGACAGGATGCCGGAGAGCCCGAACGCGTTCGCGACGGCGACCAGCACGAGCTTGACCCAGAAGCCGGTGGAGCGTCGAGGGCCGCCGAAGTCGAGGCGTCGACGCGGAGCCGGCGTGCCGGCACCGGGCTCGGTGGGCGCCGGCGTCTCGGCCGGGCGCGCGGATGGAGGTGAGATGGTCATGCGATCCTCGGTGCGGTTCGAGCGGGTGATGTCGTGACGGCGTCGCCGGTCGGGTGCGAGATCTGCCCCATCCGGTTCCCGGCGGAGACGCCGCCTCCGTACGCGTGAGCACACGGAGGCGGCGTCGCGCGATCAGCCCTTGTCGATGGCGTCCTGGATGTTGGCGACCATCGTGTCCCACCCGGTGATCGGGTCGACCTGGCCGTCGATGATCTGAGCCTCGGCGGTGCCCCAGAAGCCCCACACGGCACTCATCTCGGGGATCGCGGGCATCGGCGCGCCCTCGGCGCCCGCGGCGTTGAAGCCGGCGATCACCGGGTCGGTGACCTTGTCGGCCGAGGCGATGAGCGCGGGGCTGCGCTTGCTCGAGTCGTACAGCAGGTCCTGCGCCTCCTCGGTCGCCATGTAGTTCACGACGAACTCGTTGGCGAGCACGGGGTTCTTCGACTTCGACGAGATGAAGATGCCCGAGACGCCGACGAACGGCTGGGCGGGCTCGCCGCCTGCGCTCGGAACCGGCAGCACGGTGAAGTCGATGCCGGCCTCCTCCATGCCCGGGATGCCCCACGGGCCGGTGATGATGTACGGCGACTTGCCGTCGCCGAACGCCTGGCCGGCGATCGCGCCGTCGACGGCGATGTCGAGCACGCCCTCCTGGCCGAGCTTCGCGATGTAGCTCGCGAAGGCGTGCCCCTCGTCACCGCCCATCGCCAGTTCGTCGGTGTACGAGCCATCGGGGTTCTGCTTGAAGACCGGCGCCCCGAACGAGGTCTGCAGGGGGTACATGTGGTACGGGTCGGAGGACTCGCCCTGCTGGATGAGCACCGGGAACTCCGTGCCGGCGGTGCGGCCCTCGGCGATCAGCTCGTCGAAGGTCGTCGCCTTGGTCTCCTTGAGGAGGGCGTTGTTGCGCACGAGCGCGACGTTCTCGATCGCGAGCGGCACGCCGTAGTACTGGCCGTCGTACGCCATGGCGGCCGTGGCGACCGGCACGAAGTCGTCGACGACGTCACCGAGCTCGATGGGTGCGACGACACCGTTCTTGATCCATTCGCCGAGCCCGTCGTGCGCCGAGATGATCATGTCTGGGCCCTCGCCGGTCGGCACCTGGGCCACGAAGTCGGGCCCGATCTTGTCGACCGCCTTCTCGACGAGCTCGACCGTGACGCCCCTCTTCTCCTTGAAGTCGGCCACCAGCGGCTTCATCTCGACCGCGCGGTTGGGATCGACCCACAGGGTCAGGGTCTGGTCTTCTTCCGGCGCGCTCGTGGTGCCGCCCGAGCCGGCCGCGCAGCCGGCGAGCGCCAGCACGACGCCGACCGCGCCGATGATCGTGATGCTCCTTCGCATCATCCACTCCTCTTCGAGTTCGTCACCCGCCGGGGGTCAGCGGGACTGAGTGATCTCACGATAGCGGCGTTCTCGAGATTTGGAAAGGAATTTCACTCATTCTGCACAAGATTCCATTGGCGTCATTCGCTTGTTCCAGCGATCAGCCTCGAACGCGCGCGCAGAAGCGTCGCGCGGCACCCGACCGGATGCCGGATGTCGGATGGCGATTCGGGATGCCGATGCCGGCTGCCGGATGTCGCGGCGACCGCCTCGCAGAATCAGGCGCGCACGGGCCCAGTGGAGCTGCGGAGCACGAACTCGGGCTCGAACAGCAGCTCGCCGACGGGCTCGTCGGTGCCCTCGATCTGCGCCATCAGCAGGTCGAACGCCGCGCGCCCCATCGCATCGATCGGCTGCCGCACGGTCGTCAGCGGCGGATCGATGAAGCTCATGAGCTGCGAATCGTCGTAGCCCACGACCGAGACGTCTTCTGGCACCCTGAGCCCGGCGCGCCGTGCGGCCCAGATCGCGCCGAGGGCGAGCATGTCGGAGGCGCAGACGATCGCCGTCGCGCCCACGCCGAGCAGCTTCGCCGCACCGGCCTGGCCCGCCTCGATCGAGTACATGCCCCGCACGACGAGCGCGTCGTCGACCTCGCAGTCGAGCTCGGCGAGCTTGCGCTGCGCGCCGAACACCTTGCGCTGCGACGGCAGGTGGCCGCGGCCGCCCATGAGCAGCCCGATGCGGCGATGGCCCAGCTGGTGCAGGTGCGTCACGGCCTGCTCGGCCGCCGCGACGTCGTCGGTGGACACCGTCGGGAACGGGAGCGCGTCGACCGTGCCGTTGATCACGACGGTCGGGAGCCCGGATTCCTGCAGGCGGATGAAGTGCGGCCGCGCCGCCGCGCCGTCGGGGTTCACGCCCGCGAGGTAGATGACCCCGCTGACCTGCTGCTCGAGCAGCAGCTCGACGAAGTCCGAGTCGGTCATGCCGCCCGTGTTCTGCGTGTTCAGCAGCGGGCTGAACCCGTTCTGCGTGAGCGTGCCGCCGATGAGCTCGGCGAGCGCCGGGAAGATCGGGTTCTGCAGCTCGGGCATCACCAGTCCCACGAACCGGGGTCGGTCGCCCCGCAGGCTGGAGGGGCGCTCGTATCCGAGCACGTCGAGCGCGGTGAGCACGGCCTGCCGCTTCGCCTCGGACACTCCGGGCCGATCGTTCAACACGCGGCTCACGGTCGCGGGGCTCGTGCCCGCCTTCCGCGCCACATCGCTCAGTCTGCTCGCCACCGTCGCAGTTTACGGTGACGCCGGACTCGGGGCGACGAAGCCGCGATTCCCCCGTCGAACGCCGCAGCATATCCTGATCGGATGCCGCACTCCCCCGCCCAGCGCACGGCGAACCCGCAGGTCGACGCCCCGGTCGTCGACGGCTCGCACGTCGACGGCACGCACGTCGACGGCACGCACGTCGACGGCCCGGTCGACGACGGCCGACGCGCCTCGCTCGTCGCGATGATCGCGGGCGACCCCCAGCGCCTGCGACGGCGCAGCATCTCGCTCGGCGTGCCGCTCGACGACGCCGACGACGTCGCGCAGACCGTGCTGCTGCGCGCGTGGCGGTCGATCGAGCGCCTGCACGCGCCTGACGAGACCGGCAAGATGTGCTCGTGGCTCGACACCATCGCCCGCAACGCGGCGATCGACCTCGCGAGGCAGCGCATGCGACGCCCGAGCATCGCCCTCGAGGCCGGCGCAGAGGTCGCCGACCCGGTGAACGTGTCGCAGAGCGTCGAGACGCGGGTGATCCTCGACGCGGCAGTGCAGGCCATCAACGCCCTGCCGGAGTCACTCCGCCGCCCCCTGCTCATGAGCGTCGCCGACGAGATGCCGGCCGCCGAGATCGCCGAGCGGCTCGGCATCAGCATCGACACCGCGAGGCAGCGCATCGCGCGTGCGCGCAAGGCGCTGGCCGGATGCCGCGAATCGGGGATGTCCGCGGCATCCGTCGGCTGACCGCTCAGGCGGTGCCGAAGGGGTTGTCGACCGCGTAGCGCCAGCCGTGCTGCTCGTCGAACACCGCGACGTCGGCCGTCGTTCCGGCGAGCGCGACGTCGGAGCCGTCGGGCGCGGTGCCCGTGATGCTCCAGTCCGCGATCGCGAGTCCGGTGTCACCGCTCCGGAAGACGTGGCGGACCGTCATCGTGATCGGCAGGGCGAGGCCGAGGAACTGCTCGAGCGCGCCGCGCACGGCGGACTCGCCCTGCACGGGCTGACCCGGCGCGGGCACGAAGACGACGTCGGGCGCGTTGAGCGCCATGAGGCCGTCGAGGTCGCGGGCGTTGAAGCGTTCGGCGAACGCGAGGTTGAGCTGGTCGAGGGCGGCGACGGGGGTCGCGACGGTGCTGGTCATGCTGCGGTCCTTTCACTGTGGAGCCCACCCGATGCGGGCCCCACCGTGAAGGACGACGGCCTCCGCGGCGTCGTGACATCTCGAACGAGTCCTCGGCGCAGCGGGGCTCGAACCCACAACCTCCCCGCACCCAGGAGCGTGCGCGTTCAGGAGTCGGTCGGGGCTACGTGTGCTTCGCCGCAGATGCCATGCTTGGTCCCCATGAGTCGAAAATCCTCCGAATCGTCGTTCGCGTGACGCTCGCCACGACGTTCGGCCGGTTGCCGACCTGGGCCAAGGTCACATCCTTGGTGTCCGCAGCCGTCATCGTGCTCGGCGCCGTCGCCGTGCCGGTTGCCGCTGCGGCAGTCGACCAGAACGACCGGAGGCTCGCCCGCGAACTCGCCGAGACCGAGGCCGCAGCTGAGCTGAGGCTGGCCGCCGAGGCCGCGAAAGTGCTCGGTGAGACCAAGGAATCCGCGGCCGAGGTCAATGCCGACTGGGCCGGATTCAGTGCGTCACTCGGGAACGCGGTGAGCCCGGATGCAGCTGCAGCCTTCGAGACCGCACGAGTGGACCTCTCCCTCGCCATCGCGAGCGGGGGAGTCGAGGAGATGACGTCCGCGATGAAGGCACTCGTCACCGCGATGGAGCAGCTCGTCTCGAGTGCCGCGCGCCAAGCGGAGGCGCTGCTCAGCGCGAGCCCCCTCGCCGACCCTGCGTCGAAGGACGAACTCATGGCAGCGGTCGCTGCGATGGACGCATCCTTCGACGCTCGGGTCGTGCTGACCCGCGTGAAGGAAGCGTCGGACGCCGTCGTCGCCTCGCAGGCTGCCGGCCAAGCTGCTGCAGACGCCGCGGCGGCGGCGGCGGCGGAACGGAGTGCGGCCGAGGCGGACGAGCGGAGTGCGGCCGACGGCGCGCCCGAGGGCGGCTCGGGCGATGAGCCGACCACCTGGCAACCGAACGGAGCCCTCGATCCGGGCGTCCTCGGCATGAACCCGTGGGAGCTCGAGAGTTGCGACGACGTCGCGCCCGGGCAGGTCATCCACATCGACTTCGAGTGGCAGGCACGGGAGGGCAATACCGTCGACATCTCCTACGCGTTGTCGCCCGATCCGTCGCTGGCGACGGCCGGTTTCACTCAGATCGTGACGGGCGGGGCATCTGCGGGGACCGTCAGGATTCCGCGCACGTGCCCCACTGGAGTGGAACAACGTCCGTTCGTCTCGATCGTGGTGGTCGCCAGCAACGAGTACGGCTCATCGACCGCGAACTATTGGGGTCTGTGAGCAGCCCGTCGGGCGGGCGATCGTGATGCGGCGGTGCGGGACTTCCCTCGAGACGCGTGCCGTCCGACAACCACGGCGGCCGATGCCCGGCTTGCGAGCGGCCGCCATCCTGGGCGAGCGCCGACCGCAGGGCGCGGATTCGCGACATCCACACCCTGCAGTGACGATCGCCTAGCTCGCGGTGCCGACCGGCTCGACCGCGGCCTCGGGCGTCTCGGCCCCTGTCGTGAGGGCAATGCGGAGCGCCGCACCGAGGTCGGCGTCGACGTTCGTCCAGTACTGGATCGCGCGCTCGCGGATGTCGTCGCGCTGCACGCCGCCGACAGCCCCCGTGATGGTGTCGAGGAACCGCTCGCGGGCGGCATCGTCGAAGACCTCGCGGTAGAGGGCGCCCGCCTGGCCGAAGTCGTCGTCTTCTGCGTGCAGGGTCGCGGCGGCGCGCACGAGCTCGCCGTCGGACTCCCACGAGCCCTCGCCGGCACGCGCCGGGTCGGCGACCGGGCCGCCGAAGCTGTTCGGCGCGTACACCGGGGCGCCGGGCGCGTTGAAGTGGTGACGCTGCGCGCCGTCCTGCGAGTAGTTGTGCACGGGCGCCGCGTGCGGGGCGTTGACCGGGATCTGGTTGTAGTTCGTTCCCACGCGGTAGCGCTGCGCGTCGGGGTAGCTGAACACGCGCGCCATCAGCATCTTGTCGGGACTGATGTCGGTGCCTGGCACCTGGTTCGCGGGCGAGAACGCGGCCTGCTCGATCTCGGCGAAGTGGTTCTGCGGGTTGCGGTTCAGCGTGAAGTGCCCGACCGGGATGAGCGGGTAGTCCGCGTGCGGCCACACCTTCGTGAGGTCGAACGGGTTGAACCGATAGCCCGCGGCGTCGGCGTAGGGCATGACCTGCACCTTGACGTCCCACGTCGGGTGCTTGCCGCGCTCGATCGCCTCGTAGAGGTCGCGACGGTAGTAGTCGGCGTCGGCGCCCGCGATGGCCTCGGCCTCGATGCCGTCGATGTTCTCGACGCCCTGGCGCGCGACGAAGTGGTACTTCACCCAGAAGCGCTCGCCCTCGGCGTTGATCCACTGGTACGTGTGCGAGCCGTAGCCGTTGACGTGGCGCCACGACTTCGGCAGGCCGCGGTCGCCCATGAGGTAGGTGACCTGGTGGGCCGACTCGGGCGAGAGGGTCCAGAAGTCCCACTGCATGTCGGCGTCGCGGAGGCCCGAGCCCGGAAGGCGCTTCTGCGAGTGGATGAAGTCGGGGAACTTGATCGCGTCGCGGATGAAGAACACCGGGGTGTTGTTGCCGACGATGTCGAGGTTGCCCTCGGTCGTGTAGAGCTTGAGCGCGAAGCCGCGCACGTCGCGCCACGTGTCGGGCGAGCCCATCTCGCCGGCGACCGACGAGAAGCGCAGCAGCGTCTCGCTGACCGCGCCCGGCTGGAACACGGCGGCACGGGTGTAGGCCGAGACGTCCTCGGTCACGGTGAACTCGCCGAACGCGCCGCCGCCCTTGGCGTGCACGATGCGCTCCGGGATGCGCTCGCGATTGAACTGCGCGAGCTTCTCGACGAGGTAGCGGTCGTGCAGCGCCGTTGCGCCGTCGCGGCCGGCGGTCAGCGAGTGGGCGTCGCTGCCGACCGGGGTTCCGGTCTGGGTGGTCGTGTGGTGCTCGTGCATGGTGCTCCTTTGTTCGGTAGGGAGATCGCGCCCCGTGACGGTGTCGCGAACGGATGCCGCGGCATCCGTTCTCGGGGCGCGACGAACGGACCGCCCGGGCGGGCGGCGTGGTGCGATGCGCTTACTCGGCGGCGGTCGCCTGGCAGTCGGGGCACAGGCCCCAGAACGTGACCTCGGCCGTCTGGATCGCGAATCCGGACGCGGTCGAGGGCGTGAGGCACGGTGCGTGGCCGACGACGCAGTCCACGTCGGCGACGGCCCCGCACCGGGAGCAGACGACGTGGTGGTGATTGTCGTCGATGCGACGCTCGTAGAGCGCCGCGGAGCCGGCCGGCTCGATGCGGCGGATCAGGCCCGCCGCGGTCAGGTCGGCGAGGATGTTGTGCACCGACTGGATCGACGTCGTCGGCAGGTCGCGGGATATCGCCCGCAGCACCTGCTCGGCGTTCGAGTGCGCCATGGAGTCCAGCGCCTCGAGGACGGCGACCCGGCCTGCGGTCGCCTTCAGCCCGGCACTGCGCAATGCCGAGTCGAGCGTGGTCTCCATGTCTTCGACCGTACTCGGTATTTTGAATTACTCAAAACACCGACAGGCCGTCGGCCTGCCCGAATCGCTTGCACGATACCCCCTAGGGGTATACCTTGGAGACATGGACGAGCGCCGCGAACACGAGCACGACCACGCCGAGCACACGATGACGGCCCCCATGGGGCATCCGGAACACGATGCGCACGGGGGGCATGACGGGCACGAGATGCACGCCGGGCACGACATGCACGCGGAGCACACGGCCCACGCCGACCACGCAGGGCATGACATGCACGCCGGCCACGGCGGCGGCGGCCATGCAGGCCACGGCGACCACGTCGGCCAGTTCCGCCGCCTGTTCTGGATCATGCTCGCGGTCGCGATGCCCGTCATCGGCTTCAGCGGCATGTTCGCGTCGATCATCGGCTATCCACTGCCGGATGCCGCGTGGGTGGCGTGGATCTCTCCCGTGCTCGGCACGGTCATGTACGTCTGGGGCGGACGCCCGTTCCTCACCGGAGCGGTCTCAGAGCTCAAGGCCCGAAAGCCCGGCATGATGCTGCTCATCGCGCTGGCCATCACGGTCGCGTTCCTCGCGTCGTGGGGCGCGAGCCTCGGCATCCTGCATCACGAGCTCGACTTCTGGTGGGAGCTCGCGCTCCTCATCGTCATCATGCTGCTCGGCCACTGGATCGAGATGCGCTCGCTCGCCCAGACCTCGTCGGCGCTCGAGTCGCTCGCCGCGCTGCTGCCCGACGAGGCCGAGCGCATCGAGGGCGACGCCGTGGTCGCGGTCGCGCCGTCCGACCTCGTCGTCGGCGACCTCGTGATCGTGCGCCCGGGCGGCCGGGTTCCCGCCGACGGCGTGGTCGCCGAGGGCACCGCCGACGTCGACGAGTCGATGATCACCGGGGAGTCCCGAGCGGTCAGCCGCGGCCCCGGCGACCAGGTCGTCGCCGGAACGGTCGCCACCGACACGGCGATCCGGGTGCGCATCTCGGCGGTCGGCGACGACACGGCCCTCGCCGGCATCCAGCGCCTCGTCGCCGAGGCGCAGAACTCGACGTCCCGTGCACAGCGCCTCGCCGACACGGCCGCGGGCTGGCTGTTCTGGTTCGCGCTCGGCGCCGCCGTGCTGACCGCGATCGCCTGGACCCTCCTCGGGCAGCCCGACGACGCCGTCATCCGCACCATCACGGTGCTCGTGATCGCGTGCCCCCACGCACTCGGTCTCGCGATCCCGCTGGTCGTGGCGATCGCGACCGAGCGCGCGGCCAAGGGCGGCGTGCTCGTGAAGGACCGCCTGGCGCTCGAGAGCATGCGCACGGTCTCGGCCGTGCTGTTCGACAAGACCGGCACACTGACCAAGGGCGAGCCGACCGTCACGCACGTCGCCCCCGTCGCACCGCGCACCGAGGCCGAGGTGCTGGCCCTCGCCGCTGCGGCCGAGCAGGACAGCGAGCACCCGCTCGCGAAGGCGATCGTGCAGGCGGCCGCCGCGCGCGAGCTCGTCGTTCCGCGCGCGAGCGGGTTCACGGCCTCCGCGGCCGAGGGCGTCACGGCGACGGTCGACAGGGTCTCGATCGCCGTCGGCGGACCGGGCATGCTCGCGCGCCATGCGCAGCACGAGCTCGCCGCGGCATCCGACTGGCGCGAGCACGGCGCGATCATCCTGCACGTGCTCGCCGACGGCGAGGTCATCGGCGCGCTCGCCCTGGCCGACGAGGTGCGGCCCGAGTCCCGCGAGGCCGTCGACGCGCTGCACCGCCTCGGCGTGCAGGTCGTCATGATCACGGGCGACGCCGAGGCCGTCGCGCAGTCGGTCGCCGCAGACCTCGGCATCGACCGCGTCTTCGCCGGCGTGCGCCCTGAAGACAAGGCCGCCAAGGTCGCCGAGCTGCAGCACGAGGGGCACCACGTCGCGATGGTCGGCGACGGCGTCAACGACGCGCCCGCCCTCGCGCAGGCCGACGTCGGCATCGCGATCGGTGCCGGAACGGATGTCGCCATCGCCTCCGCCGGCGTGATCCTCGCGAGCGACGACCCGCGCTCGGTGCTCTCGGTCATCGAGCTGTCGCGCGCGAGCTACCGCAAGATGAAGCAGAACCTCTGGTGGGCCGCGGGCTACAACCTCATCTCGGTGCCGCTCGCCGCGGGCGTGCTCGCGCCCATCGGGTTCGTGCTGCCCATGGCCGTCGGAGCGATCCTGATGTCGCTGTCGACCATCGTCGTGGCGGTCAACGCCCAGTTCCTGCGCCGCCTCGACCTGTCGCCCGAGGCGAGCACGCGCGGTGCTCGAGCGCTGAGCCGTGGCGCCGAGGGCAACCCGGCGCCGCGGCCCGTTCAGCCCTGCGGCTCGACCGGCTCGAACTCCTCGATCGTCCACTCGTCGCGCCACGAGATGTACGGGCGGTCGCCGTCGAACCGGATCGGCAGCCACACGTAGTCGGCGAGCGACGTGTCGGGCTCGCCGAGGTCGATCGCGCCCCACTCCCGCGGGCCCTCGTGGTCGACGTCGAACACCCGCTCGAACAGTGCGGGGATGTCGGGCAGGTCGGCCGGCGGGTCGACGATCCAGCGGTCGGCGATCGCGATGTACAGGTCGCGCCGGTGCGGGTGCTTGAAGATCGACGAGATCTGCGACCGGTACGAGGTGCGCGACTCGTCGTCGGGGTGCGCGTCGCCGAGCTCGGTCCACGGCCCGTGGTACGACCCGGCGACCGCGAACTCCGACGGGTTCGGGAAGTACCCCGTGGTGCCCGACGTCGCGAGGTAGTGCCGGCCGTGGCGGCGGAAGTACGCCGGGGCCTCGCGCACGAACGGCGGCTGCAACCGCGGGAAGTGCGTCGAGTAGTAGCCCGAGACATCCGTGTAGTCGTCGGTCAGGTCGGCGACGATGAGCTCGCTGTGCACGCGCTCGAAGATGTAGTACGCCTTGCCGTCGGACGGCTCGACGACGAGGTCGAAGTCGCCCGCGTTCATGCCGAGCGGCTTGATGCTGCGGGTGACGAGTTCGTAGGGGCCGGTGATCTCGTCGGCCGTGAACACGCTCGAGCGCTGCTCGCCGTTGCGGTGCATGACCTTGACCCAGCACACGAACTTGCCGGTCTCGGCGTTGTGGATGATGTGCGGCCGGTCGGCCAGCTGCGCCGGGTGCAGCGGGTGGGTCTCGTCGTCGAGCACGGGCGACAGGATCGTGCCGAGGTCCTGCCAGTTGTACAGGTCCTTCGACGAGTAGGCCCGCACGCCCCAGTGCCAGATGCCGTTGCCCGGCGCCGTCTTCTCCTTGTTCTCGCCGTACCAGTAGAACGTGTCGCCGACGGCGATGATCGACCCGCCGTGGGTGTGGATCCGGTTGCCGTCGGTGTCGAGCCAGGGCTGTCCGGGTCGGATCGAGTGCTGCACGTGCGTCCTTTCGAGGGTGCGGTCGTTCGTCATGAGGGGCTCGCCACGGTCTCGCCGGTTTCCACGGGAGATGCGGTGACGGATGCCGCGGGCGCGGCGTCGTCCTGGTGCGGCCCGCCTCGCCAGCGCTGCCGGGGTCGGGACGGGTCGGATGCCGCGTCCCGCACGACGCACGTGAAGGTGTGGGCCCCGGCGCCGAGGCCCCGCACCTCGCTGCCGTCGGGCAGGTGCACGCGCGCGGTGGCCCCGACCGGGATCAGCACGTCGAGGGTGAACAACTCGCCCTCGCGTCGCCACGACGAGGTCGCGAGCCCGAGCGGGCCGAGGTGGCTCGCCGACGCGTGCCTGAGCCCGCCGCCCGGGTGGGGGGCGATGCGCAGCTGGTCGCCTCCGGGCGAGGCCGTGTCGAGGCCCGCGATCACCCGATGCATGAAGCCCGCGACCGCGCCGAGCGCGTAGTGGTTGAACGACGTCATGTCGCCGGGGTTCACGGTGCCGTCGGGCAGCATGCTGTCCCAGCGCTCCCAGATCGTCGTCGCGCCCATGCCCACCTGGTAGAGCCACGACGGCAGCTGGTCCTGCAGCAGCAGGTGGTACGCGGCATCCATCGCCCCGGCCTTCGCGAGCGCGTCGCAGATGATCGGCGTGCCGACGAAGCCCGTGCTGATGCGGAAGTCGTTCGCCGCGACGAGTTCGACGAGGCGTTCGCCGGCGCGCTGCTCCTGCTCCTCGCTCGCGAACAGGTCGAACATGAGCGCGAGCGCGATCGAGGTCGGGGTGTCGCTCACGATGCGCCCGGCCGGTGACAGGTACTCGGAACGGAACGCGGCGAGCGCGCGCTCGGCGATGCGGCGATACCGCTCCTCGTCGTCGGCGCGCCCGAGCAGGGCAGCCGTCTCGGCCATGATCCGCGCGGTGCGCACGTGGTACGCGGTGGCGACCAGGTGCTTGTCGGTGTGCGATTGGCCCGGGTTGTCGGGCGGTGCCGCCGGATCGAGCCAGTCGCCGAGCTGGAATCCGGTGTTCCAGAGCCCGGTACCGCCCGTGAGCCGGTCGACCAGGTCGACCCACCCGCGCATGCTGTCGTACTGGTCGACGAGCACGCGCAGGTCGCCGTCGTGCTGGTAGAGCTCCCACGGCACGATGACCGCGGCGTCGCCCCATGCGGCGGTGGGGAAGTTCGGGAACCCGCACTCGATCCACGGCACGAAGTTCGGCACGTGCCCCTGCTCGGCCTGCTCGGCGGCGACGTCGCGCAGCCAGCCCGAGAGGGTGCCGTGCGCGGCGAAGAGCCGCAGAGCCGTGGGCGCGAACACCTGGATGTCGCCGGTCCAGCCGAGTCGCTCGTCGCGCTGCGGGCAGTCGGTCGGCAGGTCGACGAAGTTGTCGCGCATGCTCCACACGACGTTCTCGTGCAGCCGGTTCAGGGCGGGGTGCGAGCTCTCGAACCATCCGGTGCGCACCAGGTCGGTGTGCACGACGAGCGCCTCGACGTCGACCGTGTCGAGGTCTCCGGGCCAGTTCTCGAGCTCGGCGTAGCGGAACCCGTGGATCGTGAACCGCGGCGACCAGCTCTCGACTCCACCGCCCGCGCACACGTACTCGTCGATCGAGACCGCGGCCCGGAGCGGACGGACGCCGAGGGCGCCGTTCTCGAGCACCTCGGCGTGGTGCAGACGCACGGCGTGACCCGCGGGCCCGTCGACCGCGATGCGGAGCTTGCCAGAGACGTTCTGGCCGAAGTCCAACCGGATGCGACCGCCCTCGAGCCGCTCGACCGACTGCGGTCGCAGAGCCTCGATGACGCGCACGGGCGGGCCGGTCGGGGGCTCGAGCTGCGCGTCGAACCCGTCGAGCGGCAGCAGGGCCGGCGCCGACCACTCGCCGTCGTCGAACCCGGGCAGGCTCCAGCCGGCGGGCAGCAGGCGCGCGTCGTGGCGCTCGCCCTCGTAGAGTCCGACCTGCGTGATGGGCGACGGATGCCACGACCAGGCGTCTTCGAGGGGCACGCGCACGAGACGTCCGTCGTCGAGCACGAGCTCGAGCTGGAGCAGCAGCGCGACGTCGGTCCCGTACACGTTCCACAGGCCGCCGTCGAAGCCGATGCGACCGCGGTACCAGCCGTCGGCGAGCCACGCGCCGATGGCGTTCCGCCCGTCGACCAGCGCGTCGGTCACGTCGTAGGTCTGCGTGCGCAGACGGTGCGAGTAGCTCGTCCAGCCCGGCGAGAGCAGGTCCTCGGCGACGGGCGACCCGTTGAGCTCGAGCTCGTACACGCCGTGCGCGGTCGCGTAGACGCGTGCGCGCTTGATGCGGGCCGGATCGACGCCGAGCTCGCGCGCATCCCACGTCGCGCGCAGCAGGTAGCCGGGGCGCAGTTCGGCGGCCGATCCGGCCGGCTCCGCCGTCGACGGCGAGACGAACGGCACGGCCCAGTCGGCCCGGTCGAGCAGGCCGGCCTCGACGCGCAGCGACGGGCCCCACGCGGCATCCGCCAGCGCAGCCCGCACCCGCAGGAGGCCGCCCCGTCGCGAGGCCAGCGGAGTGAACGGCCACTCGACGAGCCTCGTCGAGCCCGAGGTCGAGACGGCGTGCTCGACCGTGCCGTCATCGCGCAGCAGTTCGAGCTCCCACGCGGCCGCGGTCGCCGTGGCGACCCATGACAGGCGCGGACGCGTCTCGCCGATGCCGAGGCCGTCGAGGCCACGGCGGTTCTCGAGCCAGACCTCCTGCACGAGCACGTGCTGCCGCGTCATCCCTTCACCGACCCAGCCGTCAGGCCCTTCATGACCTGCTGGTTGAGGAACAGGTACAGCAGCAGCGTGCCGAACACGCTCACCGCGATCGCCGCGAACGTCGGCCCGTACTGCACGGCGCCGTACTGGCCCGTGAAGTTCAGCAGGCCGACCTGGATCGTGCGCAGGTTGCTGCTCGTCGTGAACGTCAGCGCGATGAGCAGGTCGTTCCAGAGGAAGAAGAACTGCACGAGCCCGACCGTGAAGATCGCGTTGCGCACGAGCGGGAGCCCGACGCTCCAGAACGCGCGGAGCATGCTCGCCCCGTCGAGGGTCGCCGCCTCGAAGATCTCGCGCGGAACCGTGCGGAAGAACGTCGCCATCATGAACACGGTCAGCGGCAGGCCGATCGCCGTGTACGTCAGGATGAGCGGCCAGAGGCTGCCCGTGAGGCCGGTGCGGAAGTAGATCGTGAACAGGGGCAGCAGGATCATCTGCGCGGGCACCATGATGCCGGCGAGGAACAGCAGCAGCACCGGACCCCGGCCCTTCCAGACCATGACCTCGAGCGCGAAGCCGGCCGCGACGCCGAACAGCAGGATGAAGAACAGCGACGGGAACACCGCGATCACGCTGTTGACGATGTACTGCCCGAAGTTGCCGGTCGTGAACACCTCGACGTAGTTGTCGAGCGACCACGAGGAGGGGAGCGACCAGAACGGCTCGTTGAGGAACTCGGACTGGCTCTTGAACGATCCGAGGAACATCCAGACCATCGGGTAGATCTCGATGACGAGCAGCACCGCGATGATCGTGCGAAGCGGCAGGCGGGCGAAGAAGTCGCGGGCCCCTCGGCGGGAGCGCGGCGCCCGGGGCGACGAGATGGCCACGGTGTGCAGCTCGTCGGGGCGGAAGTCGGTGGTGGCGGACACGGGTCAGCCCTTCGTGAGGTCCCGGCGCGTCGACCGGAAGATGAAGACGGTGAACAGCAGGCAGAGGATCGTCAGCATCAGCGCGATCGTCGAGCCGTAGCCGTAGTCGCCGTAGGTGAACGAGGTCTGGAACATGTAGAGCGTGAGCGGCGTGGTCGCGTTGCCGGGCCCGCCGTTCGTGAGGGCGACGACCGTGTCGAACACCTTGAGCGTGCCGTTGATGCTGAAGATGAGCGACGAGAGCAGCACGGGCAGCGAGAGCGGCAGCACGATGCTGCGCACGAGCTTCCAGCCGTGGGCGCCGTCGAGGCGGGCCGACTCGAGCAGCTCGTCGGGGATGTCGACGAGTCCGGCGTAGAGCAGCACGGCGTAGAAGCCCATCGACCGCCACAGGTCCATGAGGATCACGATCCAGAACGAGGCATCCGGCGTGCCGAACCAGTCGACGGATGCGATGCCGAACGAGTTGAGCAGGGCGTTCACGGGGCCGGTGGTCGGCGCCGCCTCGAAGAGCCGCTGGAACAGCAGCGCGACGGCCACCGTCGGCAGCACGACCGGGAAGAAGACGATGGTGCGGATCACGCTCGACGCCTTGCGGAGCCAGAACACGTAGAGCAGCGCGAGGCCGTAGCCGACGCCGACCTGCAGCACGGTGAGCGCGAGCGCGTACTTCAGCGTGAAGCCGATCGCCTCCCACGCCGCCGGGTCGCTGAAGAACGTGACGAAGTTGTCGAAGCCGGTGAACTGGAACCCGATGATCGGGTTGCCGTCCATCACCGTGTAGCCGAGCGACCACACGATCGGCACGAGCATGATGAGGCTGTACACGAGCAGCGCGGGCCCGAGCAGGATCAGGATGGTGCGCTTGTCGCCGAGTGCTTTGTCCATGGGATGGCAATCTGGTTCGGCCGCCGGGGCGGCAGGTCTGGTGCGGCATCGCCGGGCCGCGACTGGTGCCGCGGCCCGGCCATGCGAGGTGGGTCGGGCGTCAGCCCTGGTCGTTCGCCGACTGCACGAGGTCCATGAACTCGGCGCCGCTGAGGGTGCCGTTGCCGAGGCCGCCGCCGTTGGTCTGGCTGACGGTGGTGCCCTTCGAGGTGAAGAGCGCCTCGAACCAGAGCACGCTCGACGGGGCGTTCGCGATGACGTCCTGCACGGTCTGGGTCGTCTCGGGCAGGTCGGCCGGCGGGTTCTCGAGCGCGAAGCCCGAGACGACGCCGCTGTCGGCGAGCACGGTGTCGCCGTAGTTCTCGGCGATGCACTTGAGCCAGTCGGCCGTCGTGTCGGTGTAGCCGTTGCTCGAGAGCATCACCGGGATGCCGACGTTCGCGGGGACCTGGTCGATGCTGCCCGCGCCGCCCGCGACATCCGGGAACTGCGCGAAGCCGATGTTGTCGGCGCCGATCTGGTTCTGCTCGGGGTCGTTGAAGTTCGCGAGCGCCCAGCTGCCCATGTAGAAGAACGCGGAGCCGCCGGTGAGGAACTGGTTCATCGCGGCGTTGTAGTCGACCGAGCCGACCGCGTCGCCGAAGTACCCGGCCTTGCCGAGTTCGGCGACCGCGTCGGCCGCCGCGACGTACTCGGGGTCGGTGAGCTTGGCGTCGCCGTCGGCCACCTTCTTGAGCGCGTCGGGCCCGAGGTCGCGCACGATGTAGTCGCCGACGAGGCGCGTGACGGGCCAGCCGTCCTTGCCCGCCGCCGAGAACGGCTGGATGCCGGCCGCCTTCAGCGTCGCGGCGGCGTCGACGAGCTCGTCCCACGTCGTCGGCGCCTCGATGCCGTTGTCGGCGAGGAGCTGCTTGTTGTACCAGAAGCCCTCGATGTTCAGTTCGGTCGGGAGCGCGTACAGGGTGTCTCCGCCGTAGAGCGCCTTGATCGTGGACTCGGCAGCCGGGAGGATCTCGTCGGCGACGCCGAGGTCGTCGAGCGCCTTCGAGAGGTCCTGCACCTGGCCTGCGTCGATGAACTGCTGCATGAGCGAGGGCGTGCCGGCGGCCATCGACATGTCGGAGAGCGCGCCCTGGCCGGCGAGCAGCTGGAGCTTCTGGTCCCACTGGGTGCCGGCGATGCTGTCGGTCGTGAGCGGGGCGGCCTTCTCCTCGGCTGCGCACTGGTCGCCGCCGAGCGTCTCGAGGGTCTTCACGATGGTGGTGTTCTCGGTCTGGCCGAGGTAGGTGAATGTCTTGTCGTCGCCTCCGGCGCTGCTGCCGCCGTCTGCGGGGCCGCACGCGGTGAGCGCCAGTGCGCCGGCGCCGAGCAGTGCACCGAGGGGCAGCAGACGCCGCCGCATGAATGCTGTGGTGGTCACAATTCCTCCTTGAATGTGGCGCCGATTGAAGCGCTTCACCGATAAGATAGCCATCGATTCAAGAATTGTCACGCAAGTTCGGTCACATTCTTGAAACGCTTCATTCTCCTCGACCGTCATCGGCGGCTAGCGTGGGAGCATATCGAGGAACCGGCGACCCGCGGTCGTCGCCACCGCACACGGAGGTGCCCCATCGCTGCTGAACGACGTCGAGTCGCCAGGGCCCAGCCCAGCATGGCGGATGTCGCGCGCCACGCCGGCGTCGCGATCGGCACCGTCTCGAACACGCTGAACAACCCCGACAAGGTGTCGGAGTCCACCCGGCGACGCGTGCTCGCCTCGATCGCCGAGCTCGGCTTCGTGCGCAACGACGCCGCCCGGTCGCTCGCGGCAGGCAGCAGCACCACCGTCGGTCTCGTGCTCGCCGACCTCGACAACTCGTTCTTCGTCGACATCGCGCGGGGCGCGGAGTCGCTGCTCAGGCAGCACGGCATGAACCTCCTCATCGCGAACACCGACGTCGACCCCGCGCGCGAGCAGCGCAACCTCGAGCTCTTCGAGGAGTCGCGGGTCGCGGGCATCCTGCTCGCCCCGACGCCGTGGGTCGCCCCGCGCATGCCGACCGTGCGCAGCACGCCGCTCGTCTACGTCAACGCCGAGCCCTTCGACGCCCTGCACTCCGGCGTCGTCGTCGATGAACGCCAGGGCGGCTACCTCGCCGCGCGACACCTCATCGACCTCGGGCGAACCCGTCTCGCATTCGTCGGTGGGCCGTTCCTGCTGAGCGCGGTCGCCGGTCGGTACGAGGGCGCACGTCGCGCGGTCGACGAGAGCGACGGCGTCACGCTCGAGATCATCGAGACCCGCGGCGTCGACATCTCGCACGGACGCCACGCGGCCCGCGACATCATCGACGGCGGGGCCGGGCGCTTCGACGGCATCGTCGCGGCATCCGACCTGCTCGCCATCGGCTGCATCCAGGTCTTCGACCAGCAGCCGGGCTTCGACGTACCGGCAGACCTCGCGATCACGGGGTACGACAACAACCACTTCGTCTCCGAGAGCGCCACTCCGGTCAGCACCATCGCCCAGCCCGGCGAGGAGATGGGCCGCGTCGCCGCGCAGATGCTGATCAACCAGATCGTCGAACCCTCGACCGCGCTCCCCCGCACGGTGGCCCTCGTGCCGAACCTCATCGCGCGCCGCTCGACGCTCGGGGAGGCGTGGCGGCGCGACTGACGCCCGCGCCCGCGACGACGCACTCGCCCCGCGCCCACCCTCGAGCCCGCGTCGGCGCTCAGCCCTCGCGACCGTCAGTCGTTCGGCGGTCGGCGCAGCCGCTTGACGTCGGTGCGCCGCTTCTTCTCCTGCAGGCGGCGCTCCTTGGCGCCGCGGCTCGGCTTCGTCGCCCGACGCTTCGGCGGCGGTGGCCGGAGCAGTTCGGCCACGAGTGCGGCGAGGCGCTCGCGCGCGGCATCCCGGTTGCGCAGCTGCGCACGGTGCTCGGATGCCGCGATCGTCAGCACGCCGTCGACCAGGCGTGCGCCGAGTCCATCGAGCAGGCGCTCGCGCTGGGCATCGGAGAGAGCAGCGAGTGCGGCGGAGCCGGCGACATCCCACACGAGTTCGACGCGCGAGTCGGCCGTGTTCACGCCCTGCCCGCCGGGACCCGACGAACGCGAGAACCGCCACGACAGTTCGGACTCGGGGATCGTGAGCCCGGCGTTCACCCTGAGGCCGGGACGGTGGGCAGCGGGCATGGGTCCATCATGCTCGCTCGCGCTTCGCAGAAACGACCGGCCGTCGGAACTCGATCCCCGGTCCCGCCGCTGCGGGCTGCGAGAATACGGCCATGACCGTCGTCGATGTCGACCTCGTGGACGGGCCGCGCGTCGAGGCCCGCAGCGAGGTCGCGACGCTCGGCATCCGCGAGACCGTGCCGTTCCGGACGATGCTCGCCGCCCGCGACCGGTTGCTCGCCGAGCTGATCGGTTGGCTGGGCGATCACGAGGTGCAGCCGACCGGACACTTCTTCCTCCGCCTGCACGTGGTCGACATGGCCGGTCCGATGCAGATCGAGGTCGGGGTCACGGGTGCGGCCCATGCCGGCGATGGACGGGTCGGCGCAGGCACGCTGCCCGCCGGAGACTACGCCGTCCTGACCTACCGGGCGACGTCGATGGCCGCGAACCGCCTGCTGCTGACCTGGGTGCAGGATCAGGGGCTGACCCTCGATCGGCACGACGTCCCGGGCGGCGACGCGTTCGCGGCACGCTGCGAGACCTACCTGACCGACCCTCGGATCGAGCGGCGCAAGAAGCAGTGGCTGGTCGAGCTCGCCTTCCTCACCCGGCGCTGACCCGGCTCGACTCCGCCGCTGCCCGAGCGTCGCGTCACCGCACCCCGCGGAACCTCCGCAGCAGCAGGCTGTTGCCCACCACGAACACCGACGAGAACGCCATGGCGGCGCCCGCGACGAGCGGGTTCAGCATGCCGAGCATCGCGACCGGGATCGCGGCCACGTTGTACGCGAACGCCCAGAACAGGTTGCCCTTGATCGTCGCGAGCGTGCGCCTCGACAGCCGGATCGCATCGACCACGGCCACCAGGTCGCTGCGCACCAGCGTGAGGTCGCTCGCCTCGATCGCGACGTCGGTGCCCGTGCCCATCGCGATACCGAGATCGGCGGTCGCGAGCGCGACGGCGTCGTTCACGCCGTCGCCGACCATCGTGACGACCCGACCGGTGGCCTGCAGTTCGCGCACCGCCTCGGCCTTGCCCGCGGGCAGCACCCCGGCGCGCACCTCGTCGATGCCGACCTCGGCGGCGACCGACATTGCGACGCGCTCGTTGTCTCCCGTGAGCAGAACCGGACGCAGGCCCAGCGCCTTCAGCTGCGCGACGGCGGCCGCGCTGGTCGGCTTCACGGTGTCGGAGACGCTCAGGATGCCGCGTGCCGCGCCGTTCCACGCGACGGCCACGACCGTCGCGCCCGACGCCTCGAGCTCGGCCTGACGCGTCTCGAGCACGGCGGGCAGTTCGACGGCCCACTGGTCGGCGAGCCACGCCGGACGGCCCACGAGCACGAGCCGGCCGTCGACGACGGCCTGCACCCCGAGGCCCTGCGACGAGGCGAAGGACTCGGCTGGCGCGAGCCCGCCCGCATCCGCCTGCGATGCCGCAGCGGTGGCAGCGGCAGCATCGGCAGCAGCGGCAGCAGCGATCGCCCGCGCGATCGGGTGCTCCGACCCCGACTCGGCCGCCCCCGCGAAGCGCAGCACCTCCGCCTCGTGCTCGCCGGGCGCGGGCACGACCTCGGCGAGCGACATCCGCCCGCTCGTGACGGTGCCGGTCTTGTCGAGGAGGATCGTGTCGACGCGCCTCGTCGACTCGAGGATCTGCGGCCCCTTGATGAGAATGCCGAGCTGCGCGCCGCGCGCGGTGCCGACGAGCAGCGCCATGGGCGTCGCGAGGCCGAGTGCGCAGGGGCACGCGACGATGAGCGTCGCCACCGCGGCGGTGAAGGCGACCTCGGGGCCGGCGCCTGCGAGCAGCCATCCGACGAGCGCGGCGAGCGCGAGCCCGATCACGATCGGCACGAACACCGCCGAGACGCGGTCTGCCAGGCGTTGCACGTCGGCCTTGCCGACCTGCGCCTGCTCGACGAGCTTGGCCATCGTGGCGAGCTCGGTGTCGGCGCCGACCCGCGTCGCCCGCACGACGAGTCGCCCGTCGACGTTGATCGTCGCCCCGACGACGGCATCGCCCGGCGTGAGCTCGACGGGCACGGACTCGCCCGTCAGCATGCTCGCATCGACGGCGGAGGCCCCCTCGACCACGACGCCGTCGGTCGCGATCTTCTCGCCCGGACGCACCACGAACCGGTCGTCGACCGCGAGGTCGGCGACGGGCACGCGCACCTCGACGCCGTCGCGGAGCACGGATGCATCGCCGGCGCCCATCTCGAGCAACGCCGTGATCGCCGCCGTCGAGCTTCGCTTGGCACGCGCCTCGGCGTAGCGGCCGGCGAGCACGAAGACCGTGACCGCGGCCGCGACCTCGAGGTAGATCTCGTCGGCGCCCGCGCCGGGTGCGGTGAACAGCTCGAACGACATGGTCATGCCCGGCATGCCCGCGTGACCGAAGAACAGCGCGTAGGCCGACCAGGCGAGGGCCGCGAGCACGCCGACGCTCACGAGGGTGTCCATGGTCGCGGCGCCGTGGCGCAGGTTGATCCACGCGGCCCGGTGGAACGGCCAGGCCCCCCACAGGGCGACCGGCAAGGCGAGCGCGAACGCCAGCCACTGCCAGTTCGTGAACTGCAGCGCGGGGATCATCGACAGCGCGACGACCGGCACGGCGAGCACGGTCGACACGATGAGCCGACGACGCAGGGATGCCGCGCCGTCGCGCTCGTGCGCACTGCCGTCGTCGTGCGATCCGGCGCTGGTGGTCCGGGGGTCGCCGGCATCGGCGCGGCCCGCCCCAGCGGAAGCGAGGTCGGCCGCGGCCGCGGTCGCCTTCGGCGAGGGTGCGGTGGCCGTGTAGCCCGTCGCCTCGACCGTCGCGATCGCGTCGTCGACGCTCACGCCGTCGGTCAGGCGGATGCTCGCCTTCTCGGTGGCGTAGTTGACCGTGGCCTCGACGCCGGGCATGCGGTTGAGCTTCTTCTCGACGCGCGCCGCGCACGACGCGCAGGTCATGCCGCCGACGAGCAGGTCGACCTGCTGGGCGGTCATGAGGCCAGTTCGGCCACCTCGTAGCCGGCCTCGTCGACGGCGGACGCGATCTCGTCGGCGCCGACGGCCGACGTGCTCTGCACGGTCACGCGGGAGACCCCGCCCGCGACGAGCTCGACGTCGACCGACGTGACGCCCTCGAGTCGACCGAGCTCGCCGGTGACCGAGCCGACGCAGTGCGCGCAGGTCATGCCCGCCACGCCGAAGGTCGAGGTCGTGCCGGATGCTTCGTTCGTGCTCATGTGTTCCTCCTGCGTTCCTAGGTGGTACCCCCGTGGGGTATTCGTACGAACCCAACGGTACACCACCCCGGGGTATTCCGCACACGTGCGCCGACACCGACGGACACTGCGCGAACACCACCCGAGCGTCGCCCCGCCGTCGCGAGCGAACGCGACGGGAACGGACGGATCAGGTCGTCAGGCCGCCGGCGTCGCGCAGGTCGCGAGCTCGGTCATCTTCGCGGTCGCCTGGTCGAGCGACCAGGGCAGCTCCACCAGCGGCGCCTCGCGCCCGTCGACGGCGTCGGCTTTCGACCCGATCGAGGCGAGCGCGAACGCGGCCTCGCGCACGAACGCGTCGCTCGCACTCGAGTTGTTGAGCACGATCACCACGGTCAGCCCAGACGTCGGGTCGGTGAGGGCGGCCGTGAGCGTGCCGGGCGCCTCGCTGACGTCGCCGCGCATCGGGCCGTAGGTCGAGCCGCCGATGCCGCCCTGGTACCAGGTCGGCACCGAACCGCTCAACGCCTGCGTCGCCCACTGGTCGGCCGTGGTGCTCTCGGACCACAGCGAGCCGGTGGCGAACGCCTCGCTGAAGACCTGCAGGTCGTGCAGCGAGGTGACGGCGCCGGCGGCCTCGGCGCCCATCGAGCTCGACTGGTCGGACTGGTCGAGGCGCGTCGCGCAGTCGGGGCTGCCGTCGCCCTTGAGGGCCGCGGAGTACGCCCCGAGGAGCCCTCGGCCACTGGCGTCGGGACCGGGGATCGCCGTGTCCTCCAGCCCGAGCGGGTCGAACACGTACTGGTCGGCGAGCGCCTGCCACGACTGCGCGGTGTGCCGCTGCAGTCCCATCGCCACGAGCAGCACGCCGGTGCGGGACTCCCGCACCGCACTGCCCGGCGCACCCGTGCGCGAGAGCCCCATGCCCGTGGCGACGAGCTCGTTGTCGGACCAGGGCCGCTCGGGGTTCGTCGTGAACGCCTGCTCGAGGCCGGGGTAGTAGTCGGCGACGCCGGAGGTGTGCCGGCACAGCTGCTCGTACGTGATGCCGTCGAGCGAGGGGATCCAGTCGACGTCGTCGGCGATCTGGTCGGTCAGTTCGAGCCTGCCGTCGTCGACGAGCTTGAGCATGATCGCGCACGTCACCTCCGACGTGATGGTGCCCATGCGGAACGGCGTGTCGACGGTGACCGGCGCGGCTCCCTCGTCGAACGAGACGGTTCCGGATGCCGCGGTCCACTCCCCCGACCACGGAGCCCAGACGCCGGCGATGCCGCCGCTCGATCCGCTCAGGGCGACCGCCTGCTCGAGCACGCCCTGCAGGGCGTCGGCGCTGGTGTCGACGAGCCGGGCGTCGACCGGATCGAACTGCGCGGCCGGATTCGCGGGCCCGAACGAGCACCCCTGGAGCCCGATCGAGAGCACGACGAACGCTCCGGCGGCGATGCCCCATCTCCGCCGCCGATTCCCCCGGCGAGCAGCCACAAGCCCCCCTAAGCTGTGTCTCGACGAGAGTCTAACCCGGCGTTCCTGTGCAAGCGATCAGGACGCCGAGCCGATCTCGCGGTGGGCTCCCGACATGAAGCGCTCGACCGCCGGATCGACGATGATGTCGCTCGGCCGGAGCGGCCTCGAGAGGTAGAGGCCGTCGAGCGAGGTGAGCCGGCTGAGCGCCACGTAGGTCTGCCCGGGGCTGAACACGCGGGGGCCGAGGTCGACGATCGCCGTGTCGTAGCTCGCCCCCTGCGACTTGTGGATCGTGACCGCCCAGGCCAGCCGCAGCGGGAACTGCGTGAACTCGGCCACGATCTGCCGCTCGAGCTTCTTGCGGCCCGGATCCCACGAGTACTTGTACTTCTCCCACGTCGCGGGCTCGACCTCGTGCTCCTCGCCGTCGACCTCGACGCGCAGCTCGCGGTCGAGGCGCGTGACCGTGCCGATGGTGCCGTTCACCCAGCGCTGGCCCTCCGGCCCGATCATGGTGTCGTTGCGCAGGAACATCACCTGGGCCCCGACCTTGAGCTCGAGTCGCTCGTCGGCGGGGTACGCGCGGCCGCCGAAGTCGCCGGCGACCTCGGCCTCGTTCGCCTTCGACGTGCCGGGCAGGCGATGCAGCTGCGTGGCGTTGATGCGGTTGACGGTGCCGTTGGTCGTGGCGAGCGTGATCGCGCCGTGCTCGGGCAGCGGGCGCCGGGCGCCGATGCCGTTCAGCACCCCCGCGATCTCGGCGGTGACCATGCCGTGCCGCACCGCGTTCAGCATGTGCTTGAACTCGGCGTCGTGCTGCCGATGCACTTCGCCGAGCTCGAAGATGCGCAGGTCGGTCTCGTGCCACACCTTCGCGTCGAAGAACCACATCGAGTCGTACGTGTCGGCGAAGTAGGCGCGCTCGTCGCCGTCGCCCGGCACGGGCGCGAGCTGGTACGGATCGCCGAACATGACGACCTGGGCGCCCCCGAACGGCTCGCGCCTGCGCTGCCTGGCCTGACGGAGCGCGCGGTCCATGGCGTCCATCAGGTCGGCGTTCACCATCGAGATCTCGTCGATGACGAGGGTGTCCATGGCGTTCAGGATCTTGCGCACCGCATCGTTCTGCTCGATCTCGTGGTCGGCGATGACGCCGATCGGCAGGCGGAAGAGGGAGTGGATCGTCTGGCCGCCGACGTTGAGGGCCGCCACGCCAGTCGGCGCGCAGATCACGATCTGCTTCTGGGTGTGGAAGTTCAGGTGGTTGAGCAGCGTCGACTTGCCGGTGCCCGCACGACCCGTGACGAACACGTGGTCGCGGGTGCCCTCGATCGCCTCGAAGACCGCGGTCTGCTCGCGCGTGAGGGTGGGGGCCACTGGTTCTCCGGGTGATGGTCGCCGCCCGCCGCGGGCCGCTTCTGGGTGCGCCGGCCTGGCGCGCTCCAACTGTAACCGGGCGACGCGGGTTCGTCGGCGCCCGGCGCTCCGGATGTGCAGGCCGCATGCAGACCGCCGCAGCCTGTGGACGAGCGGATGCCGCGGCGCGACGCCTGCGGCATGCGTCGCCGCCTAGACTGACGGGGTGACTGGCTCGGGGGTGGCACGCGGCCGGCTCTCACCGCTGTCGATCGCCGGGTGGGCCGGGCTCGCCGTGCTGCTCGTCGGAGCCTTCCTCGCCGCCCTCGGCGGGCTCAACCAGACCACGTACGGCGCCGCGACGTTCGTCGAGCGCTACCTCGACGCCATTGCCGACGACGATCTGGCGACCGCCGTCACGACGCCCGGCGTCGCCCTCGACGCCGACGAGCTCGAGGCGAAGGGGCTGTCGGCCGACATCTCCACCGCGATGCTGAGATCCGATGTCATCGAGGCCGGGCCCGAAGACGTGCGCATCGTCGACGACGTCGTGAACGACGACGGAACGCACACCGTCACAGCCAGTTACCGGCTCGAGACGGCGATCCTGCAGACGTCGTTCGACGTGCGGCCGATCGACCCCCTCTACGGCGTGCTGAACCGCTGGGAGTTCGTCGAGAGCCCGATCGCGGTCGTCGACGTCACCGCTGCGCACTACCCCGTCTTCACGGTCGGCGACCTCACCCTCGACACGCGCGCCGGGAAGACCGGCGACGAGCTGAGCGCGTTCACCCAGACCGCGCCCTACCTCGCGATCGCGCCGGCCGCGTACGTGTTCGGCGCTTCCGACACGCTCGTCGCGGCGGCGCCGGTGCCCGCCACGACCGAGCCCGGCGCGAACGTCGCCGTGACCGTCGACGCCCAGCCGACCGCCGACTTCAACACGCGCGTGCAGACCCAGGTCGACGCGTACCTCGACGGCTGCGCGACCCAGGCGGTGCTGCAGCCCGCTGGCTGCCCGTTCGGCATCGAGATCGACGACCGCGTGCTCGGCACGCCCGTGTGGTCGATCGTCGAGTACCCCGAGGTCGTGCTCACGGCGGGCGAGACGGCATTCGACATGCCCCCGACGGCCGGCACCGCCCACATCTCGGTCGAGGTGCAGTCGCTCTTCGACGGCGAGATCAGCCAGCTCGAGGAGGACCGGCCCTTCAAGGTCGCACTGAGCGCGACGATCCGTCCCGACGGCAGCATCGCGATCCAGCTGCAGCAGACCGACTGATCCCGCGTTCCCTCGACCACGGCGAGATCGCCGCGGCGCGACCGGGGTCAGCCCTGCCGATCGTGCTCGGCGATCGCCGCGAGGCGGGCGTTGTAGGCTTCGAGCTCGGCGTCGCCCGTGCGGTCGGCATGCCGGTCGCGCCGCTTCGACTCCTTCTGGTCGCTGCGCGACCACTGCACCGCGACGGTGATCGCGAGCGCCACGGTCGGGATCTCGCCGATCGACCAGGCGAGCCCGCCGCCCATCTGCTGATCGACGAGCGCATCGGTGCCCCAGCCCATCGCGCCGTACCAGTCGGCGAGCAGCAGGCCGGCGCTCGACATGATCGCGAGGCCGAAGAATGCGTGCAGCGCCATGGTGCCGAGCAGCAGCACGAGCCGGAACGGGTACGGCAGGCGGTACGGCACCGGGTCGATGCCGATGAGCGACTGCACGAAGAGGTACCCCGTGATGAGGAAGTGCACGATCATCCACTCGTGCCCGATGTGGTCGACCATCGTCCAGCGGAACAGCGGCGAGTAGTAGAAGACCCAGAGCGACCCGGCGAACAGCACCGCCGCCACGATCGGGTTCGCGATGACGCCCGCGAACTTCGAGTGCACGGCGAGCAGGATCCACTCGCGGCCGCCGCGCGACCCGTCTTTGCGGGCCTTGATCGCGCGAGCTGCGAGCGTGACGGGGGCGCCGGGCACGAGCAGCACCGGCACGGCCATCGTCAGCACCATGTGCGCCGCCATGTGCGCCGAGAACAGGTACTGCTCGTAGGCGTTCACGCCGCCGTTCGTGATGTACGCGAGCAGGAGCATGCCCGAGACCCAGAGCACCGAGCGGTACACGGGCCACTTGTCGCCGCGACGCCGGAGGCGCCAGACGCCCGCGAGGTAGAAGAAGATGCCGAACGCGCAGCCGAGGATCCAGAGCAGATCGAGGTTCCACTCGGTGAAGTAGCGGTACAGGTCGGGCCACGGCGGCAGCGGCTCGCCCGTCAGGATCTCGGCCGGCGTCTGCGCGATGACGCCCGGCTCCTCGGCCACGGGCGTCGCGGTACGGGCGAGCGCGGCGGCCACGCCGGAGGCGATGCCCATGAACGCGAGCTCGGCGACCACCAGCACCCAGAACTCGGAGATGCGGGATGCCGGGCGGGCGCCGGCCGCGCCGGAATCGGCCGCGCGCGACATCCGCCCGATCAGGTACCGGCGCTGGATCGCCCCGAACCCGCCGAGCGCGAGCAGCGCGAGCAGCTTCACGACCACGAGCACGCCATAGGGCGTGGCGAGCTGGCTCCACGTGCCGATGCGCAGGGCCGCGTTCGCGTACCCCGAGACGGCCACGACGATGAAGCAGATCAGGGCGACGGTCGAGTAGCGCGCGAGCACGACCGGCAGCCGCACGCCGTCGAGCTCGCGGCGCAGCAGCACGATCGTCAGCAGCCCGCCGAGCCAGACGGCCGCGAACACGAGGTGCAGGCCGAGCGACGTGATCGCGGCGTTGTGCCCGGCCGTGCCGGCCGAGTGCCCCTGCTGCGCCATCGGCACGAGCGAGACGACGGCGAGCACCGCCACGAACACCAGGGCGGTGTGGTTGCGCACCGCGAAGCAGAGCACGGTGACCGCGGCGCCCACGAGGGTCGTCGTGAGCCACGACTGCCCGAGCGGGATCGTCGTCAGGAACTGCCCGAGCTGTGCGCCGAAGGTGTCGCCGAGACTCAGCGGAACGCCCGTGACGACGAGGAACGTGAGCAGGCCGGTCAGGGCGCTGGCCACGGTGAACACGGCAGCGGATGCGGCGGCGACGTCGAGGGCGACGTCGAACTCGCGCCGCTTCGGGGTCAACGCCCAGACCGCGAGCACGAGGGCGCCGAGCATGCCGGCCGCACCGAGGTTCACGAACAGCTTCGCGATCGGCAGGCCCCAGCGGGCGAAGGGCCCCGGGTCCTGGATCAGCTGCGGCGCGGCTCCCCCGCCGTAGGCGAGTGCCGCGACCGTCGCCACGAGCGCGGCGACGATGAGGGCGGCAGGGCCGAACACACGGACTGAGCGGGGCACCGGACAAGCCTACGCGGCGCACGGCGCCTGCCCGGCCACAGGAGGTTACGCGGGTGGCCGGGCAGCGGCGGGACGCGGAGCGCGACGACGTCCCGCCCCGGCCGCGGCAGGCCGAGTGCGACGACGGGCCCAGCCGCAGCACGCGGAGCACGACGACGTCCGCTCGGCCGCATCGCCCGTGCACGACGAAGGGCGCCCGGCCGCAGCCGGACGCCCTTCGGGGTCGCGAAGTTACTTCGCGGCAGCCTTCAGCTTGGAGCCTGCCGAGACCTTGACCGAGTAGCCGGCCGGGATCTGGATCTCGGCGCCGGTCTGCGGGTTGCGGCCCGTGCGGGCGGCACGGTGGGTGCGCTCGACGGCGAGCCAGCCCGGGATGGAGACCTTGGTGCCCGAGCCCACGGACTCGGCGAGGGCCTCGAAGAGGCCGCCGAGAACGGCGTCGACGGTGGCCTGGCTCTGCCCGGTCGACGCAGCGACCTTCGCGACGAGCTCGGTCTTGTTGAGCGACTTGTCAGCCATTGAATGTCCTCCTCGGACGTTCGCTGTTCTGTACAGCAGTTTTATGAATTTCGGGAACGATCGTTCAACCGCCCCCGTGGCCGTTCGGGCCGCCTCGAATGTAGCAGAGAACCCCGGAATCTCGCGGATTTCCGGCCTTTTCGGGCAGGGATGACCCGGCGTGTCGCGCCGTGACGACCATGGCGGCCCACCGATCGAGGTCGCGCGATGCGCGCCGCGGCCGCCCGCGGCATCCGTCATCGATGCCCGGAGACGACGAAAGGGGCGCCCCGGAGAACCCGGGACGCCCCTTTCGGAAAGCGGGTGCTTACCAGCTCGACTTGGTGATGCCGGGCAGCTCGCCACGGTGCGCCATGTCACGGAAGCGGACGCGCGAGACGCCGAACTTCGTGAGGACACCGCGGGGGCGGCCGTCGATGGCGTCACGCGAACGCACGCGGATGGGCGATGCGTTGCGGGGGAGCTTCTGCAGGCCGACGCGAGCGGCCTCGCGGGACTCGTCGGTGCCGTTCGGGTCGACGAGGGCCTTCTTCAGCTCGAGGCGCTTCGCCGCGTAGCGGTCGACGATCACCTTGCGCTGCTCGTTGCGCGCGATCTTGCTCTTCTTCGCCATTGTTTAGCGCTCCTCTCGGAAATCGACGTGCTTGCGGATCACCGGGTCGTACTTCTTGAGCACGAGACGGTCGGGGTTGTTGCGACGGTTCTTGCGGGTCACGTAGGTGAACCCGGTGCCTGCCGTCGAACGGAGCTTGATGATGGGACGGATGTCCTGCTGCTTCGCCATTAGAGCTTCACCCCACGAGCCTGGATGTCCTTGACGACCGCTTCGATGCCACGGGCGTCGATCACCTTGATGCCCTTGGCGGACACGTTCAGGGTGACGTTACGACGAAGCGAGGGCACGTAGTAGGTCTTCTTCTGCACGTTCGGGTCGAAGCGGCGCTTCGTCCGGCGGTGCGAGTGCGAGATGTTGTGACCGAAGCCGGGAACGGCTCCAGTCACCTGGCACACTGCTGCCATTGGTCTTTCCTCCAATACCGAGGGGCGGATGCCCCTCCCAAGGTCTCTTGTCTGCTGACGACCACACGCCGGAACCCGCGATTTCTCGCGGGGAACGAAGTGGGATTGTCGCGGTCTGGGCAGTGGATGTACCCAGCCAAAGGTACAGTCTACCAGAGAGGCCGATCACGGCCGAATCGAGCGGATGCCGCGGCGGGCTGCCGCGACATCCGCCCAGGGGTTCAGCTGGTCAGGGTCGAGACGTAGTCGCTGTTGTCGGCGATCCACTGCTCGACCACGGGGCCGTAGTCGTCGGAGTCGTTCTCGTTGAACATCGCGTTCTCGAGCGAGTACAGCAGCTTCGAGTCCATCGTGAAGGCGCTCAGCCAACCGGCGAGGGTCGGGTGGGTCTCCTCGAACGACGCCGAGCCGAACGAGTGGATGCCCTCCGAGCCGCCGAGCGCGCCCTCGGGGTCCTCGAGGTCCTTCAGCGGGAACGCGTCGTACGCCCAGTGCGGGCTCCAGAGCGTGACGGCGATGTTCTCCCCGGCTTTCGTCGCCGCGGTCAGCTCCGAGAGCATCGCGGGCGTCGAGCTCGTGAGGTACTCGAGGTCGTCGAGCCCGTAGGTCGGAATGACCTCGTCGGTCGTGACCCGGTTCAGGCCCGACCCCGGCTCGATGCCCACGAGGCGGTCGCCGAACAGGTCGGCGTTGTCGGCCAGCTCGTCGAGCGAGTCGATCGGGGCGTCGGCGTTCACCGCAATGGTGAGCTTCGCGTCGCGGTTCCATGCGCCCAGGTCGACGATGTCGTCGCCGTACTCCTCGACGTAGTCGGCGTGCGTCGTCGGCAGCCAGGTGTCGAGCGTCACGTCGTAGTCGTCGCTCGCGAGCCCGCTGTACACGGGTGCGGGGTCGGCGTAGTCGATCGTCACGTCGTAGCCCTGCTCGGTCAGCACCGCCTTCCAGAGCTCGCTCGCGGCGACGCCCTCGTCCCAGCCGTTGAACACGGCGATCGTGACGTCCTTCTGGTCGCCGTTCTCGAGGGTCTCGGCCTCGCCGCCGTCGGCCGAGCAGCCGGCCAGCACGAGGGCGGATGCCGCGGCGAGCGCGAGGGCTCCTGCAGACACGGACTTCTTCATGGTGTTTCCTTTCCTCCCGCGGGCTGTGGTCCGCGGGTGTTGGGGATGCCGCGCAGGCGCGCGACGGGGCGGCGACGGCGATCGGATGCCGCGGCCGGGGTTCTGCGGAGGTCAGGCCGTGCGGGCGGGCACGGGCGCGTCGGCCGCAGGTGCCGCCGAGGCAGCGGTCGGAGACGTCGTCGCCTGCGCAGCGGCATCCGGAGCACTGGTCGCCGATGCGCCGGTCGCGGGTGCGCTCGTCGCCTGGGCGCCCGTCGCCTGGGCAGTTGTCGCCTGGGCACCCGTCGCCTGGCTCGACGACTTCCGGCCCGCGCGACGCCGGCCCGCGCCGGAGCCGAGCGCGCCAGTGATGCGGTCGAGGATGATCGCGAGGATCACGACCGAGAGACCGGCCTCGAAGCCGAGGGCGACGTCGATGCGGTTGAGCGAGGCGACCACGTCGCCGCCCAGTCCGCCTGCGCCGACCATGCCAGCGATGACCACCATCGAGAGCGAGAGCATGATGACCTGGTTGACGCCGGCCATGATGCTCGGCATCGCGAGCGGCAGCTGGATCTGGCGCAGGATGCGGCCGGGCGAGGCGCCGAAGGCGTGACCGGCCTCGACGACCTCCTTGTCGACGCCGCGGATGCCGAGCTCGGTCAGCCGCACGCCGGGGGCCATCGCGAAGACGATCGTCGCGACGATGCCGGGCACGACGCCGACGCGGAAGAGGATGAGCGCCGGGATCAGGTAGACGAACGCCGGCATGGTCTGCATGAAGTCGAGCACGGGGCGCACGATCCTCGACGCGAGGTCGGATCGGGCGGTCCAGATGCCGACGGGCACGGCCAGCGCGATCGCGATGGTGCTCGCGACGAGCACGAGTGCGAGCGACTCCATCGCGTGGTCCCACTGGTCGACGCCGACGATGACGAGCAGGCCGAGGGCGGTGCCGAGCGACAGCTTCCACCCCTTGAGGAACCAGGCGAGCGCGGCCAGGGCCACGATCACGATCCAGAACGGCGGGGTGGCGAGCACGAACTCCACCGCGTCGTAGAACGCGAGGAAGACCGTGCGGATGATCGCGAAGAACCACCCGAGGGTGTCGGTGAGCACGTCGATGAAGCCCTCGGCGAGGTCGCCGAGCGGAAGTCGGAAGTCGTTCATGCGAGGCTCCCCCTCAGGGCTGCGAGTTCGTCGGCGGGCACCGGCGTGTCCGGTGGGGCGGCGGCCGCGGTCTCGCGGAGCGTCGCCGTCATGACGTCGACGGGCACGGTCGCGGGCGTCTGCAGCGCCTGGAGCTCGCCGGTGTCGGTGCTCACGTTGCCGAGCGCGGCGAGCAGGGTCACCCGGGGCACGACCCCGAGGAGGCGGCCCTCGTCGTCGACCACGGCCAGCGGCAGGTCCTGCTCGACCGAGCTCTCGAAGAGCTCGGACAGGTGCGTGTCGGGTCCGACGACGGGGTAGTCGTTCGAGATCGCGCCCTCGAGCGAGCGCTCGCCTCGCCGGACGAGCCGCAGCACGTCGCGGTCGTGGGCGACGCCGAGCAGCCGCCGGCCGGCGCCGACCACGAAGACCATCGACGTCTGCAGGTCGCGCATCGCGCGCAGGGCCGCGCGAGGTCCGGCCGAGCCGGAGGCCATCGCCCGGGGCGTCTCCATGACGTTGCCGGCGGTCAGCACGCGGGCGCGGTCGACGTCCTGCACGAACTGCGCGACGTAGTCGTCGGCCGGGTCGGTCAGGATCTCCTCGGCGCTGCCGATCTGCACGACGCGGCCGTCCCGCATGACGGCGATGCGGTCGCCGAGGAACATCGCCTCGTTGAGGTCGTGCGTGATGAAGACGATGGTCTTGCCGAGTTCCTGCTGGAGCTCGACGAGCTGCTCCTGCATCTCGCGACGGATGAGCGGGTCGAGCGCGCTGAACGCCTCGTCCATGAGCAGGATGTCGGCGTCCGCTGCGAGCGCCCGGGCGATGCCGACGCGCTGCTGCATGCCGCCCGAGAGCTCCGACGGCATGCTGTCGGCCCACTCGGCGAGTCCCACCCGCTCGAGCACGCGCTGGGCGCGCACTCGGCGCTCCGACGCCGCGACGCCCTGGATCTCGAGCCCGTAGGCGGTGTTGTCGAGCACCGTGAGGTGCGGCAGCAGCGCGAAGTGCTGGAACACCATGGCGACGTGCCGACGACGGATGCCGCGGAGTCGGCGGGGTGCGACGCCGGTGAGCGTCTCCCCCATCACCGTGACGGTGCCGGCGGTGGGCTCGACGAGCCCGTTGAGCATGCGGATGAGCGTCGACTTGCCCGAGCCGGAGAGGCCCATGACGACGAAGATCTCGCCCTGGCGCACGTCGAAGTCCACGTCGACGACCGCGGCGGTGCCGAGCGGTGCGAGCTCGGCGCGCGTCGCGCCGGCTCGCAGGCGTTCGAGCGCTTCCGCCGGGCGGCGACCGAAGAACTTGGTGAGCCCCCGAACCGCGAGCGCGTCGACGGGGGCGAGGTCGGCGTCGGATGCTGCGCGCGGTTCGGCGGCAGTCCGCCCGCTGTTGCCGGGCTGTTCGGGGATGCTGTGCTGCTGGGGGATGCTGTGCTGTTCGGGCATCGAAGGTGCTCCATCGGCACGTGCGGGAACCGCAGCCGGGTGCAGGGAGGCAGGCGGGAGCGCACGCGTCACGGCCGGGTTGCGGCGATCCGGGATCCGGGACTCAAGCAGCGACGGAGGTCGTGCGAATCCCGGCTCCAGCGCGCATCGCCATCGGGGCGATGCACCACGCGCGGAACCGTACGACCTCCGAGGTGAGTGCCGCCGGGGCGGCCTCGCCCGGAGGGCGCGGACTGGGTTGGGCGGCCCGTCAGGGCCGCATTCAACCGTATGGCCCTCCGACGGGGGTCGCCAAATCCCTCACTCGGAAATCGTCCTGATCTGGGGTTCCGTGCCCTCAGGTTTCGGAATGCTCCTCCGTGAGAGCAGTGCCGCGGTGAAGAAGCAGAGCGCGCCGAGCGCGGTGCCGAGGTTCGCCCAGAGCTCGCTGACGAGATCGCCGGAGGCGCGCAGCACGTAGGCTCCGAGCGCCGAGGCGGCGAACGCGACCGATCCCGCGGCGTTCAACCAGGTGCCGTGCCACGTGCGCGCGTCGAGGTCCCACAGGGTCCCGCGGTCCTTCGTCGCGATGACGGCGAGCGTGCTCGACACGAGGAAGGCGAGCGAGCCCCAGGCATCCGGCTTCCAGCCCGCGCCGGCGAGGTCCGGGCGGGCGAGGGCCGCGGCGAGCGCCGCGCCCGTCGAGATGTTGAACAGCAGCGTTCCGGCGAACTGCACGGCCGCCGCCCACCAGTCCGCGCGGTCGGCGGGGTTCGTGTCCTGGTGCGGCGCCGAACGACCGCTGAGGCTCAGCTGGATGAACGCGGCGGCCGTGAAGAGCACCGATCCGACCACGAAGGTGGTGGCGGTGCCGACCGCGCCGATCCATGCGGCGTACCAGGGCAGGGCTCCGGCGAAGAAGCAGGCCGACCCCGCGGCAAAGCCCCAGGCCTCGCGACGCAGTCGCCGCACCGTCGAGACGCGCGGCTCGGTGGTCTCGCCCACGGCAGACGCCTCTCCGCGATCAGTGGTGGAACGTCGGCCCGAGTCCCGGGTGCGGCATCGGCGCCTCGAGCGAGTCGAGGAACGCCGTCTCGGTGCGGATGTCGCGCAGGAGGTCTTCGGCGAGATCGTGGCTGAGCCCGTCCCGGCTCACGATGCGCATGACCGTCTGGTCGGACTGCTCGCCCGACAGCGGATACGCCGGCACGAGCCATCCGCGGATCCGGAGTCGCTCCGACAGGTGGTACAGGGTCCACCTGTCGGTGTGCCCGGGCTTCAACCTCCACGCGAAGACGGGGATGTCGCTGCCGTCGGTCAGCAGCTCGTAGGCGTCCATGCGGCCGATGGCGCCCGACAGATAGCGTGCGACATCCTGCGTCGTCTGCTGGAGCTGCCGGTACCCGTTCCTGCCGAGGCGGAGGAAGCGGTAGTACTGCAGCAGCACCTGTGCGCCGGGGCGCGAGAAGTTGAGCGCGAACGTCGGCATCTCGCCGCCGAGGTAGCTCACGCGGAACACCAGATCGTCGGGCAGTGCGGCGACGTTGCGCCAGACGACCCACCCGACCCCCGGGTAGACGAGTCCGTACTTGTGCCCCGACGTGTTGATCGACTGCACGCGCTCGACCCGGAAGTCCCACTCGAGCTCGGGCTGCAGGAAGGGCGCCACCATGGCCCCCGAGGCGCCGTCGACGTGCATCGGGATGTCGAGCCCGGTCTCGGACTGGATCTGGTCGAGCTTCGCCGCGATCGTGGCGACCGGCTCGTAGGCGCCCGTGTACGTGACGCCCATGATCGCGACCACGCCGATGGTGTTCTCGTCGACGACGTGCTCGAGGCCCGTGCCGTCCATGAGCGGATGCTCGTCGGTCGTCGGGATGAGCCGCATCTCGACGTCGAAGTAGTTGCAGAACTTCTCCCAGCACACCTGCACGGCCGAGCTCAGGATGAGGTTCGGCTTCTCGGCGGGCTTGCCCGCCGCGCGCCTCGCGTGCTGCCAGCGGCGTTTCAGGGCGAGGCCGCCCAGCATGCACGCCTCCGACGATCCGATCGTCGACGTGCCGATCACGTCGTGGCGGTCGGGCGCGTTCCAGAGGTCGGCCAGGATCCGCCAGCAGTACTCCTCGATCGCGGCGGTCGCGGGGTACTCGTCCTTGTCGATCATGTTCTTGTCGAACGCCTCGGCGTAGAGGCGATCGGCGTGCTCGTCCATCCACGTGCCGACGAAGGTCGCGAGGTTGAGCCTCGCGTTGCCGTCGAGCATCATCTCGTCGCTGACGATGCGGTAGGCGGTCTCCGGCAGCATCGATCCCTCGGGGATCTCGGTGTAGCGCGCCGTCGTCGACTCCCCGACTCGGCTGAATGTGGGCAGGAGTGCCTCGTCCTCTGACGCCATGGATCTCTCCTTCGAGCGGTCGGTCGGCTCCGGCCTGAACGCATGCGGGAGCCGACGACCGAGGAGGTGCCCGCTCCCCAGGTCGGTCACCGTCTACCCGCCGAACGATACGCCGGATCGAGGGCGCTCCGACACCCCTCGATCGGGCCACGCGAGCGCGGGCGCGAGCGGGTCAGCGGCTCTCGGCCGCCTGCGACGCCGTGCACTCGGCGCACAGGCCGAAGATGTCGACCACGTGGGCCGCCTGCGTGAAGCCGTGCTCGGCCGCCGTGCGCTGCGCCCACGCCTCGACCTCGTCGGCGGCGATCTCGACGGTGCGACCGCAGTTGCGGCAGATGAGGTGATGGTGGTGGCCGGTCGTGCTGCACGCCCGGTAGAGCGATTCGCCCTCGGGCGACTGCAGCGAGTCGGCCTCCCCCGTTGCGGCGAGGTCGCCGAGCGCGCGATAGACGGTCGCGAGTCCGATCGGCGAACCGCTGGCGTGCAGCGACGAGTGCAGCGCCTGCGCGCTGATGAACCCCTCGGTGCCGTCGAGGGCTTCGCGAACGGCTTCGCGTTGCCAGGTGTTGCGCTTCATGCGGTGCGTGCGTCCTCTGCGGTCTCCACGGGTATCGCGGACGCCCTCCACGGTAGTGCCCGAACCTTGGAGCCGGCGAGCGCGACGATCAGGAACGTCGTCGCCGTGAGCACGATCGCCGGCCCGGCGGCGACCGCGAGCGAGCGTGATGCGAGCACGCCGAGCACGCCCGAGGCGGCACCGACGAGGGGCGCGACGACGAGCATGCCGCGGTACGTCGTGGTCACGAGTCGCGCTGCCGCGGCCGGGGCCGCGATGAGGGCGATCGCGAGGATCGCGCCGACCGCGGGCAGGGCGCTCACGACGGTGGCTGCCGTGAGGCCGAGCACGAGCAGCTCGACCGGCCACTCCCGGTAGCCCGCGGCGCGGAACCCCGCCTGGTCGAAGGTCGAGAACACGATGCGACGGCCGAACACGACCACCAGCACGAGCGCCGCCAGGCCGACGGCGACGGCGAGGGCGATGTCGGCGTTCGTCACGGTGAGGATCGAGCCGACGAGCAGCGACTCGGGCTGCACGGGCAGGCTCGGCACGACGGCGGCCAGGATGGCGCCTGCGGCGAAGCCGCCGGTGAGCACGATGCCCGCCGCCACCTGCGCTCCCTGGTTGCGCACGCGGGCGATGCCGGTCATCACGAGCACGAGCACGACGGATACCGCGGCCGCACCGAGCGGCACGCTCACGCCGAGCGCCGCCGCCGCGACGGCGCCGGGGTAGGTGCCGTGCGTGAGCGCCTGCGCGAAGAAGGTGCGCTTGCGCAGCACCACGAGCGTGCCCACGAAGCCGCCGACCGCGCCGATCACGGCCGCGGCGAGCATGGCGCGTTCGAAGTAGGTCACGGTCGCCCCTCCCCCGCGTGCGCCACGGCCCTGGCGGTGGGCGCAGCGGCGCGGAGCCCGTCGCGACGAGCACCCCGTCGCCCGGCGGCCGAGACCAGCAGGCTGCCGAGCAGCACGACCGCGTAGGCGAGCACGAACACCGCGACGATGGTGCTGCCCGCCGGCAGGTCGACCCCAGCCCCGACGCTCGCGGCGAAGCCCGCCGATAGCCCGAGCCAGGAGGCGATCGCGGCGAACGCGCCCGCGATCGGGAAGAGCCGCCAGAGGCGCCCGCTCAGGAGTCGTGCGGTCGCACCGGGCACGACGAGCAGGGCGAGCACGAGCAGCGACCCGACCGTGCTCGCGCCGGCCACGACCACGAGCGCGACCGCCGCGTTGAGCGTGAGGTCGAGCGCGAACTCCCGGTTGCCCGCGGCACGACTGCCTGCGGGGTCGAAGGCTCGGAACACCTGCTGCTTGGCGGTGATGCCGACCATCGCCAGTGCGATCGCCGAGATCACGACGAGCGGCACGACGTCGCTCGGCGGAATGGTCAGCACCCGCCCGAACAGGAGCTCCTCGAGCGCCCCCGCATAGTCGTCGCTCCGCGACACGACGATCACGCCGATGCTGAACGCAGCCGTCAGCACGACGGCGATGCCCGCGTCGTTCGCGATGCCCGAGCGCAAGAGCCAGGTGAGCGCGACGGCGCCGAGCAGGGCGGCGATCGCCGCGCCGGGCAGCACCCCGGCCGCTCCACCGACCGCGAGCCCGATCGCGAGTCCGGGGAACACCGCGTGCGTGAGGCCGTCGGAGATGAACTCGAGGCCGCGCAGGTTCACGAGCACGCCGACCACGCCGGCGACCACGGAGAGCACGAGCATCACGAGCAGCGCCCGCGACATGAACGGCAGCGCGAACGCGCCGAACAGGGCGTCGACGAGGCTCATGCGGCGCTCCCGGCGCCGCTCCCCCGCCGCCGGCCGCGCACCGCGGTCGGCGCATATGCGCGTTCCGGCATCAATGCCCCTCGTGGTCGGGCACGACGAGCGTGTGCTCGTCGATCTCGACCTCGACGCCCTCGAAGCAGTCCCGCACATTGGCGAGGGTGAGCGCGTCCTGCACCGGCCCGAAGGCCGTCTGCCGCTTGTTCAGCAGCAGCACCGAGTCGCAGACCTGCTGCGCGAGGTCGAGGTCGTGCGTCGACACGAGCACCGCGACGCCCGACTGCTTGAGTCGGCGCACGGTGTCGACGAGCGCGTCGCGATTCGGCTGGTCGAGGCCGTTGAACGGCTCGTCGAGCAGCAGCAGGCGCGGATCGGCGGCCAGCGCCCGTGCGAGCAGGCCCCGCTGGCGCTGCCCGCCCGACAGCGAGCCGAACCGCTTGCCGGCCTGCTCGGTGAGCCCCACGGTGTCGAGCGCGGTGCGCACGGCGTCGCGATCGGCGCGACCCGGCCAGCGGAGCAGCCCCAGTCGGCGGTACCTGCCCTGCATCACGACCTGCTCGAGGCTGATCGGGAAGTCGACGTCGAACTCCATGGTCTGCGGCAGGAACCCGACCATGCCGTGATCGGCATGCGTCGCGTCGCCATCGGCGAGCTCACCGCCGAGCCTCATGCGCCCGCCGGTGAGCGGCACCAGGCCGAGCACTCCGCGGAGCAGCGTCGACTTGCCGGCGCCGTTCGGCCCGATGAGCGCGACGGCCTCGCCGGGGGAGACCGTGAAGTCGAGCTCGCTGACGCCGTCGCCTCCCGGATGGGTGAACGCGGCATCCTCGAGTGTCAGCACCACGCCCGAGTTCATGGAGTCATCATCGCAGCGACGCCGGGAGCGCGGAATGCTCCACGCCCCACGACTCGACGATCAGTCGCGTGTTGTGGATCTGCGAGCCGACGTAGGTGGCTCCCTCGGTTCCGGCTTCGCCCAGCGAGTCGCCGTAGAGCGCATCGGGCCCCGAGTAGACCGTCACGCCGGCCTCCTTCGCGATCGCCTCCGCCGCCTTCGGCGACAGCGACGCCTCGGAGAACACGGCCTTCGTGCCGGTCGCCTCGATCGCGGCGACGAGCTCGTCGATGTCGGCGGCGCTCGGCTCGGCGTTGTCGTCGAAGCTCGGGATGACGCTGCCGATGAAGTCGATGTCGTACGCGTCGACGTAGTAGGTGAACGCGTCGTGGTTCGTCACGAGCAGGCGCGAGCCCTCGGCCACCTGGTCGACGCTCTGCTCGATCCAGTGATCGAGGTCGTCGAGCTGCCCGAGGTAGGCGGTGCGGTTCGCCTCGAGCGCGGCGCCGTCGATGCCCTCCAGCCCGGCGAGTCCGTCGGCGATGTTCTCGACCATCGTGCCGGCGAGCTCGGGGTCGGTCCAGATATGGGGGTTCCCGGCACCGTGGTCGTGACCGTGGTCGTCGTCGGCCTCCTCGCCCTCGTGGTCGTCGGCGTGGTCGGCGGCGTCGGCGGCTTGGTCATGGTCGTGGTCGTCGTGCTCGTCGGTGCCGAAGAGCTCGATGCCGGTGCTCGCGTCGATGAGCACGCCGTCGAACCCGGACGCCTGCAGGGCGTCGTCGAGCCACGACTCGAGGCCCGCGCCGTTCATGACGACGGCGTCGGCGTTGCCGAGGGCGAGCAGCTGCGCGGCCGACGGGTCGAAGCTGTGCGCGCTCTGGCCGGGGGAGAGCAGCTGCGTGAGCCCGACCTCGTCGCCGGCGAGCTCGTGCACGAAGTCGCCGACCTGGGTCGTGGTGGCCACGATCTGCGGCCCGGACGTGGTGCCCGGCGCCGCGGAGCCGGACGACGTCGCGCACCCGGTCAGGGCCAGCGCGGCGACCCCGAACGTCGCGAGGGCGGCGAGGGCGGGCAGCGGTCGCCGGGAGCGGCGTCGGGAGTTCGTCATGCCTCCGAATCTACGTTTATTGATAATGATTGTCAAAACCATGTACGACATTGCACCTTCGTGAAATGTGGGTCACTGCCCCTCGCACTTGTCGGTCGCCCGTGCGAGCATGAAGCACGTGGATACGACGACCCCCTCACTCGCGTTGCATCCGTTCACCGTCGATGACGCAGAGCGGCTCCTCTCCGGCGAAGTCGACCCCCGCGACGGCTGGGAGGGCGGGTACTCGTTCACCGAGGAGCCCGAGCTCCTGCGCGAGTTCGTCGCAGCCGTGCGCGCGTCGGGCGACCCGGCGCCCTTCGGCCCGTACCTCGTGCACCTCCTCGACGGCGATGCCGCGGGTGCCGCAGTCGGCGGCGTGAACCTGTTCGGGCCGCTCTCCGACGACGGCGTCATCGAGTTCGCGTTCGCCCTCGTTCCCGCCGCGCGCGGTCGAGGCCTGGCCGTGAGCGTGGTGCGCGAGGCGATCGCGCTCGCCCGCGCGAACGGCGCGCGCACGGTGCGCGCCGAGGCCGAGATCTCGAACCTCCCGGCCCGTCGGGTGCTCGAGCACGTCGGCATGGCGGAGCACATCCGCACCGACGACTCGATCACCTACGAGATCCGCTTCTAGCGGGCCGCGTCCGGCGCAGCCGCGCGCACGCTACTCGAGCAGCAGCGCCGGCTCCTCGATGATCGAGGCGACGTCGGCGACGAATCGCGAGACGACGTCGCCGTCGACGACCCGGTGGTCGAACGACCCGCCGATGGTGGTGACGAATCGCGGACGCACCTCGCCGTCGACGACCCACGGCTTCTGCTTGATCGTGCCGAGGGCGACGATGCCGACCTCGCCCGGGTTCAGGATGGGCGTGCCGGTGTCCATGCCGAAGACGCCGATGTTCGTGATCGTGATCGTGCCGCCCTGCATCTCGGCCGGCTGCGTCTTGCCCTCGCGGGCGGTGAGCGTCAGTTTCTCGAGCGCCGTCGCGAGCTCGACCATCGACATGTCCTGCGCGTTCTTCACGTTCGGCACGATGAGCCCTCGGGGGGTCGCCGCGGCGATGCCGAGGTTGACGTAGTGCTTGACGATGATCTCGTCATCGGTCCACTGGGCGTTGACGGTCGGGTTGCGGCGCACGGCCCACAGCATGGCCTTCGCCATGATGAGCAGCGGTGAGATGCGGATGCCGGCGTAGTCGGGCGAGGACTTCAGGCGCTTCAGGTACTCCATGGTGCGCGTCGCATCGACGTCGACGAAGACCGATACATGCGGCGCAGAGTATGCACTCTGCACCATTGCGCTCGCGATCGCCTTGCGAACGCCCTTGACCGGAATGCGGGTCTCGCGGTCGGACGGAGCCTCGGGCGTCTGGATGTTGCGGAACACGCTGGCCTGGCTCGCCTCGCGGATCACGTCGTCACGAGTGATGTCACCGATCGGCCCGGTCGGCGCGACCCGCGAGAGGTCGACGCCCAGGTCTTTCGCGAGCTTGCGGATCGGCGGCTTCGCGATCACCGGCACCCCGGAATCGGGGCGTGCGGGCGCGACCGGAGCGGCACTGTCGGGCGCGGGCGTCTGCACCGGGGGAACCGGGGGAGCCGGCGGCGCCGGCGCGAGGTGCTCGTGCGCCCCGCCGGGGGATGGATGGCGTTGACGGCGGCGGGTGCTCGACGGACCCGACGATCCGTGGCCGACGAGCACGGCTCCGCCGCCCTCCGAAGGGGCGGGCGCGTGCGAGGCCACGGTGGAGGCGGGAGCCGGCGCGGCCTGGGCGGCAACCTGCGTAACCGATTCAGCCGGTGTCGCGGCCGCGGCGGGCTCGACCGACGGGGGAGCGGTCGAGGCCGGCGCGCCGCCGGCATCCGTCGTCTGCACCACGAGGATCGGCGTGCCCACGTCGACCGTCGCTCCTTCGGCGACCAGCAGCTCGGTGACGACGCCCTCGAAGGCGCTCGGCAGCTCGACGAGCGACTTCGCGGTCTCGATCTCGACGAAGACCTGGTCGAGCGCGATGGAATCGCCGGGCGCGACGCGCCATTGCACGATCTCGGCTTCGGTGAGTCCCTCCCCGACATCGGGCAACGGGAATCGGATCTCAGTCATCTCTCCACCCTCGCAGTCGATCTATGCCGTCAAGGTCATATCGAATCGGTGTGCGCCGTCAGTACGCGAGTGCGCGATCGACGGCCTCGAGCACCCGGTCGGGGCTCGGCAGGTACTCGGTCTCGAGCGCGGCCGGCGGGAACGGCGTGTCGAAGCTCGAGACGCGCAGCACGGGCGCCTCGAGCGAGTAGAACGCGCGCTCGGCGACGGTCGCGGCGATCTCGGAGCCGACGCTCACCGAACCGTACGCCTCTTGGGCGACCACGAGCCGGCCGGTGCGGTTGACCGACTCGAGCAGCGGCCCGTAATCGATGGGGGAGAGCGAGCGGAGGTCGACGACCTCGAGGCTCGTGCCCTCTCCGGCCGCGATGTCGGCCGCCTGCAGCAGCGTCGAGATCATCGCGCCGTGCCCGACGACCGTGACGTCGGTGCCCGATCGGATGACCCGGCTCGAGTGCAGCGGAACGCCCGAGCGGTCGAGGTCGACGGGACCCTTCGGCCAGTAGCGGCTCTTGGGCTCGAAGAACAGCACGGGGTCGTTCGAGGCGATGGCCTCCTGGATCATCCAGTAGGCGTCGTGCGGGCTCGACGGGCTGACGACGCGCAGGCCTGGCGTGTGCGCGAAGTACGCCTCGGGGCTCTCCTGATGGTGCTCGATCGAGCCGATGTGCCCGCCGTACGGCACGCGGATCACGATCGGCATGGGCATGCGGCCCTCGTGGCGCAGGTTCATGCGCGCGAGCTGCGTGGTGATCTGGTCGAACGCCGGGAAGATGAACCCGTCGAACTGGATCTCGATCACGGGCCGGTAGCCGCGCATCGCGAGGCCGATCGCGGTGCCGACGATGCCCGACTCCGCGAGCGGGGTGTCGAGCACCCGGTGGTCGCCGAACTCGGCCTGCAGCCCCTCGGTGACACGGAACACGCCGCCGAGCGGGCCGATGTCCTCGCCCATGAGCAGCACCTTGTCGTCGGCCCGGAGCGCCTCGCGGAGGCCGGCGGTGATGGCCTTGGCCATCGAGAGCGTCTGCACGCCCTTCACGGCGGGCTCCGCCTGGGCTCCGGATGCCGCGGGCTCGCCGTCGACGGGCCCCGGCACGTTCGACTCGGTCGCCGTGGCGGGCTCGACCGCCCCGGCCTGCAGCTGCTCCTCGATGTCGGTGCTCATGCTGCGCCTCCCTCGAATCCGGTCTCGTACGCCTGGAGCCAGGCCGACTGCTCGGCCATGAGCGGGTGCGCCTCGCTGTACACGTGCTCGAAGATCGTCTCGCGCGTCGGGGCCGTGAGCTCGAGGGCGCGCCTGCGGACGTCGCTCGCGACATCCGCCGCCTCTTCGTCGACGGAGTCGAAGAAGGCCGCCGAGGCGCCGCGGGACTCGAGCCAGGCCCGGTACCGGGTGATCGGGTCGCGCTCGGCCCAGTACGCGACCTCGTCGTCGGTGCGGTACTTGGTCGGGTCGTCGGCCGTGGTGTGCGCGCCCATGCGGTACGTCAGCGCCTCGATGAACGTCGGGCCCTGGCCGGCGCGCGCCTCCTCGAGCGCGACGCGCGTCGCGGCGTAGCTCACGAGCACGTCGTTGCCGTCGATGCGCAGGCTCGGCATGCCGAAGCCGCCGCCGCGGAGCGAGAGCGGGGTGCGGGACTGGCGCGACACCGGCACCGAGATCGCCCACTGGTTGTTCTGCACGAAGAAGACCTGCGGCGCCTGGTAGCTCGCGGCGAACACGAGCGCCTCGTTGGCGTCGCCCTGCGAGGTCGAGCCGTCGCCGTAGTACACGAGCACTGCGGCATCGGTCTCGGGGTCGCCCGTGCCGCATGCACCGTCGAACCGGATTCCCATCGCGTAGCCCGTGGCGTGCAGCGTCTGCGACGCGAGCACGAGCGTGTAGAGGTGGAAGTTGCCGTTGTCGGCGGGGTCCCAGCCGCCGAGCGTCGCGCCGCGGAGCAGGCCGAGGATGCGCACGGGGTCGAGCCCGCGGATGCGGCCGACGATGTGCTCGCGGTACGACGGGAAGATGTGGTCCTGCGGCCGGGAGGCTCGCGCGGAGCCCACCTGCGCGGCCTCCTGGCCGTGGCTCGGCACCCAGAGCGCCAACTGGCCCTGCCGCTGGAGGTTCGCGCCCGTGACGTCGATGCGGCGCGAGATCACCATGTCGCGGTGGAACTGCTCGAGCTCGGCGTCGCCGAGCGCCTCGATCAGCGGGAGGTAGGCCTCGGCCTCGGGGGAGGGCCGGAGCGCTCCCTCGGGGGTCAGCAGTTGCACCGTCGGCGCGGTGAATTCTCGTTCCTGGGCGACCACGGTTTTCACGCTACCCGCTACTCGGGGCGCCCTTCTTGTGAAGCCGGCACAAGCTCTTCGAGGATCCCGAGGAGGATATCGACAGACTGGTGCTCGCCGATCGACACCCGGATGCCCTCGGGCGGGAAGGCCCGCACCACGACTCCGGCGTCGAACAGGCGCTCCGCGACGGCGGCCGTGGCCGCGCCGGTCGGCAGCCAGACGAAGTTGCCCTGCGCCTCGGGCACCGCCCAGCCCTGCGCGACGAGTCCGTCTCGCAGACGACCGCGGCGCTCGACGAGATCGTCGACCCTCGTCAGCAGTTCGGCCTCGGCGGCCGGTTCGAGCGAGGCGATGCCCGCAGCGCTGGCGGCCGCGGTGACCGCGAGCGGGATCGCCGTGGCGCGCGCGGCGTCGAGCACGGCGACCGGTCCGACGGCGTAGCCGACTCGCAGCCCCGCGAGGCCGTAGGCCTTCGAGAAGGTGCGCAGCACGACGAGGTTCGGGTGGCGCCCGATGAGTGTGCGGCCGTCGACGGATGCCTCGTCGCGCACGAACTCGACGTAGGCCTCGTCGAGCAGCACCAGCAGGTCGCTCGGCACCCTCGCCATGAACGCGTCGAACTCGGCCGCGGTGACCGCGACGCCCGTCGGGTTGTTCGGGGAGCACACGATCACGACGCGCGTGCGATCGGTGATCGCGTCGGCCATCGCATCGAGGTCGTGACCGTGGTCGGGGCGGTTCGGGATCTGCACGCTCATGGCGCCGGCGACCGTGACGAGCCCGGGGTACGCCTCGAACGATCGCCAGGAGTAGATCACCTCGTCGCCCGGCGACGCGGCGGCCAGGATGAACTGCGCGAGCAGCGCGACCGAGCCGCTGCCGACCAGCACCTCGTCGGCCGTGACCCCGAAACGCTCGGCGAGGCGTTCGCGCAGCGCGAGGGCGGTGGCATCGGGGTAGCGGTTGATCCGCGAGGCGGTCGCCGCGACGGCCTCGACCACGCCGGCCAGCGGGTCGAACGGGTTCTCATTGCTCGAGAGCTTGTGCCCGTCGGCGGGCGCAGGGCGGCCCTGCCGGTACGGAGGGAGGGCGGCGATCTCTGGACGGAGGCGGATGCCCGGCGCCGTCGACTCGGGAATGGTCACGGTTTCCACGCTACCTTCTCGCCCATGCCGCGTCGCGTCTGCGAGCATGGCCTCATGCGCTTCCTCATCAAGGTCATCGTCGTCGCATTCGCCCTCTGGCTCACGACCCTGCTCGTCGCCGGGGTCAACGTCGTGCCGTACGAGGACACCACGATCGGCACGGTGCTCACCTACCTGCTCGTCGCCGCGATCTTCGGACTCGTCAACGCGATCATCGGCACCTTCATCAGGGTCGTCGCGTTCCCGCTCTACGTGCTGACCCTCGGGCTCATCTCGTTCATCGTGAACGGGCTGCTGCTGCTGATCGTCGACTGGTTCAGCGACCTGATGGGCTTCGGCCTCGTGGTCGAGAGCTTCTGGTGGGGCGTGCTCGGCGCCCTCGTGCTCGGCCTCTTCAGCTGGCTCATCGGCCTCGTCGTGCGGCCGAGCCGGGACTGACCGCCTGATCGGGCCGGGCGCGCTCCGGCCCGATCCCGGCAGACAGCGGATGCAGGGTCCGGCCCGGGCCGGCCGGGCACGGTCTGCCGGGTTCAGCCCGCCGGGTCGCGCTCGGCCCGCCATCGGCTGCGTTCGCCGACCGTCCCGCCCGTGAATTCGGCGATGCCCGCGCGGAACGCGACGAGCCCCGGATCGTCGGAGTCGTCCATGATGGCGGTCGTGCGGCGGTACTCGACGAGTTGGTGTGCGGGCAGCCCGGCATCGCCCCCGGCGCCCGGATCGATCGCGCGACGCGCCACGACCTGCACGCCGGACGCGTGCCCCGAACCCCCGGTGGCCGGCACCAGGTCGTCTTCGTGCTCGACCGACACGAACGGACGCCCATCGGGGATCTGCGCCGTGGCGATCGGGCCGCCGAGGTTCACCCCGCCGACCACGTTCAGTTCGGGATCCGCGGCGAGCGCTGCGGCGATCACGCCCCCACCCGAGTGGCCCACGGCGAGGATCGGGTCGCCGGGCTCGGCTCCGGCCGCGACGAGGGCGTCGCGCACGGCGCGTTCGGCCGCACCAGAGTCGGCTCCGGCGACCCGCGCCGCATCGATCGGGGCGTCGTCGGCGATGCCGTGGATGTTCGAGGTCATGTCGAACGGCTCGGGCCCGGCCACGCCGCCGAACTCGACCGTGCCTCCGATGTAGACCATCCACCGCTGCTCACCGTCGACCGAGTACCGCTCGACGGTGATCTGGGCCTCGCCGTCGCTGCGCGGAACGCGTGCGGCCAGGTCTTCGAACCCGTCGGGCGGAGGCGTTGCCGCCGATGCCGACGGCGGTGCGACGGTCGTGTCGCGCTCTGGAACGGCAGCGCGCTCCCCGGCACCGGGGCGATCGGCTCCGGAGTGTTGGGCACCGAGGCGTTCGGCACCCCGGTGTTCGGCGTCGAGTCGCTCGACCCTCACCGGCCGGTCGACCAACGCCCGCCCGGTCGTCACGAGCCCCAGGACTCCGGCCGCGCCGAGCAGCAGCGACGCGCTCTCGGGTGCGTCGACCAGGCTCCCGACCCCCGCGAGGGCCGGCACGTGGCTCGCTGCGAGCAGGGCGTCGTCGGCGTGGTCGGCGAACGTTCGGACGAGCCGCACGAACGCCGGGTCGCCGAGCACGTCGCGGTGCTGCTCGAGCCAGCGCACGACCGCGTGGGCAGCCCCGTCGGCGACCCCGGACTCGGGGAGTGCACCGAACGCGCGGGCCACGGCGAGCCCGACGAGCGTCGGCAGCACGAGGGGGAGCATCGCGAGCACCGACCCGGCGAGCGCCTGCGGCGCCACGAACCCGAGCGCCCGTGCGCCGAGCTCGCCGCCGAGGTCCCACAGGGCGCTGACGAACCGCTCGGTCGAGCCATAGCGCTCGGCGCTCTGCTCGAGGCCCTGACGCACGCCGGAGATGCGGCACGCCGCCTCCTCGAGGCGCACGCCCACCGCACGCAGGTCGACCTCCGGCCACGGGAGCGGCCCGCTCGAGGAGGCCTCGGCGCACAGCGCCAGCGACCTCGCATGGAGGTCGTCGAACCGGGAGATCCACCCCGAGACGCGCGCCTCGGCCCGCACGAGGCGGTCGACGTCGGCGAGGAGGCTGTCGACCGCGACCGCCGTCGATCCCGCACCCGAGATCGTCAGGGTGTCGCTCACGACGCCGGCCGCATGGCCAGTGCGGCGGCGTGCTCGTCGACCCGAGCCTGCAGGAGGCTCGCGCACGACGAGACCGCGTCGGCGGCGTTCGCCAACGCGACGCCGGTCGACGTGAGCGTCTCGCGGAGGCCGACGAGCACCTCCGCGTACGCGGTGCCCGCGGGGGAGCACCACGCGACCGGCGCCTCGGGCAACCCGCTCCGCGCACCGATGCCGAGGTCTTCGGCGAGCTCGTGCAGCCCGTCGCCGAGGCTGCGCACGGCACCGACCTGGTCGGGCGTCGCCGCGGTGCCGCTCCAGAGCGCATGCAGCGCGTGGTCCCAGTCGTCGGAGGTGGTCATCGGGCCAGTCTCGCGACGCCGCACGGCGGACGGCCGCCCGCGGCATCCGTCGTCGGCACCGAGGATTGCGAAGGCGGCTGTGGAGGGCGACTCAGCCGAGCTCGGCCGTGATGCCCTCGAGCACGCCGACCGCTGCACGCGCGAGCGGGGTGCCGGCGTCGGTCGCGTCGACGACGGCGGTCGCGACGACGAGCGCCCATCCGCGGGCACGCTCCCAGGTCGCGGCATCGACGGCGACCAGTTCCTCGACCCGGCGCACGAACCGCTCGCGCCCCCGCGGTCCGAACGTGAGCCACGCCGTCGCGAGGTCGGTCGCCGGATCGCCCGACGTGAGGTCGCCGAAGTCGATCACGGCGGCGAGCGAGCCGTCGGCGTGCAGCAGGAGGTTGGCCGGGTGCAGGTCACCGTGCAGCCACACCGGCGGCCTATGCCAGACGGATGCCGCGAGCGCACGCTCCCACGCCCGCTCCACGCCGTCGGGGTCGGCCAGGCGACCGCCGGCCAGTCGCGCCCGCACCGAGGCGTCGCGCCTCGCGAGCGGCACCCCGCGGAACGCGTTCGCGGGGGCGTCGGCCGGAGCCGGCACGGCGAGCGCGGCGACGAACTCCGCGAGCGCCTCGGCCGCGGCATCCCTCGACGACTCCTCGAACGCGAGTGCCGACGCGCCTGAGAGCCACGGCACGATGCTCCAGGGCGCGTCGTAGCCGAACTCGGGTGCGGGCACGCCGACCCGGATCGGCGCAGGCACCGCGATCGGCAGTCGCCGGGCGAGGGTGGGCAGCCACTGCTGCTCGTGCAGCACGAGGCCGACCGCCTGGGTGCGCCGCGGCATCCGCACTGCGAGGTCGTCGCCGAGCCGGAACACGACGTTGTCCCAGCCGTTGGTCTCGCGCCGCACGGGCCCGACGAGATCGGGGTGCTGGTGGGCGACGAGCCGGCGCACGAGCTCCTCGTCGGGGTGCAGGTCGGCCTCGGGCGCATCGGCCATCGTCGCGCTCCCTCCGCCGCACTCGTGCGCTGGCCAGCGTACGCCCGAAGATTCTGCTGCGCCCGACGCGCATCGCGGCCATGATGGAGGGCATGACGCGTGCGGACGCCGCTGGGGGATTCGCGCAGCCGTTCCGAGTGTCCTTCGTCTGCACCGGCAACATCTGCCGCTCGCCGATGGCCGAGGCCGTGCTGCGCACGCTCGCCGATGACGCAGGGGTGTCGTCGCGCATCCGGATCGAGTCCGCCGCGACCGGCGACTGGCACGTGGGCGAGCAAGCCGACCGGCGCACGATCGAGGCCCTCGAGCGCGCGGGCTACGACGGCTCGAGGCATCGCGCGCGCCAGTTCGACCCCGGCGACTTCCCGAACCTCGACCTCGTGGTCGCGTTCGACCGCGGCCAGGCCCGCATCCTGCGCAACTGGGCGCACGACGACGTCGACCAGCAGAAGGTGCGACTGCTGCTCGAGTTCGACGCCGAGCTCGCCGCGTTGCAGGACGTGCCCGACCCCTACTACTCGGACGGAGCGGCCTTCGATCGAGTTCTTGGGATGATAGAGCAGGCGACGCAGGCGCTCTTCCGCCAACTCGCTCCCGCTCTCAGACAAGGAATCCGATGACCACGCTTCCTCCCCAGCCGCTCAGCCCCCTCGACGGACGGTACCGCGCCGCCGTCGGAACCCTCGGCGAACACCTCTCCGAAGCCGGCCTGAACCGCGCGCGGGTGCACGTCGAGGTCGAATGGCTCATCGCGCAGACCGACCGCGGATTCTTCGGCACCTCGCCGCTCTCCGACGACCAGAAGGCGGCGCTCCGCCGGGTCGTGACCGACTTCGGCCAGCCCGACATCGACGAGCTCGCTTCGCTCGAGGCCACCACGCGCCACGACGTCAAGGCCGTCGAGTACTACGTGCGCCGCCGCCTCAGCGACCTGAACCTCGACCACCTCGCCGAGCTGACCCATTTCGCCTGCACCAGCGAGGACATCAACAACCTCTCGTACGCCGTGACCGTGCGCGACGCGGTGCAGCAGGTCTGGCTGCCGAAGTACCGCGCCGTCATCGCGACGATCGCCGAGCTCGCCGTCAAGCACCGCGACGACGCCATGCTCTCGCGCACGCACGGCCAGCCCGCGACGCCGTCGACCATGGGCAAGGAGCTCGCGGTCTTCGTGCACCGCCTCGAGCGCATCGCGAAGCAGGTCGAGGCGACCGAGTACCTCGGCAAGTTCTCGGGCGCGACGGGCACGTTCTCGGCGCATGTCGTCGCGGCTCCGGATGTCGCGTGGCCCGAGGTCTCGCGCGACTTCGTCGAGTCGCTCGGCCTCACGTGGAACCCGCTCACCACCCAGATCGAGTCGCACGACTGGCAGGCCGAGCTCTACGGCCGCGTCTCGCACGCGAACCGCGTGCTGCACAACCTCGCGACCGACATCTGGACCTACATCTCGCTCGGCATCTTCCGCCAGACGCCCGTCGCCGGCGCGACCGGCTCGTCGACCATGCCGCACAAGGTCAACCCGATCCGCTTCGAGAACGCCGAGGCGAACCTCGAGCTCTCGAGCGCCCTGCTCGACTCGCTCGCCGCGACGCTCGTGACCTCGCGGCTGCAGCGCGACCTGACCGACTCCAGCGCGCAGCGCAACATCGGCGTCGGCTTCGGCCACTCGATGCTCGCGCTCGACAACATCCAGCGCGGCCTCGGCGAGATCGACCTCGACCTCGACGTGCTCGCGGCCGACCTCGACGGCAACTGGGAGGTGCTCGGCGAGGCGATCCAGACGGTGATCCGCGCCGAAGTGGCCGCCGGCCGCTCGAGCATCGCCGACCCCTACGCCCTCCTCAAGGAGCTTACGCGGGGCAAGCGCATCGGCCAGGCCGACCTCGTCGAGTTCGTGAGCGCGCTCGAGATCGGCGACGACGCGAAGCAGCGCCTACTGGCGCTCACGCCGGGCACGTACACCGGCATCGCGTCGGAGCTCGTCGACCGCATCTGACGATCCCGGGCGCGTGTCCGGTGCGCCGGGCGCGCGCCCCAATGCGGGGTCGGTGCGCCGGGCGCGCGCCCGAATGCGGAGTCAGTGCCCCGAGGGCGCCTGCGGGCCTGCCGGCGTGCCGCCGGAGTCGCCGTCGCGTTCGGCACGTGCCGCGGCGTCGTCATCGAGTTCGGCCGACTCGGCGGCATCGGGCTTGATCGCCATGGCGAGCAGCGCGAGCACGACGAGCACGATGATGAACACGCCGCCCGTCGCGATGGCGGTGAGCACGACGTCGCGCGTGACGCCGATCACCACGACGCCGACGAAGATCGCGGCGATCGCCGCACCGCCGACGTACTCCGCGGGGCGGAGCACCTCGCGGCGGGTCGGCTGGTAGTCGCCTGAGGGCTTGCTCACTGGAGTCGCTCCGATCGGGATGCCTGGGCGTCGGCCGCCGCGGCCCACTTCAACGAGAACCCGCCGATGAGCAGGTAGACGCCGAGCACGACCAGGTAGCCGCCGATGAGGCCGACTGCGGTGACCGTGTCGGGCGGAAGCAGGAGGAAGACGATGGCGAGGATCGCCGTGAACGCGCCTCCGACGATCCAGTCGCGCGCAGCTGCGGTGCGGCCGCGACCGCGGAGGCCCGCGTAGAGCTCCACGAACCCGGTGACGGCCGCCCACGCGCTCACGATGAAGAGCAGGAACGGCAGGCCGCCGGGCACGGTGAGCGCGAGCAGTCCGGCGACGACGGTCACGACGCCGTTGATGGCGAAGAGCGAGCGGATGCCGCGGTCGTCGATGAGGCGCAGGGACAGCGCGCCCAGCACGAGGCCCGACACGACCGCCCAGACGCCGAACGTCGTCAGGCCGAGCGCGGCCGAGTGGTCTTGCGAGAACGTGATGACCACGGCCGGCACGAGGGCGAGGAGTCCGCGGACGACCGGGACGACCCAGTACTGGGCGCGCTCCGGGGCGGCATCGCGGGCGGTGGCCACGGCGACCTCTTTCACTTCGGAGGGGGATACCGGTCCATCCTACGCGCCGCGAGGGCGCGAACCTGAGAGCCCGCAGCGCCCGCGACGACCGCGCCCGTGCGCCGCGTCGCGGTCCGAGCGCGGTCGACGCGGTCAGAGCGCGTTGATGATGTCCTGCACCCGGTCCTTCGCGTCGCCGAAGAGCATCTGCGCGTTGTCGCGCGTGAAGAGCGGGTTCGCGACGCCCGCGTAGCCCGCCGCCATGGATCGCTTGAACACGATGACGTTGGATGCCTCCCACACGCGCAGCACGGGCATGCCGGCGATGGGGCTGCCCGGGTCCTCTGCGGCAGCCGGGTTGACGGTGTCGTTGGCGCCGATGACGAGCACGACCGACGTGTCGGCGAAGTCGTCGTTGATCTCGTCCATCTCCTCGACGACGTCGTAGGGCACCTTGGCCTCGGCGAGGAGCACGTTCATGTGCCCGGGCAGGCGACCGGCGACGGGGTGGATGCCGAAGCGGACCCCGATGCCGCGCTCGCGCAGCTTCGCGGTGAGCTCGGCGACCGGGTACTGCGCCTGGGCGACGGCCATGCCGTAGCCGGGCGTGATGATCACGGTGCGCGCGTCGCGCAGCAGCGCGGCGGCATCCGAGGGCTGGATCTCGTGGGTCTCTCCCTCGACCTCGCCCGACGAGGTGGGCGCGGCGATGCCGAACCCGCCCGCGATGACTGAGATGAACGACCGGTTCATGGCCTTGCACATGATGTACGAGAGGTAGGCACCCGAGGAGCCGACGAGCGCGCCGGTCACGATGAGCAGGTCGTTGTTGAGCAGGAAGCCCGCGGCGGCGGCCGCCCAGCCCGAGTAGCTGTTCAGCATCGAGATGACGACGGGCATGTCGCCGCCGCCGATGGAGGCCACGAGGTGCCAGCCGAGCGCGAGGGCGAGCGCCGTCACGACGACGAGGAGCCACAGCTCGGGCGTGATGACGTACCAGACGGTGAGCGCGACGAAGGCGACCAGTGCGCCGAGGTTGAGGGCGTTCTTGCCGGGCAGCATGAGCGGCGCCGACTTCATGCGCGCCGACAGCTTGAGGAACGCGACGATGGACCCCGTGAACGTGACGGCGCCGATGAAGACGCCGATGAAGACCTCGGCGTGGTGGATGTCGAGGAGGGCGCCGGTCATGCCGGTCTCCTCGAGCGCGCCGTTCCAGCCGACGAGCACGGCCGCGAGGCCGACGAAGCTGTGCAGCAGGGCGATGAGCTCGGGCATGCCGGTCATCTCGACGACCCGGGCGCGCCAGAGGCCGATGGCCCCGCCGACGATCACGGCCCCGGCGAGCAGGCTCAGGCCGAGCGTGGCCTGCGGGGTGCCCCACGCGCCGGTCACGACGACGACGATCGTCGCGACGAGCGCGATGGCCATGCCGGCGATGCCGTAGCCGACACCTGCTCTGGCGGTTTCTTGCTTGCTGAGGCCCGCGAGGCTGAGGATGAACAGCAGCGCGGCGACGATGTAGGCGGCTCCGGCGATCGACGCCGGGGTGAGCAGTGCGGTGGTCTCTGGCACGTTCGGGCTCCTGGTGGGTTCTGGCGTCAGTCGTTGCGGCCGGCGGCCGTCGTGTCGGATGCGCGGCTCTCGGAGGCGTGCCCGCGCGCGAACATGGCGAGCATGCGCCGGGTCACGGCGAACCCGCCGAAGATGTTGATGGACGCGAGCAGCACGGCCACCGCGGCGAGCACCTGCACGACCGGCTCGGGGCTCGTGATCTGCACCATGGCGCCGACGACGATGATGCCCGAGATCGCGTTGGTGACGCTCATGAGCGGGGTGTGCAGCGCATGCGCGACCTTGCCGATCACGTAGAAGCCGACGACGACCGAGAGCACGAGCACCGTGAAGTGCTGGGGGAGCGGCGCGGGGGCCACCGCGTTCACCGCGAACAGCGCGGCGATGCCGAGGGCCACCAGCAACACCTTCTTGACCGGTGTCATCGGTGCGCGCGCCGGCTTCACGGGCTTCGCATCCGGAGCAGCGGATGCCGCGGCGGGCGCCGCCGACACCTGCACGGGCGGGGGAGGCCACGTCACCGAACCGGGCTGCGTCACGGTGACCGCGCGCTGCACGACGTCGTCGAAGTCGAGCACGAGCTCGCCGTCCTTGGCCGGGGTGAGGAGCTTCAGCAGGTTCACGACGTTCGTGCCGTAGAGCTGCGACGCCTGCGTGGGCAGTCGCGACGCCAGGTCGGTGTAGCCGAGGATCGTCACCCCGTTCGGCGTCACGATGCGCTCGCCCGCGACGGAGCCCGCCACGTTGCCGCCCTGTCCGGCGGCCATGTCGACGATCACGCTGCCCGAGCGCATGCTCGCGACATCCGCCGCCGTGATGAGCTTGGGCGCCGGACGGCCCGGGATGAGCGCGGTCGTGATGATGATGTCGACGTCGGCCGCCTGCTCGGAGTACATCTCGGCGGCGTGCCGGTCGTACGCCTCGCTCGTGGCCTTCGCGTAGCCGTCGGTCGACTGCTCGACCTCGACCTCGACCTTCAGGTACTCGCCGCCGATCGACTTGACCTGGTCGGCGACCTCGGGGCGGGGGTCGGTCGCCCGCACGATCGCGCCGAGGCTCGACGCCGCGCCGATGGCCGCGAGGCCGGCGACGCCCGCCCCCGCGACGAGCACCTTCGCGGGCGGCACCTTGCCGGCCGCCGTGACCTGCCCGGTGAAGAAGCGGCCGAACTCGTGCGCCGCCTCGACGACCGCGCGGTAGCCCGCGATGTTCGCCATCGAGCTCAGCACGTCCATCGACTGAGCGCGGGAGATGCGCGGCACGGCGTCCATCGCGAGCGCGGTCACGCCGTGGTCGGCGAGGGCCTGGAGCAGCGCCGGATTGAAGGCGGGGGCGAACACGCCGACGATCGTCGCCCCGGGCACCAGCTCGGCGATGTCGGCCTCGGTGGGCGCGTTGACCATCAGCACGATCTCGCTGCCGAGCGCGGTGCTGCGTGCGACGAGCTCGGCGCCCGCCTCGGTGTAGGCGGAGTCGAGGAACGCCGACCGATCGCCCGCGCCGGCCTCGACGACGACGCGATAGCCGAGCGCGACGAGCTGCTTCACCGTGGCGGGCGTGGCCGCGACCCTCGTCTCGGGGGAGTGCTCGGTCACGATGCCGATCTGGGCCATGCGGTGCTCCTTCACGTCGGCGCGCCCCTCGGTGCGGCGCTGCGGCTTTCGGGCCGTCTCCGCGGGACGCACGCGGACGTGCGATGCGGCGACGGTGCTGCGAGCACCACCCTAGGCGCAGAACGACGCCGAAGGCAGGGCGCATTCGCGCGGACTGCGGCGGGCGCTCCTGGCCGGTCTCGGGTGGTCGTGCTCGGGGGTCAGCGTATGGTCGGCCGCGCGTCGGCGAACGCATGTTTCGACCCGTTCAACGTGAAGGAATCGCAGTTCTTTCATGCAACGGAAATGCGCGACTGCCCAGACGGTCCTCGGGACCCCCAGCCGGTCCTCGGGACTCCCCAACCGAACATGGGGAGCCGCTCCCGATGCCCCACCGGGGCCGGCCGACCGACCATGGGGCTGTCCGGTCGATCGATCGGTTCCACCTCGAAACGAAAGCACCGCCATGAAGACCTTCCTCATCGAACGAGACGTCCCCGGGGCGTCCGAACTCACCCACGCGCAGCTCGTCGAGATCGCCCGCACGTCGTGCGACGCGGTCGACTCCCTCGGCCTGCCCTACCTCTGGGTCACCACGTTCGTCGCCGGCGACAAGCTCTACTGCCTGCACGGCGCGGAGAGCGCCGAGGTGGTGCGCGAGCACGCGCGCCGCGGCGGCTTCCCCGCGAACGTCGTCGCCGAGGTCGTGGCCGACTTCGGTCCGCACACGGCTCGGGAGGCGGCATGATCTCCGAACCGGTCTTCGCGACCGCCGGCGCTCGCGTCGAGCATCTCCAGCGCGCCGGCCGGTTCGTCGACGGTCTCGTCGACCTCGTCCGCCGTCTCGGCGGGAGCCGGGCAGTGGGGCGGATGCCGCGTGCCGCACGCGTCCGCCGACCCCGCGCCCGACCCAGCGCCCGCCTCGTCGACCGCGTCGTCGCCCGTGAGGAGCTGTCGATGCGGCACGCCCAGGAGCTCATGGCGATGCAGCTGCTCGCGCAGCGCCACGCGGCGATCCTCGGCATCGGACTCGGGTGAGCCCGACCGCCGATACCCCGCCGGAACAGCCCCGTGACGCCTACCATGGCGCCATGGGGCTGTTCGAGCGGGCACCCGAGCTCGCGACGATCGAGCGCGAGGTGCGCGGCATCGGCGACGGCGGGCGGGTGCTCGTCGTCACGGGCGACGCGGGCTCGGGCAAGACGAGCCTGCTCGCCGCCGCGTTCGACCGCAGCGAGGACGGGCCGCTCGCAGCATCCGCCCCTCGTCTCGTGCGCGGCCTCTGCGACCCGCTTGCGACGCCACGCCCCCTCGGACCGATCTCCGAGGTGCTCGACCGGCTCGAAGCCCGGCCCGCCTCGCTCGCGGGCGCCGCGGCCCGACCGCTCGGCGACACCGAGCGGCACCTGGTCGACCTCGTGGCCGCCGAACCCACCATCCTCGTCATCGAGGACGCGCAGTGGATCGACGCCGCGTCGGTCGAGGTGCTGCGCCACCTCGTACGGCGACTCGACGCACTGCCGGTGCTGCTCGTGCTGAGCTACCGCGACACCACCGTGGGCGTCGGCCATCCGCTGCTGCCGCTGCTCGGCGAGACGGCCCGCGCCGAACGCGAGACGCGACTGCAGCTGCGGCCGCTCACCATCGACGCCGTCACCGCGATCGTCGGCGAGGCTGCCGACCCGGCACGGGTGCTCGAGGTCACGGGCGGCAACCCGTTCTTCGTCGGCGAGATCGCCCGCCATCCGGGCGACGAGATGCCCGCCACCGTGCGCGACGCGGTGCTCGCGAGCACCGCGCAGGTCGACGGTGCCGGACGCGACATCCTGGAGCTCATCGCAGTCGCTCCCGACGGCCTCGACGACCGCCTGCTGCCGCCCCTCGGCATCGACGTGCCGACCCTTCGCTCGCTCGAGGCCACCGGACTGCTCGTGCGCACGCGCCGCGGCGTCGGGTTTCGGCACGAGCTCGCGCGGCTGGCGCTGACCGAGTCGATCCAGCCCGGTGTCGAGGCGCTCCTGCACCGCCGCCTCCTCGACGCGTTCGAGCGGCTCGGCTCCGGCGACGCCGCCGTGCTCACGCACCACGCCGCGGCCGCCGACGATGGGCCGCGCACGCTCCGTCACGCGACGGTCGCGGCCGAGGAGGCGATCGCCGCGGCATCCCACAGCGAAGCCGTGTCGTTCCTGGAGCTCGCGCTCGAGCAGCTCGACGACGACCCCGACGAGCGGGCACGGCTGCTCGAGGCGCTCAGCACCGAGCAGTACATGGTGAGCCGGCTGCCCGACTCGATCGAGTCGATCTCGGCCGCCCTCCGGCTGCGCGAACAGCTCGGCGACGCCGCCGGCATCGCCGCCGCGCACGACCGGCGGGCGATCGTGGAGTACTACTCCGCCCGGCGCGCGGCCGCCGAGACGCATGCCTCGCTCGCGGCGGCCGCGGGCGCGGGCGGCGACGCCGAGGCATCCGCCCGCGCGACCATGGCCTACCTCGCGTACCGCCGGCACGACCTCGGCGCCGCACGGGGCATCGTCGACGGCACCGAGGCGTCGGCAGGATCGACCGCCCGGCTGCGTCTGTCGATCACGGATGCCGCGGCCGACCTCGTGGAGGGCCGCCTTGCCAGTCGAGGGCTGCTGCTCATGCACGCGGCGACCGCGATCGAGCGCTCGCTCGACGAGATCGGCACGACCGCGTACTCGAACCTGTCGGCGCTCGACATCGAGCACCGTCGGTTCCGGGAGGCAGAGGCGGTGCTGGCGCAGTCCATCCCGCTCACGGTCGAGCGCGAGATCCCGATCTGCTCCCAGTGGCAGACGGGCATGCGTGCACGGTTGCACCTGCTCCGCGGGCGTTGGACGGCCTCGGCCGAAGACGCCGCCGCGATCCTCGACGAGCACGGCGCACCGCTCGCGACGGTGTGGCCGCACCTCGTGACGGCCCTGCTCGCGCTGCGCCGCGGCGACGGCACCGTCGACGTCGACGCGCATCTGGATGCCGCGTGGCGCGACAGCCTCGAACTCGGCGAGTCGCTCATGGTGCTCGCGGTGCTCGCCGCGTACGCCGAACGCTCGTGGACCACCGGCGAAGCCGAGCCCCTGCTCGACGAGGTCGACGCCCACCTCGCGCGCGCCGCCTCGCTGCCCGGCACGGAGTGGGCCGTCGGCGAACTGCTCGTCTGGCTCGCGCGCCTCGGTGCTCGGCGGCACGGGGCCGCGGAATCGGCCGCGGTCTCGGGGCCGCACCGGCTCGAACTCGCGGGGGCCCATGCCGAGGCGTCCGCCGCCTGGGACGCACTCGGCGCGCCCTTCGACGCTGCGCTCTCGGCCGTGCACGGGAGCGCCCCCGAGGCAGCGAGGGACGCGCTCGCGCGCCTCGACGCGATGGGGGTCGACGCGACCGCAGCTCGGGCCAGGGAACGGCTGGCCGAGCTCGGCGTGACGGGCCTGCCGCCCCGCCCGCGCCGGAGCACGCTCGCGAACCCGTCGGGTCTCACCAACCGGCAGCTCGACGTGGCGCGGCTCGTGGCGCAGGGCTATACGAACGCCGAGCTCGCCGATCGCCTCTACATCTCGGCCAAGACGGCCGACCACCACGTGTCGGCGATCCTCGCCAAGCTCGGGCTCGCCAGCCGCCGCGACATCATCCGCTCCGCGGACGAGCTGGGGCTCGGCTGAGCCCCAGCTCATCGGTCGTCTCGATCGGGCAACCTCACTCCACGGCGTCGTCGCCGCGCCTGCGCACCTTCGTGTCGCCCCGCTCGGGGATGAGCTTGAAGTCGGTGAGCAGCTCGCCGACCTGCGTGCCGTCGAGCTTCTTGAGCAGGCGATCGCGCAGGAACTTCGGGCCGGGCAGGTCGACCGCCTCGCCGTCGCGCAGCCGGCTCGTCGCCTTGAGCAGCGCCCGCACGTCGTAGGTCGAGCCGAACACCTCGGGCACGCCGCGGTCGACGCCGAGCAGGCGGTACGCGGCCTCCATGCCCGTGCGCACCGAGTACTCCGTGGTGAAGATGCAGTCCCGCGTGGTCTCGGCGAACTGGCCGATGAACGCGAAGTTCACCGAGCCCTCTGGCACGACGTCGGGCCGATCGCCCGCGTGCCTCGGCATGAAGAACGACGTGACGTAGGGCATCATCACCGGCACGGTGCGCGCGCCGTTCGCCGCGAGCTCGGCGATCTGGTCGACCGGCACGCCGAGGTGGTACAGCCATTCCTGGGCGATCTCCTCGCCCGTGCACTCCGACATCGTCTTCTTCACGTAGTCGCCGGGCACGTCGACGAAGAGGCCGTACACCCAGACCACGATCTGGTCGCTCGGCTGCTGCTTGAAGTGCGGCTGCCGGTTGACGGTCCAGCTCATGAGCCAGCTCGAGTCCTTGGCGGTCACGATGCCGCCGGTCACGACGCGGCCGCTGAACGGGTCGCGCTTCGCGATGCGCTCGATGTGCTCGGGGATGCGCGGGTCGAGCGTGGTGACGGTCGCCGATTCCCACTTGGTCTTCTCGATGTCGCCGGCGAACACCTCGGGCCGACCGAACGCGTCGTGCTTGGCCGCGATCCGTCGCCAGAGGTCCCACGCGGGTGCGGGGCCCGTGTCGAGCTTCGCGGGCGTGTGCTGGTCGCCGTCGTTCGAGTTCTCGGTGAGCGAGCCGATCGTCGCGAGCACGAGGTCGTGCTCGCCGAGGTCGACGCCGCCCTCCTCGCCGTCGCGCACCCAGTGGATGCGCGTGGCCTGCTTGGCGCCGTCTTCACCGGCGGCGCCCTCGGAGAACGTGAAGTCGATGTCGGTGACCTCGGTGGAGAAGTGGAAGGTGACGCCCTGGTCGAGCAGCCACCTGTACATGGGCAGCACGAGCGACTCGTACTGGTTGTACTTCGTGAACTTCAGCGCCGAGAGGTCGGGCAGTCCGCCGATGTGGTGGATGAACCGGTGGAGGTAGAGCTTCATCTCGAGGGCGGAGTGCCACTCCTCGAAGGCGAACATGGTGCGCCAGTAGAGCCAGAAGTTGCTCGCGAGGAAGTCGGCGCCGAACACCTCGTCGATGCGCTTGCCCTCCATCTCCTCGCGCGGGGCCATGAAGACCTTGACGATGTCCTTCTGGGCGGCGTCGCTCAGCGTGAAGAGGTTGTTCGTGTGCGCGTCCTGCCCCCGCTGCTCGGTGACGCGGCAGAGCGAGAAGTTCGGGTCGTCCTTGTTGAGCCAGTAGAACTCGTCGAGCACGCTCGCTCCCTCGACCTCGAGCGACGGAATCGTGCGGAACAGGTCCCACAGGCATTCCATGTGGTCCTCCATCTCGCGACCGCCGCGGATGACGAACCCCTTCTTCGGCTCCTTGATGCCGTCGAGCGCACCGCCGGGCAGCTTGAGACGCTCGAGAATGGTGATCTTCTCGCCGCTCATCTGCCCGTCGCGGATCATGAAGACGGCCGACGACATCGAGGCGAGGCCCGCCCCGACGAACCACGCGGACTTCTCGTCGACCCCCTCGGGCTTGCGCGGTCGTGCGAAGGCCTCGTAGTTGCCGTTGCTGTAATACATGCATCTCCCCCCGGATCGTGCACTGCGACGGTGCGCAGCACCGCTCTCCACGCTAACGGCCGGATGCCTCGAACGCACGAGGTGCGCGGTGCACGTCCGTCCGTCTTCACCTGAACGTCATCGGCGGCGGCGGATGCTACGTTCGGATATCGAACACCGAGGTCGAGGAGCGTGCCGGCATGGCCGAGGAGCGGGCGAACAGCGCCGGGTCGCAGACGCTGAGCCGTGGCATCCGACTGCTCGAACTGCTCGCCGACGCCGACCGCAACCTCTCGATCGACGAGCTCGCGGCGCAGCTCGGCGTGCACCGCTCCGTCGCCTACCGGCTGCTGCGCACGCTCGAGGACCACGGGCTCGTCGCACGCGACAGCGGTGGCCGCATCACGCTCGGCACCGGTCTCGCGGCGCTCGCCTCCGGCGTGGCGCGCGACCTCCAGCAGGTCGCACTGCCCGAGCTCAGCGAGGTCGCGAACGAGCTCGGCATGACCTGCCTGCTCGCGGTGCAGGTCGACGCCGACGAGGCGGCCACGCTCGTGAGCGCGGCCCCGCGGCAGAGCATGGCCGTGGTGTCGTACCGGCCGGGCCACCGGCATCCGCTCACGCGCGGGGGCCCGGGCAAGGCGATCCTGCTGTCGCTGCCCGAGCACCAGTGGGCGGATGCCGCGCCGCCGGCGTTGCGCGCCGAGATCGCCGAGAGCCGCGAACGCGGGTACGCCGTGAGCCACGACGAGGTCGTGCCGTCGCTCCGGTCGGTCGCCGTGCCGCTCGAGCTGCCCGGGCAGCCGCACGCGGCGATCGCGGTGATCCACGTGTCCTTCTCGCGCCCCGAGGCCGAGATCGCCGCGCGGCTCACGCTCGCGGCCGCGAGCGTGCGTCGCGCCTACGGCGCCTGACCGAGTTCGACGAGCGCGGAGCGGCACACCGCGGACATCCGGATGCCGCGCGCGACGGCTGGGAAGCAGGCGAGTAGGGTCCCCGCATGAGCGAGCTCAGCAGTGTGCAGACCGTCGACGCGTTCATGCGCGCGTTCCGCGAGCAGGATCGCGAACGCGCGGAGAGCCTGATGGCCGAAGATTTCGTGTTCACGAGTCCGCAAGACGATCACCTCGACAAGGCGACCTGGCTCGAGCGATGCTTTCCGACCGCCGATCATTTCGACCAGCCGGCTCGAACACTCGAACTCGTCGAGGTCGATGGCGTCGTCCTGCACCGTTACGAGTACGCGGTGAACGGTCGCAGGTGGCGCAACGCCGAGGCGACGACGGTCGTCGACGGCAGGGTGCGCGAGGTGGAGGTCTACTTCGGCGGCGCGATCGACTGATCGACTCGGATGTCGCAGCAGGGCCTCACCGCGCGAGCAGCGCCCCGCGGAAGAACTCGGCCAGCTCGCCGCTCGCCGTCAGCGGCAGCACCTGCGCGACGTAGTGGTCGGGCCGCACGACGACGACCACGCCGTCGCGCGACAGCCCGCGCGTCTCGAAGATGTCGTCGTCGGCGTCGACGCCGTAGACCTTCTCGTAGTCGGTGAGCCCGAACGGCCCGGTCGCGGGACGGAACACGGCCGGCGTCTCCATCAGGTCGACCTCTCCGTGCGGCTGCTGGTACACGACCTTCACGTCGAACACGTCGTCGAAGCTCGCTCCGGCAGGCACGTGCACGCGGAGCGGGGAGTCGGATGCCTCGGCGAGCCAGGTCGCCCACGTCGCCAGCGCCGAGTCATCCGCCCGCGAGATCGCGCCGTCGGCGAACGCGTAGATGCGCCACCGTCCGTCTGCGCGGTGATGATGGCCCAGGTGCACGGGGTTGCCGTCGCAGACGCGCGCGACCGGCGACGACTTGAAGCGCTTGCCCACGGGGAACCCGGTCGCGAGCGCCTGGTGCTCGTCGCCGGCCACGATCATCGACGGCGTGTACTGCGTCATGAAGCCGGCAGGGAACTCGAAGGTGCGCACGTAGAAGTCCTCGAGCTCGGCCGGGTCGCCCAGGTCTTCGGGCTTGGTCGCCATGAGCCTCGACCATTCGCGGTCGAAGTCGATGAGCTCCTTCGCGACCACGTGGCGCTCGGCGTGGTACGTCTCGAGCAGCGACGCGTCGGCGCGGCCGTCGAGCACGTGGCCGAGCTTCCAGCCGATGTTCCAGCCGTCCTGCATCGACACGTTCATGCCCTGGCCGGCCTTCGCGCTGTGCGTGTGGCAGGCGTCGCCCGTGATGAACACGCGCGGCGTGCGCGTGCCCTGCTCATCGAGGGGCACGTCGTCGAAGCGGTCGGTCACGCGGTGCCCGACCTCGTAGACCGAGTGCCACGGCACGTTGCGCACGTCGAGCGTGTACGGGTGCAGGATGTCGTTCGCCTTCGCGACGACCTGCTCGAGCGTCGTCCTGCGCACGGCGCCGTGGTCGTCTTCGGCGACCTCGCCGAGATCGACGTACATGCGGAAGAGCTGGCCGCCCTCGCGCGGGATCAGCAGAATGTTGCCCGCCTCGGACTGGATCGAGCACTTCGTGCGGATGTCGGGGAAGTCGGTTACCGCGAGCGTGTCCATGACGCCCCAGGCGTGGAACGACTGCGCTCCCACGTGCTGCGCGCCGATCGCCTCGCGCACCTTGCTGCGGGCGCCGTCGGCGCCGACGACGTACTTCGCGCGCACGGTGCGGCGCTCGCCCGTGAGCTCGCCGTCGAGGGCGACCGCGTGCGAGGCATCGCCCGCTCCGGTGCCGACGCCGGTCGCGCGCTCGAGCGTGACGGTGACGGGATGCTCCGGCAGCTCGCCGTCGGGGCCGGGCTGCGCGACCTCGAGGCCGACGAACTCCCATCCGTAGTCGGGCACGAGACGGCCGGGGGAGTTGCGCGCGTACTCGGCGAAGTAGTCGAGCACGCGCGCCTGGTTCACGATGAGGTGCGGGAACTCGCTGATGCCGGTGGGGTCGTCGGGCGTGACGGCGGCGCGGTGGATGTTCGCGGGCTGCTCGGGGTCGGGCTTCCAGAACGCCATCTCGGTGATGCGGTAGGCCTCGGCGATGATGCGCTCGGCGAACCCGAACGCCTGGAACGTCTCGACGCTTCGCGCCTGGATGCCGTCGGCCTGTCCGATCGCGAGGCGGCCGCCGCGGCGCTCGACGAGTCGGGTCGACACGTTCGGGAACTGGGCGAGCTGCGCGGCGGCGACCATGCCGGCCGGGCCGGAGCCCACGATGAGCACGTCGACCTCTTCGGGCAGTTCGGTCGGGCGGTCGAGGCCGATGCCGGCCGCGGGCTGCACCCGGGGATCTCCGGAAACGTAGCCGTAGTGGTGGAACTGCACGGGTGGTCCTCACGTCGTCGTGGTTCAGATACCTTTCGTGTTCGATAAACGAACGAGGCATTCTGATATCGCTCAGACAGTGTAGATCGCGGGCTCGACGACGACAAGCGGATGCCGCGGCATCCGCTCGCTCTCGGGCGGCCGGTCACCGACACGACGTGCGCCGGCGCAGTGCGCCCGCCACCGGCATCCGCTCACCGGGAAGCAGGCTCAGGCCTCGGGAACCGGCATCCCGAACCGTTCGAGCGTGATGTCGACCGGCTCCGGGCCGCGCCGCACGCCGACGTCGAGCGCGTCGATGCGCGCGAGCTCGTCGTCGGTCAGCTCGAAGTCGAACACGTCGAAGTTCTCGGCGATGCGTCGGGGACTGACCGACTTCGGGATGGCCGAGCGCCCTTCCTGCAGGTGCCAGCGCAGCATGACCTGTGCGGGCGACTTGCCGTGCGCCGACGCGATCGCGCCGATCGTCCGGTCGTCGAGCGTGCTGCCGCCCTGGCCCTCGCGGTAGAACGTGATGCCCCCGATCGGCGACCACGCCTGGTTCAGGATGCCGCGTTCCGCATCGAGTGCGAGCAGGTCGCGCTGCTGGAAGTACGGGTGCACCTCGATCTGGTTGACCGCGGGCACGACCTCGGCGACCTCGAGCAGCGCCTCGAGGTGCTCGGGCATGAAGTTGCTCACGCCGATCGCGCGGACCTTGCCCTCGGCGTACAGGATCTCGAGCGCGCGGTAGGCCTCGAGCGTGCGATCGAACGCCGTCGGCAGCGGCTGGTGCAGGATCAGCAGGTCGAGCTGCTCGAGGCCCAGCTTGCCCGCCGACTTGTCGAACGCGTGCAGCGTCTCGTCGTAGCCGTAGTCGCTGATCCAGACCTTGGTCTCGACGAAGAGGTCGTCGCGGTCGATGCCCGAGGCCGCGATCGCGTGTCCGACCTCGCGCTCGTTGAGGTAGGCCGCCGCGGTGTCGACGTGCCGGTACCCGACCCGCAGCGCTTCGGCGACGGCCGCCTCGGTCTCGGCGGGCGCCGACTGGTAGACGCCGAAGCCCAGGGCGGGCAGCTCGACGCCGTTGTTCAAGGTGAGGGTGGGGATGTTGCTCATGACCTCGACGCTACGCTCGCCGTCCGACCGCCGGGAGGTTCCGTCGGTACCCGTCAGCGCGGTCCGTCGCGCACCCCCGCCCGGTGACCGCGTCGACCGCCCGCACCGGGCGGCGTCCGCCCATAGTCTGGGCACGAGTCCCGCCACCGACGAACGGAGTCCGCCATGCCCGCAGCCCTGATCGAGGTGCGCCGCGCGTACACCGCCGACGAAGAGGTCGCCATCATGGACGCCGTGCACGCGGCACTGGTCGATGCGTTCCGGATCCCGCCCGAAGACCGCGACGTGCGCCTCATCGCGCACGAGCCGCACCGGTTCGCCTGCTCGCCCGACGTGGTGCAGCCCGAACGGCGCACCCTCGTCACGATCGATTGCTTCGCCGGGCGTTCCCCCCGGGCGAAGGCTGCGCTCTACGCCGCGATCGTCGACCGGCTCGAGCCGCTCGGCATCCCGCGCGACCACGTCACGACCGTCGTGCACGACATCCCCCGCGAGAGCTGGGGCCTCATGGGCGGCGTCGCCGCGAGCGAGGTCGACCTCGGGTTCGACGTGCAGGTCTGAGCGGATGCCGATGGCGCGGGCTCGTGCGCATCACGGCCGCCCGCGGCATCCGCCCACCGTCGCCCCGCCCCTCAGTGCCCCGAACGACCCCGCGGCGTCCACCCGGGCGGCAGCGGCCCCGAGACATCCGCCCGCTCCTCGTCGGCCGCGGCCGACCACCCCTGGGCTTCGTCGACGGCGTCGAACCCGCCGCGCGCGACGCGCAGGCCGAGATCGTCGTGGTGCATCCGCGGCGCACCGCCACGTCGGGCCGAGGCGCGCACGTTCCACGCATCGTCGGCGAACCCGCCGCCGCGGAACACCCGGTAGTCGTCGTACCTGGCCGGGTCGAGCAGGTCCCAGCACCACTCCCACACGTTGCCGAGCGTGTCGAACAGGCCGAAGAGGTTCGGATGCCGGCCGCCGACGTTCTGCGCCGACCCCACGCCGTCGGCGCTCGTCCAGGCGATCTCGCGCAACGGCCCGTAGTGCGGTGCGGTCGACCCCGCGCGGCACGCGTGCTCCCACTCCGCCTCGGTCGGCAGGCGGTACCCGTCGGAGTCGACGTGCCACGTCACGTGCTCGCCGTCGAACGAGTACGCCGGATCGAGGCCCTCCCACTCCGACGCCGCGTTGCAGAACCGCACGGCGCGCAACCAGCTCACGTCGGTCGCCGGACGCCGGGGATGGTCGGCGGTGATGCCGAGCATCTCGGCGACCTGCTCCTGCGTGACCGGGTAGACGCCGATCTCGAACGCCTCGAGCTCGACCGTCCGATGCAGCTTGCGACGTGCGTCGTGCAGGGTCACCGCACCCGCCGGGATGCGCGCCAGCTCGAGATCGGTCACCTGCGCAGTCTGGCACGCACCCCGCGACGCCCGCCCGGGCGTGACACGGACGCCGCGACATCCGACCGCGACGCCGGCAGCTCGACGACCGGCACCGACGCCGTCACGACCGCGTCGACGACCATCGAGCCGTCGACCGGGCCGATGATCGGGATCGCGGTGGTCTCGGTCGGCTCGGCGGGCTCGACCGGCAGCCGCGCGAGGCGGCGGTGCTCGCGGAGGTATGCCGGGATCAGCATGGCCGTCGCACCCACCCAGGCGAGCGGGTTGCTCAGCACCACGCCGACGTAGCCGACGAGGGCGCCGAGCACGATCGCCGCCCCGACGCGCATGACGAGCTCGATGACGCCCGTGACCGTGGGCACGAGCGTGTGTCCGAGCCCCTGCAGCGCGCCCCGCAGCACGAAGAGCACGCCGAGCGCGCTGTAGCTCAGGCCGTTGATCACGAGCATGAGCGTGGCGAGCTGCACGACCTCGTCTGAGCCGTCGCCGATGAACAACCGCACGAACACCGTGCCGAATCCGACGAGCAGCGCGCCGAGCAGCACCGACGCGATGATCGACATCCAGGTCGCCTCGACGACTCCGCGGCGGATGCGGTCCGGCCGGCCGCCGCCGAGGTTCTGCGCGGCGTACATCGAGACCGCGAGGCCGAGCGCCTGCAGGAGTGCGATCGCGAGCCCGTCGACGCGCGATGCCGTCGTGTAGGCGGCCACCGCATCGGCGCCGAGCGCATTGAGCGCGACCTGCACCGAGAGCGTGCCGATCGCGATGATCGACGCCTGGAACCCCATGGGGAGGCCGAGCCGCAGGTGCTCCGCGAAGTCGGCCCGCGTCACCCGCCAATCGGCGCGGCGCACGTGGAGTTCGGGCACGCGACGACGCACGTGTGCGAGGCAGAGCAGCACCGAGATCGCCTGGGCGACGACCGTCGAGAGCGCCGCCCCGCCGACGCCCCAGCCGAGCGGACCGACCATGAGCACGACGAGCACGACGTTGAGCGCACACGCGATGCTCAAGTAGATCAGCGGCGTTCGCGAGTCGCCGATCGCGCGGATGATCGCCGAGAGGTAGTTGAACGCCATCATCGCGGCAGCACCGAGGAAGCTGACCTGCGTATAGACGGTGGCCTCGGCGAGCAGCTCCGGCGGGGTCTGCAGCAGCCGGAGCGCCGGCTCGGCGATGAACGGCGCGCCGACCGTGAGCAGCAGGCTGATGCCGGCGGTGAGCAGCGTTCCCGTCGCGACCGAGCGACGCACCGCCTCGTGGTCTCGCGCGCCGAACGCCTGCGCCGTCGGGATCGCGAACCCGCTCGTCACGCCCCACGCGAAGCCGAGCAGCAGGAAGAGCAGGCTGCCCGTCGCTCCCACGGCCGCGAGCGAATCGACGCCGAGGTGGCGGCCCACGACGACCGCGTCGGCGAACTGGTACATCTGCTGCACGGCGTTGCCGATGAGCAGGGGCAGGGCGAAGACCAGGATGACGCGCCAGGGGCGTCCGGTCGTCAGGGCGGTGGACATGTGCGTGCTCTCGTACGGGCGTCGATGGGGTGGGAGGTCGGCGTGGCCGCCCGGTTCGCGCGACGTTCGCCCGCGACATCCTATCGAATCGATTCGACCCTTGTCGCCCACTGTGCGCCATGTCGGCGGCGGATGGGACGATCCTCCCGGAATCGAGCGACGGGAGGCCGCATGCGGGGCGAGGCGACCGTGCTGCACGCCGACCTCGACGCCTTCTACGCCTCGGTCGAGCAGCGCGATGCGCCGGCCCTTCGCGGCCGCCCCGTGATCGTCGGCGGCGGCGTCGTGCTGGCCGCGAGCTACGAGGCGAAGGCGCGCGGCGTGCGCACCGCGATGGGCGGCAGGCAGGCGCGCGAGCTCTGCCCCGACGCGGTCGTCGTGCCGCCCCGCATGGACGCGTACTCCGCTGCCAGCAAAGACGTGTTCGCGATCTTCCGCGACACGACGCCGCTCGTCGAGGGCATCTCCATCGACGAGGCCTTCCTCGAGGTCGGCGGCCTGCGACGGCTGTCGGGCACGCCCGAGCAGATCGCCGTGCAGCTCAGGTCACGGGTGCGCGCGGAGGTCGGGCTGGCGATCTCGGTCGGGGTCGCACGCACCAAGTTCCTCGCCAAGGTCGCGAGTGCCGTCAGCAAGCCCGACGGGCTGCTCGTCGTCGAGCCCGATCGAGAACAGGAGTTCCTGCTGCCCCTACCCGTCGAGCGCCTGTGGGGCGTCGGGGCGGTGACGGCCGAGAAGCTGCACCGGCTCGGCATCCGAACGGTCGGCGAGCTCGCCGACCTCGAGGCCGCGGCGGCCGAACGACTGCTGGGCCGTGCAGCCGGCGCGCACCTGCACGCGCTCGCGCGCCTGCGCGACCCCAGGCCCGTCGACGGCACGAAGCGGCGCGGATCCATCGGGTCGCAGCGCGCGCTCGGCACCCGCCCTCGTTCGCCCGAGGAGCTCGATCTCATCCTCACGCAGATCATCGACCGTCTCGCTCGCCGCTTGCGCGAGCGCGACCGCGCCTGCCGCACCGTCGTGCTGCGACTGCGCTTCGGCGACTACACGAAGGCGACCCGGTCGCGCAGCGTGCGCACGCCCACCGATCGCACCTCGGTGCTGCTCGATCTCGCGCGCGGCCTGCTCGCGGCGGCGCATCCCACGATCACCGCCCGGGGCATCACGCTGATCGGGGTGTCGTTCGCGCAGCTCTCCCGGGCCGACGCGATGCCGCCCGAGCTGCCGATCGACTGGGGCGACGGGCACCGCCTCGACACCGTGCTCGACTCCCTGCGAGGCCGCTTCGGTGCGACATCCGTCTCGCGTGCCGCCCAGCTCGGCCGCGACCCCGGCCTCGATGCGCCGCTGCTGCCCGAGCACGAGTGACCGATGCCGATCTCCCGCTCGCTCGAGCGGGAGGTCGAGCAGGCGCGTCAAGGAGATGTCACGGCGTCACGCGTCACGGCGACACGATGGGGAAGGACGGGTCGAAGTCGACGAGCACCGCGCCGAGCGCGTCGAGCTGGCTCTCGTCGCCGTCGAGCGCGACCTTGCCGGCCGCCGCGAGGGTGCGCGTCACGGCGGGCTTCAGCAGACAGCCGATCAGGAGCGGCTTCGGTGCACTGAGGGTGAGCGACCCACCGTCGCTCGCCCCTCGCCGCGCGTTCAGCACGCCACGAGCGACCCAGAAGTGCCAGCGCTCGTCGCTGTCGGTGAAGTGCAGGTCGATGCGGATGTCGGCATCGGCCGCCTTCGGGCCGTCGACGTGGACCGCGATGAAGTCGAACAGGATGTCGATGGGCATGCCGAGGATGCTGTCTTCGCTCGCGGTGGTGAACGCGGTCGGTTGCACGCCCTCTCGAAGCTCGCGCGCGGCGGTGAGGAAGATGCCCCGCCATTGCGGCCCTTCGGCCTGGTAACCGAGTTGCTCGTAGGCATCAGCCTGCAGCTCCCGAGCCTCGCTGTCGTCAGGATCGGCGAACACCGCCTTGTGGAGGATCTCCGCCGCCCAGCGGTAGTCCCCGGCCTCGACGGCCCGCCTGCCCTCCGAGAGCACCTTGTCTCGACCGATGAAGTCGACGTACCGCTTCGCTGCATCCACGGGCGTGTGCGGGTGCAGCGACACCGGGTCGCCGTCCCACATGCCGAGCTCCTTGGTGAACACGGCGCGCACGTCGTGGTGCACGGTGCCGTGGTAGCCGTGATTCGCCCAGTTCCTGTCGAGCGCCTCCGGGAGCCGGATCTCCTCGGCCGCTTCCAGGGGCGTGTACCCCTGGTTCGCGAGTCGCAGCGCCTGGTCATGGACGTACTTGTAGGTGTCTCGCTGCGACTCGATCAGTGCCGCGACCTCTGCGTTGCCCCACACCGGCCAGGTGTGCGGTCCGTAGTGGACCTCGGCTTCGTCGCCCCACCGCTCGAGCGTCTCGTCGAGGTAGCGGGCGAAGTTCCGCGCGTCGCGCGTGCGCGCGCCGCGAAGCGTCTGGATGTTGTGCAGCGAATGGTTGGCGTTCTCTGCGCACGTCAGCGCCTTCAGCTGCGGGATCCAGATGTGCATCTCCTCGGGCGCCTCGGTGTCGGGAGCGTAGAGGAACTCGAACTCCACCCCCGCGAGCACTCGCTTCTCACCGGTCGTCCGAATGCCGTGGGTCGGTGAGAGGTAGCTGATCGTCGGGTTGTTCGTCGACAGCGTGCCGATACCGCACGACACGAACCCTCGAGGCCCGTGGGCGAGAAGTCCGCCGAACGCGTACTGCGCGCGCCGGGCCATCGCATTGCCGGCGACGACGTTCTCTCCGATCGCGAACTTGTCGAACGACGCGATCGTCCCGGGCGCGATGATCGGCACCTTGCCGGAACGCACGTCATCGGCATCGACCACGCCCTTGACGCCGCCGTAGTGGTCGATGTGCGTGTGCGTGTAGATCACCGCCGCGACCGGCTTGTCGCTGACATGCTCGCGAATCAACCGCATGCCCTGCTCAGCGCTCTCCACCCCGGCCATGCAGTCGATCACGACCAGACCGTCTTCGCCTTCGACGACGGTGAGCTGGGCGATGTCGTTGCCTCGCACCTGGTACAGCCCGTCGACCACCTTGAACAGGCCGCCGCCGCGGATGATCTTCGACTGACGCCACAGGCTCGCATCCACCGAGTCCGGCCGGACCCCGTCGATCCATTCCAACGAGGCGGGGTCGAAGACCACGTGGCCGTCGGATCCCAGCACCGGTCCGGGCAGCGAGGCGATCAGCCCCCTCGACCCATCGGCGACGTCCTGCACGTCGTCGAGCGGGTACTGCTGCTGCGCCTCCAACAGCGCAGCGATCGTGGCCGGCGACGGATCCTTCTGCGAACGCGACATCGTGTCTTCTCTCGTCTGGCTGGAATCTCATCCCATGCTGTCGCCGCCCGATGCGGCGCACAAGGATGACATGCCCGCCCGAGCGAGGTCGTCCACGACCTGGCACGAATCCCGTGCCTCGGCGACGATCAGGTCGGCCGGGACCCCGGCCTCGATGCGCCGCTGCTGCCCGAGCACGAGTAGCGCGGATGCACGCCGCTGCGGGGCCGTTCCGTGGTGTGATGACTCATGGCGACTCCGCAGCCCGATCATCGCGATGCGCCGCGGCACGGTGTCGTCGCGCGGATCCTGCACTGGGCGACGGCGCTCGTGCTGCTCGCCCAGTACGTCGTCGGATACGCCATGGTCGGCGCTGAGGGCGCGCTCGAACCCTGGATCGAGGCCGCCTACGACGGCGATGAAGACCTGCTGCTCCCGGTCCACGTCACGATCGGATGCACGTTGCTCGCGCTCGTCACCGTCCGGGCCCTCTGGCGCAGGATCGCCACCCTGCCCGCCTGGCCCGCGACGCTCTCGCACGGCGCGCGGCGCTTCGCGACGGCCACCGAACGCGCACTCTACGCTCTGCTCTTCGTCACGCCCGCGACCGGTCTGGCGCTCGTGCTGCTCTCCGGAGAGGACTGGGAGACCGGCGACCGCACCGAATGGATGTCACCGCTCGACGTCGTCGACGACGACCTACTCGTCGGGGTCCACGTGACCTCGCAGGTCCTGCTGCTCTGCGCGATCGCCCTGCACGTCGGATTCGTGCTCAAGCATCAGTGGGTCGACCGCGACCGGCTGCTGCGCCGCATGCTCTGAGCAGTGCTGCACCGGGGGAGCAGAGTATCGGGCTCCTCCGTGGATGGTCCGTGAATCGTCTGACGACACGAACGGGCGGCTTCACCGCCTCGGCGCTCCGCGCGGGCGCGGCGCCGGCGGCGGCGGAACCTCCTTGGCCGCGATGACGGCACCGCGAGGCACCCTCTCGAGACCGCGCTTGCCCTCCACCACGAGTTCGCGGTCATCGATCGACGCCAATCGGCCGAGCGCGTCGGTCGCCTGGCCCGTGGGCAGGATGTAGCGCACGACGACCCGCATGCCCGGCTCGAGTCGGTTCAGCATGCTCGCTCCAGGAGGACCCCTACACCTGGACCATGTCGGCGAACCGCGAGAAGTGGCCGTGGAACGCGACGGTGATGGTGCGCGTGGGGCCGTTGCGGTGCTTGGCGACGATCAGGTCGGCCTCGCCTGCGCGTGGGCTGTCGCGCTCGTAGGCGGCCTCGCGGTGCAGCAGGATCACCATGTCGGCGTCCTGCTCGATCGAGCCCGACTCGCGCAGGTCGCTGAGGGCGGGCATCTTGTCGGCGCGCTGCTCGGGGCCGCGGTTCAGCTGCGAGAGGGCGATGACCGGCACCTGGAGCTCCTTCGCGAGCAGCTTCAGCGCACGCGAGAACTCCGAGACCTCCTGCTGGCGGCTCTCGACTCGCTTGCCGCTCGTCATGAGCTGCAGGTAGTCGATGACGACCATCTTGAGCCCGACGCGCTGCTTGAGACGACGGCACTTGGCCCGGATCTCGACGAGCGTCATGTTGGGGGAGTCGTCGATGTAGAGCGGCGAGTCGTTGATGCGACCACGGGTCGACGCGATGGTGGTCCAGTCGCGCGAGTCGACCGTGCCCTTGCGCATGTTCTGCAGGGGAACTGATGCCTCGGCCGAGAGCAGTCGCATGGCGATCTCGCTCTTGCCCATCTCGAGGCTGAAGAACACGGCCGGCATGTCGTTGGTGATCGCGGCCGCGCGGGCGAAGTCGAGCGCGAGGGTCGACTTTCCCATGGCGGGTCGCGCGGCGACGATGATCATCTGGCCGGGGTGGAACCCGTTCGTCAGGTCGTCGAGGTCGGCGAAGCCGGTCGGCACGCCGGTGAACTTGCCGTCGGTGTGCGAAGCGGCCTCGATCTCGTCGAAGGCGGCCGCCACGGCGTCGGAGAGCGGCACGTAGTCTTCGGTCTCGACCGAGCCCGTGACGGAGTAGATCTCGGCCTGCGCGTTGTTGACGAGGTCGACGACCTCGCCCTCGCCCTGGTAGCCCATCTGCACGATGCGCGTGCCGGCCTCGACCAGGCGACGCAGCAGCGCGCGCTCGGCGACGATCGAGGCGTAGAAGCCGGCGTTGGCCGCCGTGGGCACGAGGCTCGTGAGCGTGTGCAGGTACTCGACGCCGCCGGCGCGCTGCAGCTCTCCGGTCTTGGTGAGCTCGTCGGTGACGGCGATGACGTCGGTCGGCTCGCCGTGCGAGTAGAGCGTCAGGATCGCGTTGAACACGACCTCGTGCTTCGGCACGTAGAAGTCGATGCCGCGGATCGTCTCGATGACGTCGGCGACGGCGTCTTTCGAGAGCATCATGCCGCCGAGGGCGCTCTGCTCGGCCAGGAGGTCGTGCGGGGGAACGCGTTCGCCGCGGCGGGCTTCACCGTCGTCGGCCGGTTCGGCGAGCCCGATGTGCGCGATCGACAACTCCATGACCTCCGGTTCCAGCCCTCGGGCCGCATGCGTATGCGCCCACGACCGAGTCTCGGCGGAACCACTGACATGGGGGTTCCGACACTCGAGAATCCAGGTGATCGAAGGACGCTGCTTCACGATATGGAAGTGATCTCCACAGCACAACCCGACCTGTGGATAACTCTGGGGAGAATCTGGGCGAAACGCCGCTGAACATGTGCAATCCACCTGTGGATATCTGTGGAAATCTTGTGAATTACACGGGTTGAATTCTAATTTGATCTGGGTTTTTCGCTTTCCACACCTGTGTGGAAAAAGTTCTTGAGAACTCCACGGTCACTCACACCCCACCTGTGCACAACCGTCACAGCAAACGCTGAAGAATCCTTGCGTTCCGGGCGGTTCCGGGGCAGGATCGTGCGTCTGCCGCGCTCCGTCGAGACGCAGAACGGCGGCCCGGGCCGAAGCCCGAACCGCCGTTCGACGTGCGTTCGCGAATTACTTCGCGGCGACCACCTGGAGGATGATCGTGGCCGAGAGCTCGTCGTGCAGACGCACGACGGCCTCGTGGTCGCCGATCGACTTGATCGGCGTGGGGATGGTGACCTTGCGCTTGTCGACCGAGCCGAGGCCTGCGGCCTCGACGGCGGATGCGACGTCGGAGGTCTTGACGGAGCCGAAGAGGCGTCCGCCGACGCCGGCCTTGACGGCCAGCTTGACCTTGCCCGACTCGAGCTTGGCCTTGAGGGCCTGCGCGTCTTCGAGCGAGTGCAGGGCGCGAGCCGCGCGAGCGGCCTTGATCTGGTCGACCTGCTTCTCGCCACCGCGGGTCCACGGAGTCGCGAAGCCCTGGGGGACGAGGTAGTTGCGTGCGTAGCCGTTCTTGACCTCGACCACGTCGCCGGCGGCACCGAGGCCGGTGACCTCGTGCGTGAGAATAACCTTTGCCATTGTCGTGCTCCTTAGCGGCCGGAGCCCGAGTAGGGCAGGAGGGCCATCTCGCGCGCGTTCTTCACGGCGCGGGCGATGAGGCGCTGCTCCTGCACGGAGACACCGGTGATGCGACGGGCGCGGATCTTTCCACGCTCCGAGATGAACTTGCGAAGGGTCGCAACGTCCTTGTAGTCGATGATGCCGACCTTGATCGACTTCGCCGGGGCGGCGTTCTTCGCGCCCTTCCCGCGGCTCGGCTTGCGGCGATCGCCGCTGCTCTTTCCAGCCATTGGATTTCCTGTCTGATTGAAAACGTTGTGTGATCGGATGCCGCGGCCAGCGGCACTCGTTCACCGGCCGTGAGGCCTAGAAGGGCGTCTCGTCGCCGTAGTTCGTTCCGGGCGTGTTCCAGACGTCGCCGCCGCCCGACTGGGCTGCGGGAGCACTGGGAGCCCACGCGTCGTCGGACTGGTTGCCGCCCCCGTAGGAGTTGCCGCCGCCGACCGCACCGCGGTTGGACTGTGCACGCGTGATGGAAGCCGTTGCGTACCGGAGCGAGGGACCGATCTCGTCGATCTCCAGCTCGATGGTGGTGCGCTTCTCGCCTTCCTTCGTCTCGTAGGAACGCTGCTTGAGACGTCCGGTAGCGATGACCCGGGAACCCTTGGTGAGTGAACCGGCGACGTGCTCGGCGAATTCACGCCAGCAGCTCGCGCGCAGGAACAGCGCTTCGCCGTCCTTCCACTCGTTCGCCTGACGGTCGAACGTACGAGGAGTGGAAGCGATGGTGAAGTTGGCAACCGCCAGACCGCCCTGCGTGTAGCGCAGTTCGGGATCTGCCGTGAGGTTGCCCACCACGGTGATGATGGTCTCGCCTGCCATGGGGACTAGGCGTCCTTCTTGGCCGAAGCGGCAGCCTTCTTGGCGGCCTTCTCTTCCTGAGCCTTCGCGTGAGCGGCGACCTGGGCGATCGCCTCTTCAGCGCGGAGCACCTTCGTGCGCATGACTGCCTCGCTGAGGTTCAGCTGGCGGTCGAGCTCGTTGGTGGTCGCGGACTCAGCGGTGAAGTCGACGACGGCGTAGATGCCCTCGGACTTCTTGTTGATCTCGTAGGCCAGACGACGACGTCCCCAGATGTCGACCTTGTCGACGGTGCCGCCATCGTTACGGATGACGTTGAGGAACTTGTCAAGGCTGGGAGCAACGGTGCGCTCATCGATCTCGGGATCGAGGATAACCATCAGCTCGTACTGGTGCATGACTAACCCACCTCCTTCGGACTCAAACGGCTGCAGGATCTCTGCAGCAGGAGGGTTGTGCATACGTCACCCGAGGAGGCCTCACATTCGAGGCGCACGGGCAACCTTGACAGTCTAACGGATGCCGCGCGCAGGCGCCATTCGGTCGCCATGCCGCCCGCTGCGGCCACCGGTCGGGTCGACCTCAGGCCTCGCCGCGCTCGGCCCACCAGGCCCGCAGGCGGTCGGCCGCGGCATCCGCACCGATGGGGCCCTCGTCGAGGCGCACGTCGAGCAGGTACTTGTAGGCCTGCCCGACGACGGGCCCCGGCTTCACGCCGAGCAGGGCCATGATCTGCTGGCCGTCGAGCTCGGGGCGCACTGCTGCCAGTTCCTCCTCCTCGGCGAGCACGGCGATGCGCTCCTCGAGGTCGTCGTACGCGAATCCGAGGCGGTCGGCCTTGCGGCGGTTGCGCGTCGTGACATCCGCCCTCGTGAGGATGTGCAGGCGCTCGAGCTGGTCGCCCGCGTCGCGCACGTAGCGGCGCACGGCCGAGTCGGTCCACGCGGCATCCGCATAGCCGAAGAACCGCAGGTGCAGCTCGATGAGGCGCGAGACGGCGTCGATCGTGTCGTTGTCGAAGCGCAGCGCGCGAAGGCGCTTCTTCGCGAGCTTCGCGCCCACGACATCGTGGTGGTGGAACGAGACGGCCCCGCCCGACTCGAGCCGACGCGTGTTCGGCTTGCCGATGTCGTGCAGCAGCGCCGCGAGGCGCACGACGAGGTCGGGGGAGTCGAGGTTGCCGCGCGAGACCTCGTAGTCGATCGCCTGGTCGAGCACGGTCAGCGAGTGCTCGTACACGTCCTTGTGGTGGTGGTGCTCGTCGACCTCGAGGCGAAGGGCGGGCACCTCGGGCAGCACGCGCTCGGCGAGCCCCGACTCCACGAGCAGACGGATGCCGCCGCGGGGCGACGACGTCAGCAGCAGCTTCGAGAGCTCGTCGCGCACCCGCTCGGCCGAGATGCGGTCGATCGCGGGGGCGAGGTCCGAGAGCGCAGCGCGCGTGCCCGCTTCGACGTCGAACCCGAGCTGGGCCGAGAACCGTGCCGCGCGCAGCATGCGCAGCGGGTCGTCGCCGAACGAGCGCTCGGGCGCGGCAGAGGTGCGCAGCGTCTGCGCGAGCAGGTCCTCGACGCCGCCCGTCGGATCGACGAGCTCGAGCTTCGGCAGGCGCAGCGCGAGCGAGTTCACCGTGAAGTCGCGGCGCACCAGGTCGCCCTCGAGGCTGTCGCCGAAGACCACCTCGGGCTTGCGCGACTCGCCGTCGTAGGCGTCGGCGCGGTAGGTCGTGATCTCGACCTGCTCGCCGGCGATCTTCGCGCCGATCGTGCCGAACGCGCGCCCGATGTCCCAGTGCGCCTCGGCGATGGGCTTCACGACCGCGAGGATCTCGTCGGGCGTGGCGTCGGTGGTGAAGTCGAGGTCGTTGACCGGGCGACCGAGGAACGCGTCGCGAACCGGGCCGCCGACGAGCGCCAACTCGAACCCGGCCCGCTCGAACGCCGTGGCGAGCTTCGAGACCGTCGGCGAAGCCGCCAGCTCGCCCAGCCGGTCGAGGGCCGCCGCGACACTCTGCATGACGTCCATATTAAGCGGGACGGATGCCTCGGGCCGCCCGCGCTTCCGGCGCGCACGCCTGCGCGGCCCGCCGGGGCGAGGCCGCGAGCACTTCGCCGTAGCTGTGCACATACGCACAAGCGGCGGGCAGCCACGCCGTAGAATCCCTGCATGGCCGACTCGAATGCTGCGCGTCGTCGCGCCCGCAGGCGAGTCGGATCCACCGCCGCGACGGGCACGCGCCGTGCCCTGCTCATCACCGGCGCCTGCCTCGCGGCCGCGACCCTGGCGCTCCTGCCGCTCAGCGCGGCCACCGACGCCTCGGGGCCGGTGCGCGGCATCCAAGACGTGCTGTTCGGCACCGAGAACGCCGGCGACCCCGAAGCCGCGTCCGGCGCGGAGGCCGCGAGCAGCACCTCCATGCTGCACGCGGTCGACCCCGAGGGCGGGGTGGAGGGCGTGGTGCTGAGCATCGCACCGACCCTCAGCTCCACCTTCTCGATCGGCGATGCGAACACCCCGGTGACCATCACCGTCGAGCTCGAGAACCGCAGCGCCGCGATGGTCTCCGCCGGAACCGTGCGGCTGGTGCGGGCGTCGACCTCGATCGACAACGACGCCGAGCTCGACGCATGGCTCGCCGCACCGAGCGCGGGTACGGGCTTCGGCGCCGGCAGCGTCGCGCTCGGCGAAGCGCCGTCGCGCACGCTCGCGGCGGGCGGCGTCACCCAGGTCTCGTTCACGGTTCCGTCGTCGGCGTTCGCCGACCTCGCCGACTCGCCTGTCATCGGCCTCGGCGCCGAGCTGGTCGACGGCGAGACCGTGGCCTCGACCGGCACCGCGTCGTTCGCGAACACGGCGGTCCCCACGGCGGGCACGCCGCTGGCGATGGCGGCGCCGATCACGGTGCCCGCGACATCCTCCGGCCTCATCGACAGCGACGACCTCGAGACGTGGACGTCTCCCGAGGGCCTCCTCACACGTCAGCTCGACGCACTCGACGGCCGCCAGGTGGCGATCGGCGTCGACCCCCGCATCATCGCCTCAATCCGCGTGCTCGGCACGTCGGCGCCGCAGAGCGCCGTCGACTGGCTCGACCGTCTCTCGGCGGTGCCGAACGAGACCTTCCCGCTCGCGTACGCCGACGCCGACCTGGCACTGCAGGCGCAGATCGGCCTGTCCGCACCGCTCCAGCCCACGTCATTCGCCGACGTGCTCGACCCCGACGACTTCGTCGCCGAGCCGACGACCGAGCAGGGCACCGGCGTCGACGACGCCCAGGCCGGCGCACCGGAGCCCACGCCGAGCCCCACACCGACACCGACCGAGGGCGCTCCGGCCGTGCCGAGCACCGAAGAACTGCTCGACTGGCCCTATACGCGCACCGACATCGCGTGGCCCGGCGACACCACGGTCACCTCGGGCAACCTCGCGTTCTTCAACTCCGCGGGCCTGACGACCACGGTGCTCGACGCGTCGAACGTCGCCCCGCTCGCGGGGGCCCGTGCCTCGGCCCTCGTCGACGGCGGCACGGCGATCGTCTCCGATCCCGAGATCACTGATGCCCTCCGCGCCGCCACCACCGCGGAGACCGATCTCGAGGTGCGCGACGCAGCAGGCGAAGTGCTCGCGCGCGCCGCACTCGACTCGGCCTCGACCGGCTCGAACTCGTCAGGTGCGCCGTTGCTCGCGACGTTCGGTCGGCAGGGCGGCCAGGTCTCCGATCGCGTGGGCGACCTGATCGACGAACTCGCGACCAGCCAGTTCGTCACCCTCACCGGGCTCGCACAGGCCATCGGGGCGCCGCCGACGGCTCGAACGCTGGTCGACTCCGGCGAGACCGAGCCGCGCCGCTCCCTGGCCTCCGACATGGTCGAGGTCGAGACCGACGTCGACGCGTTCGCGTCGGTGCTCGACGAACCGACCGACCTCACCGCACCGGTTCGTCGCGACCTGCTCGCCCTCCTCGACGTCGGCTGGCTCGACCGTTCCGTCGAGTGGAGCAGCGCCTCGTCGGACTGGCTGACCGCGCAGCGCGAGGTCGTCGACTCCGTCTCCGTGGTGCCGAGCAGCACGGTGCTGGTCGTCGCGAGCGAGACCGGAATCCCGATCACCGTGCAGAACGCCTCCGTGTTCCCGGTCACGGTCGAGGTCGTGGTCGAGCCCTCGAACGGACGACTCGTCGTCGATGAGCCCGTGCAGGTCGCCGTCGAGCCCGAGTCGCGCAACACCGTGAGCGTTCCGGTCGCGGCGGGCGTCGGCAACGGCGAGGTGCGCCTCGCCGTGTCGCTCCGCTCGGCCACCGGAGTCTCGGTCGGCTCCACGGTGATGATCACGGCCGACGTCCGCGCCGACTGGGAGGGCCTCGGCGCGGCGTTCCTCGCCGGCATCCTGATCCTCGTGTTCGGCATCGGGCTGTGGCGCAACATCCGCCGGCGTCGTCGTTCGCGCGCGGCCGAGGCTGCGGCGGCGGCGGCGGCCGACACTGTCGTCGAAACCGACACCGCCGTCCCGGGCGCCGACACCCCAGACGCCGACTCCGACATCCCGGCCACCGAGGCGTCCCCTGAGGGCGTTACCGACGATCCAGCTCCCGCGGCAGCCTCGTCCGCAGACGGCGACCGATCGGATGCCTCAGCGGAGCATGGCGGGCTCTCGGATGCCTCAGCGACCGAGCGCCCCGAGAACCCCGAGAACCCCGAGAACCCCGACAACCCCGAGAACGATGACGCTCCCGAACCCGACGAATCGAGCGAACGACGCGATGACTGACGACCGCATCGGGCGCGCGAGCCTGTTCCTCGCCTCCGGCACCCTGGTCTCGCGCGTGCTCGGCTTCGTGAAGGCGATCGTGCTCGCCGGCACGATCGGCGTCGTGGGCTCGGTCAGCGCCGACGCCTTCGCGGTCGCGAACGGCCTGCCGAACACGGTGTACGTCATCGTCGCGGGCGGTGTGCTGAGCGCTGTGCTCGTGCCGCAGATCGTTCGCGCATCCGCGCACGCCGACGGCGGAAGCGGGTACATCAACAAGCTCCTCACGCTCTCGATGGTGATCCTGCTCGGTGCGACCGTCGTCGCGACAGCCGCGGCGCCGCTCCTCACCTCGCTCTACGCGGGCTCGAACGACGAACTCCTCCCGCTAGCGATCGCCTTCGCCTGGTGGTGCATGCCCCAGATCTTCTTCTACGGGCTCTACACGCTGCTCGGCGAGGTGCTGAACGCGCGCCGGAGCTTCGGCCCGTTCACCTGGGTTCCGGTGCTCAACAACATCGTCGCGATCGCCGGCCTCGTGGTGTTCGGAATCGCATTCGGCTTCGATCCCGACGGCGCTCGAACGGTCGCCGACTGGACACCCGGCATGGTCGCCCTGCTCGCCGGGTCCGCGACCCTCGGCATCGTGGCGCAGGCGGTCGTGCTCTTCTGGTTCTGGCGCCGCATCGGGCTGCGATTCAAGCCCGACTTCGCATGGCGCGGTGTGGGCCTGCGCACCGCGGGCAGGTTGGCCGGATGGACCTTCGGCATGCTGCTGCTCACCACGCTCGCGGGCATCGTGCAAACCCGGGTGCTCGTCGTCGCCTCGAACCACGGCGCATCGGTCGCGGCATTCGACACCGCGTGGCTCGTCTTCATGCTGCCGCACTCCGTGATCACGGTGTCGATCGCAACCGCGTACTTCACCCGCATGAGCGAGCATGCGGCGGTGGAGCGGATCGATGGGGTCCGCGAGGACTTCTCGAGTGCCGTCCGCGGCGTACTGGTCATCCTCATGCTCGCCGCAGCCGGACTCATCGTGGTGGCGTACCCGTTCGGCGCGGTGTTCCAGACCGGCTTCGCCGCGGCATCCGCCATCGGTAACATCCTGATCGCGCTCGCGATCGGCCTCGTTGCGTTCAGCCTGCTGTTCGTCGTGCAGCGCACGTTCTACGCGCTGAACGACACCCGCACGCCGTTCTTCTTCACGCTGTTCCAGGTGATCGTGTTCTCGGCCGCGGCCTTCGCGTGCCTCCTGCTGCCCCGCGAGTGGATCGGTGTCGGCGTCGCCATCGCGACCACGATCGCCGTGCTCGCGCAGTTCACGCTCGCGACCGTGCTGCTGCGCCGCCGACTCGCGACGCTCGACGGGCGTCGCATCGCAGTCGCCGTCGGTCGCTCGCTGCTCGCGTTGGTGCTCCCCGTCGCTGCTGGCCTCGTGCTGCTCGTCGCGCTCGGCGGAACTACCGATGGTGGTTACGCCGTCTCGAGTCGTGCGGGTGCCATCATCTCGATGATCATCATCGGTGTCGTCATGTCGGGCCTCTACTTCGGTGGGCTGTGGCTGCTGCGTTCGCCCGAGTTCCGCGGTTTCGCGGAGCCCGTGCTCGCACGACTCCGACGTCGCTGAGAGGCAGCGAGCTGCGGCGAAGCCCACCGGTCGCCCCGCCCATGACCCCGTGGGAAACGCGGTGAGCCGCGGCATCCGTCACATACCGCGTGCGACTCGGGCGTCGGAATACGCGACGCCTAGACTGTGTTGACCATGTCGGTGCCTCCGATCGAATCCATCGATGCGGATGACACGAACCGCAGAACGACGACAGGAGCTTCCTTGCGCGACATCATCATCATCGGCTCAGGTCCCGCGGGCTTCACCGCGGCGATCTACGCGGCCCGCGCAGAACTCAAGCCCCTGCTCATCGCGAGCTCGGTCGAGATCGGCGGCGAGTTGATGAACACGACCGAGGTCGAGAACTTCCCCGGCTTCCCCGAAGGCATCATGGGCCCCGACCTCATGGGCAAGTTGCAGGCGCAGGCCGAGCGCTTCGGCACCGAGGTGGTCTACGACGACGTCGTGTCGCTCGACATCGACGGCCCCGTCAAGCGCGTCACCCTCGGCAACGGCGAGACCCACGAGGCCGCCGCGCTCATCTACGCGACCGGCTCCGCCTACCGCAAGCTCGGCCTGCCCGAAGAGGAGACCCTGTCGGGTCACGGCCTCTCGTGGTGCGCGACGTGCGACGGGTTCTTCTTCCGCCAGAAGACGATCGCCGTCGTCGGCGGCGGCGACTCGGCCATGGAGGAGGCGACGTTCCTCACGCGCTTCGCCGACAAGGTCTACGTGATCCACCGCCGTGACTCGCTCAAGGCGTCGAAGATCATGCAGCAGCGCGCCGTCGACAACGAGAAGATCGAGTTCGTCTGGAACTCCGAGGTCGCCGCGATCCAGGGCGAGGCTGCCGTGACCGGCGTCACCCTGCGCGACACCGTCACCGGCGAAGAGCGCCTGCTCGAGCTCGACGGCCTCTTCGTCGCGATCGGCAACGACCCGCGCACGCACTTGGTGCACGGCAAGCTCGACCTCACTCCCGAGGGCACGATCTGGGTCGACGGCCGCACCTCGAAGACCTCGATCGAAGGCGTGTTCGCCGCCGGCGACGTCATCGACCCGCACTACCGCCAGGCCATCACCGCCGCGGGCTCGGGCACGGTCGCCGCGCTCGACGCCGAGCACTTCCTCGCCGCACTCGGCAACGAGAACGCCGCCGAGGCGCTGCTCGAGAACGAATTCGTCTCGGTCGACTGACCCCGACATCCTCATCGTCAGAACCCCTCATCAAGGAGAGATCCACATGACTGCACGTGCTGTGACCGAGGCGACCTTCGAGCAGGAGGTCCTCAACAACGAGAAGGCCGTTCTCGTCGACTTCTGGGCCGAGTGGTGCGGCCCGTGTCGCGCGGTGAGCCCGATCCTCGACCAGATCGCCTCCGAGCACGCCGACAAGCTCGACATCGTCAAGCTCAACGTCGACGAGAACCCGCAGCTCGCGATGAAGTACCAGATCACCGCGATCCCCGCGTTCAAGGTCTTCGAGAAGGGCGAGGTCGTCAAGACCGTCATCGGCGCCAAGCCGAAGCCCGCCCTTGAGGCCGACCTCGCCGCCTACATCGCGTAGTCGGCCGCCTCGCAACGCTTCGAGACCCGCCCGGCATCAGCCGGGCGGGTCTTTCGCATCTCCGGAGCACCTCGCGGATGCCACGGCATCCGATCTGGCCTGCTTCGCGCAGTGACATGGGGCGGGCACGCCCGCTCATGCCAATTAGCATGGAACGATCCCCGAACAGAACGGATGAACCCTCGTGACCTCTGACGGCGTCCCCCAGCGGACCGGCAACAACCTCGACCCGTGGTACGCGAACTACGCCGAGCGAGCCGCCGGCCTGGCCGCCTCCGAGGTCCGAGCCCTGTTCGCCGTCGCCTCTCGGCCCGAGGTCGTCTCGCTCGCCGGCGGCATGCCGTTCGTGTCGGCGCTGCCGCAGGACCTCATCATGTCGTCGATGGACCGCGTCATGCGCGAGAACGGGCCGACAGCCCTGCAATACGGCTCTGGTCAGGGAATTCCCGCCCTGCGTGAGCACATCCTCGACGTCATGGCACTCGAGGGCATCCAGGGTTCCGTCGACAACGTCGTGACGACGACGGGCTCCCAGCAGGCCCTCGATCTCGTGACCAAGCTGTTCATCGACCCGGGCGATGTCATCCTCGCCGAAGCACCGAGCTATGTGGGCGCCCTCGGGGTCTTCCGGTCGTATCAGGCGAGTGTCGTCCACGTCGCGATGGACGAGCACGGGCTCATTCCCGAGGCCCTCCGCCAGACCATCGCGCACCTTCGCGGCCAGGGCCGCCGGATCAAGTTCCTCTACACGATCCCGAACTTCCACAATCCCGCGGGCGTCACCCTCTCAGCGGAGCGTCGGCCGGAGATCCTCGAGATCTGCCGATCGAACGAGATCCTGATCCTCGAAGACAACCCATACGGCCTCCTGCACTTCGACGAGCCCGTGCCGAACGCCCTCCGGTCTCTTGATCCAGACGGGGTCATCTACCTCGGCTCCTTCTCGAAGACGCTCGCCCCCGGCTTCCGTGTCGGCTGGGCTCTCGCTCCGCACGCGATCCGCGAGAAGCTCATTCTTGCGGCGGAGTCGGCGATCCTCTCGCCGAGCTCTTTCAGTCAACTCGTCGTCTCGGAGTACCTCTCGACGGCCGACTGGCGCGCACAGATCGACACCTTCCGAGGCGTGTACCGGGAGCGCAAGGACGCCATGATCGAGGCACTGGGGGAGCACCTGCCACAGTTGTCCTGGACCAACCCGAACGGCGGATTCTACGTCTGGGTCACGATGCCAGACGTGCTCGACTCGAAGCAGATGCTTCCGCGCGCCGTGAAGGAACTGGTCGCGTACACGCCCGGCACGGCCTTCTTCGCAGACGGTCGAGGCCGCCACGCCATGCGCCTCTCCTTCTGCTACCCGACCCCCGAGGCGATCCGGGTCGGCATCCGTCGTCTGGCGACCGTCGTCAACGGCGAGCTCGACCTGCTCGATACCTTCGCGGGCACCGGCCCACTGCAATCCCCAACCCGGCCCGGCATCGAGCTGGCACCCCCGACCGACCTCAAGTAGTGGAGAAACCCCAGATCATGAGCGATTCCAGCGGGCTGTACGTCGTCGTCCTCGCGGGTGGCATCTCCCACGAACGCGACGTCTCTCTTCGGTCAGGGCGACGGGTCGCCGACGCGCTCGTCGCGGCCGGCCACCGTGTCGTGCTCCGCGATCCGGATGCCGGTCTGCTGCCGTTCCTCGTCGAGGAGCGGCCCGATGTCGTCTTCCCTGCTCTGCACGGCTCGAGCGGTGAAGACGGCTCGCTGCTCGGCCTGCTCGACGCCATCGGTATCCCGACCGTCGGATCCAGTGCGGCCGCAGCACGACGTGCGTGGTCGAAGCCGGTCGCGAGCTCGCTCCTCGGCGCGTCGGGCGCGTCGGTTCCCGAGTCGATCGTGCTCTCCCACGAGTCGTTCCGCGAGCTCGGTGCCGCCGGCGTGCTGCGCGTCGTTCGCGACGCGCTTCCCGGCGATCTCGTCGTCAAGCCCGCGATGGGCGGCTCGGCGCAAGGGGTCGGCATCGTCACCGACCCGAACGACCTTCCGCGCGCCATGGTCGATGCCTTCACGTACTCCGATGTCGTCGTGATCGAGCGACGCATCGTGGGCACCGAGATCGCGGTCGGCGTCATCGACACCGGCGACGGCCCTGTCGCCCTGACTCCGGTCGAGATCGAACCGACGACCGGCATCTACAGTTTTCAGGCGCGGTACAACGCAGGGGAGACCACCTTCTACGCGCCCTCGCGTCTCGACACGGCAGCCATCGAGACGGTGGCCGCAGCGGCCATCCATGCCCACCTCACGCTGGGCCTTCGCGATCTTTCGCGCGTCGACTTCATCGTCGACGGTGCCGGCGTGCCATGGTTCCTCGAGGCGAACGTGCTGCCGGGTCTGACCGAGACCTCGCTCGTGCCGCTCGCGATCGATGCCTCGGGCACCGACGCCGCCACGACGTACTCGGGCCTGGTGCAGGCCGCGCTCGCTCGCGCCGGGCGGAACTCGAAGGTCTGAATCGAAACTCCTCGGCCGCGGACGAAGGCTTCGCCACGAAAACGGGCACCCGATCCGAATGGATCCGGTGCCCGTTTCTCGTCGGTTTCAGTTCGTCAGGAACGATTCTGAGCCGACTCGCGATTCACACGCCGTCGAGATCCTCACCGAGATCCGTCAGAATCCGTCGAAGGTCCTGGACCGTCGCGAAATCTATGCTGATCTGGCCTTTTCGAGCGCCGAGAGAGATCCGGACCCGGGTGTTCAGACGATCTCCCATGCGGGTCGCGAGATCGTCGAGAAAGTCCTGGCGTTTGCCGGCGGCGGGCTTCACTCGAGATGCGGCGGGCGCCTCGGAGGTGGCGGCCGCCTCGGCTGCGCGCACCGAGAGCTCCTCGTTCACGATCTTGTCGGCGAAGCGCTGCATCGTGGCCGTGTCACCACCCGTGGCGAGGATCGCACGGGCGTGTCCGGCGCTGAGCACGCCGGCCGCGACGCGGATCTGCACCGGCTCGGGGAGCTTCAGGAGTCGAAGCGTGTTCGAGATCTGAGGACGCGAGCGACCGATGCGGGAAGCGAGCTCCTCTTGCGTGATACCGAAATCAGCGAGGAGCTGCTGGTAGGCCGATGCCTCTTCAAGCGGATTGAGCTGTGATCGGTGCAGGTTCTCGAGGAGGGCATCGCGAAGCATGTCCTCGTTCGCGGTGTCCTTGATCACTGCCGGGATCGAGTCGAGGCCCGCAGCCTTCGTCGCGCGCAGTCGACGCTCGCCCATGACGAGTTCGTACTTGCCGTTTTGCTCGGGGTGGGGGCGAACCACGATCGGCTGAAGCACGCCGAACTCCCGCACCGAGTGCACGAGTTCCGCGAGATCATCCGGGTCGAAAACGCTTCGCGGCTGCACGGCATTGGGCACGATGTCTTCGGGATCCAACCGGGCGAGCCGCGCCCCAGGTACGGTCAGGAGCTCGGACTCGACAGCCTGCTCGATCACGGCCACGGAAGCGACCGGGGCAGCGGACTCGGAGCCCGCACCTGGGAAGAAGACATCCACCGGGCGTGCGGCGCCCTCTTGGGTGTCGGTCGAGGGGATGAGAGCGCCGATGCCTCGACCGAGACCGGTCCGCTTGGTGGCCATCAGATTCCTTCCTTCTGAGCTGCGATCGCTGCACGCTGCGCGATCTCAGCTGCCGCCTCACGATATGACAGCGATCCCGACGACGAGTAGTCGTAGCTGATGACGCTCTGGCCGTAGCTCGGAGCTTCGGAAACGCGCACCGACCGCGGAATGATCGTCTCGAGCGTCTGGCCCGGGAAGTGGTCGCGCACCTCCTGTGCGACCTGCTGTGCGAGGTTCGTTCGCGAGTCGTACATGGTCAGCAGAATGGTCGACAGTCGCAGTTCGGGATTGAGGTGCTTCTCGATCAGTTCGATGTTGCTGAGCAGCTGAGAGAGGCCCTCGAGTGCGTAGTACTCGCACTGGATCGGGATGAGCACCTCGCGCGCAGCCACGAACGCATTGATCGTGAGAAGACCGAGCGAGGGCGGGCAGTCGATGAACACGTAGTCGTATGGGCGTTCCATCTTCGCGAGATGCTTGTCGATCGCACGACGAAGGCGCTGCTCTCGAGCGACGAGCGAGACGAGTTCGATCTCGGCGCCGGCGAGGTGAATGGTCGCGGGAACGCAATCGAGGCGCTCGTGCTCGGTCGACGGTCGGATGACCTCGGCGAGTTCGAGGTCGGCGACCAGCACCTCGTACACGCTCTGCTGGTCGGAGCGGTGATCGACGCCGAGCGCGGTCGATGCGTTGCCCTGGGGATCGAGATCCACCACCAGCACGTGGGCACCCGATCGAGCGAGTGCCGCAGCCAGGTTCACCGCGGTCGTCGTCTTGCCGACGCCGCCCTTCTGGTTCGAGATGGTGAAGACGCGGGTGGTCGCCGGCAGCGGGAGCACTGCCGTTTCGAGAGCGATACGCCGACGAGTCTCATCGGCAATCTGGTCAGCCAGGGGAGTTCCTCCGTATTCGGATGACGTTTCACGTGAAACGTCCGTTTGGTGCGAGATCTGCGCCTGCGAAGATGCAGCCGCGGCCGATCCTTGAGCGGCTGCAGCCGGCTCTTGCGGCAGGGTTGGAACCTCGGTCTGCAACGACACCGCTGGTTCGGCGACGACTGCATCCGTTTCACGTGAAACATGGAGGTCGGCCGGCTGGTTCGTCGCCAGGTCTTGTTGCGGCGTGGGGGAGTCGATGAATGCGGCAGTCGGGTCGGCGACGGGTGCCGCCGGCTCGGGGGAGTGGTCGAACGCGGTCGTGGGTTCGGGCCCACGATCCGCGAGCGGCTCGCTGGTCGTCTCGGCGGGCCCCGCGGACTTCTCGGCGGGCCCCGCGGACTTCTCGGTGGTCTCGGCGATCGTCTCAGCGGGCTCGACGATGATCGCCATCGGCTGAGCCTGGGCCTGCGTTGGCTCGGGCGTTGCAGATTCGAGAGTCTTCCGCTCGCCGGCCAGAGCTGTCGGGTCGGGAACGGGAACGACGGGGTCAGCGACCGCGAGCTGCGGTGCTGTTGCATCCACGCTATGGGGTGCGTCCGACTCGGCATCCGTCGCGTGCACCTCGCGGTCACTCGTGCTGCTGGCGTCGCTCACCGTCGGGGCGGATGACGACGCTGGAGAGCCAGTCGCGCTCGCCAGGTTGTCTGACCCAGTTTCTGACTCCGCCTCTGACGGGGTCGGATTCGACGCTGCACGGGCGGAGTGGAGCGAACTGACGGTCTCGACGGCTGCATCACCGACGATTTCTCGAATGATGTCTTCAAGAAGGCGTTCGGATTCAGTCGTCGCGTGCGGACTGGTGGGTTGCGCAGGCGCTGGCGCGTCGGAATCAGCGAACGCCGCCGCCGTCGCGGCATCCCAATCGTATGAAGCATTGCGGGTGACCGGGGGAGAAGTCGTGGCCGGCTGAGAGGTCGGCGCGGGCTCGGCAATCGGCGCCGAATGCACGGCAGGCGCCGGCTCGTCATGCGTGCTGCTCTGCACATGGTCAGGCGTGCCCGCGGTTGTTCCCGGGTTCGCAGACGCGGGCACGGCGGCCGGGGGAGCAAAGAGGTTCGCGTTCAGGTCGCCTTGCGAAGTGGACGCGTGCAATTCGCCTTGCGTCGTCGAGGCAGGACGACCGAGAGCGGCTGGGACCAGAACCGGTGGAGCGCCCACTGCGAACGAGGAGCCGTCCGCTGAAGTCAGCGGACGCGTAGGGTCCAAAGATGATGGCACGGGTTGTTCCGACTTCGTAGGGGGTGTGGACGATTCATTCTGAGAAGCCGGCTCTGGCTGGGATCGACGCCGATGGAACCATCCGCGTCCTCCACCCTGCGCCATACCGCACTCTCCAAACCTGATCCGTCATTCCCCACGACCTGGTGCCCCGCTCTGTGCGACGCGTCGTTTCCGACGCGTCAGACAGTCAAGCTTAACCGTCGGCACCGACGTGGAAAGACGGATCTCCGACGATTCACACCTTCCTTGACCCCCGATCGCCAACGGACGTGCCCGGCGCATTGGCCGCGTAGTGGCCCGGATGCGACTCGTCACCGTTTCACGTGAAACACTTGCCCTCGCTGGCCAGAATCTGGAGCGACGAATGCTGCGGTTCTGGGGTGGGCCAACGAAGGAGAGACAAGGGCTGTGCTCGCGACACATCCCATCGAGATTTCTAGTCGGTCGATCGATCGATCGATCGACCGACGCGACCCGACCGGACCCGACCGGATCCGACCCGACCGGACGGGACCTGCCGGACCCGACCTGTCCGACCCAACCAACCCGACGCAACGCCCAACGTCCTTGATCTCGCCACCCCAGCCGATTCCACAGATCCAGCTGGTGAGAATTGCGAGACTGATCTCACCCGCTCGATTCCACGGATCTGTCTTCATACATCAGCCGTTCGACACCCCAGAGCACCTCGGTCGGTGGTAACCCGATCCTGTACGGCATCGCGAAGATCTGGTGTACCGGCCTCGTTTCCGCGCCCCGCCGGCTCATGCGAGACAACCGACGGTCAGCTGCGCGAGCTCAAGGCGAGAGGTGTGTGTACATCGCGATCGACGAATTCGCTTGCTCGATCGATCGATCGATCGACCCAAACGCCGCACCCGTACGGGCGAGGCATGTTTCACGTGAAACATCACTCGCCATGACTTGATTCGTTGTTCGTCGGTCGCATCACCACCGCGCTCGCGCGAAGGGGACGGAGGGAAACGCCATGGAATCGAAGAGGCCCGCTGTCGCGTGCAGCGGGATGGCTCCCGATCCACAGAACCCTGGAGATGCAGATGCAGGGGGCACGAGTGGTTCCACAACCGGAGCCGGCCAGGTACGGGTTAAAGCTGTCTTGTGTGAAACTTGCGGGGGAGTACCGAGCCAGGCTCTTCTGAAGGCGGGCGGCTGCGCCGCGACACGCACTGACAATCCGTGGGCCAGAACCCGTTCTTCGTAGCCCACCGCGGCACGGGCTCCCAGCGCCCACGCCCTGGACTCGTGGGCCGTTAGCTGTGGGCGCGTGGGGTGGAGGTGTGCGGTGTGGTTGGTCTTTGGCCCCGGATCCGTGATCGGTGATCGGTACGGTGCGGTAATCCACCGTCGGTGATCGGTACGGTGCGGTAATCCACCGTCGGTGATCGGTACGGTGCGGTAATCCACCGTCGGTGATCCGTGATCGGTGCTCCACCGTCGGTGATCCGTGATCGGTGCTCCACCGTCGGTGATCCGTGATCGGTGCTCCGTGGCCTTGGCGCCCCGGAGCTGTGGTCGACTCGCCGTGGGCGCTGGTGAGCATTCACAACCGGCGGTCGCTTGGTCCTCTCAGCTGCCTGGGTATGAGGTGCGTGAGAACCTGACCACCCCAGACACAGCGGCGGCCCCGCACTCCGCTGCCAGACACCGCGTAGCCGTGGCATCGCACGCGTCCGTCTCGCGCCTGGGTGAGTGATCCGGCCAGCGAGCCGGTGCGATGAGCAGGTCGGCACACTAGATCTCCACACGAGTCCGCCGGCTCCATCGATCGCCGGCAGAAAGCGGCGGAGCATGAACACCGCACGCACAGATCAAGGGAGGCCTCGCAGCTCGAGCTGCAACGCGTGAGCACCCCCGGCAAAGGGTGGCATCGCACGAAGCACCGACTTTCACGTTCGCAAGCACGAGGCGCGCCGACTTGGAAGCACGCACGCAGGAAGAGATACGCGTCGCAGCCGCACACGCGCGCAGCCACACACACGTGCATCTAGACACGCGCAGCCACACGCGGGCACCGGCACAGGCACAGGCACAGGCACAGGCACAGACACAGACGCACGCGCACTGCCTCGAAGCACGCGACCATAGGCAGCTACGGCGCGAGCACGGTCGTTCCTTGAGCACCTCAGGCTGCGGAGACCAGATGTTCGATTGCCCGCGAGACCCCGAAGAATGGTGCCAAACCATGTCCCAGCCGACAGTCCGCGCGCACCTGCCTGACAATTCACCGAAGTCCGCGCACACGATCCGCCCACCCAACACGACCCCGGCACCGAGGGCCGGAGGAACACGACCCAGACGCCGAAGGCCGAAGACCGCTCGAGACGCGGCCGAAGAGGACTTCACCCCGACAACCCAAACGGGCGGCGCACCGAGAGGCGCACCGAGCGAAGGAGAGGGGTTCTCTTGTCCGAGTCTTAGGAGTCGGCGATCCGTGCGCGAAAGACGCGGGTGATCTCGGTATCGAGGTCCGCGCCGAGCTCGACGACCTCAGGATCGACGACACGGTACTTGCGGAACACCTTCTCGGCAGCGCCGATCTCACCGGCGACGCCGGCTCCCTTGAGCAGCACGAACTCTCCGCCCGCCTTGAGCAGGGGAGCGGTGACGGGAATCAACGTGCGCAAGGCACTCACCGCTCGAGCGGTCACCTGATCGAACTGACGCTTGAACGCCGAGTCCTCGGCGCGGGCGCGCTCGACGACCACGTTCTGCAGTCCGAGTTCGCCGACCTGACGGGTGAGCCAGTCGACTCGCCGTTCCATCGGTTCGATCAGCGTGAACGACACGTCGGGCCGGATGATGGCGAGCACGATGCCGGGAAGGCCCGCGCCGGACCCGACATCCGCGACCCGACCCGGTCGAAGCAGCGGCGCGACGAGCCCGGAGTTCACGATGTGACGCGTCCAGAGGCGCGGAAGTTCGAGCGGGCCGATGAGACCGAGTTCCTCGCCGTGACGGGCGAGAGACTCGGTGAACCGGCGCCCGAGCTCCAGCTGTTCGCCGAAGACCGCCGCGGCTGCTTCGGGCTCGGCCTCGAGCGCCGCAGTCGTCGCGCCGTCGCCGTGGGGGCTCAGATCGGGGGTCATCGTTTCACGTGAAACGGTCAGGCCGAGCGCGTGATGACGGTGTGACGATCTGCGCCCTCGCCGCGGGATGCCGAGTGGAAGCCGCGCTCGCCCACCAGGTCGTGCACCAGCTTGCGCTCGTACGACGACATCGGGGGCAGCGATGCCTCAGCCGAACCTGCCTCGATGCGCTCGACCGCGCGATCCACGAGACGCGCCAGTTCGTCGCGACGAGCGTCGCGCGAACCGCCGATGTCGAGAATGAGGCGCGAGAAGGCACCAGTCTTGGTCTGCACCGCGAGACGCGTGAGTTCCTGCAGCGCCGTCACCGTCTCGGGCTTCGAGAGCAGGTTCAGGTTGGCCCCGTCGCCGGCGTTCACCGAGACGTAGGCGCGGCCGTTGCGGGCGTCGATGTCGATGTCGCCGTCGAGGTCGCAGATGTCGAGGAGTTCCTCGATGTAGTCCGCGGCGATGTCGCCTTCTTCTTCGAGCTGCGGAACGGTGCGCTCGTCATTCACGTGCTGGACGTCGGTCATGGTCACTTTCCACCCTGCTGCTTCTTCGCGCGGTTCTTGCCCACGGGCTGCTGACGCTGCGTCGTCTTCTTCTCTTCGACGACGATCGTCGTCGACTCCTGGTCTTCGACCACGAGCTTGCCGCGCTTGGCGAGGCGAGCCTCGCGAGCCTTGGCGGCTTCGCTGCCCGGGGTCGGCATGTTGCGGATCACGAGGAACTGCTGGCCCATGGTCCAGAAGTTCGAGACGAGCCAGTAGAACATGACGCCGATGGGGAAGGCGACACCGGAGAACGCGAAGACGAGGGGGAGCAGGTAGAGCATGATGCGCTGCTGGCGGAACATCGGGCTCGCCTTGGTCTCGGGCGACATGTTCTTCGACACGATCTGCAGCTGCGTGATGAACTGCGACGCAGTCATGAGCACGATCATCGTGGCTGCGATGACCATGACCTGCCACGGGTACTCGCCGTTCATCGCACCGATGAACGTGCCCTTCAGCGGAGCGCCGAGGAACTCGGAGTTGGCGAACGAGTTCGCGAGCTCCTGCGTGAAGACGCCGACGCCGGCCTTGTCGTGCTGCGCGTCGTTGAGCACCGAGAAGAGGCCGAAGAAGATCGGCATCTGGAGCAGGAGGGGAAGGCAGGAGGAGAGCGGGTTGGTGCCCGTCTTCTTGTAGAGCTCCATGGTCTCGCGCGACATCGCCTCGCGCGAGAACTGGTCCTTCTTGCCCTTGTACTTCTCCTGGATCTTCTTGAGCTGCGGCGCGACCTCGAGCATGCGGCGCTGGCTCTTGATCTGGCGCACGAAGATCGGGATGAGCGCGGCGCGCACGACGATCACGAGGCCGACGATCGACAGGATCCAGGTGAGACCCGCGTCGGGATCGAGACCCGCGAAGGTCCACAGGGAGTGGAACGCGACGAGGATCAGCTCGATGACCCATTTGATGGGCCAGAGAATCAGGCTGATGATATCCATTGCTGCGGGTCAGTCCTTTCGGGACAATGCGGGGGAGGCCATGAGCACCGGCTCGCCGTGGAGCGGGTGGAGTTCGGGGGAGTCGACGTCTGCTTCGACGTCGAGATGCGCCTGCTCGTGCGCGAGACGTGCTGCCGCGGCATCCGCCTCGGCCTTGGGGAACATGCCCTTCGGAACGACCCAGCCGAACTTCGTCGTGCGGTAACGGTCGTGAGCGGGCGAGCGGACGTCGTCGATACCGCCGGCCGTCCAGGGGTTGCAGCGGAGAATGCGCCAGGCCGTCAGCGCACTGCCGACGACGAGTCCGCGCTGCTGCACCGATCCCAGTCCGTATGCGGAGCAGGAGGGGTAGTACCGGCACACGTCGCCGTAGAGCGGCGAGATCGCGGCGCGGTATCCGCGGAGGAGCAGGACCCCGAAGTTGCGAGGGATGAGCCCGACGAAGAGCAGGACGTCACGCATCGCGCACCGTCTTCGCAGGGTCATCGACCGAGACGGCGGAGCCGGCAGCGTCTCGGGACGGTTCGACTGCGCGAGCTGCGGTCTCGAGCCGCGACGGGTCGAACACGTGGCGGCGGGCCAGCGCAGTGAGCACCTCGGCGCGCAACTCGGGCCACGTGGTCTCGGCGGCTCCGGGAAGGGCGCGCACCACGACGTCGACGTCGTGCGCGCCGGCGAGGAGCGCCTCACGACTGACTGCCTTGAGGCGGCGGCGCAGACGGTTGCGACGCACGGCGGTGCCGACCTTCTTCGAGACGATGAACCCGAAACGCGCGTCGCTCTCAGCGACGCGCGATCGGATGTAGCTCACCGTATGCGGGGTCGCCACCTTCGCACCACGGCGCACGACGACTCGATAGTCATCGGCGCTCGTGATGCGATTGCCCTTGGCGAGCACCGAACGACTTATGCCGAGAGTTCGGTGCGACCCTTGGCGCGACGTGCCGAGAGGATGGCACGGCCGGCGCGGGTGCGCATGCGAAGGCGGAAGCCGTGCTTCTTGGCGCGACGACGGTTGTTCGGCTGGAACGTACGCTTGCTCATTCTTCTTCTCCGACTTTCGGATCTCCGCGTCTCACAGAGCGGCCGGCGCGAGCCGAACCAGGCGGTGACGGGAAAACTGGGTGCCCAAACGGGCTGGGGTCAACTGATTAAAACTACGGCCTCGAGGCCACATGGTCAAACCGGGCGGGAATCGAATCGGCGTAGCGCAAACGAAAGAGTATCCCGCGATCCTTCGGAATGCCTGTGGATAGACACGCCGAGAATGCTGAATCCCTCGATCGGCATTTGTCCGCAGGGCCGACTTTCGCTACCGTTTGAGACCAGTTATCCCCAGCTTCGGGCGCGGAATCACGGGCATCGCCCAGAATCTTCCCACAGCCAGTGGATAACACTGTGAATACTTCGCCTCGCGCCGCTCGCTCCGTCGTTCGGGGGGACGACGAGCGGATGACGAGAGCACCGAGAATGCGGGGAAAGATGACCGAACAGCCCGTCGGAGACACCTGGGCGTCCGTGCTCGATCGACTTTCCGAAGACGCGGCGATCACGCCGATGCTGCAGGGCTTCCTCAGCCTGGTTGAGCCGAAGGGCATCGCGGGCGGCACCTTCTATCTGGAGGTTCCGAACGACTTCACGGCGACCATGCTGAACCAGCGCATGCGCGTCTCGCTGCTGTCGGCCATGAGCGTCATCGCGGAGCCGGCGCCTGTGACCTCGTTCTACGTCGTCGTGAACCCCGAGCTCGAGGAGACCCGCGTTCCCGAACCGGAGCCGCTGTCGCCGGTGACGCTCTCAGCGGTGGAGGATCGTGTTGATCTTCCGGCCTCGCCGCAGTCCGTGTTCGAGAACACGAGTCCCGACCGACCGGGCGACACCCGCCTGAATCCGAAGTACGCATTCGAGAGCTTCGTCATCGGCCAGTCCAACCGATTCGCGCACGCCGCGGCGGTCGCCGTGGCCGAGGCGCCGGCCAAGGCGTACAACCCCCTCTTCATCTACGGCGACTCGGGGCTCGGCAAGACCCACCTCCTGCACGCCATCGGCCACTACGCGATGAGCCTGTATCCGGGCATCCGGGTGCGGTACGTGAGTTCCGAGGAGTTCACGAACGACTTCATCAACTCGATCGCGAACAACCGCGGCTCCCTGTTCCAACAGCGCTACCGCAATATCGACATCCTCCTGATCGACGACATCCAGTTCCTGCAGGGCAAGGCTGAGACGCAGGAGGCCTTCTTCCACACGTTCAACACGCTGCACGACCACAACAAGCAGGTCGTGATCACGAGCGACGTGCCGCCGAAGCACCTCACGGGCTTCGAGGACCGCATGCGCAGCCGGTTCGAGTGGGGCCTCATCACCGATGTGCAGGCGCCCGACCTCGAGACGCGCATCGCGATCCTCCGCAAGAAGGCGCAGTCGGAGCGCCTGCAGGTGCCAGACGAGATCCTCGAGTACATGGCGTCGAAGGTGTCGAGCAACATCCGCGAGCTCGAGGGCACGCTCATCCGGGTCACGGCATTCGCCAGTCTCAACCGCACCCCGGTCGACATGCCCCTGGTGCAGACCGTGCTGAAGGACCTCATCACCGACGACGCCGACAACGTCGTGGCGCCGGTCGACATCATCACCGCGACCGCCGACTACTTCAAGCTCACGGTCGACGACCTCTACGGCTCGAGCCGTTCGCAGGCGGTCGCGACCGCACGCCAGATCGCGATGTACCTGTGCCGCGAACTCACGAGCCTGTCGCTTCCGAAGATCGGGCAGCTCTTCGGCAACCGCGACCACACGACGGTGATGTACGCGAACAAGAAGATCTCGGAGCTCATGAAGGAGCGCCGCTCGATCTACAACCAGGTCACCGAGCTGACCGCGCGCATCAAGCAGACGAGCCGGTACCGCTGATCGGATGCCGCGGCACGGCGTCGAACGCACGCCGGCGCCGTTCGGCGACCGCTCGAACGCCCGCCGCAGGGGCGGGACACGCCCGGAACGCGACCGGCAGCAACATCCGGAACAGATTCCCCACCTGTGGACAGCTTGTGGATTGTTAACGAGCAACCGCCTGAACACTGTGAACCTTTCGCACAGGCCTGTGGAGAACTGCAGACGGCGTGCAGAGTCGACGAACCGCGACCGCACCGGAATCCACACACCGTGCACAGATCCGATGGGCCCCGATCGGCACCGTTCCGGGGATCTCCGAACACCATCCACAGTTTCCACAACGGTTAACACCGTTAAGAGAACTGGTTAATCCCGAAGGGCTCCACAACATGTGCGGCCGGCGCACGCTCCGCGCACCCATCCGCGGAATCGCTCGGCGTCGGCGTGCGCCCTGCGGATAGCATGGGAGCCATCCAGCACCTCCACGACGGGAGAACCGTGAAGTTCCAGGTCAATCGCGACGTCTTCAGCGAAGCCGTATCGTTCGCCGTCAAGCTGCTGCCGCAGCGCACCACGCTCCCGATCCTGTCCGGCGTCCTCATCCAGGCGAACGACGACGGTCTCGTGCTCTCCTCGTTCGACTACGAGGTGTCGTCGCAGACCGAGATCCAGGCCGATGTCGAGGAGCCCGGCACCGTCCTCGTGTCCGGCCGCCTCCTCGCCGAGATCGCGGGCCGACTGCCGAACGCGCCCGTGCGCATCGCGACCGAGGAGTCGCGCATCACGGTCAGCTGCGGATCGGCCAACTTCACGCTGCTCTCGATGCCCGTCGAGGAGTACCCCTCGATTCCCGAGATCGGCGAGCAGTCGGGCGTCGTGCCGGCCGAGGAGTTCGCGGCCGCCGTCGCGCAGGTCGCGGTCGCAGCGTCGCGCGACGACGTGACCCCGGTCATCACGGGCGTGCAGCTCGAGGTCCGCGAGAACAACCTGGGCCTCGTCGCCACCGACCGCTACCGCGTGGCGGTGCGCGAGATCGACTGGGACGGCGGCACCGTGGCATCCGAGGAGTCGGTCACCGCGCTCGTTCCTGCCCGCACGCTGCAGGAGGTCGGCAAGACGTTCGGCCATTCCGGCACCATCTCGGTGTCGATCACGAGCCGTGACGACCGCGAGCTCATCGCGTTCAGCGCCGACAAGAAGACCGTGACGAGCCTGCTCATCAAGGGCAACTTCCCGCCCGTGCGCCGGCTCTTCCCCGAGACCGTCGACAACTACGCGGTGATGAACACGGGCGAGCTCATCGAGGCGACCCGCCGTGTCGCCCTCGTGCTCGAGCGGGAGGCGGCCCTGCGCTTCACGTTCTCGGCCGACGGACTCACCCTCGAGGCGATCGGCAGCGAGCAGGCCCAGGCTCAAGAGAGCATCGACGCGATCCTCACGGGCGACGACACCGTCGTGTCGCTGAAGCCCCAGTTCCTGCTCGACGGTCTCGGCGCGGTCAACTCGGAGTTCGTGCGCATCTCGTTCACGAAGACCGAGAACCCGAACAAGCCGGGCCCCGTGCTCATCACCAGCCAGACCTCGCGCGAGCAGGCCGGGGCCGACACGTACCGGTACCTCCTGCAGCCGAACCTCCTGCTGCGCTGAGTCGTTCCGTCGCGGCATCCGTCATGAACTGTCGGAATCAGGACGATGACGGATGCCGGTGGCAGGCCACGACGCGATGGTCATGGTGCTCCCATGGCCGGTCGAACCCGAGCGCCGCGGCGCGGTGCGGAGGTGTCGGCGGCCGCGAGTACCGTTGATCGGGTTCAGTCGAAGGGAGCCGATGTGCACGTGGTGCGGCTCTCGCTGACCGACTACCGCAACTACGCGCGTGCCGAGCTCGAGCTCGGCCCGGGCACGACGGTCTTCGTCGGGCGGAACGGGCAGGGAAAGACCAACCTCGTCGAGGCGATCGGCTACCTGGCCACCCTCGGTTCGCACCGCGTCTCGAGCGACCAGGCGCTCATCAGGGCCGGCGCCGAGGCGGCGATCGTGCGTGCGATGCTCGCCCACGCCGAACGCGAACTGCTGCTCGAGCTGCAGCTGAACCGCAAGGGCGCGAATCGCGCGCAGGTCAATCGCGCTCCAGCCAAGACGCGCGAACTGCCCCGGTATGCGCACAGCGTGCTCTTCGCGCCCGAAGACCTGGCGATCGTTCGCGGCGAGCCGTCGGTGCGCCGTCGACTGCTCGACGAGCTGCTCGTGCAGCGCACGCCGCGACTCGCCGGCGTGATGGCCGACTACGACCGGGTGCTCCGGCAGCGGAACACGCTGCTCAAGAGCGCCCGGGCGCGCGGTCTCGCGGCGGACAAGCTCACGACCCTCGACATCTGGGACGAGCGCCTCGTGCAGTTCGGTTCGGAGATCATCGATCGCCGCGTCGGCCTGATCGACGAGCTCGCCGGGCCGCTCGCTGCCGCGTACGCCTCGATCGTCGACGCCGATCATGCGCCCGGACTGCGGGCGATGCTCTCGATCGACGGAGCAGATCCCGACGCCGAGACAGGTGATCCCGCCGGTCAGCCGGCGGTCGCGCGCGAACTCTCCGCATCGGATGCCGCATCGGATGCCGCTTCGGATGCCGCTTCGGATGTCGGGGCGCAGGTCGCGGCATCCGGGTCGGCCACGGCGCAGCGATTCGCCGAGGCGCTCCGAGCACTTCGGGCGAAGGAACTCGAACGCGGGGTGACGCTCGTGGGCCCGCACCGCGACGACGTGCTGCTCATGCTGAACGGCCTGCCGGCCAAGGGGTACGCCAGCCACGGAGAATCCTGGTCGTTCGCGCTCGCCCTGCGGTTGGCGTCGGCCGAGCTCCTGCGCCGCGACTCCGCGACCGGCGATCCGGTGCTCGTGCTCGACGACGTGTTCGCCGAGCTCGACCGGGCTCGCCGCGAACGCCTCGCCGCCGCCATCGGCGGATACGAACAGGTGCTGGTCACGGCGGCCGTGCTCGAAGACGTGCCCGAGCATCTCGTCGCGCGCGTCATCCGCATCGATCACGGCACGATCGTGTCCGAAGCCGAAGCCGAAGCCGAAGCCGAAGCCGAAGCCGAAGCCGAAGCCGAAGCCGAGGCCGAAGCCGGATCGACGGCCGGCGGGGGAGCGACCGATGCCTGAGCAGCCTGCCGAGTCGGAGCCGCTGCGCGTCTACCAGCACTTCCGCGAGGTGTTCGGCGGGCAGCCGCGAACGGGCGGAGCCCGTGCCCGGCGTCGTGTGCGCGAGCGCTCGGGCGGCGAGCCGTTCACGCCGGGGCGCGATCCCCGGCCGCTCGGCGATGCCATCGACGGACTCACCTCGCAGCTCGGATGGAGCGCGCCGCTCTCGCAGCACGAGCTGCTCGCGTCGTGGTCGACGCTCGCGGGCGAGGAGATCGCCCAGCACTCCGAACCGATCGGCGTCGAGCACGGTGTGCTCCAGGTGAGGTGCGAGTCGACGGCATGGGCGACCCAGCTTCGGCTGCTGCGCGCCGACCTCGTCACGCGCATCCTCGACCGGTACCCAGACGCGGGGGTCGAGAGCATCCGCTTCCAAGGGCCGGACGCCCCCACCTGGAAAAGGGGCCCCAGATCGATTCCAGGGCGCGGTCCACGCGATACCTACGGCTGAGACGGCAAATTCGGTCGCCCCGTGTGCGACATCGTCTGAGAACGGCGCTTCCCGGCGGTTCCGGCGGCTCCGTTTGATAGGATCGAGAGTCGCCAGAACGACGGTTTGGAGCCCGATTCACCCATGACAGCGGAACCGACCAAGGCCGAGAGCGCGCCCGAATACGGCGCAGATGCGATCCAGGTTCTCGAGGGCCTCGAAGCGGTTCGCAAGCGGCCCGGAATGTACATCGGATCGACCGGGCCACGAGGACTCCACCACCTCGTCTACGAGATCGTCGACAACTCCGTCGACGAGGCGCTTGCGGGCTATGCCGACACGATCGACGTCAGGATCCTCGAAGACGGCGCAGTGCGCGTCGTCGACAACGGCCGTGGCATCCCGACGGGCATGCACCCCACCGAGAAGAAGTCGACCGTCGAGGTCGTGCTCACGGTGCTGCACGCGGGCGGAAAGTTCGGCGGCGGCGCCTACGCCGTCTCGGGCGGCCTGCACGGCGTCGGTTCGTCGGTCGTCAACGCGCTGTCGACGCGCCTCGAGGTCGAGGTCCGTCAACTCGGTCACGTCTGGGCGCAGTCCTACCGCAACGGCGGCGTGCCGCAGGCACCCCTCGCGCAGGTCGGCGAGAGCAGCGAGACCGGCACCACGATCACGTTCTGGCCCGACGGCGGCATCTTCGAGACCGTCGAGTTCGACTACGACACCCTCCGCACCCGCTTCCAGCAGATGGCGTTCCTCAACAAGGGGCTCCGCATCACGTTGACCGACGAGCGCGCCGGCCACGGCGACATCTCGCCCGAAGACACCGCGGAGCACGAGGGCGACGCGGTGCAGCCGCGCGCCGACACCTTCTTCTACGAGCGCGGCCTCGTCGACTACGTCGAGTACCTGAACCGCTCGAAGAAGTCCGACGTCGTGAACGAGGAGATCATCTCGTTCGAGTCCGAAGACACGGAGCGCAAGATCTCGCTCGAGGTCGCGATGCAGTGGACCACCGCCTACTCCGAGTCGGTGCACACCTACGCGAACACCATCAACACGCACGAGGGCGGCACGCACGAAGAGGGCTTCCGCGCCGCGCTGACGACGCTCGTCAACAAGTACGCGCGCGAGAAGAACATCATCAAGGAGAAGGACGACAACCTCTCGGGCGACGACGTTCGCGAGGGCCTCACGGCCGTCATCTCGGTCAAGCTCGGCGAGCCGCAGTTCGAGGGCCAGACCAAGACCAAGCTCGGCAACACCGAGGCGAAGTCGTTCGTGCAGAAGGTCACCGCCGACCAGCTCGGCGACTGGTTCGAGCGCAACCCCACGCAGGCGCGCGAGATCATCCGCAAGGCGATCCAGGCCGCGACCGCGCGCATCGCCGCCCGCAAGGCGCGCGAGGCGACCCGTCGCAAGGGCCTGCTCGAGTCCGGCGGAATGCCGGGCAAGCTCAAGGACTGCTCGTCGAAGGACCCATCGGTCTCCGAGATCTTCATCGTCGAGGGCGACTCGGCCGGCGGCTCCGCCGTGCAGGGCCGCAACCCCGAGACGCAGGCCATCCTGCCGCTGCGCGGCAAGATCCTCAACGTCGAGAAGGCCCGACTCGATCGGGCGCTCGCGAACGCCGAGGTGCAGGCCATGATCACGGCCTTCGGCGCCGGGATCGGCGAGGACTTCAACACCGAGAAGGCCAGGTACCACAAGATCGTGCTCATGGCCGACGCCGACGTCGACGGCCAGCACATCACCACGCTGCTGCTCACCCTCCTGTTCCGCTACATGCGCCCGCTCATCGAGCTCGGCTACGTGTACCTGGCGCAGCCCCCGCTGTACCGCCTCAAGTGGACGAACGCCGAGCACGAGTACGTCTACTCCGACCGGGAGCGCGACGTACTGCTCGTCGAAGGCCAGGCCAGGGGCTGGCGCATCCCGAAGGACAACGGCGTGCAGCGCTACAAGGGTCTCGGCGAGATGAACCACCAGGAGCTCTGGGAGACCACGATGAACCCCGAGACCCGCACGCTGCTGCAGGTCACCATGGACGACGCGGCAGCCGCCGACGAGATCTTCTCCACCCTGATGGGCGAAGACGTCGAGAGCCGCCGCAACTTCATCCAGAAGAACGCGAAGGACGTGCGTTTCCTTGACATCTGACGTGATCGAGCCCGGCGCGGCCGGCGACGAGACCACCGGCGGCCACGGCATCCACGGCAAGATCGACCAGGTCGATCTGCAGCTCGAGATGCAGCGCTCGTACCTCGACTACGCCATGAGCGTCATCGTCGGACGAGCGCTGCCCGACGTGCGCGACGGCCTGAAGCCCGTGCACCGCCGGGTGATCTATGCCATGTACGACGGCGGATACCGGCCCGACAAGGCGTTCTCGAAGTGCGCGCGCGTCGTCGGCGACGTCATGGGCCAGTTCCACCCGCACGGTGACACCGCGATCTACGACGCACTCGTGCGCCTCGTGCAGCCGTGGAGCCTGCGGTATCCGCTCGCGCTCGGCCAGGGCAACTTCGGCTCGCCCGGCAACGACGGCGCCGCCGCCCCTCGATACACCGAGACCAAGATGGCGCCGCTCGCGCTCGAGATGGTCCGCGACATCGACGAGGAGACCGTCGACTTCCAGGACAACTACGACGGTCGAACGCAGGAGCCGTCGATCCTTCCGGCGCGCTTCCCGAACCTCCTCGTCAACGGCTCGGTCGGCATCGCGGTCGGCATGGCGACGAACATCCCCCCGCACAACCTGCGCGAGGTGGCATCCGGTGCCCAGTGGTACCTCGAGAACCCCGAGGCGAGTCGCGAAGAGCTCCAAGAGGCGCTCATCCAGCGCATCAAGGGTCCCGACTTCCCGACCGGCGCCCAGATCCTCGGCGTCAAGGGCATCAACGACGCCTACCGCACGGGTCGCGGGTCCATCACCATGCGCGCGGTGGTCTCGGTCGAAGAGCTCCAGGGCCGCACCTGCCTCGTCGTCACCGAGCTGCCGTACCAGGTGAACCCCGACAACCTGGCGATCAAGATCGCCGACATGGTGAAGGACGGCAAGATCGGCGGCATCGCCGACATCCGCGACGAGACCTCGGGCCGCACCGGCCAGCGTCTCGTGCTCGTGCTCAAGCGCGACGCGGTGGCGAAGGTCGTGCTGAACAACCTCTACAAGCACACCCAACTGCAGGAGAACTTCGGCGCGAACATGCTCGCGATCGTCGACGGCGTGCCCCGCACGCTCTCGATCGACGGCTTCATCGCGCACTGGGTCGACCACCAGATCGACGTCATCGTGCGCCGCACGCAGTTCCGCCTGCGCAAGGCCGAAGAGCGCATGCACATCCTCCGCGGGTACCTCAAGGCGCTCGACGCGCTCGACGAGGTCATCGCGCTCATCCGCCGATCGCCCACGGTCGAAGAGGCGCGCGACGGGCTGATCGAGCTGCTCGACATCGACGAGCTGCAGGCCCGTGCCATCCTCGAGATGCAGCTCCGTCGCCTCGCGGCACTCGAGCGGCAGAAGATCATCGACGAGGCCACCGAGCTCGAGGCGCAGATCACCGACTTCCGTGCGATCATCGCGTCGCCCGAGCGGCAGCGCGCGATCGTCTCCGAGGAGCTCGCCGAGATCGTCGACAAGTACGGCGACGACCGCCGCACGCAGATCATGCCCGGGTTCGACGGCGACATGTCGGTCGAGGACCTCATCCCAGAAGAGGAGATGGTCGTCACCGTCACGCGCGGCGGATACGTCAAGCGCACCCGCAGCGACAACTACCGGTCGCAGCACCGCGGCGGCAAGGGCGTCAAGGGCGCGCAGCTGCGGGCCGACGACGTGGTCGAGCACTTCTTCGTCACCACCACGCACCACTGGCTGCTGTTCTTCACGAACATGGGCCGCGTGTACCGTGCGAAGGCGTACGAGATCCAGGAAGGCGGCCGCGACGCGAAGGGCCAGCACCTCGCGAACCTCCTCGAGCTGCAGCCCGACGAGCAGGTCGCCGAGATCCTCGACATCCGCGACTATGCGGTCGCGCAGTACCTGGTGCTCGCGACGCGCGACGGCCTCGTCAAGAAGACAGAGCTGACGGCGTACGACACCAACCGCGCACGCGGCGTCATCGCCATCAACCTCCGCGAGGGCGACGAACTCGTCTCGGCGATGCTCGCCGACGAGCACGACGAGATCCTGCTCGTGTCCCGCAAGGGCATGTCCCTGCGCTTCGAGGCGACCGACGAGGCCCTGCGGCCCATGGGTCGTTCGACGTCGGGCGTCAAGGGCATGAGTTTCCGCGGCGACGACAGTCTGCTCCAGGCATCCGTCGTGGCGCACTCGAACGGCGATGACGTCGAGAGCGGTGCGGATGCCGCGGCCGACGTGGCCGGCCAGAAGCTCAGTCCGTCGGACACCTACGTGTTCGTGGTGACCGAGGGCGGCTACGCGAAGAGCACCCGGATCGAGGAGTATCGCAAGCAGCAGCGCAGCGGACTCGGCATCAAGGTCGCCAAACTCAACGACGATCGGGGCGATCTGGCGGGTGCCCTGATCGTCTCGCGCACCGACGAGGTCCTTGTGGTTCTTGCCAGTGGCAAGGTGGTACGCTCTGACGTCGCCGAGGTTCCCGCCAAGGGCAGGGACACGATGGGCGTCGTCTTCGCGAAGTTCGCGGAGACCGACCGGATCATCGCGATCGCGAAGAATTCCGAACGGAATCTCGTGGAGGAGTCCGCAGAAACCGATGCAGACGAGCCCGCGGGAGAGGAGTAAGCGTCTATGAGTAGCGTTGCCGAGAAGCTCGCACGCAAATCGAACCGCCGACCGCAGGCGAAGCAGGTCCGCCTGCGCCTGGTGTACATCGACTTCTGGTCGGCGGTGAAGCTGTCGTTCCTCATCGCCGTGGCCCTGGCCGTCGTGAGCATCGTGGTGACCTTCCTCGTGCACACCGTGCTCAGCTCGACGGGCATCTTCGAGAACCTCAACTCGCTGGTGCAAGACGTCGCCGGAGCCGGCACCGACCTCACGGCCGTGCTCTCGCTCGGCAACGTCATGGGATTCGCGATCGTCGCGGCACTGCTCAACCTGGTCGTGACCACCGCGCTCGGCGCCATCCTCGCCGTGCTCTACAACCTGAGCGTCAAGATCACTGGCGGCATCCTGGTCGGGTTCACCAACAACTGACCGGCCCGGCCGCGGGAGAACAGTCTCGATTCGGAGTTTCGCGAATCGTCATGTAACCTATCCAAGGCCGAAAACGGGGATATAGCTCAGGCGGTTAGAGCGCTTCGCTGATAACGAAGAGGTCCGAGGTTCAAGTCCTCGTATCCCCACTCCACAACTCCACACCGAGTGCCTCGGCACTCGATCCGGGGCCTTAGCTCAGTTGGTAGAGCGCCTGCTTTGCAAGCAGGATGTCAGGAGTTCGAATCTCCTAGGCTCCACAACAGAAAGCGCTCGACCTGCAGAGGTCGGGCGCTTTTGCGTTGGCGGGAGGTTGTCGGTGAGCCGGCGGTCAACGGATACAGTGTGCGGATGGACATCCGCATCGCCGCCTACGCCGTGATCATCCGCGACGGGGAGATCCTGCTGTCGCACTGGAACGAGCACGGTCGGTCGGGTTGGACCCTTCCAGGGGGCGGTATCGAGGGCACCGAGCATCCGGCTGCGGCGGTGGTGCGCGAGGTGTTCGAGGAGACGGGGTACGACGCCGAGGTCGACCGCCTGCTCGGTATCGACACAATGGTGGTACCGGCTGCCAAGCGGATCTCGGGCGATGCTCCTCTGTACGGCATGCGCGTCGTCTACCGGGCGCACGTCACGGGCGGCGAACTCCGTAACGAGGTCGGCGGTTCGAGCGATGAGGCCCGTTGGTTCCCGCTCGACGAGGTCAGCTCGCTGAAGCTCGTGAGCCTCGTCGAGATCGCGCTCCAGTTGGATGCGGACGAGCCGGCGAACGGCGTTCCCGGCGGCGGCCGCTGGGAACGATCGCGCGAGCGCCGCTGACCGGTCGAACCGGGAGCCCGACGACATCCGGCCGGCAACGGAACGGGATGCCGCACGTTCCGCTCTCGGCAGGATGCCGTCGGTGCGGCCGTGCACGGACCGGACCCTGGGCTCGTGCCAGGGATCCGATCCGTGCCGGTCGTGGGTGATGGTCGCCGCGTTCATCAGACGAGCGGGCTTCCGAGCGTGCCGAGCTGGTGCTGCAGGTCGGCGAGGGCGAGCTGTGCGTCGCGCTCCGCGCGGCGGCGGAGCAGCACGGTCTCGGGGGAGCGGAGTGCCGAGCGGCGCTCGCTCCAGTCGAGCAGGGCCTGGCCGAGCCGGCGCGCCGTGCGCTCCTGCAGGCCGTGCGCCTTGGGCTGGTAGAGATTCGCGCGTGCCTGAAGCGGGCGTGCGGCGATGGTGGTGGTGTTCACGGTGATTCCTTCGTCGGATCTCGATGTGAGTGAGTACCCGCCGGCGGATGGCCTGCGGGGTGGTGCGTGCCGGACGGCGCGGATGCCGGACGGCGGGCCGCCGCGCGGAGGCAGCGGGGCCGGGGAGACGCGAGCGGCGCCGAGAGGCGGGCGGTGCGTCGTCTCGATCAGCGGATCCGGCGGGGCTGCATCGACGACGTGCGTCGAGACGGCTCGAGGAGGATCACGCCCGATCGGGCGGAGTGACGGCTACGCCGAGCGGCGTGTGCAGTCGGGGCGGTTCAGCAGGCCGGAGACACGAGGAGGAATCCGGTGTGAGGCTGCGTGTACGTGAGCTTGTTCATAGGACTCAACTCCTCTCTCGATCGGGGCGGTTTCGCCGAAAAATGAACTTACCGGCATCTTCACAGAAAGCGCAAGTGCGAATCGCAGAATTCTTCGGACTTCAGTGCCAGCCCTGAGTCCGTGCGGGTGTTCGCGGGCACGCGAAAGGCCCCGCCGACGGGCGGGGCCATTCGCGAAGCCCGGGTGTTACAGGGCGGGCGACGACGGCGCCGGAGCGGGCTCGTCGTCGGCGACCCAGAGTTCGTCGTCAGCGCGGAACGTCTGCCAGACGGCGTAGGCGATGCCGGCAGCGACGGCGATGCCGGCGCCGATCGCGAGCACGGCGCCGAATCCGGGGCCGCTCTTGGTCGCCACCGGCGCAGCCGCCTTCGGCGCCACGCGTTCGACAGCGCGGCGGACGCGGGTGTCGTTCGCGATGTCGCCGATCGACAGCACCGAGCCGAGCGCGGATCCGAGTGCGCGCTCGACGCCGTCGCCGGCGGTCGCTGCGAATTCGCGGGCCTGGCTGAGCGAGGGACGCACGTAGTTCTCGTAGCCCGTGCGGACGCGCGGAACGACCTCTTCGTGGTGGAGCGCGCTCAGTTGGCGGCTCGCCTCACGTGCGACGGCGTTCGCGCGATCGAGTACCTGCTGCTGATCTCCCCACAGATCCTCGGCACTACTGCGCAGCCGCTTGAGTTCCTTCTGGCGCTTGCGTGACAGGCTCATCTGACCCTCCATCGATGTGCAGCGAATCACTCCATCTTGCCACCGAAACAGCTGGAAGCGAGGTGAGAGTCGCAAACGTGCATTCCCCTTGACGAATCAGCGCGTGACAGAATACAAGAATGCCGATTCCTACCGCAGTCGCGACGCTCAACACCAACCTCGGACCCATCAAGGTCGACCTCTACGGCCACCACGCGCCGAAGACGGTCAAGAACTTCGTCGGCCTCGCGACCGGCGAGATCGAGTGGACGCACCCGGCCACCGGGCAGAAGTCCAACGACCCGCTGTACGACGGCGTCGTCTTCCACCGCATCATCCCCGGCTTCATGATCCAGGGCGGCGACCCGCTCGGTCAGGGCATCGGCGGCCCGGGCTACCAGTTCGACGACGAGATCAACCCCGAGCTCGACTTCACCGAGCCGTACGTGCTCGCCATGGCGAACGCCGGCATCCAGGCCGGCCACGGCACGAACGGCTCGCAGTTCTTCATCACGGTCGGTCCGACCACCTGGCTGCAGGGCAAGCACAGCATCTTCGGCAAGGTGACCGATTCGGCGAGCCAAGCGATCGTCGACAAGCTCGCGTCGGTGCCGACCGACGGCCGCGACCGCCCGCTCGACGACGTGGTGATCGAGAGCGTCACCATCGAGCAGGCCTGACGATCAGGTGACGGATGCCGGCGCGGAACGCGCGAACTTCTGCTACCGGCATCCCGACCGTCAGAGCTTCGTGCTCTGCCAGCGCTGCGGGCGCACGGTGTGCGGCGAATGCCAGACCGCTGCGCCCGTCGGCGTGATCTGCCCCGAGTGCATGCGCGAGCAGCGCGCCTCGGCACCTCGGACCAAGCCCGCGGTCTTCACACGCTTCCGCGCAGCCGCGGGTCGTGGTGCCCCCGTGGCCACGTATTCCCTCATCGGAATATCGGTCGTCGTGTACGTGCTGCAGTGGCTCACCGGGTCCCTGCTGACGAACCTGTTCGCGTTCACGCCGCTGGCGATGTCGACGGGCACCTACGAGCCGTGGCGTGCCCTGACGAGCGTGTTCCTGCACGGCTCGATCCTGCATCTGCTGCTGAACATGTACACGCTCTGGCTGTTCGGCCAACTGCTCGAACCCATGCTCGGACGCGCGCGGTTCCTCGCGCTCTACCTGATCAGTGGGCTGGCGGGTTCGGTCGGAGTGGTGCTGCTCGCAGACCCGCTGGGCTGGGTCATCGGCGCCTCGGGCGCGATCTTCGGCCTCATGGGCGCCTTCGTCGTGATCCAACGCCGGCTCGGCGGCAACATGACCCAGCTGTACATCCTGCTGGCCATCAACCTCGGCATCGGCTTCCTGCCGGGCGCGAACATCTCGTGGCAGGCGCATCTCGGCGGCCTCGTCGGCGGCGCCTTGGTCGGCCTGATCCTGCTCGAGACGCGCAAGCGGTCCCGTCGCGGCATGCAGATCGCACTGCTCGTCGCGCTTGCCGTGCTGCTGCTCGTCGTCGGCACGGTCGTCGCCGGTGCGAAGATCGCCGCGTTCTGATTATCCACAGCCTCTTCCACATCTGGGGAGAGAGTTACACCGATGTAATTGCTGCGTCAGCCGGTGCAGGCACAGGCATCAAGGGACGACGAAACGGGCGGATGTCGCATCCGCCCGTTCGGTGACTCCAGTGGTTCCGGCTCAGCGCCAGCGCGTCGTCATCAGGAAGCCGATGAACGCGATGCCGAAGCCGATGAGGATGTTCCACGAGCCGAGGTCGGCGATGGGCAGCTTGCCCTGGCTGACGTAGAAGACGATGATCCAGGCGAGCCCGAGCAGCATGAAGCCGAACATGACGGGCTTGAACCAGACCGGGTTCGGCGCTTCTTCGCCGCTCGCCTGCTCCGCTCGTGCGGGCTTCGATGATTTCGTGCGTGCCATGCGGGCGATTCTATCTGAGACTGCGCGGGACTCACAGCCGAGCGCTCCTCGGGCGGAATAGAATCGACCCCATGTCCGAGTCGCCGCCCGAAGGCCGACGCCGCGACCGTGGGCGACGCAGCGCCCAGGGCGACGGTGCGAAGCCGCGACACCGCGTCAGCGTGGTGGGCGTGTTCGGAGAACTCCTGCTGACCGCCGGCGTGCTGATCCTGTTGTTCCTCGGCTGGCAGCTCTGGTGGAACGACGCGATCATGGCCGGGCAGCAGTCGGCCGCGGCATCCGCCCAGAGCGCCGATTGGATCGAGCAGGCGCGAGCGGCCCGCGGCGACGAGCCGGCGCCCGACCCCGCCGACTACGGCGAGCCCGTCGTCGGCCCGGCCGAGTACCCGAACGGCGAGGCGTTCGCGGTCATGTACGTGCCGCGCTTCGATACGCCGGGCACCCACGACTCGGTGCGGCAGATCGCCGAGGGCTACGGACTCGACGTGCTCAACAGCTTCGAGACGGGCGTCGGCCACTACCCGGGCACGCAGATGCCGGGCCAGGTCGGCAACTTCGCGATCGCGTCGCACCGCAGTGCCTACGGCGGCGGCATGCACGAGATCGAGCAGTTCCAACTCGGCGACCCGATCTACATCCAGACGAAGGACGGCTGGTACACCTACCGGTTCCGCGACTTCGAGTACGTGACGCCCGACACGGTCGACGTGCTCGCGGCGGTGCCGCACCAGCCCGACGTGACGCCGACCGATCGCGTCATCACGCTGACGACCTGCAACCCGCTCTACTCGACCGCCGAGCGCCTCGTCGCCTACGGCGTGCTCGACTCGTGGCAGCCCGCCTCCGCCGGTCCGCCGGCCGAGATCGCCGACATCGTCGCAACCTGGGGGTCCTGAATTGTACGGAGCTCTCTGGCGGGTCCTTCCGGGCCCGATCTGGCTGCGCATCATCCTGCTGCTGCTCATCATCGCGGCAGCGGTCTACGCCCTCTTCACGTGGGTGTTCCCCTGGGTCGACGGCATCGTCAACCCGATCGACGTCACGGTGGACCAATGACCCGAATCCTCGTCATCGACAACTACGACAGCTTCGTCTACACGCTGAACGGCTACCTCCAGGAGCTGGGCGCCGAGACCGAGGTGCTGCGCAACGACGCCTTCCCCGAGAGCGAGGTCGCCGAGCGCATCGCGGGCTTCGACGCCGTGCTGCTCTCTCCCGGCCCGGGCAAGCCGTCGGACGCCGGCGTGTCGATCCCGTTCGTTCGCGCTGCGCTCGAGTCGGGCACGCCGCTGCTCGGCGTCTGCCTCGGCCACCAGGCGATCGCCGAGGCATTCGGCGGGGTCGTGACGAACGCCGAAGAGCTCATGCACGGCAAGACCTCGAGCGTCGAGCACGACGACAGCGACTTCTACGTCGGAGTGCCCCAGCCGTTCACTGCGACGCGGTACCACTCGCTCGCGGTCGTCGATGGCACGCTTCCCGATGAGCTCGAGGTCACGAGTCGCACGCAGGGCGGCATCATCATGGGACTCAGGCACGTCGAGGCGCCCATCTACGGCGTGCAGTTCCACCCCGAGTCGGTGCTCACCGAGGGCGGCTACCGCATGCTCGGCAACTGGCTCGCGGTCGCCGGGCTCGCCGAGGCACCCGAGCGCGCAGCGGGCTTCAATCCGCTGCTGCGTGCAGCTGACTGAGCTCGAGGGCTCAGCCCGCGCAGTAGGTGAGCTCGACCGAGGAGTGCTGCGGCACGTCGCCCGGCGAGAGCGACTGGTGGGTCACGGGCGAACCGGGCTGCGACGCGCATCCGGCGTCTGGCTTGGGAACCGGCGTCAGCTGCAGGTTCTCGGCCGTCAGCAGCGACGACGCGGCGTCGAGCGACTGCTCGGTGAGGTCGGGCAGCGTGACCATGCCGTTCGAGATCTGGAAGTTGACGGTCGAACCGGCCTCGACCGACGCCCCCGCTTCGGGGTCGGTGCCCAGCACGACGTCTGCCGCGACGGTCGGCGACGTTGTGCGGGTCTCGGAGCCCGCGGCCAGACCGGCGTCGGTGATCGTCTTCTTCGCCTGATCGATCGTCGCGTTGCGCACGTCGGGCACCTTGATCGACTCGCGACCGGACGAGACGTACACGGTGATGGGCGTGTTGGCATCGACGATCTCGCCAGCCGGCGGGTCGGTGCGGATCACGAGGCCGGCTTCGATGTCGGTGCTGGTCTCGTCGATGCGGGAGGCGGGAAGGCCGAGCTGCTGCAATTGCTCGACGGCGTCTTCGTACGTGGTGTCGACGAAGGCGGGCACCTCGCGCGCGTTCGAGGGCACCTCGACCGTGGGCTGGAGGTTGAACGCCCAGTACATGACCGCGATCACGATGACGATCACGCCGATGATGCCCGACCAGATCCAGATCGCCGGTGGGCGCCGCTGGGTACGGTTCATCGTCTCGTCTTCGGTGAGCTGGCGGAGGGCGAGCTCTGAGGTCGAGAGAGAACCGGTGGGCGCACCGAACAGCATCGCCGACTCCTCTACGCGCTGGTGCGTGGGAACACGACCTGATGCCGCGGTGTCGATGTCGGCCCGGAACTCGGCGGCCGTCTGATAGCGGCCCTCGCGCGTCTTGACGAGGGCGTGCATGACTACCGCATCGAGCGCGGGTGAGACCTTGGGGTTGATGACGCTCGGCTTGACCGGTCGTTCGCTCACGTGCTGGTAGGCGACCGCCACCGGGGTGTCGCCGCGGAACGGCGGGCGACCGGTGAGCATCTCGAAGAGCACGACGCCGGTCGAGTACAGGTCGGTTCGTGCATCGACGGTCTCGCCCTTGGCCTGTTCGGGCGAGAAGTACGAGGCCGTGCCGAGGATCGCCGTGGTCTGCGCGACCGTCGTCGACGAGTCGGAGACCGCGCGGGCGATGCCGAAGTCCATGACCTTCACCTGGCCGGCGGTGGTGATCATGATGTTGCCGGGCTTGATGTCGCGGTGCACGACGCCAGCGCGGTGCGAGTACTCGAGGGCCGTGAGCACGCTGTCGATGACGCGCACCGCGGCAGCGGGCTCGAGGGGGCCGTCGTGGATGATGTCCTTGAGCAGGCGGCCCTCGACGAACTCCATCACGATGAACGGGAGCTGCACCTCGTGACCGGACGCGTCGGCCACGGTCTCCTCGCCGGCGTCGAACACCCGGACGATGGTCGGATGGGCCATTCGTGCGGCCGACTGCGCCTCCTGGCGGAACCGCATCCGGAAGGCAGGGTCGGTGGCGAGCTGCGGCTTCAGGAGCTTGATGGCGACCTGACGGCCGAGGCGGGTGTCCTGACCCACGTGCACGTCGGACATGCCGCCGCGGCCGATGAGCTGGCCCACACGGTAGCGTCCGGCGAGAACCTGTCCTTCGTCAGTCACGTGCGCCCGGTTCCTCTCTCATTCACGTCGCGGTCGATGCAGCAGCGAGTCCTCCCGTCTCGTCGAGACGGGAGGCCGACTTCAGTTGCCGTCGTCCGTACCGCCGGTGCCTCCGGCATCGGGAGTCGGGGCGGGAGACGCGGCGACGGTGACCGGGGCTGCCGGCGAGGCATCGGAACTCAGCGCACCGCAGAAGTACAGGTAGCTGATGTTGATGACCGAACCGTCGGCGGCATCGGCGTTCACCGTGATGGTCACGTTCGTGGCATCGGCACCGAGCGGGGGAGCAGCCGATGCCGGGCCGTCGACGTTGACCTGGTAGCCGGAGCGGGTCTGGCCGGCCGGGCACTGCGCCGTGGGCCACGAGACTTGGATCGAGGCGCCGGGCGCCGCGGTCGACGGCGAGACGCTCGGGGCGGCTCCAGGTGCTGCGGGGGTCTCGGGGGCGGCGTAGTAGGTCACCGTGACCTCGGACCCGATCGGAACCGGTCCGGTCGGGTTGACCTCGTACACGATGCCCGTGCCGGACGGGTCTGCGGCGGGCTTGCCCTCGACGCCGTTCGCGACCATGCCGAGCTCGCCGAGCTTCGCGCGGGCGTCGTCGACCGACAGGCCGACGAAATCGGCTGCGTTGATCTCGGCGGTCGTGGGCGCCTCCGAGGTCGGAGGGGCCGAGCTCGGAGGGGCGCTGCGGGTCGTCGGCGGCTTGCTGGTGGACGCCGGGGTCTTGTCGCCTCCGTTGTTGAGCGACAGGGCGATGATCGTGCCGATGAGCACGATCGCGAGCACGGCGATGAGGACGATGAGCGGCCAGGTCCAGGGGCTGCGCTTCTTCTCCTCGACCTCTTCTTCGGCGTCCTCCTCGCCCGGAGCGGGTGCGCCGGTGGAGAGCACGGTCGTCGCGGCGGTCGCGCCTGCCTGGGGCATGAGCATCGTGGCCGCGGCGGCGCCGCCCGCGACGCCGAGCACGGCCGGAACGGCGACGGCGGCGCCCTGCACGTCGCCGCGGCGGAGCGCGGATGCGGCCCTCGCGAGGTGCGCGGCCGTCTGCGGCCGTTCGGCCGGGTTCTTCGCGATGCACGCGTAGACGAGGTTGCGCACCGGCTCGGAGACGGTGACGGGAAGGTCGGGCGGCGTCTCGTTGATCTGCGCCATCGCGATCGCGACCTGCGACTCGCCCGTGAACGGGCGACGGCCGGCGAGGGCCTCGTAGGCCACGATGCCCAGCGAGTAGATGTCGGTGGTCGGCGAGGCCGGGTGACCCGACGCCTGCTCGGGCGACAGGTACTGCACCGTGCCCATGACCTGGCCCGTGGCGGTGAGCGGCACTTGGTCGGCGATGCGCGCGATGCCGAAGTCGGTGATCTTCACGCGTCCGTCGGGCGTGATGAGGAGGTTGCCGGGCTTGATGTCGCGGTGCACCAGGCCGGCCGCGTGGGCGGCCTGGAGCGCGTTCGCGGTCTGCGCGACGATGTCGAGCACCTTGTCGGTCGAGAGCACGTGCTCCCGCTCGAGGATCGTCGAGAGCGCCTCGCCGGGCACGAGTTCCATGACGAGGTAGGCGCTGCCCTCCTCCTCGCCGTAGTCGAAGACGTTGGCGATGCCCTCGTGGTTCACGAGCGCGGCGTGACGGGCCTCGGCGCGGAATCGCTCGAGGAACCCGGGGTCGCCGAGGTATTCGTCCTTCAGGATCTTGATCGCGACCTGTCGGCCGATGACGAGGTCGGTGGCTTGCCACACCTCGCCCATCCCGCCGATCGCGATGCGGGATTGCAGTTCGTAGCGCCCCCCGAAGGTGAGCCCTGCGCTCGGTCTCATTTGTTCAGCACCGCCTCTAGTACCTGCTTTGCGATGGGTGCGGCGATGAGATTGCCGTACCCCTCCTGACCAAGTCCCCCGCCATCCTCCACGAGTACCGTGATCGCATACTGAGGGTTGTCCGCGGGGGCAAAACCGGTGAACCACAAGGTGTAAGGGTCGTCCTCGCCGTTCTCCGCTGTACCCGTTTTACCGGCCACGCTGACGCCGTCTATTCTTGCATTACTCGCGGCCCCGGAATCGACGCCGTTGACCATCATCTGGGTCATGGTCTTGGCGGTATCCTCACTGATCGCACGGCCGAATTCGGATGTCTCGAACTCCTGCAGCGGCGTGAAGTCGGGAGCCGTGATCTGGTCTACGAGGTTCGGGTTCATCACGATGCCGCCGTTGGCGATCGCGGCCGACACGACGGCCATCTGCAGCGGGGTGGCTCGCACGGTGTACTGGCCGAAGGCGCTGAGCGCGGTCTGCGGCTCGTCGAGACCGCGCGGGTAGACGCTCGCCTCCGTCGCGGTCGGGATCTCGAACTCGTGGTTGAAGCCGAACTTCTCGGCCTGCTCGCGGATCGCGTCGTCGCCGAGCTCCATGCCGAGCTCGGCGAACGGGATGTTGCACGAGTACTTCAGCGCGTCGGCGAGCGTCACGGTCGCGCCGCCGCCGCCGCAGGTGCCGCCGCCCGAGTTGATCACGACGGAGTCGGTTCCGGGGAGCGTCAGGCTCCCGGGGTTCGGGAACGTGCTCTCGGGCGTGTACCGGCCGGACTCGAGCGCGGCCGCGGTCACGACGAGCTTGAACACCGAACCGGGAGGGTTCATGTCGCCGCCGGTCGCGCGGTTGATGAGGGGCTCGCTCGGATCAGCGAGCAGGCCTTCGTAGGTCGCCTGGACCTCGGCGCCGTCGTGCACGACCATCGAGTTCGGGTCGAACGTCGGCTTGGTGACCATCGCGAGGATGCGTCCCGTCGCCGGCTCGGTCACGACGACGGCGCCCGAGTAGTCGCCGAGGGCGTCCCAGGCGGCCTGCTGCGCGACGGGGTCGATCGCGACGTCGACCGAGGCGCCCATGGGGTCCTGCCCGGAGATGAGCCGGTTGATCTTGTCGAAGAACTGCGACGACGACTGCCCGCTGAGGTAGTCGTTGAGCGAGCTCTCGAGGCCGGTCGCCTCGCCGTTCACGGGGATGTACCCGGTGATGCCCGCGTAGAGCGGCCCGTTCGGGTACACGCGGAGGAACTTGTAGTCGTCGTCGGAGGGCTGCGAGAACGCGACGGGCGTGCCGTCGACGAGGATCGGACCCCGCTCGACCGAGTAGCTGGCGTAGAGCGTCCGCGCGTTGCGCGGGTCGGCCGCCAGGGAGTCGGCGCTGAAATACTGGATCACCGTCGTCGAGACGAACAGGGCGACGAACATCAGCAGGGCGAAGATGCTGACGCGCTTGAGTTCGCGATTCATCCGTCGATCACCAGCCTCGGATGGTTTCGGACCGTGTCGGACAGCCGCAGGAGCAGCGCGACGATGATCCAGTTGGCCACGAGCGACGATCCGCCCGCGGCCAGGAACGGTGTCGTCAGGCCCGTGAGCGGGATCACCCGGGTCACGCCTCCGACGACGATGAACACCTGCAGGGCGATGACGAACGCGAGGCCGACGCCCAGCAGCTTGCCGAAGTCGTCCTGACCGGCGAAGCCGATGCGGAATCCGCGTGCGACGAGCAGCACGTACAGGGCGAGGATCGCGAACAGGCCGGCGAGGCCGAGCTCCTCGCCGAGGCTCGCGATGATGTAGTCGCTCTGGGGCACCGGCGTCAGCTCGGGGCTGCCGCGGCCCCATCCGGTGCCGATGAGTCCGCCGTTGGCCAAGCCGAACAGGCCCTGCACGAGCTGGTAGCTGCCGCCGGGATCGGCGTTGTACCGGGCGTCGCTCAGCGGGTCGAGCCAGTTCTGGAAGCGGTTGTTGACGTAGTCGAGGGTCTGGCTCGCGATGAGCGCGCCCGCGACGAACAGCGAGAGGCCGAGCACGACCCACGACAGCCGGCTCGTCGCGACGTAGAGCATGACCAGGAACAGGCCGAAGTAGAGCAGGGCGGTGCCGAGGTCGCGCTGGAACACGATGACGCTCATCGAGAGCGCCCACACGATGAGCAGAGGTCCGAGGTCGCGGGCGCGCGGGAACCGCATGCCCAGGAACTTCTTGCCGACCATCGAGAGGGAGTCGCGGTTGCGCACGAGGTACCCCGCGAAGAACACGGCGAGGGCGATCTTCGCGATCTCGCCCGGCTGGAACGTGGCGATGTCGCCGATGCCGATCCAGACCCTGGCGCCGCCGCGGGACTGCCCGAGGCCGGGCACGAGCGGCAGCATGAGCAGGATGATCGCCACGAAGCCCGCGACGTAGGTGTACCGGAAGAGCACCCGGTGGTTGCGGATCAGCAGGATCGTTGCGATGCCGCACACGATCGCGATCGCGCTCCACGCGATCTGCCTCACCGCCGCGCTCTCCCACCCGGTCTCGCCGTCGGCGATGTCGATGCGGTAGATCATGGCGATGCCGAGCCCGTTGAGCAGTGTCGCGATGGGCAGCAGGAAGGGGTCGGCGTCGCGCGCGACGAACCGCATCGCGATGTGCAGCCCGAAGACCAGCAGCGAGAGCCCGGCTCCGAGCAGCACCAGCTGCGTGTCGATGCGGCCGAGCGCGCCCAGCTGCACCAGCACGATCGCGCCCGCGTTGATGACGCACGCCATGAGGAGCAGCCACAGTTCGAGGTTGCGCAGTCGCTGCGGCATCCGGATGCGACGGATGCCGGAGGGAGGCGTCGACGCGGGCGCTTGGCCGGTCGTGGCCTGGCCCGGGCTCGCTCCGCCGAGGCCGACGTCACTCAAGGGATTCCTCCAATCGCGACACGATCTTCATCGCATCGGCGAGCGATCCGGCCGTGATGGTCTTCTCGACGCGCTGCTGGTCGTACGTGCGCAGCTCGGAGACGTCGACCGAGGTCTCGCGGTAGAGCTCGTGCAACGAGATCGGCCCGAGGTCCTGCTGGATGCCCTGGAAGATCGCCACGCGGCCGTTGGACTCGCCGACGTAGTAGCGCGTCTGGGTCCACTGGTAGCCGAGCACGACGACCGCGACGATGGCGGCGATGAGCGCGAAGATCCAGAAGCCCCAGACCCAGCGGCGCCGGCGCCGGCGCCTGGCGTCCTCTTCGAGGATCTCGTCGAAGAAGTCCTCGGAGTCGGGCTCGAAGTGGGTCTCCTGCACCGGGTGCGGTCGGAACGGCGTGAGGCGCATGGGGCGCGCCCGCACCGGCTCGGACGGCGCGCCGAATGCGAGCGGCGCTGCCGCGGAGCCGACGACGAGCGGCGGGGTCTCGGGCGCAGGCGGGTCGCCGATGTCGACGATCACGACGGTCACGTTGTCGGGGGCGCCGCCGTCGAGCGAGGCCTTCACGAGCCGGTCGGCCACCTGCTTGGCGCCCGCGTCGGCCGAGAGCTGCTCGTGCAGGTCATCGAACGACACGACGCCCGAGAGCCCGTCGGAGCAGATCAGCCAGCGGTCGCCCGGCCTGGTGTCGAGCACCATCGCGTCGATCTCGGGCGAGGCCTCGACGTCGCCGAGCACGCGCATGAGCACGGATCGGCGGGGATGCACCATGGCTTCTTCTGCCGTGATGCGCCCGGCGTCGACGAGCCGCTGCACGAAGGTGTGGTCGGTGGAGATCTGGCTGAGCTCGCCCGAGCGCAGCAGGTAGATGCGCGAGTCGCCGATGTGCGCGATGACGACGCGGTCGTCGTGCAGCAGCAGGGCGCTCGCGGTCGTGCCCATGCCGGTCAGCTCGGAGTGCTCGGAGACCGTCTCGGCGAGCCTCCGGTTCGCCGAGATCAGGGCGCCCTCGAGCGCGGCGGCGGCCTCGGGCGCGGAGTGGTACTCGGCGTCGGCGTCGGCGACGCGCTGGGTGACGATCGCGCTCGCGACGTCACCGCCGGCGTGCCCGCCCATGCCGTCGGCGACGAGGAACAGCCGCCGGCCCGCGTACCCGGAGTCCTGGTTGTTGGAGCGGATGCGTCCGACGTGCGAGACCGCGGCGCTCGCCTTGATCGAGGCCATGGGCTACCGCCGCAGCTCGAACGTCGTCGCCCCGACCTTGATGGTCGCTCCGAGTGGGATCTGCACGGGCACCGTCACGCGGGCGCCGTTGAGGAATGTGCCGTTCGTCGAGTCGAGGTCCTGCAGCATCCACTGCCCGTTCCACAGCATCATGCGGGCGTGGTGGGTCGACGTGTAGTCGTCGCGGATGATGATGGCCGAGTCGCTCGAGCGGCCGATGGTGATCTCGTCGCGCCCGAGGGGGAACTCGGTGCCGGCCTTCTGGCCGCTCGTGATCACGAGCTTCATGGGACCGTCGCCGGACGACGGCGTCGCAGCGGGTGCCGCCGGTCTCGAGACGGGCGACGTGGGCGCCGCCGCAGCGGCAGCCGCTGCGGGAGCGGCGGCCGGGAACGCCGAGGCGGGGGAGGACGTCGCCGCCTCGGGCTGCAGCTTGCGCACGCGCTGCCCGAAGAGGTCGCTGCGCAGGGCGTAGACGATCGCGAAGATGAAGGCCCACAGCAGCAGCAGGAACCCGAGTTGCAGGACGAGCAGCGTCAGTTCGCTCATTCGGCCGGCCCCCAGAACCCGCCGATGTCGTGACGTTCGGTCGCGGGGTCGACGCGGGGCGCGGGGGTTGCGGCTTGGGCGAGCACCCGGAACACGATACGCGAGCGCCCGATGGTGATCACGGAGTCGGGCTCGAGGATCGCCTCGGTGATGCGCGCCCCGTCGAGTTGGGTGCCGTTGGTCGAACCGAGGTCGCGCACGCGGGCCCGCGAGCCGTCCCACTGCACCTCGGCATGACGTCGCGATGCGCCGGAGTCGTCGATCGTGACGTCGGCCTCGCTGCCGCGGCCGATGACCGTGCGGCCCTTGATGATCGGATGCCGCGTGCCGCCGATGTCGAGCACCGGGGTCCAGGCGACCTGGCCCTTCACGTTGCGCGAGTCGACCTGCACGAGCCCTTCGGACAGGCCCTCGTCGGGCCGGAGCGCGATCGTGATGCCGCCTGCGAACTGGAAGTGCTGGCTCGCCGCGTGCTTCTGCACGAGGTCGACGAGCTCGTCGGTCAGCGCCGGGCCGAGGGCGGCCATGCGCTCGTGGTCGGTCGGAGACATCCGCACGACGAACTGGTTCGGCACGAGCACGCGGTCGCGCGAGACGACCGCCGCCTTCGTGTCGATCTCGCGCTTCAGTGCCGCGGTGATCTCGACGGGCTGCAGCCCCGAGCGAAAGGTCTTCGCGAAGGCGCCGTTGACGGCGCGCTCGAGACCTTTCTCGAAGTTGTCCAGTAGGCCCACAGGTCTCCCGATCCGGTTCCGTGATTGTGTGACATGCTAGCCCGCTCGACTGGGAACGGGATTCCTCAGTCCACCGGAATCGCGGTTTCGTCGGTATCGAGGTCGAGCGACAGGGTCGGGATCGACGCGGTCAGCAGGGTTCCGTCGGAGCGCCTCGATCCGGTGACGTCCCGCATGTGCGGGGCCCCGACGAGGCGCGGTCCCTGGCCGTCGAGGGGCACCGAGACATCCGTGCCGGCCCTGACGAGCACCTTCTCGCCGCGCACCGAGACCTCGGCGAAGTCGCCGGCCTCGACGTGGAACGAGATGGCGTCGGGCTCGAGCTCGACGCGCAGGCGCGTGCCGCGCAGGGTGACGCGGAACTCGAGCCGCGACCATCCGTCTGGCAGGCGCGGGTCGAACGTGAAGACACCGCCGTGGTCGCGGAACCCGCCGAACCCGTTGACGAGCGCCCCCCACACCCCGCCGGTGGACGCGACGTGCACGCCGTCGGCCGCGTTGTGGTGGAGGTCGGCGAGGTCGACGTAGAGCGCCGAGCGGAAGTACCGCAGCGCGAGGTCGTGGTAGCCCACCTCGGCGGCGATGATCGACTGCACGACCGCCGACAGCGTCGAGTCGCCGGTGGTCAGCGGGTCGTAGTACTCGAAGTCGGCGAGCTTCTGCTCGGCCGAGAACCGGTCGCCCTGGAGGAACAGCGCGAGCACGACGTCGGCCTGCTTGAGCACCTGGAACCGGTAGATCACGAGCGGGTGGTAGTGCAGCAGCAGCGGTCGGCGCGTGTCGGGCGTGTTCTCGAGGTCCCACAGCTCCTTCTCGAGGAACGCCGCGTCTTGGGGGTGCACGCCGAGCTGCTCGTCGTACGGGATGTGCATGTGCGCCGCGGCGCGCCGCCATTCGCCGACCTCGCCCGGCGTCACGCCGAGCCGGGCGACGAGCTTGGCGTACGCGACCGGGTCGCGCATCTGTAGCGAGTCGACGGCGGATGCCGCGGACGCGAGGTTCGCCCTCGCCATCACGTTCGTGTAGAGGTTGTCGTTCACGACGGTGGTGTACTCGTCGGGTCCGGTGACGCCGTGGATGTGGAACACGTCGTCGGTGCTCGCGCCGGAGCGCCAGAACCCCAGGTCCTCCCACATGCGGGCCGTCTCGACGAGGATGTCGATGGCGCCGCGGCCCATGAAGTCGGTGTCGCCGGTCGCGGCCACGTACTGGCACAGCGCGAAGGAGATGTCGGCGTCGATGTGGTACTGCGCGGTGCCGGCCGCGTAGTACGCCGAGGACTCGAGGCCGTTGATCGTGCGCCACGGGAACAGCGCGCCGCGCTGGTTGAGCTCCAGTGCGCGGGCTCGGGCGTTGTCGAGCATGCGCTGGCGGAACCGCAGCACGTTGCGCGCCACGATCGGCGCCGTGAAGCTGAGGAACGGCATCACGTAGATCTCGGTGTCCCAGAAGTAGTGTCCGCCGTAGCCCGAGCCGCTCACGCCCTTCGCGGCGACGCCGTCGCCGTCGGTGCGGGCGGTGGCCTGCGCGAGCTGGAAGAGGTTCCACCGCACGGCCTGCTGCAGTTCGGGTTCACCGTCGATCGCGACATCCGATCGCTCCCAGAAGTCGTCGAGCCACGCGCGCTGGTGCTCGAACAGCTCGGCGACGCCCAGCTCGGCGCCCCGGTCGAGCGTGCGGTCGCAGCGGTCGACGAGTTCGCGCGCCGGCACCTTGCGGGCGGTGTGGTAGCTGACGTACTTGGTGACGCGGATCGGCTTGCCCTGCTCGGCGCGCACCCGGTAGATGTGCTTCGCGAGGTCTTCGCCGATGCTGCCCGACTCGGTGAACGCGTTGTCGGTCGCGATCGAGTGCTCGACGCCGACCGCGATGGTCATGCCGGAGTTCGTGCACTGGTAGCCGAGCATGTACCGGCCGCCCTCGTGGCGCTGCACGCGCGGCTGCAGCACGCGGTCGGCGAAGGACTCGGCCTTGCGCGGGTCGAATGCGCCCGGCGCCTCCTGCACGCCCGAGCGGTACTCGTCGCGGCCGTCTTGGCGGTTGAGGATCTGGCTCGAGATCGTGACCGCCGCGTCGGCGTCGAGCATCTCGACCTCGTAGTCGAGCACCGCGAGGTGGCGGTCGGTGAACGAGACCATGCGGCGGCTCGTGATGCGCACGTGCTTGCCCGACGGGGTGCGCCAGTCGATCGATCGCGAGAGCGCCCCCTGGCGGAAGTCGAGCCGACGGTCGTAGTCGACGAGCTCGGCGATCGTGACCACGAGCGGCTCGTCGTCGACGTAGAGCCGGATGACCTTGGCGTCGGGGGCGTTCACGATGGTCTGCCCGACGCGCGCGAACCCGAACGCCTCCTCGGCGTGGCGGATCGGCCAGGTCTCGTGGAACCCGTTCACGAACGTGCCGTGCAGGTGGCCGTCGCGGCCCTCCTCGATGTTGCCGCGCAGGCCCAGGTAGCCGTTGCCGACGGCGAACAGCGTCTCGGTCGTGCCCATGTCGTCGAGTCCGAACTCGGTCTCGACGAGCGCCCACTCGTCGATGGGGAACCGGTTGCGGTCGAGGGGGTCGGTGTCGGCGAACCTCATTCGGCGTCCCTTCCTTCTGCGGTGTCGCGTCGCTGGGCTTCGGGGGCGGGTGCCGCGGGGGCGGATGCTTCACGGGCGGATGCCGCGGGGTCGCCGGGGCCGGCCGCGGCCGCGCGTTCGACCGCGGGCAGGAGCTCGTCGAGCTCGTCGACGATGACGTCGGCACCGAGTTCGCGCAGGGTGTCGCGGCCCACCCCGCGGTCGACGCCGACCACGAGGGCGAAGTCGCCGTCTGCACCGGCCTTGATGCCCGACTCGGCGTCTTCGACCACGGCGCACGCCGTCGTCGGCAGGCCGAGCAGTTCGGCCGCGCGGTCGAACATGTCGGGAGCGGGCTTTCCGGTGATGCCCTCGCGTGCGGCGACGAGGCCGTCGACCACGACGGTGAACCGGTCGTCGATGCCGGCGGCGGCCAGCACCGACGGGGCGTTCTTCGAGCTCGAGACGACGGCCACGCGGCATCCGCTCGCGATGACCGCGTCGAGGAAGGCGACGCTCGCGGGGTACGGGGCGACGCCCTCGTCGGCGAGCGTGGCGTTGAAGGCGTCGTTCTTACGGTTGCCGAGGCCGTGCACCGTGTCGTCGTCGGGGGAGTCGGTCACGTCGCCCTCGGGAATGCGGATGCCGCGGCTCTCGAGCAGGCTCCTGACCCCGTCGTACCGGGGCTTGCCGTCGATGTACGCGAAGTAGTCGCCCTCGACGTAGGGCGCGGCGCCGTGCGCCTCGAGGTACGGCGCGAACAGGCGCGACCAGGCGTGCATGTGCACGATCGCCGTCGGCGTGAGCACGCCGTCGAGGTCGAAGAGCCAGCCCCGGATGCCGGTCAGATCGAGGTCTGCGGGCCGGGGGTCTGCGTGCGTGTTCGGGGGGAGTGCTGAGCTGTCGGGCGATGTCACGGCGGTCCTTTCGTCGTGCCGGTCACGGCTGTGGGACCCGCCGTTCGATGCTATTCCGGTGGGGCGGGAGAGCGCGAGGGGCGGATGCCGCAGATCGGCGTGGATCGGCGCGTCTGCGCGGGTCGCGACGGGCGTTCTCAGGGCCTTCCCGGCTCGAATGGCCTTTGCCCGCCCAAGATGTTAGGCTCTCGTGGCTGGTCACACCACGGTGCGACCGATTCACAGATGCGCGAGTGGCGGAATTGGCAGACGCGCTGGCTTCAGGTGCCAGTACTCGCAAGGGTGTGGGGGTTCAAGTCCCCCCTCGCGCACGACGACCGAACGGCCCGGAACCTCGATGAGGATCCGGGCCGTTCTCGTTCTCCGGGCCGTTCTCGCTGTCCGGGCTCGCACGGACTCCGACGGGCTCGCAGGGAGTCCGACGGATTCGGGGTTCGCGAAATTCAGGAGATCCGCGTCGATGGGGTCGCAGGGCGGTCTGACGGCCGGGATCTCCTGAATTCCGAGAACCCGATCGGATCGGTCGGGGATCATCGGGTGCAGCGGCATCCGCTCGACGAGGCTCGTGGTGAAGGAGGGACCGTGATCGGGATTCTGAACCGGGTGGTCGAGGCCATCGAGGGAGACCTCGAGGCCGACGTCGACCTCGCCGCGCTCGCGTCGGAGCTCGGCACGACCGAGTACCACGTGCGGCGCATGTTCTCGTCGCTCGCGGGCATGCCGCTGTCGGAGTACGTGCGCCGCCGCCGCATGACCGTCGCGGCAGCCGACCTGCTCGGCGACGGGGGCCTGCTCGACATCGCCGTGCGCCACGGCTACGGCTCGACCGAGGCGTTCAACCGGGCGTTCCGCTCGGTGCACGGCGTCGCGCCGGCCGACGTGCGCCGCGACGGCGGCCCCCTTCGTTCGCAACCGCAACTCAGGTTCCGCCTGACCGTCGAAGGGAACACACCCATGGACACCCGTATCGCCGAACGATCGGCATTCCGACTCGTGGGGCACGCCGCGCGCGTGCCGCTCGTGCATCGCGGCGTCAATCCGCACATCCAGGCGCACATCGCGTCGATCCCGCCGGAGGAGCACGTCCGGCTCAAGGCGCTCGGCGACCAGGAGCCGGCGGGGCTCCTGCAGGTGAGCGCCGACGTCGACCCCGACTACGAGGAGGGGAGCGAGCTGACGTACCTGCACGGTGCGGCCGTCGGCGTCGAGACATCCGTTCCCGACGACCTCGACGTGATCGACGTGCCTGCGGGGGAGTGGGCGGTGTTCCGGACCTCGGGGCCGTACCCCTCGGCGCTGCAGGAGACCTGGGCGGCGACCGCCACGGAGTGGTTCCCGTCGAACCCGTGGCAGCTGCGCCCCGGCCCCTCGATCGTGGCCGTGCTCGATCGGGCGCCCGACTTCAGCACGGCGACGTGCGAGCTCTGGCTGCCGGTGGAGCGGGCGCGGCCGTGAGCGGGGCCGTGCCTCTCGGGTGAGCGACGGGTCGACGGCAGAAAACCGACATGCATGTCGGTTTTCTGTGTAGAGTGCCGTGAGCGACGACCGAACGTCGTGGCCGCCGCCTGAACGGCCGCAGCGACATCCGTCACCACACCTTGAGAGGGCTCGATGGAGAGCATCACGAAGAATCGGCAGACCACGGAGGTGCTGCGGCGCCTCGTCGAGCGGACCTACGGCGCCGAGAGCGTGCCCGTCGACGAGGACTTCGCCCACGAGATCACCGAGGGCTGGTTCAACGTCGCCTACCGCATCACGCTGCGCGACGGGAGGCGGGTCGTGCTCAAGATCGCCCCGCCGGCCGAGATCGCCGTGCTCACGCGCGAGGTCGGCATGATGCGCGCCGAGATCGAGGCGATACGCCTCGTGGCCGAACGCACCACCGTGCCGGTGCCCCGCATCGACCACGTCGACCTCACCCACGAGGTCGTCGATGCCGACCTCTTCTTCATGGAGTACGTCGATGCCGACAACTTCGGCTTCACCGCCGGAGCGGGCCTCCTCGACGACGAGGTCGTGGCCTCCGGCAACCGCCAGCTCGGAGCGCTCAATCGCGAGATCAACACCATCGTGGGCCCGCACTTCGGTCCGCTGCTCGGCGCCGGGTGGCCGACCTGGCGCGAGGCGTTCACCAAGATGATCGACGACACCCTCGCCGACGGCGAACGGGTCGGCATCGACCTCGGCTGGAGCTCCGCCGACATCCGCGGGGTGCTGGCCGAGAACGCCGACGCCCTCGACGAGGTGACCGAGCCGCGGCTCGTCGAGGTCGACCTCTGGGCGAAGAACTCGATGATCCGCGACGGCCGGATCGTCGCGGTGCTCGACCACGAGCGCGCCGTGTACGGCGACCCGCTCATGGAGGCCGGGCTGACCGGCATCGACATGCCCTCGTTCGGCGACCCGAGCGACTTCATGGTCGGGTTCGGCCTGACGACGATGACCGAGGCCCAGCGCGCGCGCCGCCGCCTGTACTCGCTCTACCTGGCCATGATCATGGTCGTCGAGACGAAGTACCGGGGGCACACCGACACCGAGGTGTACGACTGGGGCCGTCGCGAGCTCGACGGCGTCATGGCCGCGCTCGGTCGCGTGCGGGTGGCCGGGTGAGGAGCCGGGAGGCCGCGTGACCGACGTCACCGCCCCGGACCGCTCCGAGGACCTGGCCACGCGGCCGATCGGACGGCTGCTGCTGTGGGCGGGCTCGCAGACCACGCTCTCGGTGGGGGTCTACGGCGTCTACGCGCTGACCAACGCCTGGTTCGTCGCGCGCGGGGTCGGCGAGACCGCCCTGGCCGCGGTCAACCTCGTCGCGCCCGTGCTGCTGCTGCTCGGCGCGGTCGCCACGACGGTGGGGGTGGGCGGCGCGTCGCTCGTCTCGCGGTCGTTGGGAGCACGGGACTCGGATGCCGCGGCGCGCGCGGCCGGCAACGCGTTCGTCGTGTACTGGGTCACCGCGGTCGTCGTCACGGCGACCGGCCTGGCGCTCCTCGATCCGCTGCTGCGGCTCATGGGCGCCACCGACGAGACGCTGCCCGATGCGAGGGCCTACGGCGCCGTCATCATCGGCGGCGCGATCTTCGCGACCGGCTTCTCGGCCCTCGTGCGCGCCGAGGGACGGATGCTGTTCTCGACCCTGTTGTGGGTCGTGCCGGTCGTCGTGCAGATCGTGCTCGATCCGATCCTGATCTTCGGGTTCGACCTCGGCGTGGTCGGGGCCGGTCTCGGCACGGTCGCCGGTCAGGCCGTCTCGGCGGCAATGGCGGTCTGGTTCTTCTTCATCCGGCGGCGTCGGCCGTACCGCATCGAAGGCCGGCACCTGCGCCCGCGGTGGAAGACGGTCGGCGAGTTGCTGTCGATCGGCGCACCGTCGTTCCTGCTCGGCATCGGGGTGACGGCGCTCGCCGTGCTGGTCAACGCGCTGCTCGCCGCCGCCGGCACGGTCGTGCTCGCCGCCTACGCGGTCTGCAGTCGCGTGCAGACCTTCGTGACCATGCCGCAGATGGGCATCACGCAGGCGGTCCAGCCGATCGTGGGCTTCAACGCAGGCCGTGGGCTCGGCGCGCGAGCGGATCGAGCCCGCACGTTGGCGCTGCGGGCGACGATCGGGGTCGGAGCCGCGGCATCCGCCACGGTCGTGATCGCGGCCGAGCCGCTCGCCTCGCTCTTCCTCACCGACGCCGTGAGCGTCTCGACGGCGGCGACCGCCCTCCGCGTCATCGCGATCGGCTTCGTCTTCTCGGGCATCGCACCGCTCATCTCGGCGACCTTCCAGGCGCTCGGGCGACCCGCGCCGTCGTACGCGATCTCGGTCGGCACGCTCGTCGCGGTCAAGGCGCCGCTCGTGCTGCTGCTCGCACCGTTCGGGCCGATCGGCGTGCTCGTCGCGCTGCCCATCGGCGACGCGGTCTCGGCGGCCGGGGCGTGGCTGGTCTTCCGGCGAGCCCGGACCAGGTCGCGGGCGGGTTCGGCGTCGGCGGGTTCGGCGTCGCCGGGTTCGCCGTCGGTATCCTCGAGACGACCATGACCTCAGAGCCCGCCGCGACGACTCCCGCAGTACCGCGCACCTACCCGAAGGGCCGACGTCGCCGCGCCGAGATCATCGCAGCCGCGCTCGCCGCCTTCGCCGCTGGCGGCTACCGGGGCGCGAGCATGGTGCAGATCGCGGCGGCGTGCGGCGTCTCGAGGGCTGGGCTGCTGCACCACTTCCCGGCGAAGGAGCTGCTGCTCGCCGCGGTGCTCGAAGAACGCGACCGGGTCAACGGCGAGCTGTTCTTCGTCGGGGTCGACCCGCGACGCGACGGCGTCGACTACCTCGAGCACCTCCTGCGGCTCGTCTCCCACAACGCCGGCCAACGCGAGCTCGTGCAGCTCTTCGCGACCTTGTCGGCCGAGGCCGCCGACGAGGCGCATCCCGCGCACGCGTACTTCGTCGAGCGATACCGCCTGCTCGAGGCCGACTTCGACCTCGCGTTCCGCGAGATCGCCGGGCGGGGCCTGCTGCGGCCGGGCATCGGGCTCGACGGCGCGGCACGCGACCTCATCGCGCTCATCGACGGGCTGCAGGTGCAATGGCTCCTCGACCCCGCGGGCATCGACATCGCCGAACGGGTGCGCCTGCGGCTGCGCGAGGTGGTCGACGCCGAGTTCGCGCCCTGAGCCGCTCGGCGCCCGTGGCATCGGACGGCGGCTCTGCGCCCGCTAGCGTTGGGCCATGGCCCGCACCGCTCGCCCGACCCCAGCAGAGCTCGCACCCGGCTGGCCCGATGCACCGTCGGCGGATGCGGCCGGCGAGGCCGCGAGGCGGTTCGCGGTCCGCCTCCGCGAGGCGATCGGCGATCGCAGCATCCGCGCCGCCGCCCGCGACGCCGAACTGAGCCACGCCGCACTGCTCGGATACCTGAACGGGTCGACCTGGCCCGACCTCTACGCCATCTCGCGCCTGCAGGCGGCGCTGGGGCAGCGACTCGTCGAGTAGCGCCGCCGTGCCTGCTCGTCGCTGCGCCTCGCCGCTCGGAGTCGTTCATCGCTGCCGCTCGGCCGCCACACGACCCCTCGCGCCCCGGCAGCTCGCGCCATACGCTTGAGCCGAGCCGTGCGGGGGCGCGGCGGATCGGGGACCGCGCAGATGGGCACCGGCACCGATACGTCCGATCGACGCTCCGGGCGCGCCGGCCGAATCGCAGTCCGGGCGGCGGTCGCGGCGCTGGTCGGCGCCGCGGGGGCGTTCGTCGGGCTCGCGACGACCGCGCTCCCGGAGCCGGGCACGGTCGCCGAGGCATCCGTCATCGGGAACTCGGATGTCGCCGCGGCCGCGGCCGGGTCGCTGACGCCAGGGTCGCGGTCGGCCGGGCCGGTGCCGGGAGGGCCGGTGCCGGCCGAGCCGCTGCCGGTCGACCCGCTGCCCGACGAGAGCGAGACGCCGACCCCGACGCCGACCCCGACGCCCACACCGACGCCTACGGAGCCCCCGACCGACGAGCCCACGCCGGACCCGACCGGCGAACCGACCGAGGAGCCCACCGTGCCGCCCGAGACGGTGGAGCCGAGCGAGACCCCTCCGCCCACGGCGCCGGCGACCGAGACCCCGGCGTCCACGGTGGTGCCGGGCGTTCCGCCGGCGGCCGCCGACCCGACGACGTCGGTGATCTCGTGGGTGATCGCCGCGGGCGTGCTCGTGGTAGCGGCGGGCATCCTGCTCATGGTGCGTCGCAGGACTCCGGATGCCGCGGGCTCCGCCGGCGCCCACGACGGCGACGGCGACGGCGCACGACCGACGGTCGCCGTCGAGGGGGCGCCGGAGAAGCCCGACGCGGCCGGCACCCTCGGTGCGATGGAGGACATCGGCGTCGCGATGACCGACGCGGGGTACTCGGTCGCGACGATCCACGAGACGCTCAGCGACGTCGCGCACGCGAACGGCCTGGCCGGCACCGAGATCGTGGTCTTCCCGACCGCGCTGCTGGTCTCCGCGCGCGGGTTCGACGCCGTGAGCACGGGCGCCGTGGCGAGCGGCGAGCGCACCCTGCTGCTCCACCAGATCGACGACCTGCAGCACATCGTCGAGGACGCGCGCACGGGCGCGGCGCCCCCGCGCGACATCCGCACCCGCATCGATCGCATGCGGAGGCTTCCGCGGCCGTACTCACCGGTGCAGCGCGGTGCCGCGTACGTGCTGCTGAGCGCAGGCCTGTCGGTGCTGCTCGGCGCGTCGTGGACGGGCGTCGTCTTCGCCGGCCTGCTCGGTGCTGCAGTCGGCGCCGCGCTCCTGGCGGGCGAACAGCTCTCCGGCCGCTATCGCGCGCTGCTCACGGTCGGCATCGCCTTCGCGGTCGCCATCGTCGTGCTGCTGTCGCTGCACCTCGGCATCGATTCCGGTGTGCTGCCCGCGCTCATCGCACCGCTCGTCGTGCTGCTGCCCGGGGCGCTGCTGACCGTCGGGGCGATCGAGCTCGCGACCGGCCAGATGCTCTCCGGAGCCGGCCGGCTCGCCGCCGGCGCCATGCAGCTCGTGCTGCTCGCGGTCGGCATCGTGGCGGCGGGCGCACTCGTGGGAATCCCGTCGCTCCAGACGGCGGGATCGGCGACGACGCTCGGCATCATCGCGCCCTGGATCGCGGTCGCGCTCTTCGGCATCGGCATCGTCGTCTACCAGTGCGGGCCGCGCTCGTCGCTCGGATGGATCCTCGTGGTGCTCTACGTCGCCTACGGCGCGCAGGTGCTCGGCGCGGTCTTCTTCGGCGGCGTGCTGTCGGCCCTCATCGGCGCGCTCGTCGTGACGCCGGTGACCGCGATCGTCGCCAGGCAGAGGTCCGGACCCGCGGCCATCGTGAGCTTCATGCCCGCGTTCTGGCTACTGGTTCCCGGTGCCCTCGGACTCGTCGGCGTCGCCTCGGTGCTGGGCGGCGAGGCGACGGGCCCGAGCTCGCTGGTCACGACGTTGGCGACGATGGTCGCGATCTCGCTCGGCGTGCTCGCCGGAACCGCGCTGTCGAGCCGCTTCGGGCGGCCCGTGCTCTGACCGCGCGCGTTCGACGGACGCGTGCCGACGACGACTTCGGCGCGACCAGTGCTGCCCCTGATGCCGCCCCCGTGCCCGCGGCGAAGCATCCGGATCACGACCTCGATCGGCCGTGCATCACGTGAGAGGAGTCGGACGATGTCCCTGAAGTCCTACGGAGTGCTCAAGGGTCGTGCCGTCGCGAAACGGCGCGAGGAGCGTTCCGGATCGAGTCCCCACTACCAGATCCACCTCGTCGACGACGCCGGCACGGACTACCGGATCGCCGTCAACGTGCTCTCGAAGCTCGCGCCGTCGGAGTTGCTGTTCGTCGCAGACGACGACTTCCGGCATCCGGTGCTCGATGCGCTTCCGACCGCCTCCGGCTGGAACCCGCTGCCGTCGGCCCCGGGTGGCGCCAGCCTCGACTTCATCCGCGGCAACCTCTTCGACCGCACGAGCATGCGACTGCTGCCGCCGAGTGCCGACGGCCCCGACAACGACCTGGCCGACGTGTTCGACCACTACGTCGAGCGCGCGATCGCGACGCCGAGCGTGGACGTGTACGCATTCGGGGAGCGGTGGGGGCCCGAGCAGGGCAAGCCCGACAAGATCTTCGGGTTCGCGCCGGGCAACGGCGTGCACGACATCCACATGAATCAGGGCAACTCCGGCACCTTCGCCGGCGACGACGGGGTGTTCCAGGACGGCGGCATCCTGTTCCACTTCGTCGACGACGGCCGCTGGGTCGCGGTGTTCCTCGCGTTCCAGAGCCAGGCCTGGCATACGGATGACGTGACGGGCCACACGCTCGTGGGCGGGGCGCCCGGCACGCAGCCGGGGTCCGGCACGATGCCGGCGGGCGGGCAGACGGGATCGGGCACGTCGGGCTCCGGAACGACCGCACCCGCCACGACGCCGGTCGGCGACGGCGATCACCGCGTGCGCATCGTCGGCGCGCTCGTGAACCCGGTCGGCCCGGCACCGGAGGCCGAGACCGTCACGCTCATCAACACGACGCCCGCGGCGATCGAGCTCGCGGGGTGGGAGCTCGCCGATCGGCAGAAGCACCGCGGGCCCGTTCCCGTCGGCACGCTGGCGCCGGGGGCGACCGTCGCGTTCGCCATGCCGTCGGGCGTCGAGCTCGGCAACCGCGGCGGCATCCTCACCCTGCTCGACGAGCAGGGTCTCAAGGTCGACGGCGTCGCCTACACCGCGGACGACGCGCGGAACGAGGGCTGGACGATCGTGTTCTGAATGCCCGACCCGGTCGGGCACGGCAGGCGCGGTCCGGTACAGCGGGAGCGGTTCGTCGGCGGGCGCGGGCCGGCCCGGCCGCCTCAGTCGGCGACCGGCTCGGGTGCGTTCGACTCCGCGGGCGGTTCGATCTTGACGACCTCGTCGGCGTGATCCGACGCGAGCGCGGCCTCGGTGGCCTTGAGCTGCTCGGGCGTGAGCCGCAGGCGCTCGGCCTTCGACGGGCGGATGGCGGGCACGTCGCCGACGATCGGCACTGGCGTGCGGTACCGCCGGAACGCGTAGCGCGCCCAGAGCCCGCTCATGGTGCTCAGCCGGTTGCGCGATCCCAGCAGGCTGTTGATGTGCACGAACAGCCAGGCAGCCCAGGCCGGGTAGCCGGTGAGCCCGATGAGCCTGCGGAACCCGGGAACGTGGCGGAGGAACGACATCGAGTGCAGCACGGGCAGGTTGGCCATGCCCGGGATCTCGCCGACGGCCGACCGGCGGCCGATGATGGCGAGCTGGCCCTTGTCGTAGTACTCGAACCGCTCGGTCGGCTGCCCCGCGAGGATGCGGATGATCTGCTTGCCGATGTGGTGCCCGCCCTGGATCGCCGGTTGCGCGAGCTGCGGCAGGTCCTGTGGTGCGGCCGCGATGTCGCCGGCCGCGAAGACCCCCGGGAGCCCGACGACCTGGAGGTCTTCACCGACCCGGATGCGGTCGTGCTCGTCGAGCGGGAGGCTCCAGTACTGCACCTCTTCGTGCGGCGCCACGCCGGTCGCCCAGATGGTCATGTCGGAGGGGATCGACCGGCCGTCGGTGAGCACGACGGCGCGCTCCTGCACCTCGGCCACGCCCGTGCCGAGGCAGAGCTCGACATCGCGGTGCACGAGCTGCTTCGCGGCGTAGCTGCGCAGCTTCGGGATGAACGGCTTCAGCAGTTCCTGCCCGCGCTGCACGATCGTGATGCGGAAGGCCTCGCCCTCGAGCTCGGGGTACGCGGGGCGGAGCCCCTGGTCGCGGAGCTCGGCGAGGGCGCCGGCCATCTCGACGCCGGTCGCGCCGCCGCCGACGACCACCACGTGCAGGCCGTCGGTGCGGCCCTCCTGCTGGGTGGCCAGCTCGAGTCGCGTGAAGAGGGTGTCGCGGATGCGGATCGCCTGCGACCGCGAGTACACGGCGAACGCGTGCTCCTTCGCGCCGGGCGTGCCGAAGTAGGCGGTGGTCACGCCGTTCGCGAGCACGAGGTAGTCGTAGTCGATGGTCTTGCCGTCGAGCAGGCGCACCGACTTGGCGTCGGGGTCGATCTCCATGAGGTGCTCGTGCACGATGTCGAGGTTCGGCTGGTGGATGCGGAGGCTCCGCAGGAAGTGCGTGACGTCGCCCGGGTTCAGGCCGCCGGTCGCGACCTGGTACAGCAGCGGTTGGAAGGTGTTGTACACGCGCCGGTCGATGAGCGTCACGCGCACGGGGGCCTTCGCGAGGGCCTTCGCGGCGTTCACGCCGGCGAAGCCGCCGCCGACGATCACGACGTGCGGGAGCGATGCGTCGGAGGGCGTGGATGAGTGCGTCACAGGAACAACGGTACAGACCCCGCCGCCGCACGTGGTTTCCGGGCTGCGCGGCGACCGGTGCGGTCAGCGACGCGAGGGCCTCCGGTCAGCGACGCGGGGGCCTCCGGTCAGCGACGCGGGAGCGCGAGGATGCGGTCGAACGCGGCATCCGCATCGGGATCGATGCGCTGGAGTTCGGGCGTCGCGTCGAGGAACGAGACGATCTCGTGCGCCCCTCGATCGAACGTGATCGTCGTGGCGAACTCGGGCACGAGTGCCTTCACCTTGGCGTTGTCGAAGACCATGGAGTGCGCCTTGTCGCCCAGCAGCCCCGGTCCCCACTCGGGATGCACGGCGGCGATCGTCTCGGACGCGACGTGCACGAACTCGGGGTCGCGCACGCCCGCGGCGTCGGCGAGCCATCCGTAGATCTGGTTCCAGGTCGGCGCGTGGTCGCCCGTGATGTGGAACGCGTCGCCGACCGCGAGCGGGTTGCCGAGCAGCCCGACGAAGGCGACGGCGAAGTCGCGGTGGTGCGTGATGGTCCAGAGGCTCGTGCCGTCGCCGTGCACGACCACCGGTCGGCCCGCCCGCATCCGCGCGATGTCGGTGTAGCCGCCCATGGTCGGCAGCAGCGTGCGGTCGTAGGTGTGCGACGGGCGCACGATGGTCGCCGGGAACCCGCGCTCGCGCACAGCCTCGACGAGCAGGTCTTCGCAGGCGATCTTGTCGCGCGAGTACTGCCACTCGGGGTTCACGAGCGGGGTCGACTCGGTGACCGGCAGCCGGCTCGGCGGGGTCTGGTACGCCGAGGCGCTGCTGATGAAGACGTACTGGCCGACGCGCCCCTCGAAGAGCTCGAGGTCGGTGCGGATGTGCTCGGGCGTGAACGCCAGGAACTCGCACACCACGTCGAACTCGAGCGGCGAGGCGGTGTCGTATCCGAGCGCGCCGCGCACCGAGTCGGGTTGGCGGATGTCGGCGGCGAGCTCGCGAACGCCGTCGGGCAGGGGCCGGTGCCGCGACGACGTGCCGCGGTTCAGCACCGCGACCTCGTGGCCCACCGCCACCGCTCGAGCCACGCACGCGGAACTGATGACGCCGCTGCCGCCGATGAAGAGGATGCGCCTGCCGCCCGCGCGGCCGTTGCCACCCATGGCGGTTACAGCGACTCCTCGTCGGGATCGGACTGCACCGGATCGCTGTCGCCCGCGTCGAAGCGGTACTCCACGACCTTCTCGTCGTCGACCACGCGCTCGTCGCCGGCGACGTACCAGAAGATCGACTCGAGGCCGCGAACGGCGGCGATCGACGCGATGCGCTCGTCGACTTCGCCGTCGATCAGCGCTCGGCGCTCGGTCGTTCCGGCCAACGGCCCGTCGACGTACTCGACCAGATACTCGACCTCGGTGCTGTTGCTGTCCGTCATGCCTCCAACGTACGCCTCGGCGCCGCAGATGCCGAGGGGCATCCGCTCAGCCGGTCGCATCGCGCCCGGCGCCGAGGCGTGACCTAGACTGCTGCGGCGACACCCCCTACGAGCCGCACCGTCGCGGCCGGCCACGAGGTGATCCACCGATCGGAAGGCGGCACATGGGGTTCGGCGATTTCCTCTTCGGGCTCGCGGCACGTCGGCCGGGCGAGTACCGGCGGCTCCGCGGCATCCGTCGTCGCATCTACACCCGCGTGGCGCCGTTGCGCGCCGAGGTCGTGCGGTCGCCCGAGCCGATCGCGTTCGCCGATCTCGACCGGGCGGCGTTCGAGCCGATGCGCGCGGGCTCGTCGTGGGGCGGCGTGTTCGACTGCGCGTGGCTGCGGATCACCGGGGAGGTGCCCGCCGGGCTGCGTGCCGAGGTACGTGCCGGGGTCGCCGACCCGGTCGTGCTGCTCGGCATCCGCGGCGAGGGGCTGGTGTACTCGCCCGACGGCGACCTGCTCGACTCGGTGAGCACGGTCTTCCAGCAGGGCGACCACCCGCACAGCGGCGGCAAGTACCGCCCGGTGCAGGGCGTCGACCTCTCGACCGGTCGTGTCGAGTTCTACGCCGACGTGGCCCACAACGGCTTCATCCTCTACGAGGCCGGTCGCGGCGTGTTCCACGGCGCGCATCTCGCGACGCGCGACGAGACCGCCTACTCCTTCTATTACGACTACCTGACGCTGCTCGTTCTCGAGGACGCGACCGACGACCCGGCGCTCTCCGGCGAGCTGCGCGACGCGCTCGACGCGGCGTGGGCGCTCTTCACCGCCGACGACCTCGCGGGAGCCAGGGCGGAGCTCGCACCCGCACTCGCGGCGCCGTCGACGAGCGACTTCACCTACGACGCCGTCGGGCACGGGCACCTCGACATGGCTTGGCTCTGGCCGCTCCGCGAGACGCATCGCAAGGCCGCCCGCACCTACGTGCGCGCGATGAACGCGATCGAGCGGCGGCCCGACTACGTCTACGGCACGAGCCAACCGCAGCAGATGCACTGGATGCAGCAGGAGCATCCGGCCCTGTTCGAGCGCATGAAGGCCGCGGTCGCCGACGGGCGCATGGAGCTCCAGGGCTCGTTCTGGGTCGAACCCGACACGAACCTGCCGTCGGGGGAGTCGCTCGTGCGGCAGGCGCTCGTCGGCCGGGCGTTCCTGCAGGAGCAGTTCGGGCTCACCGACGAGCAGCTGCGGCTGTGCTGGCTGCCCGACACGTTCGGGTACAACGGCAACCTGCCGCAGATCCTCAAGAAGAGCGGCATGGACTGGTTCCAGACCATCAAGCTCGCGTGGAACAAGACGAACGACTTCCCGCACCGCACCTTCCAATGGCAGGGCATCGACGGATCGAGCGTGCTCGTGCACATGCCGCCCGAGGGCGACTACAACAGCCGCGCCGGCGCGGATAACCTGCTCACGGGGTTGCAGCGCTACCCCGAGCAGGTGCTCGAGACAGCACTGCTCGTGTACGGCTCGGGCGACGGCGGCGGCGGACCGAACGAGATCCACCACGAGCTGCTCGATCGCGAGCGAGGTGCCGACGGGCGTGGCCTGCGCGGCCTGCCGAGGGTGCGCACGTCGACGGCCGGCGACTTCTTCCGCCGTCTCGAGCAGCTCGAGATCGAGCACACGCACGTCGGCGAGCTCTACCTCGAGACCCACCAGGGCACCTACACGACGCAGGCGCAGATCAAGCGGCACAACCGTCTCGTGGAGCGCAGGCTGCACGAGGTCGAGGCGCTCGCCGTGCTCGTCGGCGACGACTCCCGGCCCGTGCTCGCCGGGCACTGGCGCGAGGTGCTGCTGAACCAGTTCCACGACATCATCCCCGGGTCGTCGATCGCGCGCGTGAACCGCGAGGCGATCGCGACGTACGAGCGCATCGAGGGCGAGCTCGACGCGTACACGGTCGAGCTGATCGAGCGGATGCCGCGGGCTGCCGGCGAGGCGACGGCCCTCAACCTGACGAGCTTCGCCCGTGACGAGGTCGTGAAGGTGGGCGACACGTGGTTCCGGGCGGAGGTGGGCCCGTACGCCGCCGCCGAGTTGCGGCCGCTCGAGCCGCGGCCGGCCGGCGCGGCATCCGAGCTCGCCTTCACCGACGACTCGCTGGGCAACGGCGTCGTGACCCTGCGCTTCGACGCCGACGGCGTGATCGTCTCCTGCCGCGACCGCGCCGGCGCCGAGCACGGCGGGCAGGGGCTCAACCGGTTGGTCGTGCACCGCGACCCGTACGTCTGGCCGTTCAACGCGTGGGACATCGACCCCGACTACGTGAAGAAGCCGACGCGCGTGCTGCCGATGCGGCTCATCACGAGCAGCATCGACGGGCCGACCGTCACTCGCACGCAGGAGTACCGTTCGAAGTCGGTGACCGTGCGGCAGCGCATCGTGCTCGAGGCCGGCAGCGACGTCGTGCGCTTCGACACCGAGGTCGACTGGCACGAGAAGCACCGCATGCTGCGCGCCGAGTTCCGGCCGACGCACTACGGCGACACCGTTCGCTGCGAGATCCAGTTCGGGCACCTCGAACGCGTCACGACCGAGCGCGACTCGGTCGAGCGGGCGCAGTTCGAGGTCTGCGCGCACAAGTGGATCGCGACCGAAGACGCTGCGGGCGGCTTCGCGCTGCTCAACGACTCGAAGTACGGCCACCGGGCCAAGCACGGGCTGCTGAGCCTCAACCTGCTGCGCGCGCCCACCTTTCCCGACAAGACCGCCGACCGCGGGCACCATCGGTTCACGTACGCGTTCACGCCGTTCGCCACCGGCGAGCTCGCGAAGGTCGTGCGCGAGGCGTACCGCCTGAACACCCCGCTGCAGGTGACGGATGCCGCGCCGTTCGGGCCTGCGGCATCCGTCGACGATCCCGGGGTGATCATCGAGACGGTCAAGCGGGCCGAGCACGGCGACGGCGTCGTGCTGCGCCTCTACGAGAGCCTCGGGCGGGCGACGACGACCGCGCTGCACGTGGCTATTCCGGCGCTGACGGATGCCGCGGCATCCGTCGCCGCACCGGTCGACGAGGTCGGGTTCGCCGCCGTCGAGACCGACCTGCTCGAGCGCCCGTATGGCATGGCGGACCAGGTCGACCTCGGCCGGCTCGAGTTCGCCCCGTTCGAGATCAAGACCATCCGACTGGAGGTGCGACGGTGACCCGGGCCGAGAGCACGACCCTTCCGGCCCGCACGCAGGCGAGGGCCGTCGTCACCGCTGGGTTCGGGCAGAACTTCGTGCTCACCACGGTGTCGACGTTCATCCTCGTGTACCTGCTGCAGTACGCGGGCATCAGCAGCGGCGGGCTCGCGGCCGTGACGGTGATCATCACGGTGTCGAAGTTCATCGACGCCGTCACCGATCCGCTCATGGGCAGCATCGTCGACATGACGCGGTCGCGCTGGGGCAAGCTGCGGCCGTACATCCTGTTCTCGGCCGCACCCGTCGCGGTGCTCTCGGGGCTGCTCTTCTCGGTGCCCGACGTCGACGAGCCGACGAAGATCGTGTTCTTCGGCGTCACCTACATCCTCTGGAGCCTCGCGTACACCGTGTGCGACGTGCCGTTCTGGGGGCTCATCGGCTCGGCGTTCGTCGACCCCGACCGGCGCAACCGCGTCATCGGCAGCGTGCGCGCGTTCGGCTCGATCGCGCTCGGCCTCTCGACGCTCGGCATGCCCTGGCTCGCGAAGCTGCTGAGCTTCGGCCCCGAGACCACCGGCAGCGGGTGGACGCTCGCCGTGTTCCTCACGTCGTTCCTCGGCATGGGCGTGTTCCTGCTCGCGTTCTTCTTCACCCGCGAGCGCGAGACCGCCGCGGCATCCGACGGGCTCAGCGTGCGCCAGCTCTTCTCGACGCTGTTCAAGAACCAGGCCCTGCTCACCGTGCTGCTCGCCTCGGTGCTCGGCTTCGGGCGTTTCATCGTGCAGGCCGGCGGCGCGCTCTTCGTCGTGATCGCGTACGGCGACGAGGGCGCGTTCACGCTCGTGGGGGCGGCGATCATCGCGGGCATGGTCATCTCGTCGTTCACGAGCCCGGTGCTGCTTCGACGGATGTCGGCCCGACACGTGATGGTGTGGAGCTCGTTCGTCGCAGCGGCCCTCTACCTGCTGATGTTCGTCGTCGGGTTCGCGAACCTCGCCGTGCTGCTCGTGTTCATCTTCCTGACCGGCCTCATGCTCGGCGTGTTCCTCGTGACGCAGGCGAGCATGATCGCCGACTCGGTCGACGAGGCCGAGCGGCGGCTCGGGGTTCGCAACGACGGCATCTCGTTCGCGTCGCTGACCTTCGTGTCGAAGATCATGAACGCGCTGGCCGTGCTCGTGTTCGGCGTGTTCGTGGTGGTCGCGGGCTACGAGCGCGGCGTCGAGGTGACCCCCGAGATGCAGCAGACAGTGTACCTCGCGCTCACGATCGTGCCGGCCGTCAGCTGCGTGCTTTCGGCTCTGCCGTTCCTCGGGGGGCGTCGCGTCGGTGGCGCCCCGGCGGGGCCCTCCGCGGCGGGGGCGGAGGGGGAGCAGCCATGACCGACCTGACCCGGCCGGTCGAGACGGAGGACTCGGTGCCGACGGCCCTCAAGACCGATCGGTACCTGCGCCTGTCGCTCGTGTTCCTGATCGTCGCCCTCTTCGTCGGCGTGGTGCTCCAGACCGTGGTCGTCTCGTGGGAGCCGCTGCGGTTCGGCTGGCACGTGCTCCCGTCGATCAGCCACTACTTCTACACCCCGGCGAGGCTCGTGTTCGTCAGCGTGCTCGTCGCAGCGTCGCTCGCCATGCTGGCGGTCTCGGGGCGCCGGCGCCCGACCGTCTTCCTCGATATCGCCGCCCTGTTCGCACCCCTGATCGCGATCGTGCCGACCGGTCTCGAGAAGCCTGCGGACCCGGCCGAGGCGGTCGGCCTGCACTGCGTCGGGTCGGCCTGCGTGCCCGAGGAGCTCCTGCCCGACATCCGTGCCAGCGTCGCCGCCTACGCCGTCATGGTCGTCGTGATCGTCGTCGCGATGTTCGCCGTGCGCCGTCGCAAGCGCATCGCCACCACCCCGGCCCACGTCATCGTGTCGGTGGTCGCCCTCGTCACCGCGGCGGGTCTCGCCGCCCTGACGTTCGCGCCCGGCCTGAGCGACGGGTTCCCCTTCAACCTCTGGCCGCTCGGCGAGGTCCACTTCGCCGCGGTGCTGCTCTTCTTCGGCGCGTTCGCGGCGGTTCCGATCATCTACGGATGGCGGCCGGCCGAGGCCGACGAGACCGCACCCACGCCCCGGCAGCAACTGAGCTACCGAATGGTGGCGTGGTTGCTGGGGGCCGACCTCGTGTTCCTCGTGCTCGTGTTCTTCGACGACACCTTCGACTGGGGGTGGTTCGGCGCCGTGCCGGTCGTGTTCATCGGCGAGTCGGTCGCACTCATCCTGTTCGCCTGGTTCTGGTGGGAGCAGACGATGCAGCGCTGGGACGACCTCTTCCACCCGCTGCGGGCTGCGACGATGGTCGGGTGACGAAACGCAAGCCGCGCCGGGCGGATGTCTCGACGCTCGACCTCGTCGGAGGCCCCGAACGCGTCGTGGTCGGGCTCCACGAACCCGACCGGCAGTGGGCCGAGGCGTTCCGCGAGCACCGGCGGCGCATCCTCGAGGCGCTCACCGAGGCGGATGTCGAGGTCGAGCACATCGGCTCCACCTCGGTGCCCGGCCTGGCGGCGAAGCCGATCATCGACATCCTCGTCACCGTCGACGACATCACCGCCGAGGAGGACTACCTCGATGCGCTGCTCGCGGCCGGATACGAGCTGCGGGTGCGGGAGCCCGGGCACCGGCTCGTGCGCACGCCCGCGCGCGACGTGCACGTGCACGTCTTCGAGCACGAGGATGCCGCGGTGCAGGAGTACCTCCTCTTCCGCGACCACCTCCGCTCCGACGCCGCTGACCGCGACCTGTACGAGCGCACCAAGCGGGAGCTGATCGCGCGGTCGTGGGACGACATGAACGACTACGCCGACGCCAAGACCGAGGTGATCCTCGCGATCAAGGCGCGAGCGCGGGCGGCGCGCGACGCGAGGCGGGACGACGGCACGGCGCAATAGCGCCGTGGCTGCATCCGGCCGGATCGGAATTTCTGCACGGATCCTGCGTTGGCCTTCTTCATGGGTTGGAATGAAGACGTCATCGAGAAGTTCCGCGACAGCAAGGGCACCGAGAACTACTGGGGTCCGAAGCTCGTCATCCTGCACTCGATCGGAGCGAAGTCGGGCGCCACGCACCTGAACCCGGTCGTCGGGTTCCGCAACGAGCAGGGCTGGCGCGTGGTGGCGTCGAAGGGCGGTGCGCCCGAGAACCCCGCCTGGTACCACAACCTCCTGGCGAACCCGACGTTCGAGCTCGAGGCGCTCGTCGACGGCGAGATCGTGACGCAGACCGTGACGGCGACCCAGGTTCCCGATGACGAGTGGCGCGAGGCGTACGACGCGATCGTGGCCGAGGAGGCGCAGTTCGGCGGCTACCTCGAGAAGACCGATCGCCGGATCCCGGTGCTGCAGCTCACGCCGACCGTCGGCTGAATCGGGCCGCTTTCAGCCTCCGTCTCCGATCGGGGTCCGTGGTGGGATCACCGACCGGGCGGGCGCTCCGAGGTGGTCCTCACCATTCGTTTCGCGAATGCCAGTTCCGCCTCATCGATGAGGCGGAACTGGCACTTCGATTTCGGACCTGCCGAGCGAGACCGCGGCACCGCGCCTGTGCCGACCTTCGAGCCTGCGTTGACGGGCCGTCTCGGCCTGAAGCCCGATCGTGTGCCGCGCAGCCGTTGTTGGTTGACTTGAGTCGTGTTGACTGACGACGGTCCCTCCGACTCTGAAGTAGCCGTCTGGGCGGCTCAGGCCGGTGCGGCCGTTGTTCGCGGCCGTTTCGGCGGCGAATCTCGTCGCTTCGCCCATGCCGGCGTCGATTTCTCGACTGATGCCGACTTCGAAGCCGAACGCGCGATCCGCGCGGTGCTCATGGAGCATCGGCCTCTCGACGGAGTCCTCGGCGAGGAGTTCGGCGCAAGCGGGTCATCGACGCGGCGTTGGCTCGTGGATCCCGTCTGCGGCACGCTCAACTTCGCGGCGGGCGTGCCCCTGTTCGCAGTGAACGTCGCGTTGGAGATCGACGGTGCGGTTGCGGCGGCCGCCGTCGTGGACCCGATCGCGCAGCGGGTGACCTGGACCGACGGGGAGCGGGCCTGGCAGCGAGCGGACGCGGGCGTCGATGGCGCAGGCGACCCCGACACCCCCATCGAACCCTCTCCGTCATCGACCCTCGTCTCCGTCAACCTCGAGAGCGAATACCCCGGCTCGATCGGCATGCGGCTGTTGTTCGACGAGGGATTCCGTTCGCGATTCAGCCCACGGTGCTTCTCGACGACGCTCGCGCTGTCGTGGGTGGCCGATGGCCGACAGGCGGCCTACATCACCGGCGGCGACCTCCGAGGCAGCGTGCACTGGGCCGCCGGCATCGCGCTCTGCCGGGCGGCCGGCGCGGTCGTCACCAACCTGGCCGGAGGTGCTCTGCACACCGGCGGGCACGGCCTCGTGGCGGCAGCGGATGCCGAGACCCACGCCCAGTTGCTGGCGGATCTGGATTCCGCCCGCCAGGTCGCCGAGCAGACCTGATCCCCTGGTGGCGCAGGTCACGGGGAGGGAGAGGATCGGTGGCGGATGCCGCGGGGAGGCGGCCGCCCGCGGCATCCGTCACCGTTCGGAACTAGCCCGCGAGCGTCTCGGTGTCGATGACGAAGCGGTAGCGCACGTCGCTCTTGAGCACGCGCTCGTAGGCGTCGTTGATCTGGTCGGCCGAGATGAGCTCGATCTCGGGGGCGATGCCGTGCTCGGCGCAGAAGTCGAGCATCTCCTGGGTCTCGGCGATGCCGCCGATGGTCGATCCGGCGAACGAGCGGCGGTTGGTGAACAGCGTGAACACGTTCACCGGCAGCGGCTCGGCCGGGGCGCCGACGCTCACGAAGGTGCCGTCGAGCGCGAGCAGCGAGAGGTACTTGCGCATGTCGATGGGGGCGCTGACCGTGTTGATGATGAGGTCGAAGCGGTTGCGGAGCTCGCCCCAGGTCGCGTCGTCGCTCGTGGCGTAGTAGTCGGTCGCACCGAAGGCGAGGCCGTCGTCGCGCTTGGAGAGCGTCTGCGACAGCACGGTCACCTCGGCGCCCATGGCCGCGGCGATCTTGACGGCCATGTGGCCGAGCCCGCCGAGGCCGACGACGGCGACCTTCTTGCCGGGGCCGGCGTTCCAGTGCGCGAGCGGCGAGTACGTCGTGATGCCCGCGCAGAGCAGCGGCGCGGCGGCCTCGTAGGGGATCGTGTCGGGCACCTGCAGCACGAAGTCCTGGTCGACGACGATGTGCGTCGAGTACCCGCCCTGCGTGATCGAGCCGTCGCGGTCGCGCGCGGCGTAGGTCTGGATGTTGCCCTCGACGCAGTAGTTCTCCATGCCGGCCTTGCAGTTCTCGCACTCGCGGCACGAGCCGACCATGCAGCCGACGCCCACGCGGTCGCCGACGGCGTGCTTCGAGACCTCCGCCCCGACCTCGACGACCTCGCCGACGATCTCGTGCCCGACGACCTGCGGGTAGGCGATCTCGCCCCACTCGCCGCGCACGGTGTGGATGTCGGAGTGGCAGATGCCCGCGTAGCGGATCGCGATGAGCACGTCGTTCGGGCCGACGTCGCGGCGTTCGATGGTCGTGGGCACGAGCGGCTCTGTGGCGGACGGGGCGGCGTAGGCGTGGACGGTGCGCACGGCGGACTCCTTCGGGGTCGAGCGGTGGGTGCTGCGCGCTGAGTGCGCGGGTGTCCAGCCTATGTCGGAGGCCCGGGTGATCGAACCGATTCGAGTGAAGTCGGGAGGCTCGTCGGAATGGGTCAGCGGTCGGCGAGCCGTGGGCAGGCGCGCCGGACGTGCGTCAGCGCGGCATCCGCTCCCAGCGCTCGCGGGGCATGAACGCGAGCTGCCCCTGCTTGTTCGGCAGGTCGATGACCGGGCCCGCGACGAAGCCGATGAGCGTCATGCGGTTCACCGCGCCGTCGTTGTGCACGTCGGGCTCGACGATGATGCGTCGAGCACCGGGCGACGCGAACAGGAAGTCGCCGATCACGCGCGCGATGCGGGTCGTGAAGGCGTCGACCGGGGCGCCACGGTCGCCGATGAAGAAGTGCAGGCCCACGTCACCGGGTTCGACGTCGTAGCACTCGCCGACCGGATCGTGCTCGGGCTCGTAGGTCTGCAGCAGCACGACGGGCGTGCCGTCGCGGAACACGAGGAACGCGTGGTGCGTGTCGAGCCCGTCGACGTAGGCGTAGAGGTCGCGCAGCTCCTGCCGCGACAGCTCGCCGAGGCCCCAGAACTTCGCGCGCGGCTGCGTGACCCAGGCGTGGATCACGTCGAGGTGCGCGTCGGGGTCGAGCACGAACACCTCGATCGTGCCGAGCGCGGGGTCGTGCGCCGTGTGCACGAGCTGCCCGGCGGGGCCGGTCGTGAGCCGGTCGCCCGGTCGCGTCGCGGGGCTGGGCGCCGTCGTGGTGGCACTCGGGGCGATGGTCTCGATCATGCGGGTTCCGTTCGGTCGGGGGCGGATGTCGTGGGCGGGCGCTCGTGGTCCGCTGCGACCGGTACTGCGACCTGTGCTGCGACCCGTGGCGGCGAGGCGCCGACCCACGCGGCGAGCTGGTCGGCGAAGTGGGGTGAGGCGGGATCGCCGGAGGCGCCGAACGGCACGCTCCAGCGGCTGCGGTCGCGATCGGCGAGGTCCCACGCCCAGCGGGCGACCGATCCGCGCCAGCTGCGGCGCGTGATGCCCGGCGTGGATCCGGTGCAGCGCACGGACTCGCCGTCGCCGCTCAGCGGGGCGTCGAGCGAGCGCCCGGGGTCTGCGACGCCGGGCACGTCGACGAAGACGTGGAGCGGCAGCAGCCGGTGGTCGTCGCCCCAGCGCTCGATCGGGCGGGCCGCGGCTGCGGCCAGGGCGTCGCGCACGAGCGCGTCGCGCCGGTCGGCGAGGGCCGGTGCGAGCAGCAGCGCCGGAAGCGCGGCGGCGATGCGGCCGCGGACGCCCATCCACGGGTCGAAGATCGCGCCGAACGGATGCGGTTCGTGCAGGCGCTCGAACTCGGGCAGGGCGGCGACGCGCTCGACCAGCGCCTCGCGGAAGGCCGCGAAGCGTGCGGCCGCGGGGGAGTCCGCGCCCATGACGCCGTCCCACGCGAGGAGTTCGTCGCGCGCTCGCCGCAGGTCGGCCGGCAGCTCGGCGGGCAGGTCGGCGGTTCGCGCGGCGGGCACGGCGGGCACGGCGGCGGTCTCCCCGCCGGTCTCCCCGTCGGGCTCGGCGCCGTCGAGCCCGACCCCGCTCGGCAGGAGCGCGAGCCAGTCGCCCAGTCCGCCGAGCAGTGCGTCGCCCCAGATCGGCTCGAACTCGTCGGTGCTCGCGGGGCGGCGGGTCTCGAGCAGCTCGCGGATGCGGCGTGCCCGGTGGGGTGCGGCGTAGGCGCGGCCGAGGTCGACGTCGTCGCGCGCCGGGCGCTCGTTGGCATCGACGGCGATGGTGTCGACGGCGACCGCCCGCGGCATCCGACGATCCTCGGCCGGGCGTGCGACCCGGCCATCGAGGGGCAGGCGGCGCTCGGCGTGGGGTCGGTCGGGCGCGCGCCCGACCGTCGCCGAGAGCACCTCGCCCTGCCGATCCGCGGCGAGCAGCCGGTTGACCGGGTCGACCCAGCGGCCGAACGCCGCGACGACGTCGGCCGCCGAGCGTGCGCGCAGCAGCGGGAGCAGCGCGGCGAACCCGAGGTCGTGGCCGGTGCGCGCCGGCATCCGCACGCTCCAGGCCTCGAACTCGGCGAACCCGCCGAGCCGGGCGCCGGGCAGCGGAGCGAGGTCGGTGACGACCGTGCCGCGCTCGGTCTCGATCGCCTCGACCCAGACCGGATCGCCGCCTCGCACCTCGATCAGCGAGTGCTCGACGGATGCCGCGCGCCATCCGTCGGGGCCCAGGGCCTCGATGCGGGCGTGCTCGCCGTGCCCGCCGCCGACGCGTCGCAGTCGCTCGTGGAACACGTCGACGCTGTGCGCCATCGCGTTCGTGATGCCCCACGCGGCGTGGCCCGTGTGGCCGAAGTGCGCGATGCCGGGAACGCCCGGGAACGCGAGGCCGATGACGTCGAACTCGTCGCACGCCAGCCCGACCTGCTGGTAGACGCCGGGAAGCTCGAAGAGCCGATGCGGATCGCCGGCCAGCACGGGCAGGCCCGACGACGTCAGCGACCCGTGCACGGCCCACGCGTTGCTGCCCGACGACGGGTCGACGTCGTCGGCGTACGACAGCGCGTCGACCCAGTCGCCACCGAGGGTGCGGCCGACGTGCTCGGCCCAGAGCAGGCTCGGGAACGACGAGAACAGGGCGTGCGCCACGTGCAGCACGCCGAGCGGCGCGTGCTCGGGCCAGTCGTCGAGCGGGGCGGGCCGGCCGAAGAGCGCATCGAGCTCGGCGAACTCCGCGGCGGAGGCGCCGGTGCCCGCGGTGCCCGCGGTGCCCGCAACACCCGCGCGCATGCCGCGCCGCACGCCCTCGACGTACGCCACCACGAACGCGCGGTCCTCGTCGCCGAGCGCGGCGAACGCCCGCCGAGCCGTGTCGTCGAGTCGCGCGCGGCGCGCGAACACGTCCCAGTCGAGACCCGCAGGACCGATGAGGGCGGCCAACGTGCCCTCGGCGCGACGCCGATCGACCTCGATCTGCCATCCGCGGTCGTGCGCGGTCGCCTCGCCCTGCGCGGCGGCGAGCTCGAACACGTCGCCGCCGCGCAGGTACGGGATGCCGAGCTCGTCGCGGGTGATCACGGCGGCCGGCTCAGACCGTTGCATCGGTGGTGACGGATGCCGCGGCATCCGCCCCGAACCGACGCGACCTCGCGATCGGATTCACCATCCGACCAGCGTAGATGAGCGACTCCGACTGGTTGGCGATGTCGACCATCTGCAGGGTGTTGCGCAGCTGCAGGCGGTTCAGGCACGAGTGCGCGAACGTCTCGGCGCGCAGGTCGATGCCCGACTCGAGGTGCGGGTGGGCCACCTCGTGCTCGTCGATGCACTCGGCCACGAGCGCCCAGAACGTCTGCTCGTCGAGCGTGCCGTCGCGGTGCAGGATGCCGGCGAGGTGCCGCAGCACGCCGTCGAACACGTCGGTGAAGATCGCCAGCGCCTTCTCGGTGTCGTCGACCTCGGCGATGATGCGCTGCACGTCCTCGGGCACGGGCGGCACCGCGGGCGCAGCGGGCACGCTCGTCGCGGCGGGTACCGAGGCCGCGCGCGGAGCCGACAGCAGCGCGACCTCCTCGCCGATGTCCTTCATGAACACGCCGACGGGCACGGCGTCCTCGAGGATGAGGATCAGGTTCTCGCCGTGCGGCATGAAGGCGAGGTCGTAGGCACGAAGGCAGTGCACGAGCGGCCGCAGGTAGGCGCGCAGGTACGCCCGCACCCAGTCGACGGCGGGCAGGCCGGATGCCTCGACGAGGGCGCTCGCGACCGAGGCACCCGCGGCATCCCGATGCAGCAGTGCGGCCATCGTGCTGAGCCGCTGGTTCGGCGCGAGCAGCGGAACGGGGCTCTCGCGCCAGAGCGCCGCGAGCATCTTGCGGTGCGGCGAGACGGTGCGCGTGCGGTGGTACGCATCGCCGGTGTAGCCGATCGAGGCGTGCTCGCGCAACACCCGGAACCCGGCTTCGCCGAGGGTCTGGTCGGCGCCGACGAGCCCGGCCACCCAGTCGTTGATCGCCGGCGTCACGCGCATGTACGCGGGGGAGAGGCCGCGCAGGAACCCCATGTTCTGAATGGAGAGCGCCGTCTTGACGTAGTCGCGGCTCCAGTCGTCGGCGTTGAACATCGTGCGCAGCGACTGCTGGGCGAGGTAGCGGTCGAAGCCCTCGCCGAGGAACACGAGGTTCCGCTTGGCCAGGTCGGGCGCGAACGTGATCGCCACGCGGTGCTCCCACTGCCACGGGTGCACCGGCAGCAGCAGGTAGTCGCTCGGCTCGAGTCCGGCCGAGACGAGGCGCGCCTCGAAGACGTCGAGCTGCGGCCGGCCGAGCTGCTCGCGCAGGAAGGACTGCGCCTCGAGGCCCTCGCCGAGCGCGAAGTGCGTGAACTCCCGACGCGCGGCGAGCCAGACGAGCCTGAACGGCTCGCCGGCCTCTGGCGCGTACGCCGAGTACTCGGTCACACCGAAGCCGATGCGGCCGTTGTTCGCGACGAAGCCGGGGTGGCCCTCGGTCATCGCCGATTCGATGGTCTGGAAGTCGGCGCGCGCGAGCTCGGCGGCGGTCGGCCCGCCATGCTCGAGCTTGAAGGCGCTGCTCGCCAGCGTCGACGCGATCTCCTCGAGGTAGGTCGCGAGCAGGCCGTCGGGAATCGCGAGCAGCGGCTGCAGCTCGATGATGAACGCCTGCGCGTCGAGCGGCGTCGGCGTGCCGTCGACCAGGCGTTCGAGGCTCGGCTCGTCGAGCACCCAGTGCTCGAGCTCGAAGCGGTCGGCATCGAAGCGGTACTCGACCCGTCCGCCGTCGAGGGCGAGGCGGTAGGAACGAGCGGATGCCGCGGGGCCGGCCGGCTCGGGCACCAGCAGTCGCTCGTGTGTGAACTCGGCGATCGCCTTGGCCACGAGGTGGCGCTGCGCGGTCGCCATGGCGGCCTGCGTGAGGTGCGCGGCGGGGTTCGCGGCGATGCTCGCCGGCGGGGTGAAGTCGGTGCGGGTGAGGTCGGTGCGGTGGGTCATGAGCGTCATCCGAGTCGGTCGTGGTCGGGCAGGGTGCCGAGGGCGGATGCCGCGAAGTCGGCGCGCGTGCACACCGAGAGGTTCGCGCGCTTCACGTGCTCGCCCTCGGGCACCTCGATCTCGCCGAGTACGCGGAAGCCCGCCCTGGCGTTCTTCGCGGCGATCGCCGCATTGCGCACGTCGGGCTCGACGACCACGCGCTCGGCGCCGAGCTCGTCGAAGCACCAGCGCATGACGGCCGCGAACACGGCGTCGGTGAGCCCGTGCGTCGCATGGCCCTCGGCCGGCGCGATGAGCACGTGCATGCCGAGGTCGCCGGGCTGCGCCTCGTGGATGCCGACGAGCAGCACGCGCGCGGGGTCGTAGGTCTCGGCGAGGAACGTCGCGCCGCCGTCGACCGACCCGAGCCACGAGTCCTGGTGCGGGTGGGTCGCGACCTCGCCGAGGTAGTCGGCGACCTTGTCGACGCCGAGCTCCTGCATGCCCCAGAACGCGGACTTCGGATGCGACAGCCACCGCTGCACGGTCGCGGCGTCGCCGGAGGCATCCGTCGGCCTGATCGCGATCTCGAAGTCGGTCACGACGGTCATCGGAGCACCCCCTCGGCGAAGGAGGCATCGGCTCGGCCCGCGGCACCCGGCCTGCCCGCGGCACCCGGCCTGCCGGCGACGCCCGGCCCGCCCGCGGCATCCGTCGGCACCCCGAACTGCTGGAACGCGATGCTGCGCTCGAGCGGGTAGATCTCGTGGCCGCAGATGTTGGCGATGATCTGCGCGTTGCGCCAGGCGCCGAAGCCGAGATCGGGGGCGGTGAGCCCGTGCGTGTGCTCCTCGCCGTTCTGCACGAACACGCGGCCGCGGCCGCCGTCGATGCTGTAGTCGCGGGCGACGTCGAGCCGGCCGAGCGCATCCCAGTCGAGGCGGTCGCGCACCGGGTCGAGGAACGCCGGAACCCGCGCCGAGTACCCGGTCGCGAGCACCAGCGCGTCGGTCTCGCGCTCGTGCTCGACCCCGAGCTGGGCGTGCCGCAGGCGCAGCCGGAACTGGGTGCCGTCCCACGAGGCCTCGAGCAGCTCGGTGTCGGTGAGCAGCGTCGTGGGCACCGGGCCCGAGGCGCTGAGCTCGTAGAGCGTGTCGTAGATCTCGTCGATGAGGTCGCCCGAGATGCCCTTGTAGAGGGAGCGCTGCTCACGGCCGAGCTGCTGGCGCATGGCGAGCGGCAGGCCGTGGAAGTGGTCGGTGTACTCGGGGCTCGTCATCTCGAGCGTGAGCTTGGTGTACTCCATCGGGAAGAAGCGCGGCGACCGGGTGATCCAGTCGAGGTGGTAGCCGTCGCCGGCCTCGTGGCCGGAGGTGCTGCCGGAGCCGCGCGCCTCGCCGAGCAGGTCGCGGTAGATCTCGGCGGCCGACTGCCCGCTGCCGACGACCGTGATCGACCCGCCGGCCTGCAGGCGCTCGCGGTTCGGCAGGTACTCCGAGCTGTGCACCACGACGCCGGGCAGGTCGCGCAGCGCGGCCGGGATACTCGGGGTGGTGCCGACGCCCAGCACGACGTGGCGCGCGCGGTAGGTCTCGACGTCGCCGGTCTCGAGGTCGAGCGCGCGCACGGTGTAGACGTCGGCCGCCTCGTCGTGCTCGACCGACACGACGTCGCGTCGCCAGCGGAGCGACGGCAACTGCTCGCTCGCCCACCTGCAGTACGCGTCGTACTCCGCGCGCAGCGGGTAGAAGCTCTCGCGGATGTAGAAGGGGTAGAGCCGCCCGCTCTGCTTGAGCCAGTTCACGAACGAGAACGGCGACGTCGGGTCGGCCATGGTCACGAGGTCGGCCATGAACGGCACCTGGATCGTCGCGCCGTCGAGCATCATGCCGTGGTGCCAGGCGAACCCGTCGGCGCGGTCGAGGAACACCGCGTCGAGCGCGAGCGGCTCGACGAGGCAGGCGAGTCCGAGATTGAAGGGGCCGATGCCGATGCCGACGAGGTCGTGCACGCGAGCCTCCTCGGCGGGGCGCAGCGCGTCGCCGGCGCTCATGCCACGACCTCCACGTCGCGCAGGTCGACGAGGGCCGCCGCGGCATCCTTCACCAGGTCGAGCACGTGACGGATGTCGGTGACGGATGCCTCGGGGTTCAGCAGCGTGAGCTTGAGGCAGGGCCGCCCGTCGATGACGGTCTTCGCGACGAGCGCCCGGCCCGACTCGAAGAGCACCCGCCGCACCTGGGCGACGAGGGCATCCTGCGTCTGCTCGTCGGCGCCCTCGGGGCGAACGCGGAACAGCACGGTGCTGAGCTGCGAGCGGCCGACGAGCTCGAGCTCGGGGTCGGCCGCGATCTCGTCGCCGACGACGCGCGCCAGCTCGATCACCTGGTCGAACAGCTCGCCGATGCCGTCGGCGCCCATCGCACGCAGGGTGGTCCAGAGCTTCAACGCGTCGAAGCGTCGGGTCGTCTGCAGCGACTTGTCGACCTGGTTGGGCTCCTCGTTCTCGAGCGGGTTCAGGTAGTCGGCGTGCCAGGCTGCTGCGGCGAGGTCGACCGGCTCGCGCACGACGATCGCGCTCGACGAGACCGGCTGGAAGAAGCTCTTGTGGAAGTCGACGGTGACCGAGCGGGCGCGCTCGATGCCCGTGATGAGCCCGCGGTGGCGCTGCGAGACGAGCAGTCCGCAGCCGTACGCGGCGTCGACGTGCAGCCAGACCTCGTGCGCGTCGCACAGCTCGGCGATCGCGGCGACCGGGTCGATGACGCCGCGGTCGGTCGTTCCGGCGGTCGCGACGACGGCCATCGGGATGCGGCCGGCCGCGCGGATCGCGGTGAGGGAGGCGGCCAGCGCCGCGGCATCCATTCGCCCCTCGCCGTCGTCGGGCACGCTCACGACGGCGTCGTCGCCGAGGCCGAGCAGCAGTGCCGACTTCTCGACGCTGAAGTGGCTCGACGCGGTGGCGAGGATGTTCAGGCGCGGCAGCAGCTCGGCGCGCGAGCCGCCGTGCTGGGCGAGGGTCCACTCGCGGGCGAGCAGCAGGGCGTGCAGGTTCGACTGCGTGCCGCCCGAGGTGAAGACGCCGTCGCCATGCTCGAAGCCGATGCGCTGCGCGGTCCAGGTGATGAGGCGACGCTCCATGAGCGTGCCGATCGCGGACTGGTCGTAGGTGTCGACCGAGGGGTTGACCGCGGCCAGGATCGCCTCGGCGGCCACTGCGGGCAGCGCGACCGGGCAGTTCAGGTGTGCGGTGTACGCCGGGTCGTGGAACCAGATCGCGTGCTCGAGGAAGAGCTCGTCGACCTCGCGCAGCGCCTCGGCCGTGCCGACCCCCGCCGACTCGAGGTCGACCACGTCGACGAGGTGCTGCAGTTCGGCGCGGCTCGCGCCCGAGAACGGCTGCGTGACGGATGCCACGCGAGCGGCCACGAGGCCCGTCGCACGGCCCAGAAGTTCGGTGTACTCGGGCACGGTCGAATTCATCAGCAGATCGCGCATGCGGTCGGCTCCCCTTGTCGGTCGCGGTCGGGCCGGATTGGCCGGGGGTTAGCATAGCCTTACCTAATAAGAGCCGTGCAACATGACGAAGTGTTCCGTCCCCCGTTTGCGGGGTATTCCGTGGTGAAACCCCTGATCAGACGGATGTCGCGGCGCGCCACGCCCGGGATGTCGAGTGGTCGCGATCTGCTGGATGCCGGGCACTTGAAGCCGCAGATCGTGACCACTCGCGGATCGTCGGCGGCGCGTCGGAGCGAGTCTTGCGCGTCATGCGCGGCAACATCCGGATGGGTGCTCGCGGGCCTTGATTAGGCTCCCGACGTGACCGAGACCACCGCTGCAGCACCGGCCGACGACGGCATCATCCTCGACTGGTTCATTCCGCTCACCGGCGACTCGCGCACCGACCTCAGCCAGGGCTCGGCGATGACCTACGCGGGGCAGTCCGCCGCACCGGCGAGGCGCGAGCCCGACATCGCCTACCTGTCGCAGATCGCCCGCTCGGTCGAGCAGCTCGGCTTCCATGCCGTGCTCATCCCGACCGGCGGCCGGAGTGAGGAGAGCTGGGTCGCGGCGAGCTCGCTCTCGCAGCACACGCGCGACCTCGACTACCTCGTCGCGTTCCGCCCCGGGCTCATGTCGCCGACGCTCCAGGCCCAGGTGGCGGCCACATTCCAGCGGTACAGCGGCGACCGACTGCGCGTGAACGTCGTGGTCGGCGGCGACGACGCCGAGCAGCGCAAGTACGGCGACCGCATCGGCAAAGACGAGCGGTACGCCCGCGCCGCCGAGTACCTCGGCATCGTGCGGCGGCTGTGGAACGGCGAACGCGTCGACTTCGACGGCGAGTTCCACACGATCGAGGGCGCGCAGATCCCGAAGCTCGACGTGCAGCCCGAGATCTACCTCGGCGGATCGTCGGATGCCGCGATCGACGTCGCGGCCGAGCACTGCGACGTCTACCTGACCTGGGGCGAGCCCCCGGCGCAGGCCGGCGAGAAGATCGCCCGCGTGCGGGAGGCCGCCGCCGCGCGCGGACGCACACGTCATCGCCCGCCCGACGAGCGAGGAGGCCTGGCGGCTCGCCGACGAGCTCGTCGCCGGCCTCGACCCCGAGGTCGTCGCGAAGGCCCGCGAGTCGTTCCTCTCGTCGGCCTCGGTCGGCCAGCGCCAACAGGCCGAGCTCGTCGGCGGCGGCCTGCGCCGTGAAGACCTCGAGGTTCACCCCGGGCTCTGGGCCGGCATCGGCCTCGTGCGCGGCGGGGCGGGCACCGCGCTCGTCGGCAGCTTCGAGGAGGTCGCCGCGCTCATCCGCGAATACCGAGCCGTCGGCTTCACCGAGTTCGTGCTGTCGGGCTACCCGCACCTCGAGGAGGCGTACTGGTTCGCCGAGGGCGTCGCGCCGCTGCTCGACCTCGCGCCGCGCCGCGCCTGACACGGACTGATGCCTTAGGCGCTCGGCTCCACGACGGCGAAGAAGTTCTCGGACGTGGTGGTGAGGATCGCGCCTGAATCGATCGCGATGACCCTGCCATCATCGTGCTCGTCGAACCCCCTGAGCGCTCGGCCGCTCGGAACGTGCTCGATGCGCGTCGACTGCCCATCCTTCGCCACGTACCGCAGGTCGACGACCGTTCCCTCGAGACGCGTGACACGCAACCCCTCGAGATCGTGGCGCGTCACGTGCAGGCCGCCGTCGGGGGCCACGATGCAGGTCCACGCGACCGCGTCGCCGCGATGGAGGGACTCGCCGCAGCACGCGTGCTCCCAGCCGCCGACGAACACCTCTACGCGCATGCGACCAAACATACGCGGGCCGAAGAACGCGGTGCGCCGTGCAAATTCTCATCCCGACGTTGATCACGGGCCGCACCCCGGTCTCGACGCTGACGGTCGGCCCGTTCGGCTCGTGGCTGTTCGCGCCCTTCGGGTTGTTCAGCACGGGGCCTGCGGTGGCATCCGACTCACCGGTCGTCGCGGTGTTCCTGCTCTTCGCCGGAATCTGGCTCGTCGCCACGGTGATCCCGGGGTTCACGATCGCGATCCGTCGCCTGCACGACTCGAATCTCTCCGGCGGATGGGCGCTGCTCGCCGTCATCCCGCCCGGGGGACTCGTGCTCCTGCTCCTCGCCACCAGGCGGTCACGTCCCGAAGGCGCCCGATTCGATCTCTGAGTCAAGGTTCTTCCCGGGACGGATGATTCTCGGCGCCGGCTCCACAGCCTCGACAACCGATCGGCCGACTGGGGCAACCCTGTGCGTACCTGATTCGCGAACACGAGATCGAGCGAAATCCCACCGTCTCCTGTGTGGCGACGCGGGTGGCATCCTCGGGCTTGCTCACGGACGCGCCCTACTATTGGCGCGTGCGCCCGAACACCGCCCTCATCATGACGGCCTGCCTGATGCTGCTCGCCCTCACTGGATGCGCTGCCGCTGAGGAACACTCTCCGGCGGTATCACCCAGTTCGGATCCTTCGCCGACGGCCTCCCAGGCGCCGCCCCCGGAAGCTGCATCCGCGACTTCGGAGAGTTTCGCCGCTGTGCTCGCATGCATGGAAACGGCAGGATGGGAAGTCGTCGCCGTTGGAGCCGAGCAGTTCACCGTTCCCGGCCAGACCCCGGAGCAAACACCAGCGATCCGCGAGGACTATCAATCCTGCAGTGCATCGACCGGATGGTCAGCCGAATGAGCACCGGTGGCAAGGTCAGCACTCGGCGAAGCGGATGACGCTCCACTGCCTGATCCAGCGCCGGCACGAGGACCTCCGATGATGGCCATCACTGCGCAGACACGGTTGGCGCGCGGACGAAGCCTCGGGCTGACCGGGGCAGCAGCGATCGTCTCGGCTGCGGCGTTCTGCTTCTTGTGGGGCGCCCTCTTCCTGATGTTGCTGACCTCGGGGGTACCCGCAGACGATGATGCGCTCGCTGGCGTCATAGGGGCAACCGCGATCCTCGCCGGCCTTGCGTTGTGCGCCTGGGCATCATGGACACTCAGCGTCTACCGGGCTGTCGGACCCGCATGGGCGATCCTGCTCCCTATCGCGCTGAGCGCAGGATGGGCGGCAGCCACGCTCGGCATCGAGTCGAACTCGGATTTCTTCATCGCAATCGGTCCCCTTCCGGCACTCCTCGCGTTCTGCGTAGTCAGCGGCATGACCATACCCATCGGGCTTGGGTTGACGCTCGTCTACCTGATCCTGAGGTTCTCGCCGGGATCCCCCAGCTAACGAGTGGGTCACAGCACCGCCGCCCGACAGACGGTCCCTCACCGTGCACGCATGAGGATCCCTTTGCGCGCACGAATCGCGCCGACGACAAGCAGCACGACCCCTCCGGCGAGCGGCCCGGTGTTCATGCTGATTCCTCGGCCTACTCAGGTGGTCCGGCTGATTTGTTCGGAGACCTGTCAGCGGGCCAAAGCAGCGAGTTCACGCGCTGCGGAACATCGAATCGTCGAACAAGCACCGCGACCGTGACGAACACCACTTCGAGCACCAGACCTGCCACGACGAGGCCCCAGCCGAACGGCGTGACGGTCAACGCGATCATGAGACCGCCGAAGATGATGACCCCGCACATGATGACGTTGAAGAGCGATCCGAGTCGACCGATGGGGCCGAGCAAGAGGTCGCGACGGGACTCGGCCGAGATTGGCGGGATGACGCGTCGGGCGAGTTTGAACTCGGTTTCCGACCACTCCGCCCCGTCCCACCACCGCAACATGTCGTTGGCCACGGGGTCCACATACCAACCGGGAGCGGTGGATGCCGACGGTGGCGGGAGCGAGTTCACGGGATGGATTCTCCCACGCCGCCCGGACGCGCGCGGTGGCCGATTATTCAACTCCTTGGAAGCCGCTTTCGACTGCCCCGCGCAGATGCGGAGCGCACATAAGGCGATCCTTCGCCGTGCACGAAACTGATCCTTCAGTAGCACCCTCGTTCATGGTCGGTAGTCCTCGAACTCCCAGGCACCGAGTCGGCCGAGGCGTTCCGCGATCTCGGCCCAGTTGTCCCCTTTCACGCGCTCGACTCTGAGTAGGAGCCAGTCGTGAAGGGCCCTCTTGTCGAACTCGTCCAGGTTGACGATGACGTGATGCCTGGCGTCGTAGATGCCACCGGTGGCGCTGCACGCGCGTGCGAGCCATTCGGGAGTGCAAACGGTGATGTCGAAACTCTCCTCGCCGGGGCCGTCAGCAGGGCCGACGGTCAACCGGGTGTGGAGCCTGAACTCCGTTGGCTCAGCCGCCAAACTCGCCGGATCTGGCTCGAACGCAAGGTTTCTCAAGGTCGCGCGCATGAGTCGATCGTGCCAGGTGCGGGCGCCTGGTCAGAACGTCGCGAGATGGCGCGCATCTCGATTCGCGGAGCGCAGAAAGGTCACGCGTCGCGCGCGCAGCGGAACCCGATGTGCGACATGCCCGTGTCTTCGGCCTGCGGTGAGCGGGCCGCGGGCCGGAACCGCAGGCAGTAGTCGGGCGAGCAGAGGTGCGACCCGCCCTTGAGTACGCGGCGCGGGGTGCCCTCGAACCCCTCCTGCGCGCTCGCCGCGGCGAGCAGGTTCTCGCGCTTGCCCGCGTCGACGGGGGAGTCCGAGAGGCGCAGGTGCCTGGGCGTGTAGTAGTCGCTCGTCCACTCCCACGTGTTGCCGATCATGTCGAAGAGGCCGTAGCCGTTCGCCGGGTACGACCCGACCGGGGCCGTGCCGCCGACGCCCTGGTTGTCGTACGGGAACCGCCCGAGCCACGAGTTCGCCTGTGGCACGCCATCGGGATACGGCTCGTCGCCCCACGCGAAGCGCGCCCCGTCGACGCCGCCGCGGGCCGCGTACTCGTGCTCGGCCTCGGTGGGCAGGCGCTTGCCGGCCCAGGTCGCGTACGCCGTGGCATCCTCGAAGGCGATGTGCACGACCGGATGCCGCAGCCGATCGTCGATTCCCGAGCCCGGGCCGAACGGGGCGCGCCAATAGGCGCCCGGCTGCCAGCGCCACCAGTTGCGCCAGTTGCGGAGGTCGACGGGCCCGGCGGTGGGCGTGAAGACCATGGCGCCGGGCACCAGCGAAGCAGGGTCGGCACCCGGGAAGTCGCGAGGGTCCATCGGCCGCTCGGCGACCGTGACGTAGCCCGCCTCGTCGACGAATCGCGCGTAGTCCTCGTTCGTGACCGCGTACCGGTCGATGCGGAAATCCGCGACCGCTCGCTCGTGCACCGGGCGCTCGTCGGGGTAGAACTCGTCGCTGCCCATGCGGAACGTTCCCCCGGTGATGAGCACCATGTCGTCGGCCACATTTCCACCGTAGCCGCGACCGGGGTGCCGGTGCTTGACTGGCCGTCGGGGGATCGACGACGTTCGCCCGACCGACATCGAATGAGGGGAACGCATGTCAGACAAGCCGAACATCCTGATCATCTGGGGCGATGACATCGGCATCACCAACCTGAGCGCGTACTCCGACGGGCTCATGGGGTATCGCACCCCGAACATCGACCGCATCGCCGACGAGGGCGTGCGGTTCACCGACTACTACGGCGAGCAGAGCTGCACCGCCGGCCGCGCCGCGTTCATCACGGGGCAGAATCCCTACCGCACGGGCCTCACGAAGGTCGGGATCCCGGGTGCCGACCTCGGCCTCCGGCACGAGGACCCCACGATCGCGACCGCGCTCAAGGAGCAGGGCTACGCGACCGGGCAGTTCGGCAAGAACCACCTCGGCGACCGCGACGAGTTCCTGCCGACCCAGCACGGGTTCGACGAGTTCTTCGGCAATCTCTACCACCTGAACGCCGAGGAAGAGCCCGAGCACCCCGACTACCCGACCGACGAGGAGTTCCCGGGGTTCAGCGAGAAGTTCCGTCCGCGCGGCGTGCTGCACTGCTGGGCGAACGACGACGGCACGCAGCGCATCGAGGACACCGGACCCCTCACGCGCAAGCGCATGGAGACCGTCGACGAGGAGTTCCGCGACGCGGCCGCCGACTTCATCCGCGCCAGGGCCGACGAGGACACGCCGTTCTTCGTGTGGTTCAACTCGACCCACATGCACTTCCGCACCCACACCAAGCCCGAGAGCAAGGGGCGTGCGGGGCGGTGGCAATCGGAGTACCACGACACGATGCTCGACCACGACGACGTCGTGGGGTCGCTGCTCGACCTGCTCGAAGAGCTCGGTCTCGCCGAGAACACGATCGTCATGTACTCCACCGACAACGGGCCGCACATGAACAGCTGGCCGGATGCCGGCATGACGCCGTTCCGCAACGAGAAGAACTCGAACTGGGAAGGCGCCTACCGCGTGCCCGCGATGGTGCGTTGGCCTGGCCGCATCCCGGCGGGCACGGTGCTCAACGGCATCGTGAGCCACAACGACTGGTTCGTCACACTGCTCGCCGCCGCGGGCGACCCCGACGTGGCCGAACGGTTGGCCGCGGGCACCGAACTCGCAGGCAGCGAGTACAAGGTGCACCTCGACGGGCACAACCAGCTCGACTACATCACGGGAGCGGTCGACGAGAGCCCGCGCAAGCACTTCTTCTACTGCTCAGACGATGGCGACCTCACCGCGATGCGGTTCGACAACTGGAAGATCGTCTTCCTCGAGCAGCGCGCGGAGGGCACGCTGAACATCTGGGCCGAGCCGTACACGCACCTGCGCGTGCCGCGCCTGTTCAACCTGCGCACCGATCCGTTCGAGCGTGCGATGCAGACGTCGAACACCTACTACGACTGGTTCCTCGACCGGGTGTTCCTGCTCGTGCCCGCGCAGGCCTACGTCGCGAGGATGCTCCAGTCGCTCGTCGAGTTCCCGGCCCGCCAGAAGCCGGCCTCGTTCACCATCGACCAGGTGCTCGAGAAGCTGCAGGAGGCCACCTCAGGATCGTCCTGACCTTCGATGCCGATGGGTCGCGTGCGGCGGATGTCTCGCGCGACCCATCTCCTGCAGCCCGGCCTACTCGACGGGCTGACGGATGCCGCGGGCGGCCGCCTCGGGGCCGGTTCCGTCGCGGGCGGGCGACGCCGTAGAGTTTCGGGCACCAACCCGAGGAGTCGCCCGTGCCCGACCTGACCGCCCGACCCGACCCGATCGCGCCGATGACGATCGACGAGATCGACCCGAGCCTGCATGCCGCACTCGCGAAGGTGCCGACGCTCAAGCTCGAGAACCCGCTGATGCTCGCGATCATCGGTCGTGCGTCGAAGCTGCAGCCGGGCGCGCACGTCGACGGCGTCGAGCGTCGGGTTGTGCACGACGGGGCGGTGCGGGTGCGCGTCTTCACGCCGGCTGGGCCGAACGGGTCGGCGCTCCTCTGGATCCACGGCGGCGGGCTCGTGATGGGCTCCGCCGCCGGCGACGACCGGTTCTGCGGCGAGACCGCGCGCGAGACCGGCGCCGTCGTGGTGTCGGTCGACTACCGGCTCGCGCCGAGGCATCCGTTCCCGGCGGCGAACGACGACGTGCGCGACGCGTACGCCTGGATCGTCGGGCACGTCGCAGAGCTCGGCGTCGACGCGGCCCGTATCGCGATCGGCGGGGCGAGCGCGGGCGGCGGGCTCGCCGCCGCGCTCGTGCAGCGCCTCCACGACGAGGGCGAGCCGGTGGCCGCGCAGTGGCTGTTCTGCCCGATGCTCGACGACCGCACGGCCGCCGATCGGTCGCACGATCTGCGTCACCATCTTGTCTGGAACAATCGCTCGAACCTCGTCGGATGGCGTTCGTACCTCGGCTTCGAGCCCGGCGCCGCCGAGGTCCCGGCATACGCGGTGCCCGGCCGCCGCACCGATCTCGCGGGGCTTCCGCCCGCCTGGCTCACGTGGACCGACCTCGAGCTGTTCGCCGCCGAAGACGCGGCGTATGCGCAGGCGCTCGCCGAGGCAGGCGTCGACGTGTCGTTCGAGATCGTGAGCGCCGCCCCGCACGGCTTCGACGTCTGGGGCGGGCAGACCGAGCTCGCCCAGCGGCTGTTCGTGGGTGCACGCGAGTGGCTCGCGCGGCAGCTCGCGGTCGGCGGGCCGACGGGTGCCGGAGAGCTCGACGCCCGGCCCGAGGCATCCGTCGACTGAGTGAGCGGATGCCGCGTCAGCGCGCGAGCTGCGCGAGGTGTGCCGCGAGCTGTTCGGCGACGTCGACGCTCGTCGGGTCGTAGAGCCACTGCAGCTGCAGGCCGTCCCACAGGGCGATGAGCCAGACCGCCTCGAACACCGGATCGAGGTCGGCGCGCAGCACCGGCGCCGCAGCCTCGAAGAGTGCCGTGAAGCGGGAGATGCCCCACTCGAAGCGGCGCTCGAAGTACGCGTGTCCCGGATGCGTCGGGGCTGCCGCCTCTGCCGAGAGCACCGCGTAGAGCTCGATGAGTCCGGGTTCGAGGTCGGCGGCGATGCGTGCCGACTCGGCGAGGCCGTCGAGTGCGCTGAGCGGGTCGACGACGGCGGCGAACTCCGAGCGGATGTCGATGGTGGCGTCGCGTCGGGCGATGACGGCGGCGAGCAGCTCCTCCTTGCTCGAGAAGTGGTGCACGAGGGTCGACTTGCCGATGCCGACCTGGTCGGCGATCTCGCGCAGGCTCGTCGCGTGGAACCCGCGGCTCGCGAAGAGCGCCGAGGCGTCGGCGATGATCTGCAGGCGGCGCACGCGGCCGGGCGCGTATCCGACGTCGACCGGGTCGGACTCGAAGAGGGGGAGTGACGGCGACGACGGCACGAGCCCTGGCGGCACCGACTCGCCGCGCAGTTGTGCGAGGTGGGCGTCGAGCAGCGTGGGCAGGTCGAACCGACCCGGCAGGTAGAGGGACATGAGCTGCAGGCCGTCCCACGCGGCCGCGAGCCGGATGGTCTCGCCCATGGCATCGGTTCCGGGCGGCAGTTCGCCGGCATCGATCGCGGCCTGGAACAGCACGGAGGAGCGGGCGCGCAGTTCTGCGTGGCGCTCGCGGAAGTGCTCGTGGGCCGGGTGGGCGTCGCTCGTCGCCTCGCCCGCGAGCACGGAGAAGAGCGGGAGGTAGCCCTCGATCCCGGCGTTGCGCCTCGCGACCTCGCCGAACGTGCGCAGGCCGTCGCCGTCGGGGCCGAGCATCGAATCGAGCTCGGCCTCGGTGATGGCGGTGAACTCCGCCACGACCGCTTCGAGGATCTCGTCCTTCGATGCGAAGTGACGGATCACTCCAGGATGCGAGAGGCCGGCCTCGGCCGCGATGTCGCGCACCGAGACCGCCCCGAATCCCCGTTCGATGAAGAGGCGGGATGCCGCGGCGACGATGTTCGCGCGGGTGCGGGCGGTGGCGGCGGCACGGGTGACGGGCGCGACCGCGCGCGCCGCGGCATCCGTTGAGATCACCTGCGTCATGCCAGCCCCCGATTCGCCTTCTCCCCATCCTCGCACAGCTCGTTACCAGCCGTTCGAATTTCAGTTACCAATCGGTCGAGTTTCGTGTACCCTCATGCGAGAGCCAAAGACGGCTCGGTTTTCGCGGAAGGAAATCACCATGACAGAGTCGTCACTCATCACCCCGGGTGCGCCCGGCCCCGAACTGCCCGGCGCGAGTGCCGACAGCACCGGCGCGGCAGGTCAGTCCGGCAAGACGCCCAAGGGCTACATCCCCACGCTCGCGCTGTCGAACTTCGGCCTCTTCCTGGCCCTGCTCACGCCCGTCCTCGTCTCGCTCGCCTTCAAGGTGCAGCACATCACCGGCTCGGCACAGGAGGCCACGAACGCGCTCGGCCTCATCATGGGCGTCGGCGCGCTCTTCGCCCTCGTGTGCAACCCGCTCGTCGGCCGGCTCTCCGACCGCACCGTCTCGCGGTTCGGCATGCGCCGCCCGTGGATGTTCGGCGGCGTGCTCGTCGGCCTCGCGGCCTTCGCCCTGATCGGCGTCGCGACCGACGTGTGGGTCGTGCTTCTCGGCTGGTGCATCGTGCAGGCCGCGCTCAACGGCGTCATGGCCGCGTCGACCGCGACCGTGCCCGACCAGGTGCCCGTCAACTCGCGCGGCAAGGTCTCGGGCATCATCGGCCTGACGACCCCGCTCGGCATCCTCGGCGGCAGCTTCCTCGTGAACTTCCTCGCCGACGACCTCAGCCGCTTCGTCGTGCCCGCCCTCATCGCGACCGTGTTCGTGATGGTCTTCGTCTTCACGCTGAAGGACCGCGTGCTCACCGAGAAGCCCACTGAACGCTACGGCGTCAAGGAGTTCTTCGGCTCGTTCGTGTTCAACCCGCGCAAGCACCCCGACTTCGGCTGGACCTGGCTCACGAAGTTCCTCATCTTCTTCGGGTACGCCGGCATCGCCACGTTCCTGCCCTTCTACCTGACCGAGCAGTTCGGCCTCGGCGAGCAGGAGGCGATCTCGACGATCCTCATGGCGAACCTCGCGTCGATGGCCGCGATGGCGCTCTCGGGCCCCATCGGCGGCATCCTCTCCGACAAGATCGGCAAGCGCCGCCCGTTCGTCGCCGTCGCCGGCGGTGTCATGGTGCTCGGCCTCGTCGTGCTCGCGTTCGCCCCGAGCATCCCCGTGGTCCTCGTCGCGCAGGCGATCATCGGCTTCGGCGCGGGCGCCTTCATGTCGGTCGACACGGCGCTCGCGACCCAGGTGCTGCCGAACCAGAAGGACACCGCGAAGGACCTCGGCGTGCTGAACATGGCCAACGCGCTGCCGCAGTCGATCGCCCCCGTGATCGCCCCGGGAATCATCGCCTTCGGTGCCACCACGTCGCTCGGCGGCTACAGCACCTTCTACCTCTTCGGCGCCCTCGTCGCACTCGCCGGCGCCGTGCTCGTCTACCGAATCAAGGGAGTGAAGTAACACCATGACCGACACCATCGAGACCCCTGCCACTGAGAACGCGGATGCCGCGGCATCCGCTTCGACCGGGGCCCCCGTCGACCCGACCTACCGCGACGCTTCGCTGCCCGTCGACGAGCGCGTCGAGAACCTGCTCGGCCAGATGACCCTGCAGGAGAAGGCCGGCCTCTTCTTCCAGACCATGATCGCGATGAGCCAGGACGGCGAGCTCGCCGAGGCGAACCCGATGTTCGGCCTGCCCTCGAACCACGACCAGGTCATCGGCAAGGGCATGACGCACTTCAACGTGCTCGGCTCGGCGCCGTCGGCCGAGCTCATGGCGAAGTGGCACAACGCGCTCCAGGAGCTCGCCGCGTCGACCCGCCTCGGCATCCCCGTGACGATCTCGACCGATCCGCGCCACTCGTTCAGCGACAACCCGCTCGCGGGCATGCTCTCGGGCCCGTTCTCGAGCTGGCCCGAGACCATCGGGCTCGCGGCGATCCGCGACGAGGCGCTCGTCGAGCGCTTCGGCGATATCGCACGCCAGGAGTACACGGCCGTCGGCATCCGCGTCGCCCTGCACCCGCAGATCGACCTCGCCACCGAACCGCGTTGGGGCCGTCAGGTCGCGACGTTCGGCGAGGACGCCGAGCTCACGGGCAAGCTGGGCGCCGCCTACATCCGCGGCTTCCAGGGCGAGTCGTTCGGGCCGGGCTCGGTCTCGACGATGACCAAGCACTTCCCGGGCGGCGGCCCCCAGATGGACGGCGAAGACGCGCACTTCGCGCACGGTCGCGAGCAGGTCTACCCCGGCGGCGAGTTCGAGCTGCACCTCAAGCCCTTCGAAGACGCCTTCGCGGCGGGCACCCGCCAGATCATGCCGTACTACGGCATGCCCGTCGGCACCGAGTACGAGGAGGTCGGCTTCGGCTTCAACAAGTCGGTCATCACGGGCCTGCTGCGCGAGCGCTACGGCTTCGAGGGCATCGTCTGCACCGACTGGGGACTCATCAGCGACGCCGAGATCTTCGGCGAGCCGTTCCCGGCACGCGCCTGGGGCGTCGAAGACCTCACCCCGCGCGAGCGCGTCATCAAGGTGCTCGAGGCCGGCGCCGACCAGTTCGGCGGCGAGGCGATCCCCGAGCTGCTCGTCGAGCTCGTCGAGTCGGGCGCCGTCAGCGAGGAGCGGTTGGATGTCTCGGCGCGCCGCCTGCTGCGCGAGAAGTTCGTGCTCGGGCTCTTCGACCAGCCCTACGTCGATGTCGAGCACGCCGGGCGCGTGGTCGGCTCCGACGAGTTCGTGGCCGCCGGCGAAGACGCGCAGCGCGCCTCGATCACGGTGCTCACCAACACCGTGCCCACGGGCGCCGGTTCGCCCGTGCTGCCGCTCGCGACCGGTCTGAAGCTCTACGTCGAGGGCATCGACGCGGCCGTCGCCGCCGAGTACGGCACGGTCGTCGAGACCCCGGGCGAGGCGGATGTCGCGGTGATCCGCACCCACGCCCCCTTCGAGGAGCGCTCGTCGACGTTCGAGAACTTCTTCCACCAGGGGTCGCTCGACTTCACCGACGAGTCCGTCGCGCACCTGCGTGAGGTCGCCGCGGCCGTGCCGACCGTCATCGACGTGCACCTCGACCGCCCGGCGATCCTCACGCCGTTCGTCGACGACGCCGCGGCGATCGTGGGCAACTACGGCGCGAGCGCCCGCGCGGTGCTCGACGTGCTGACGGGTGCGGCGAAGCCCCTCGGCAAGCTGCCGTTCGACCTGCCGTCGAGCATGGCCGCCGTCGAGGCCAGCCGAGAAGACGTGCCGTTCGACACGGAGGACCCGCTGTTCCGCTTCGGTCACGGACTGAGCCTGTAGCTGTTCTTGCCCGTGCGGTCGAACGGCCGCACGACCGCCCGATCGGGGGGCTCCGGACGCGTTCCGGAGCCCCTCGACCGTTCTTGTAGAGTCGCAGCACGGTTCGGCCCGCCGAGGTGCCGGCGACACGGAGAGGTGCGCACCCGCATGTCCATCGAGATGCAGACCGCTGAACGCGAGATCACCGAACGGGTCGCGCTGTGCGGGGCCGACGGTCGCCTGAACCCCGCCGCCGTCGGGTGGAGCCGCACGCCGCTGCACGACACCTCGGGCATCGGCCTGGGCCGCACCACATGGGGCCGCAACAAGCGCTGGGAGTACTGGGCGGTCATGACGCCCACGCACGTGTTCGCCCTGACGCTGTCGTCGCTCGACTACGCGGCCGTGCACGCGATCCTCGCGTACGACCGTCGCACCGGATCCGTGGTCGCGAACCGCGAGGCGACCGTGCCGCTCGGGCGCGGTGCGACGCTTCCGGCCTCCCTGGGCGACGGTCCGGCGCAGGCGGTGGCGGCGAACCTGCGCATCGACATCGAGGAGGGCGCCGACGCGACGCGCCTGCGCGCGACATCCGACGGCCTCGACCTCGACCTCACCGTCGACCGGCCGACCGATCACGACTGCCTGGCCGTGGTGGTGCCGTGGTCTGCGACGCGGTTCCAGTACACCGTGAAGGACCTCGGGCGGCCGGCGCACGGCCGGGTCGTGCTCGGCGACGAGGTCATCGACGTGACGGCGGATGCCGCGTGGGCCGCCCTCGACCACGGCAGGGGCCGTTGGCCCTACAGCCTCACCTGGAACTGGGCGGCCGCCTCGGGCACGGCGTCGACCGGCGAGCCGCTGCAGCTGCAGTTCGGCGGGCGGTGGACCGAGGGCACCGGATCGACCGAGAACGGCGTCATCGTCGGCGGGCGCCTGCACAAGATCGGCGAGGAGCTCGCCTGGGAGTACGACCCGGGCGACTTCATGCGGCCGTGGCGCATTCGCGGCTCGCGCCTCGACGTGCAGTTCGCGCCGTTCTGGGATCGCGTCAACGACACCGAGCTGCTGGTCATCAGCACGCACGGCCACCAGTGCTTCGGCACCTTCTCGGGCTGGGTCGAGGTCGACGGTCGGCGCATCGAGTTCGCCGGGCTCGAGGGGTGGGCCGAAGAGGTGCGCAACCGGTGGTGACCGTCGGCTGAGATCACCCCTTGTGGTCGGGGTTGCGCACCGAGATCGCGTCGCGCGGCTTGAGGATGACCAGCTCGGGGGCCTTGGTCACGAGGAGCCACACCGGCAGCACGATGAGGCACATCGGGGCGATCACCGCGGTGTCGCCCGTGAGCGCGGCGCCGATGAAGATGGCGATCCAGCCGTCGCGCGTCGCGGCCAGCACGATGCCCATCACGGCGCAGGCGACCGCGAGCGAGATCGGGAGGTCTGGGATCACCGCGGTGGCGAAGAGCCCCAGCGCCGTGCCGACGAACACGACCGGGAAGATGCGGCCGCCGCGGAATCCGGCGCTCGCGGCGACGAGCATCGCGACGATCTTGATGCCCGCGAACGCCGCGAGCTGCCCCGTCGCGTAGGCGCCCGGGTCCTTGAGCAGCTCACCCGTCTCCTCGAGGCCCTTGAACAGGGTGATCGGCCCCCCGAGGATGCCCAGGAGGCCGAGCACCATGCCGCCGAGCGTGGTGAAGACGATCGGATTGCCGAGGGCGTGGAACGCCCGGTGCAGCACGGGGAACAGCCAGGCGGCCGCGATGCCGAGCAGTGCGGCGCCCGCCGCCACGACCAGGCCGGTGAGCAGGTAGATCGGCTGCAGCGCGCCCATCGGCTCGAGCGTGAAGGCGAGCTTCTGGCCGCCGAGCAGGTCGGTGGTCAGGGCGCCCGCGCCGGCGGCCGCCACCGGCAGGAAGAGGCGGTCCCACAACGAGCCGCCCGACTTCATCGCGCCGACCATGCCCGTAAACACGAGCGCGGCCGCGACCGGGGTGCCGAAGAGCGCGCCGATCGTGCCCGCGACGGCCAGCGCCGCGATCTGCTGGGGCGGCACCTGCTTCGCCATGCGGCCGATGAGGGTCATCGCGAGCACCGCGTTGATCGCGATGATCGGGTTCTCGGGCCCGAGGCTCACGCCGCCCGCGAGGCTCAGCGTCACGACGATCACGAGCGAGGGCAGTGCCTTGAGCTCGGGAAACGGGCCCGAGAGCTCGGTGGTCGCGGAGTCGGGTCCGGCATGACCCGGCATCAACCACACCACGGCGCCAACGGCGAGGCCGGTGAAGGTCAGCACGGTGAAGATCCACCACGGCGTCGCCTCCGAGGCGCCGAAGGCGCCGGGCAACGTGTCCCAGAGGAACGATTCGAGCAGTTCGGCCAGGCTGCTGACCGCCCAGAGGCACACGGCCGAGCCCACGCCGATCAGGATGGCCGGAATCGACAGCAGCACCAGCTGTCGTACGCTCGGCCCGGTCGCCTCGGCATCCGTCATGTCGCCCTCCCCGCGTCAGGCCCATCCTGCCCGACCCGGGCGCGCGGGCGCGAGAGCTCCGGCCTATTCGGTAGGTGACCTAGGCGAGGTCGACCTCGACCGAGACGGGCGGGCCCTCGCGGTAGTCGCCGAACCGCGCCCAGTCGAGGCGCACGAGCACGAGCTCGAACTCGGGCTTCGTGAGCGAGCCGCCGAACCACGGGAAGGCGGCTGCATACGCTTCGGCAGCCCGGCGCGCCTCGTCGCTGCCGGGCTCGAGCACCTCGGCGATGCCCTGCGCCTGCAGCGTCGTCTTGTCGGCGCCGCCCACGACGACCGCGATGCGCCCGTCGCGGCGCAGGTTCGCGATCTTGCGCGAACCGCCTCGCGCATTGAACACGAGCTCCCCGCGATCGGTGGCCGTGATGCTGAGGTACGCCGACTGCGGTGCGCCGTCTGCTGCGAGGGTGCTGACGACGGCATCGCCGTGGGCGCGGACGTAGTCGATCATCTCCGGGCGATCCATAGCGTCATCGTAGGACCGGATCGCCTCGAGCGGCATGGGCCCGGACCCGCCGCGGGCTACGACTCGAGCGGGTCGATGAGCGTCGGGTCTGCTGGGTCGACGGCGCGGGAGTTGTTCACCCGACGGTCGACCTCGTAGGTCGAGATCGTGGGCGCGAGCTTGTCGGACTCCGCCGCGAGCTGCTCGACCATGTGCGCCTTGCCGCCTTCGTCGAGCTTGGCCGGGTCGAGGTATTCGCTCCAGAAGTCGGCCTCGAGGAACACGGGCATGCGGTCGTGGATCTCGCCGGAGGCATCCCGTGCCTCGCGCGTGATGATCGACGTCGAGACCTGCCACTCGTCGTCGACCTTGCGCACCGTGTAGATGCCCGCGGCCGCGAGCAGCGGCGTCTCGCCGTGCAGGAACCAGGCGCGCTTCTTGCCGGGCTCGCCCGTCCATTCGTAGTAGCCGCGCATCGGCACGAGGCACCGCGACGACGCGAACGCGCCCTTCCAGAGGCCGTTGGTGGCGACCGTCTCGATACGCGTGTTGAACTGCGGCCGCTTCGCGTCTTTCAGGAACGCGGGATGGAAGTTCCATGCGGCGGCGTCGACCATGCGGCTGATCTCGCCGGTCTCGCGGTCGGCGCGCTCGCGCACGATGGGGATGACCTCGGTCGGCGCGATCGAGTACTGGGGCCGCCAGTCCCTGTAGTCGCCGCCTGCGGCCACGAACTCCTGGATGAGTTCGTCGACCTTTGCGTCATTCGCGAAGCGCCCGCACATGCGCCAAGTCTGCACCCGACCGCCGACATCCGTGTGCCGTGTTCTGGCGTTCTGCGCAGGCTGTCAGCGGGCGGGGCCAGACTTGAGCCCGTGATCGCGGAGCAGACCCACTCGTGGAGCCCGCGGCATCCGACCGATCTCGCGCGGACCGTCGGCGTGCTGCGGCGAGGGCCGGGCGACCCCACGTTCCACCGGGGCGTCGACGGCGCGTTCTGGCGCACCACCCGCACGGCCTCGGGGGCGGCGACCGTGCGGTACTCCCAGGCTGCGGCCGGCGAGTTGCGCGCGCAGGCGTGGGGCGAAGGTGCGGCCGAGGCGGTCGCCGAAGCGCCGGCCGTGCTCGGCGAAGACGACGACCCGAGCGGGTTCGCCCCGCTCATCCCGCTGCTCGACGAGGCGCACCGGCGGTTCCCCGGCATCCGCATGCTGCGCACGGGGCGCGTGATCGAGGCGCTCGTGCCCGCGATCCTCGAGCAGAAGGTCATCACGCTGCAGGCCCACGACTCGTGGCGGTTCCTCCTGCACCGGTTCGGCGAGCCGGCCCCCGGCCCGGTCCCGCCCGGGCTCACTCGCCCGTTGCGGGTCGCGCCCACGGCCGACGTCTGGCGGCGCATCCCGTCGTGGGAGTGGCACCGCGCCGGGGTCGACCCGCAGCGGTCGCGCACGATCGTGATCGTCGCCCGTCACGCCTCGCGCCTCGAGGAGGCCGCCGCGATGAGTCCGACGGATGCCGCGGCGCGCCTCATGCTCATGCCCGGCGTCGGCGTGTGGACCGCCGCTGAGGTCGCCCAGCGCGCCTTCGGCGACCCCGACGCCCTCGCGGTGGGCGACTACCACCTCTCGAACTACCTCGGCCACGCGCTGTGGGGCCGCGACATGACCGACGACGAGATGGTCGAGGCGATGCGGCCGTGGGCCGGGCAGCGCCAGCGCGTCGTCCGACTGCTCGGGGCCGCCGGCGTCGCCGGCAAGCCGAAGCGCGGCCCGCGCATGCCGTTCGTCGACCACCGCGCGATCTGACTCCTGTCCGCGCGCCCGCCCGCGCATGCCGTTCGTTCACCACCGCGCGATCTGACACCTGTCGCCCGTGCGCCTGTCCGCGCGCGCCTGTCCGTGTCCGTGTCCGTGTCCGTGTCCGTGTCCGCCCTACGGCTGAGCCTGCGGGCAACGACCGGCGACCCGGTGATCGCCCCTCGCTCAGCGGTATGCCAGTTCCGCCCCATCGATGAGGCGGAACTGGCATAGAGAAGAAGGGAAGGGAGCGCCGTGGGACGGTGATCGCCGCGCCGCGGGAAGGCGAACGCCGCGCTCGCTCGGCATCCGGGGCCGATGCGCGGGGCCGCTCAGCGGTCGAAGCGTGCTCCGGCCGCGTTGCTCGGCAGCATCGCGATGATGTACACGATCAGTCCTCCGCCGAACGGGATCAGGGCGAAGAGGAAGTACCAGCCCGGCCGGCCGGTGTCGTGAAGTCGTCGCCAGAAGAGCGCGAGGTTGGGCACGACCACGGCGAGCGACCATCCGAAGTACAGGAGGAACGCGGGGATTGCGCCGGGCCCGAGAACCGTCGCGCCGGTGGCCGGGTCGGTCGTGCTCCCGGCGTACGCGAGGAACATCAGGATGAGGTAGAGCGCGAACGTGATTGCGAAGTACGAGAGCTGCCACCACCAGAACTCGCTGCGGCTCGCCCGCCCGCTGAAGACCGCGTACTTCGTGAAGAACCGGATCGTCGCTTCGGCGAGGGTCGCCCCGGGGAGCGGCGAGGACAGCCGTGCGTCGTTTCGAGGGTGGGTCAGGGGCTGCGCGGGCGGGGTGAGGGTCATGCTGCTCCGTCGGGTCGGGTGGTCGGGCATCGGGCAGTTCATCGTGGCAGAGCGCAACCGTCGGTGGAAGGACTCCTCTCCTTCCGCGATGGACCCAGTTCGGGGCACGTTCCGGGCGTGCCCGGCCCCCGACAGCGGTGCCCGCTCGGATACGCTGAGCGTCGCCGTGGAACCCCGCCGCGGCGTCCGCCGGAGTCTGCCCGAGAGTCCGTACGGGTTCCGTTCGAGAGGACCGCAATGCCCCGCTTCGACCTCGCCCCCGACGAGCTGCGGGCGTACCGGCCCGAGATCGCCGAGCCCGACGACTTCGACGAGTTCTGGCGTGCGACGCTCGCCGGGGCGCGCGCGCTCGCCGAGCCTCCCCGGCTGACCAGGGCCGAGAGCCCGCTCGCCACGGTCGAGGTGTACGACGTCGAGTTCAGCGGGTTCGGCGGCGACCCGGTCGGCGGGTGGTTCATCGTGCCCGCGGGGGCCGCGGCATCCGCCCCGCTGGCGACCGTCGTCGAGTTCAACGGCTACGGCGGGGGCCGGGGCCTGCCGCACGAGCGGCTCGCATGGGCGAGCGCGGGGTACGCCTACTTCCTCATGGACACGCGCGGGCAGGGCAGCGTCTGGGGTTCCGGCGGAACGACGGCCGACCCGCACGGCACCGGTCCGTCGGTTCCGGGGTTCATGACGCGCGGTATCGACGACCCCGAGGGCTACTACTACCGGCGCGTGTTCACCGACGCGGTGCTCGCTGTCGACGCCGTGCGCTCGCTGCCGCAGGTCGACGCCGAACGCGTCGCCGTGTGCGGCGGCAGCCAGGGCGGCGGCATCGCGATCGCCGTGGCCGGTCTCGTCGAGGGGCTCGTGGGCGTCATGCCCGACGTGCCGTTCCTCTGCCACTTCGAACGCGCCGTGGGGCTCACCGACAGCGACCCGTACCAGGAGATCGTGCGGTACCTCGCCGTGCATCGGGATGCCGCGGCATCCGCCTTCGACACGCTCTCGTATTTCGACGGCGCGAACTTCGCGACCCGCGCCACCGCACCGGCCCTGTTCTCGGTCGCCCTCATGGACCCGGTCTGCCCGCCGTCGACCGTGTACGCCGCGCGCAACCGATGGGGTGCGGATGCCGCGGCCGACGCGGATACGCCCGAGACCGTCGCACCGGTCGCCGACATCGTCGAGTACGCGTTCAACCAGCACGAGGGCGGCGCCGGCGCGCACTGGCCGCGGCAGGCGGCGTGGCTCGCCGAGCGACTCGCGGGCTGAGTGATCCGGCGCTGTCAGGCGGTCAGCCGGCGTCCCGTGCGCTCGACTCGCCGTGCGCGACATCCCACTCGACGAGGGGCTGCAGCGCCTCGACGAGCTGGATGCCCGCGGCGCTCGGCGTGTAGGTGATCGTGACGGGGGTCGTCGGGCGCACGTGGCGCTCGATGAGCCCGCCGACCTCGAGTTCGCGAAGTCGTGCGGCGAGGAGCCGGTCGGAGATGCCGTCGACGGTGCCGCGGTACTCGCTGAACCGCCGTGCGCCGCGCACCCCGGCGAGCAGGATCGACGCGTTCCACTTGCGGCCCGCGAACTCGACGATGCGCGTGAACCGGCGGCAGGCGTCGTCGTCGATGTGCCCGAGCCGTTCGAGGCGCGATCGATGCGCCGGGAGATCGGCGACGAGATCCGTTTCGGACTTGCTTACCATGAGTAAGTAGCTTACACCCGGTTGTCGAGTGCGGCGCCGATGGGCGACGATCGAAGCAGTCCACTCGACAGGAGCAGCATGCACTACGGACACGACCTGCAGTTCGGCACCTTCATCACCCCGAGGAACGACCCGCCGCAGGCCGCCGTGCGCCTGGCCGAGCTGAGCGAGGCGTCGGGCTACGACCTCGTGACCTTCCAGGACCACCCGTACCAGCCAGCGTTCCACGACACGCAGACGCTGCTCACCTGGGTCGCGGCGCGCACCGAGCGCATCCACGTCGCGGCCAACGTCGCCAACGTGCCGCTCCGCCCGCCGGCCGTGCTGGCCCGCGCCGCCGCGAGCCTCGACCTGCTCTCCGGCGGTCGCTTCGATCTCGCGCTCGGCGCAGGCGGGTTCTGGGACCCGATCGCCGCGATGGGCGGCCCGCACCTCACGGCTGGCCAGGCGGTGACCGCGCTGGGCGAGGCGATCGACGTCATCCGGGGCACGTGGGACGTCGACGAGCACGCCCGGTTCGTCGTCGACGGCACCTACCACCACGTGAACGGCGCGAAGCGGGGGCCCGCGCCCGCCCACAACATCCCGATCTGGATCGGCGCCCTGAAGCCCCGCATGCTGCGGCTCATCGGTCGCAAGGGCGACGGCTGGCTGCCCTCGTACGGCTACCTCCAGCCCGGCGACCTCGGGCGCGGCAACCGCACGATCGACGAGGCCGCGCTCGCCGCAGGCCGCGACCCGCGCGAGATCCGGCGCCTGCTCAACATCAACGGGCGCTTCACGAGCGGTCGGGCCGGCGGCGCCGGAGCGTCGCGCGGCAACGCGTTCGACGGCCCGGCCGAGCAGTGGGTCGAGCAGATGCTCGCGCTCGTGCTCGACGAGGGCATCGGCACGTTCATCCTCGCGAGCGACGACCCCGGCACCATCGTGCACTTCGCCGAGGAGGTCGCGCCGGCCCTGCGAGAGGCGGTGGCGCGCGAGCTCGCGAGCGCGGCGGCATCCGGCGGCCCCGATGCCTCCGACGTGTCGGCCGGCGACGGGCGAGCGGATGCCGCGGGCGGCCCCATCGCGACCGCAGGCCAGCTGCGCAGCACCGCGGTGCGCTCGAAGCGCCGCGACGGCATCGACTACGACGCGGTGCCGCCGTCGCTCGCGGCCCACGCCATCGAGCCCGGAGACGCCGGGTACTCGCGCGTGAAGTCGACCTACATGCGCGGCGGCTCGCCCGGACTGGTGCTGCAGGCGGGCACCCCCGAGGAGGTCGCCGACGCGCTCGCGTTCGTGCGCGCCAACCCCGACGTGCCGTTCGGCGTGCGCAGCGGCGGCCACGGCATCAGCGGCCGCTCGACGAACGACGGCGGCATCGTGCTCGACCTCTCGCGCATGAACGCGATGGAGGTGCTCGACGAGTCGCGCCGCCTCGTACGCATCGAGGCCGGGGCGCGCTGGATGGACGTCGCCGCGTTCCTTTCGCCGCACGGCTGGGCACTGAGTTCGGGCGACTACGGCGGAGTGGGCGTCGGCGGGCTCGCCACGGCCGGCGGCATCGGCTGGCTCGTGCGCGAGCACGGCCTCACGATCGACCACGTGCGCGCCGTCGAGCTGGTGCTCGCCGACGGCTCCATCGTGCGGGCCGATGCCACGCAGCATCCCGACCTCTTCTGGGCCGTGCGCGGCGCGGGCGCGAACATCGGCGTGGCCACCGCCTTCGAGTTCGAGGTCGACGAGATCGGCGAGATCGGGTTCGCGCAGCTCGCCTTCGACGCGAGCGACACCGCCGCGTTCCTGCAGGCGTGGGGCGACTGGCTCGTCGACTCGCCGCGCGACGTCACGAGCGCCCTGCTCATGGGCGGCCCGCGGCCGGGGCAGCCGCCGATCGCGCAGGTGATGGCGGTCATCGACTCGGCCGACCCCGACACGATCATCGCCCGCCTGCAGCCCCTCGCCGAGGCCGCACCGCTCGTGGGGCAGCAGGTGAGCCTCACGACCTACGAGGCGGTCATCTCGAATGCATCCGACCAGGCGCACGCCGGTCAGGGCGAGCCCACGGCCAAGTCCGGCCTCGTCGGGCGCATCACGCCCGAGTTCGCGCGCGACACCGCCCGGTTCCTCGAGAGCGGGGCGACGCCCTTCTTCCAGATCCGGTCGGCGGGCGGTGCCGTGCACGACGTGCCGGCGGATGCCACGGCCTACGGCCACCGCGACGTGGAGTTCTCGGTCTCGGCGATCGGCTCGACGCGCAATCGCACGAGCGAGCTGTGGAAGCAGCTCATGGCCCCGCACATGTCGGGCGCCTACCTCAGCTTCGAGACCGAGCAGGGCCGCGAGCAGCTGGAGGCCGCGTTCCCGCCCGCGACGCTCGCGCGCCTGCGCGAGATCAAGCGGCGGGTCGACCCCGACAACCTCTTCCGCGACAACGCGAACATCGTGTGAGCGGCGTGCCGCGGCATCCGCTCGCCGTGGCATCGCTCGCCGCGGGCTGGTGCGCGGCGGAGGCTTCCGCGTGTCGGGCCCGCCCGGTACGGTGTAACCGGCAATGGGGGCCGACGCGGAGGACGGGTGAGATGGCCGAGACGGCGACGCACGTGATCAGACCGCTCACGCCCGAGACCTATCCGGCGTGGCTGGCGCTCGCCGAGAAGCACAACGGGGTCTGGGGTGGCTGCTACTGCTCGTACTTCCACGACGACACCGAGCACACCGCGAAAGACGACGTCGACCGGCCGACGTTCAAGCGCCGGCTCGTCGAGGAGGGCGTCGCCCACGCCGCGCTCGTCTTCGACGGCGACGCCGCGATCGCGTGGTGCGAGTTCGGCAGCCCGATCGAGCTGCCGAACATCTACCACCGCAAGCAGTACGACGCCGGCGAGGCCAACCCTGCGCCGTGGCGCATCACCTGCTTCTTCGTCGACCGCGACCACCGGCGCTCGGGGGTCGCGCGCGAGGCGCTCGACGGTGCGCTCGACCTGATCGCGCAGGCCGGCGGTGGCGAGGTGGTCTCGTTCCCGAACGAGCTCGTGCCCGGCAAGAAGACGTCGTCGTCGTTCCTGCACAACGGCACGCGGGCCATGTTCGAGAAGGCCGGGTTCACGTTCGAGCGCCACATCGGCAAGAGCAAGACCGTGATGCGCAAGACGATCCCGGCCGCTCGCGGCTGACCGCCGGCTCCGGCGCGTGCGGAAGCATCGCCCGACGTGGCTAGGCTGCCCGGCATGGGCAAACTCTTCGACTCCATCGACGACCGGCTGCAGGCGTGGATCGAGGCGCAGCCTATGTGGTTCGTGGCGACCGCGCCGCTCAGCGAAGACGGGCACGTCAACCTCTCGCCGCGCGGCCACGACTCGTTCAGCGTGCTCGACGAGCACCGCGTCGCGTGGGTCGACTACACCGGCAGCGGCATCGAGACGATCGCGCACCTGAACGAGAACGGGCGGGTGTGCATCATGTTCAACTCGTTCGACGCCCGACCGCGCATCGTGCGGCTGCACGGCCGAGGCACGGTGCACCTTGCGGGCTCTGCGCTCTTCGACGAGGTCGTCGCGATGCACCCCGAGCATCCGAGCACGCGGGCCGTGATCGTCGTCGACGTCACCCGCGTGAGCGACTCGTGCGGGTGGGGCGTGCCCGTCATGGAGCAGACGGGCGAGCGCGACCTGATCCGCCTGCACGCCGAGAAGAAGGGCGTCGACGGCATGGACGCCTACCGCGTCGAGAAGAACTCGTGGAGCGTCGACGGGTTGCCCGGCCTCGTTCCCGACGAGATCGCCGGGTAGCCGCGGCATCCGCACGCCGTCGCCTGAGCGAGCGACGGATGCCGCGGCATCCGTTCACTCCATGGTGTCGAGGATGCCCACGAGCTGCTCGAAGGTCGTGAGCGGGTTCACGATCGCGAAGCGCGTGTTCGGGCGGCCGAGGTGCGAGCTCGGGGTGACGAAGGCGAGCTGGTCGTCGAGGAGCTTCGCCGACCAGGCCGCGTACTGCTCGCGCGTCCAGCCGTCGCGCTCGAAGACCACGACCGACAGCTGCGGGTCGCGCACGAGCGAGAAGCCGGGGCGGCGACGGATCTCGGCGGCGATGTCCTGCGCGAGCTGGAGCGACGAGCTGATGGCCTCGCGGTAGGCGCCGCCGCCGTAGGTCGCGAGCGAGAACCACATCGGCAGGCCGCGCGGGCGACGCGTGAGGTGGATCGCGTAGTCCGACGGACTCCACTCGGTCGTCTCGGTGAGCGTGTCGAGATACTCGGCGTGCTGTGTGTGCGCCGCACGCCCGCGGTTCGGGTCGCGGTAGATGAGCGCGCACGCGTCGAACGGCGCGAAGAGCCACTTGTGCGGGTCGACGATGACCGAGTCGGCGCGGCCGACGCCCTCGAACCGGTCGCGTGCCAGGGGCGAGAGCATCGCGGCGAGGCCGTAGGCGCCGTCGATGTGCAGCCAGAAGTCGAACTCGTCTTTCAGGGCGGCGATCGAGGCGACGTCGTCGACGATGCCGAAGTTCGTCGATCCGCCGGTGGCGACGACCGCGAAGACGGATGCCCCGTGCTCCTCGAGCGCCGCGCGCACGGCGTCGCCCCGCAGCTGCCCGTCGGGGCCGGGCGTGACCTTGATGATGTCGACGTCCATGACACGGGCGGCCGACGCGATCGAGGAGTGCGCTTCGGCGCTGCACACGACCTTCCAGCGCGGGGCGGATGCCTCGGGGTCGGCCTCGGCGAGCTTCGCCCGCGCCGCCTCGCGGGCGGCGACGAGCGCCGACAGGTTGCCGAGCGTGCCGCCCTGCACGAACACGCCGCCGGCGCCGGCGGGCAGGCCGAACTCGTTCGCGAGCCAGCGCAGCACCTCGTTCTCGGCGTGCACGGCACCGGAGCCCTCGAGCCACGAGCCGCCGTAGATGGCGGATGCCGACACGACCAGGTCGAACGCCGATGCCGCGTTGGTCGGGGCGATCGGGATGAACGAGAGGTACTGCGGGTGGTCGGTCGTGATGCACGCGGGGGCCAGCACGTGCTCCCAGATCGCGAGCGCACGGCGGGCGCCGATGCCCTGCTCGTCGATGGTGCGCCCCGCGAGGCGGTTGAGCTCGGCGGGGGAGAAGGGCTTGTCGAGCGGGGTGTCCTCCAAGAGCATGCGGCGGCGCGAGTAGTCGAGCACGAGGTCGACGATGGCCTCGGCCTCTGCGGTGTTGGCGTGCATGCGGGTGGGGTCGGCCGGTGCCGAACCGGTGGCGGTGCGGTGGTCGGAGTTCATGGTGCGTCCCTTCGGATTCGCGCGGGGTTCGGCGAGCTGAGAGCAGCGTCGCATACGCGCGAGATGATTGCAAAAACACGCGCAAGAACACCATTAGCCGCACATTTCACGCGTTTGATCCGAGTAGATCGAACGATAGTGCGCGTCATGGCGCAACTTTGCGCACGGCCGTTTCGGCGCTCCGCGTCTCCGGATGGGTGGCCGGATGCCTGCCGGATGGGCGGCCGGGGGCGGCGGTCGCGTGGCGGGCGCGGGTTCGCCGACGCGTGGGCCGCGGCTCGCGCCGACATCCGTGGCATCCCTGATCCGGCGGGTGCACGATGGGCGTAGAACGCGTGCTGAGGAACTCTCACGAAAGGAGTGCGCCATGCCGGTCACCATCGGCGGAGTCGACCTGTACCTCGGTCCGACCACGGTCGGAGGCCCCGACGACCTCGACCTCGCGATCCGCACCTTCATCGAGGGGGCGAAGCACACGCTCGCGATCGCCGTGCAGGAGATCGACTCGCGACCCATCGCCGAGGCGATCGTCGACGCCACGAGACGCGGCGTGCGCGTGCGCCTCATCCTCGAGGGCGACTACCTCACCGAAGACAAGGCCATCGCCGACCCGTGGAACTCCGCCGGGGCGCACGACGAGAACCGGTTCCTGCTCGCGGCGCTGCTCAAGTCCCGCGTCGACGTCGTCAGCGACCTGAACCCGAAGATCTTCCACCAGAAGTTCATCGTGCGCGACGCGGGCAAGCCGACGGCCGCCGTGCTCACCGGCTCGACGAACTTCACGCGCACCGACACCGGCACCAACGCGACATCCGGAGCAGGTAAGGGGCAGAACCTCAACCACATCGTGGTGCTGCACGGTCGCCGACCCGCGGCCGAGTACCTCGTCGAGTTCGAGCGCATGCGCTCTGGCACCTTCGGCGACCTGCACGAGCGCGTCGAGCCGAAGCCCTCGGAGTTCGGCCTGCCCGCCGTGCGCATCAAGCCGCTCTTCGCCCCGAGGCACGGCCCCGAGATGGAGATCATGAAGCAGATGCTGAAGGCGAGGCAGTCGATCGACTTCGCGATGTTCACGTTCGCGCAGTCGTCGGGCATCGACGACACGATGATCCGCCTGCGGCCGCTCGTCGCGCGCATGCGGGGCGTGCTCGACCGCGGCCAGGGCGCGGCCAAGTGGGCGGCGACGAAGGGCCTTGCGGGCGGGGCCGTCGAGCTCTACACGACCAAGCTCGGCACGGGCGTGCGCAAGCTGCACCACAAGCTCATGGTCATCGACGAGCGCGTGCTCATCGTCGGCAGCTTCAACTACACGGCCCCCGCGAACACCCTGAACGACGAGAACATCGTCGTCATCGGCGACCTCGAGGAGCCCGAGGGTACGCCGACGGATGTCGCGCAGCGGGCGCTCGCGACCTACGCGCTCACCGAGATCGACCGCATCATCGCCCAGCTCTCCGAGCCGATCCCGGCGTGAGCCGGTTCGAGAGCGGGCGGATGCCGCGGCCCGCCGTGTCGCGGCGTTCAGCCGATGGGGACTCGCCCTCCACACCCGGGCCACCGCCAGTCCGTGCCCCGGCGCGTGTGCGCCTCCGGAGCGGCGCGCGCGACGCTCAATAGACTGCGCGGATGGCGTCCACCTGGAGTGAGCAGTCGGCGGTCTACCTCACCGCCACCGACGAGTGTCCGCGCTGTCGGGCGGTGCTCGCCGCGGCGGTCTGCGCGAACTGCGGCGCCGACCTCCGCGGGCCCGAGGCGATCGCCGTCATGCAGGCCTCGCAGGCGGCCGCCGCGGCGCTGCGCGAGCGCGAGCGGCTGATCTCGGCGCTGCCGACCGCTCCGGCGGCCGCGGGTGCTGCGCCTGCTGTGCCCGCTGCGGTGCCTGCGGTGCCGGCCGTCGCGGTGACGCCGGCCGCAGTCGTCGCACCCCAGGTCGGCGGGCCTCCCGCATGGGTCGCGTCGGTCGATGCCTCCGCGATCGCAGGCTCCGGAGCGGCTCCCGCACGTGCGGCAGAGCCCGCGGCGCCGGTGATCGCGCCCGCGGCGCCCGTGACCCCGCCCGTCGCGCCCGCGGCATCCGCCCCTCGCCCCGAGAGCCAGACGAGCGTGCAGTCGGTGCTCGCGGTGGCCGGTGCGGCGCTGTTCGCGGTTGCGGCGATCGTCTTCACGTTCCTCAACCCCGAGATCACGCAGGTCGTGCGCACCCTCGTGACCGTCGGCGTCACGATCGCGTTCTTCGTGGTCGCGTGGGTGCTGCGTTCGCGCGGAGTCGTCTTCTCGGGCGAGGCCATCGGCGCGCTCGGCATGGTGTTCCTCGCGCTCGACGTGCAGGCGCTCGCCGAGGTCGCGCCGGCAGGCGTGAGCGGGTGGGTCTTCGCCGCGCTCGGCACGTTCGTCGCCTCGGCGATCATGCTCGCGGTGAGCCTCGCGACGCGAATGCGCACGTGGTTCTGGTCGGCACTCGTGGGCCTCGTGCTCACCCCGGCGTTCCTCGGTTACGCGGGCGCCGAGTTCGCAGTCGCCTGGGGGCACGTCGTGGCAGGTGCGGTCGCGCTGGTGGCGAACCTGCTCGCGCCACGGGCCGCGGGTCGATTCGGCGGCAGCATCCGCACCGAGCGCGCGACCATGACCGTGCTGCAGCTCCTGTCGATCGCGCTCGTGCTCGTGCAGCTGCCGTTCCTCGGCAACACCCCCGAGCGCGAGCTCGGGCGGGTGCTGCTGCTGGTCGCGCTCGGCGCGTGCGCGCTCATCGCCGTCGGCACCGGCGCCCGCCGCTTCTGGAGCGCGGCGGGAGGCGTGCTCTGCGCGAGCGCCGTCGCGATCACACCCCTCCTGCTCGGCCTTCCGAGCGAGCACTCGATGTGGCTGCTCACGCTCATCCCGGTCGCGGCCGCCGTCGCTCTCGCCGTCACCTCGTTCGTGCCGGCGGCCGGCGGGCTGCTCGCACAACCGTTGCGCGGGGGAGCCCTCGGCGTGCTGCTCCTGAGCGCGAGCTTCGGTGCGTACCTGCTCACGCTCGTGCTCGCCCGCGTGGGCGTGCTGTTCGTCGGCTCGCTGCCCGAACCGGGCCGGGGCGAAGAACGCCGCTTCGGGAGCGAGCTCTTCACCGAAGACGCCTCGACCTGGGCGCTCGCCGCGCTGATGGGCGTCGCGGCATCGGCGGTCGGCGTCGGCGTGCTCGCCTGGCGCACGCGCCGCGATCGACTGGCCGGGGTCGGAACCTGGACCGGCACCGGGCTCGCAGCGCTCGCGCTCTGGCTCGCCGGAGCCGCCGTGCTGCAGTTCGTCGCGTGGCCCGCGCTCTCGATCGTCGCGCAAGTCGGCCTCGGCATCGGGGTCTCGGTGCTGGCCTCGCTCGCCGTGGTCGTTCCCGCCTCGCCGATCGCGCGCGCCCCGCTGCCCGTCCGAGCCCCGTTCATCACCGCGGCGCACCTCGCGCTGTTCGTGGCGGCGCTGCTCAGCTGGGCCGACGCCGCGGTAACGGTGCCGCTCGGTGCGGTGATCGTCGCCGCGATGCTGCTCGTGTCCCGTACGGTGCCGGCTCCGGTCCGGGCCGTGCACGTCGGCGTCGCCTACGCCTACGCCCTCGTGCTGCTCGCCACCGCGCTCGTTCGAGGGGGCGTCGACACCGTGGCCGTGCTCTGCCTCACGACGACCACGGCAGCGCTCGTCGCCCTCGCCGCGACGCTCGTGCGTCGGCTCGACGCGCGCTCGTGGTACGCGATCCTCGTCGTCACGCTCGTGCCGTTCCTCGTCGGCATCGCGACCGTGCTCCTCGAACGCAGCGCGTGGACCGCGCTCTCGACGGCCGTCATCGCCGCGCTCGCCGTCGCGCTCGTGTTCACGCGCCGCCCCGGACTCAACCGGTTCGTGCGGGGCGCGGCCGCGGCCATGATCGTCCCGGCGCTGTCGGTCGTCGTGATCTGCCTCGGCGCAGCGACCCTCGATTCGAGCGGGTCGCCGGTGGCGCTCCCCATCGTCGCCGTGCTCGTCGCGGTCGCACTGCCGCTGACGTCGCTCCTCGAGCGCGCGATGCTGCGCAGCGGCATCACCGCGGCGGACGCCGCAGTCGCTCGGCTCTGGTTCGAGGTCGGTGCGCTCGTCTCCGCGGCCGTCGCCGTGCTGCTGTCGATCCTCCGCGATGCGGCCGGCCTCGGCACGGCCGCCGTCGTGCTCGTCATCATCGGCCTGGGCGCCGCGGCCATGCGCGTGGTCGCCGGGCGACGATACGGCTGGTGGCTCGCCGCGGCCGCCTGGACCGGTGCGCTCTGGTGCGTCTGGGCCATCCGCGGCGTCGCGGTCATCGAGCCGTACACGCTTCCCCCGGCGGTCGCCGCGATCACGGTCGCGACCGTCATGCTCGCACGGCGCGGCCGAGGGCGCGAGCTCCTCGCCAGCGGCCTCGCGGTCGCCGTGCTGCCCTCGCTCGTCGCGCTCGCGGCCCTCGGCTCCGAGTCCGACGTCGCACCGTGGCGCACGCTGGGCCTCCTGGCCGGTGCGCTGCTCCTGCTCGCCGCTGCCGCGTTCCTCGGCACCGACACGGGCGAGCGCATGCGGCGACTGGGCGTCGTGCGCCCGCTCGTGTTCACGGCGGCGGTCGTCGCGGCCTCCGCCGGCGCGATCCAAGGCGTGCGCTGGGCGCTGGGGGCCGACCCGGCACCCGACTGGACGACGCCCGTCATGGTGCCGGTGCTCGCCGTCGCGGTGATCGCGGCGCTCCTCGCGGGCCTCGCCGCGGTCGGTCTTGCCGGCTCCGTCGGCACGGCCGCCGCTGCCGGTACCGACCCGACCGATGCGTCGGGCGACGGACGCGAATCCGTCGACTCCCGCTCGCTCGGTGAGCGCAGCCGGTGGTTCGGCGCACCGGCCCTCGTCTACCTCGCGCTCGGGCCGATCTTCGCGACCCAGCGCGACTGGTTCTCGATCTGGACGCTCTGGGCGCTCATGGCGGTGCTCCTCGTCACCGCCGTGGTCTTCGCCGCACGCGATCGCCTGCACCGGCCGGTGATGCCGCCGTTCTGGTTCGTCTACGTCATCGCGTGGGCCGCCGGCGTCTCGGGCTGGAGCCAGCGCGACCTCCGCGTCGAGGTGTTCTCCCTGCCGTTGGGGGTCGCCGTGCTCGTCGCCGGGGTATTGTGCCTGCGCCCGCGCGACGGATGGCGCGAGCCGAGGGCGACCTTCGACTCATGGCCGGTCGGGTTCCGCGGCTCGTGGCGGCTGCTGGCGCCCGGCATCATCCTCACGCTCCTGCCGTCGGTGCTCGCCACGGCGACCGATCCGCAGCTCTATCGCCCGATCATGGTGATCGCGCTCGCCCTCGTGCTGATCCTCGTCGGCTCCGCGCGCAAGCTCGCGGCGCCGTTCATCCTCGGACTGCTGGTGCTGCCCATCGAGAACATCGTGGTCTTCGCCGCGCAGATCGACCGCACCGTCGGCGCGATGCCCTGGTGGATCACGCTCGCGACCGCCGGCGCGGTGCTCCTCGCGATCGCCGTCGGGGCCGAACGCAAGACCACTCAGGGCCGCGGGGTCGCCGCGCGCCTGCGCGAGCTCGAGTGAGGCCAGCCGACGACGGGCGGCTGGCGCGTCGGCCCCACCATGTCGGCGGCCTGTGATCTGGTTGGCGCATGGGCTTCGATGAACGCTTCCTCGGTGTCGGCGCCGCGCTTCCGCGCGTGATCGGGGCGGAGGCCGCGGCATCCGTCAGCCTCGACTACGTGCACTTCACCGTGGTCCTCGACTCGGTGCGGCGGCTGGCGCGCGTCACGGGAGTGAACATCGACGGCGCGACGCTGGTCGATGTGGCCCGAGGCGACGACTGGCGCTTCGACGAGCGCGTGCCCGAAGACTGGCAGACCGGCCCGGCCGTCTACGCGTCCAACGACCTCGACCGCGGGCATCTCGTGCGTCGACGCGACCCGGTGTGGGGCACGCCCGAGGTCGCGGCGCGCGCGAACAGCGACACGTTCCACTACACGAACGCAGCGCCCCAGGCGGGCGGGTTCAACCAGTCCGAGGAGCTGTGGCTCGGGCTCGAAGACCACGTGCTCGAGCACGCGCAGGCCAACCGGCTGCGGCTCAGCGTGTTCACGGCGCCCGTGCTCGGGCCCGATGACCCGCCGTACCGCGGCATCCGCATCCCCTTGCGGTTCTGGAAGATCGCCGCCTGGAACCGCGGGGCGGGCGCCTCCGGCGACGGCGACGGCGAACTCGCCGCGGCCGGGTTCGTGCTCGACCAGACCCCGCTCGTCGACACGAGCCAGGTGGTCTCACCGGCACCGGGCGAGGTGCCGCCGCTCGGGCCGTTCCGCACGTTCCAGGTGCCGATCGCCGACATCGCGGCGATCACCGGCCTCGTGATGCCCGACCTCGTCGCCGCCGACGTGCTGCCGCAGACCGCGGTCGCCACCGGGTGGCGGCGCCTGCACGCGGCATCCGACGTGCTGCTCTGAGTTCCGGAGCCGTCACTCGGCGCCGGCGGTCGGCATGAGCGACGGGCCGCCCGGTGCGGCGAGCGTGAGCGACGCCAGGCCGACGCGGGGGTCGGACTGCAGGCGGTCTTCGAGCGCTCGGAGTTCGCGCGCGGCATCAGCCTCGCTGCGATCGCCCACGAGGTCGACGGCCGCGATGAGCAGCACTCGGCCCGGACCGATGTACTCCAGGTGCAGGAACGCGACGCGTTCGATGGAGGGCGAGCCGAGGAGATCGCGCAGCGCCGCGTCGCGCACTTCGTCGGAGACGGCCTCGCCGATGAGGAACGCACGATTGCGCGCGATCAGCAGCACCGCGACGACGCCGAGCAGCACGCCGACGCCGATCGACCCGAGCGCGTCGTACACGGGGGACCCCGTCAGCTGGTGCAGCAGGATGCCCGCGAACGCGATCGCGAGGCCGATGAGCGCCGCGGCGTCCTCGGCGAAGACCGCCCGGAGCGTCGGGTCGGAGCTGCGGGCGACGTGGTGCAGTGTGCCCGTGCGCCGTCGATGGGCATCGACGCGGGCCTGGCGGTACGCGCGCGTGAACGACACTCCTTCGAGCACGAACGAGATGCCGAGCACGAGGTACGCGATGCCGTAGTCACCCGCCGGCTCGGGGTCGATGAGCTCCGCGATGCCGTGCTGGATCGACACGGCCGACCCGACCGCGAACAGCCCGAACGCCGCGAACATCGACCACACGTAGGCGTCCTTGCCGTAGCCGAGCGGATGCCGCGCGTCGGCCGGCCTCGCCGACCGCCGCTCGGCGATCACGAGCAGCACCTCGTTGCCCGTGTCGGCCCAGGAGTGCGCCGCTTCGGCGACCATCGATGCCGATCCCGTGAGCGCCGCGGCGACCGACTTCGCGACCGCGATGAGCGCGTTCGCGATGAGCGCCACGATGACCGTGACGAGCGAGTCGCCGGTCTTCGCCGGCTCGGAATCCGTGTCCCCCACCCGTGAGAGTCTGGCATCGAGGGCTCCGCCGGTGCGAGAGTGGAACCCATGAGCCGCGAGGTTCGAACCGACGTGCTGATCGTGGGGGCCGGCCCCAGCGGTCTCATGGCCGCGGTCTGCCTGGCCCGCCTCGGCGTCGATGCGGTCGTCGTCGACGGCAAGTCCGGCCCCACCCGCGAGTCCCGTGCGCTCGTCGTGCAGGCGCGCACGATGGAGCTCTACGAGCAGCTCGGGCTCGTCGACCGCGTGCTCGAGCGGCGTTCGCCCGCGACGACGTTCATCCCAGGGGCAGGGCATCGCGAACTCGGCCGCCTCGACCTCGGCCTGGCCGGCCGCGACGTCACGCCGTTCCCCGAGATCACGGTGTTCGAGCAGTCGGCCAACGAGCGGCTGCTCGTCGACGCCCTCGGCGAGCTCGGTCGCGAGGTGAGGTGGGAGCACCGTCTCGATCGGCTCGAGGTCGAGCAAGGCGGGTCGGGCGATGTCGGCCGGGCTGCGGCATCCGTCATCGCGACCCTGTCGACGCCGTCGCATGCAGGCGACGGCGCAGGCCGTGGCGCCGGCTCCGGCGGCGCCAGCGGCACAGGCGCCGGCACCGGCGAGACCGTCGTGGTCCGGGCGAGGTACTGCATCGGGGCCGACGGCGCGCACTCGGCGGTGCGGCGTGCGCTCGGCATCCCGTTCGAGGGGGAGACGAACGCGTTCACGTTCACGCTCGCCGATGCCGTCGGCGCCCGCGGCTTCGAGCCGCAGGCGATCAACGTGCGGGTGAGCGAGCGCCACCTCATGCTCGGGTTCGGCATGGGCGGCGACCGCGCGCGGCTCATCGGGGTCGTGCGCGACGAGGACCTCGGCGCCGACGGCGAGGCATCCGAAGACGAATCGCGCGCGGTGTTCCGCCGGGAGTTCGGCGTCGAGTACGACGAGTCCGACTGGTTCACGACCTATCGGCTGCACCACAGGCTCGCGGCGAGGTTCCGCGAGGGGCCGTGCTTCCTCGTGGGGGATGCCGCGCACATCCACTCGCCGGTCGGCGGGCAGGGCATGAACACCGGCCTGCAGGACGCGCACAACCTCGCCTGCGCGTTCGCCGACGTGCTCGTCGGCCGCATGCCGGAGTCGCGGCTCGACCGGTTCGAGGCCGAGCGACGACCGGTCGGCAAGACCCTGGTCGAGACGACCGACCGGCTCTTCGGCCTCGTCACGAGCGATTCGCCGCTCGCCCGGAGGGTCCGGTCGCGCGTGATCCCCGCGGTGGGGCCCGCCGCGCTGCGCGTGCTGCCGCGACTGGTCGGCCTGCCGCGCGCGTTCGGCTTCGTGTCGCAGACCCGCATCAGGTATCGGATGCCGGAGGTCGCCGTGCAGCCGAAGCGACCCGACGACGGCGTGCTCGGCGTGCGGCTGCCGTGGTCGGGCGCGAACTTCGAGGCCCTGCAGACGATGCGCTGGCAGGTGCACGGCTACGGCGTGCCCGAACGCGCGGTTGGCCGCGTCGCCGACGAGCTCGGCGTCGAGGGGCACGCGTTCGGCGTCGACCCGCACGCGCGGCTGCGGCACGACCGCCTCTACCTCGTGCGACGCGACGGGTTCGTCGTCGCCGAGGTGCCGTCGCCCGGCACCGGTACCGCGCTCGCTGCAGCCAGGGCGCGGTTGGCCGGGCGCTGAGCGCAGGGAGCGTCGCCGCAGGAGGTCGCCGAGTCGACGGATCGCCCGGGCGGCCAGCCCCCGGCGAGGACCCGCGGCCTACACTGGCGCAGTGGACGAGACGCTGGACGACGGGCCGTTCTATCACGGCACGAAGGCCGACCTGGGGGTCGGCGACCTGCTGACGGCGGGCCACCGATCGAACTACCGGCCCGAGGTCGTGATGAACCACATCTACTTCACGGCGCTCCGCGACGGCGCGGGGCTCGCGGCCGAACTCGCGGCGGGCGACGGCGAGCCGCGCGTCTACGAGGTCGAGCCGACGGGCCCGTTCGAGAACGACCCGAACGTCACCGACAAGAAGTTCCCGGGCAACCCCACCCGGTCGTACCGCAGCGCAGCGCCCCTGAGGGTGGTCGGCGAGGTCGTCGACTGGACCCGCCTCACCTCCGAGGCGCTCCAGACCTGGCGCGACCGGCTCGCCGAGCTCCGCGCCGACGAGCGCGGCGAGATCATCAACTGATGGGGGAGACGACGCCGCGGAAGCCCGTGGCCGTGGTCGCGGGCGCGAGTGGATTCGTCGGGGCGGCGATCGCCGAGTCGCTCGCGGACGACGGGTACGTCGTGCGACGGATCGGGCGCACGGGCGAGCTCACCTGGTCGGACACCGCCGGCATCGCTGCGGCGATCGACGGCTCCGACGTGCTCGTGAACATGGCCGGCAAGTCCGTGAACTGCCGGTACACCGATGCGAATCGCGACGAGATCCTCCGATCGCGGGTCGACACCACGCGGACCCTGCGGGAGGCGGTGCGCGACGCCGACGCGCCCCCGGCGGTGTGGTTCAACGCGTCGACCGCGACGATCTACCGACATGCCATGGATCGCCCCAACACCGAGGCGGGCGGCGAGTACGGCGAGGGATTCTCGGTCGACGTCGCACGCGAGTGGGAGCGGGAGTTCTTCGCCGGCGACCTCCCGGGCACCCGCCGGATCGCGCTCCGGATGGCGATCGTGCTCGGCGACGGACCGGCGACGAACACGCTGTCCCGGCTCGCGCGCATCGGGCTCGGCGGTCCGCAGATCGACGGGCGCTGGTTCGCGCATCGCCGGTACCGCGGTATCGGACCGCATCCCACCGGCGACGGCCGGGCCGGGTGGCATCGGACGCGCGGGTTCCAGAAGTTCAGCTGGATCCACCTCCACGACGTCGTCGAGTCGATCCGGTTCCTCCGCGAACGGCCCGACCTCTCCGGGCCGGTGAACCTCGCCAGCCCCGAGCCCGCCGACAACCGCACCGTGATGCGGCTCATGCGCGAGACCGTCGGCGCACCGATCGGGCTCCCGGCCCGGCGGTGGATGCTGGAACCCGCGATGTGGGTGCTGCGCACCGAGCCCGAACTGGTGCTCAAGAGCCGGTGGGTCCTGCCGGGCACCCTCGCCGAGGCGGGCTTCGCCTTCCGGTACCCCGATCTGCGCGCGGCGCTCGCCGACGTGACGGCTCGCTGAGCGGTCCGGTCCGCACGCCCTTCGCTGCGCGGCATCCCGCGCGGCCGCTCGACGGCACGAGCGCCCGCCCGTGACATCCGCCCTCCGGAATTGCACGTATCGTCGTCTGGTGCCGAACCAGACCCACACGACGATGACGGATGCCGCGCTGCAGCGCCGACGGCTCACGGGCGCGGCGACCCAGCTCGGCACCGAGGTCTCGATCAACTTCGGATCGTCGCTGGCGGGGCTCGTGATCCCGGTGGTCGGCTCGTTCGTCGTGGTCGCGGTGCGCCAGCTCGTGATGCTCGTCGTGGTGCTGCCGTTCTACCGCCCCAAGCGGGCCGAACTCAACTGGTCGCGGCTGTGGCCCGCCATCGCCCTCGGCGTCGTGCTCGCGGTGATGAACGTCTCGTTCTACGAGGCCGTACACCTGCTCGGCCTCGGCATCGCGGCGACGATCGAGTTCCTCGGGCCGCTCGCCATCGCCCTGGCGACGTCGCGTCGCTGGCTCGACGGCATCTGCGCGCTCGCGGCCGGGCTCGGCGTGGTGCTGCTCATCGGGCCCGGATCGTCGGATGCCGCATCCATCGACCCCTGGGGCGTCGCGCTCGCCCTGACCGCCGCCGCAACCTGGGCGCTCTACATCCTGCTGACGCGACGGGTCGCCGTCGGGCTGCCCGGACTCGAGGGCCTCACGGTCGCGAGCATCGTGAGCCTCGCGCTGCTCGTGCCGTTCGCCGTCGCCACGTTCGATGCGCGCGCGATCGACTGGACGGTCGTGCTGCTGCTCCTCGGCGTCGGCGTGCTGTCGTCGGCGCTGCCGTACAGCCTCGACACGTTCATCCTGCGGCGCATCTCGCCGCGGCTCTACGCGATCATCACGAGCTTCGGCCCCGTGATCGCGGCGATCTTCGGCTGGCTCGTGCTCTCCGAGACGTTCACGTTCGTGGAGGTCGTCGCGATCGCGATCGTGTGCGGCGCGGCGGGCACCGCCATCGCGACGCAGCGCGACCGCCCGAAGTCCGAGCTCGAGCAGACTGCCGAGGGCATGGCCTAGACGCGTGCTCGCGAAATTCAGGAGATCCCGGGCGATGGCCTCCGTGGGGCCGGCTTCGGGCCGGATCTCCTGAATTTCGTGAGGCGCGGGCGCCGGATGTCGGTGCGCGTCGCGATGGGTGCAGGGCGCGGGGCGCTGGGTGCAGGGCGCGGGGCGGTGGGTGCTGGGCGCGTCGCGTCAGGCGCCGGGCGCCACGTGCAGGGCGGTCGGGCCGGCCTCAGCCTCGCGCCGCGTGCCGACGGCTGACCCAGCGGTCGTACTGCGCCCACGGGTCGTCGACGCCGAGCGCCAGGGCCTCGATGTGCTCGTCGAGCTCGGCGTGCTTCGCGAACCACTCGGTGCCCGCGAACCGGCGGTCGGCGAACTGCACGTGCCGACGCTGCTCGAGCCGCCGCCCGCCCGGTTCGAACGCGAGCACCTCGTCGTGCGGGATGCTCGCCAGCCGCTGCCTCGGGTTCGCCGACGTGCCGATCTTGACCTGGTCGCGGTAGCGCACGTAGTAGACGACCTCGACCCGCACGGGCGTCAGCTCGCCGTCGGGCGCCTCGCCCAGCCGCCACTCGCAGTCGGCGCACAGCCACCCCGACGGATAGCGCACGCCCACGCGGCATCCGCAGGCCGAGCACGGCGCCGGCGCGAGGTCGGTGACGCCGACCTCGGCGGCGACCAGGTCGTAGGCCTCGAGCAGGTGGTGCGCGCACAGGGCCATCGCGGGGGTCGCCGCAGGAGCCCCGCAGGCCACGCCCGAGGGGTCGAGGAGCCCGCACGTGCGGGCCGCGGCATCCGCCCGATCCATGCCATGCACGCTACGTCGCACCACCCACACCGGCGGGCTGCCGCCGCGTCACCCGCCCGGGGTAGGCTCGGTCTTCGACCGAACGGACCGTCGAGGAAGGCGTTCGAGAGCGAGGGGCGAACGGCATGGCGTGGTGGGGCAAGCGCAGGCGTCGACGGTTCAAGCCGTTCGACCGGAGCGCGCTGCCCGAGGCCGAGCCGCTGACGTTCGAAGAGACCTACAACGAAGGCCTCCTGGTGGCCGAGGCCGCCGGGCGCATGGCGCTGAAGAACCGCATCATCGTGCGGGCCCTGCGGGGCGACGAGCCGTTCGACGCCGAGCGCGCGTCGGCCGAGGCCCGCGAGGTGCTGCGCGAGCTGATCCACGAATTCGACCAGGTCGCCGAATGGGCCGAGACCGAGCGCGAGTCGGCTGCCAAGCGCGAGGGGCGCTCGGCGCACCAGCACGACTACCACCGGTCGGACTCCTGGAACCTCCGACTGCGTGAGCGCATCAACGAGGCCGTCGCAGCCCGCCTCGGCGAGCTCCGGGGCGACCCCGAGTATCTCGCGGAGTTCGCCGAGCGAGCCCGCCAAGACGCGTGGGCCGAGCTCTCCGACGCGATCGAGCAGCGCCTCGCACGCGACTGGCCCGACATCGAGGTCGACGAGACGTACATCGCCGAGCGTGATGACCGCATGGCGGGGGTCGCGTCCGACCTGCTGAAGGACCTCGACGAGGTGCGGCAGCGGCGCGAGGAGCGCGACGCGCTCGACGACGCCTTCGGGGGTTGGTAGGCCGCTCGCCGTGCGGCTTCAGCGACTGGTCGGCCCGACCTGACGCGGACTGGTCTTCACCGCGTCGGCGGCTCGGAGTAGCCTCGCGCGCATGAGCATCGACGACGGCCTCGTGGTCGCGACCCTGACCATTTCGCTCGACGGCTTAGTCGCCGGGCCGAACCAGACCCTCGAGAATCCGCTGGGCGAGGGCGGCGAGAGCCTGCACGCCTGGATGTTCGAGGACCCCGATTCCAGTCAGCCGGTGATCGACACGATCCTCGGCGTGGCCGCTGTGATCCAGGGTCGCAACATGTTCGGGCCCATCAGGGGCGAGTGGCCGGATGACTCGTGGCGCGGCTGGTGGGGCGAGGACCCGCCCTACCACTCGCCCGTGTTCGTGCTCACCCACTACGAACGCGATTCCCTCGAGATGGAGGGCGGCACGACTTTCCACTTCGTCACGGGCGGCATCGAGGAGGCGTTCGCTCGGGCGCGCGAGGCGGCCGGCCCCGACGGGCACATCTCGATCGCCGGCGGCGCGAGCACCGTGCGGCAGGCGCTGCTCGCGGGCGTGCTCGACCGGCTGGTGCTGAGCGTGGCGCCGATCACGCTCGGCGCCGGCGAGCGGCTCTTCGACGGCGTGACGATCGGCGGCGAAGCGCCCGGCGGCTCCGGCATCGCGCTGAAGCCGATCGACGTGCTCGCGACGCCGCTGGCGACGCACATCACGTACGAGGTGGTGCGGTAGCACCGCCCGGTCTCGCGGCGCGGCCGTCCCCGGTGATTCGACTCCGTTTCGACCTTGAGCGCGGACCGGGTGCTGGTGTTGACTACCCCTGATCTCCGAGTCGTCCAAGCGGCTCGGCGACGCCCTACCCGAACCCCGAGTGCCCCTGCGAGTGCCGTTGCCCCGACCCGTTCCGACGCAGGCTGCCGTCCGCGCAGCCTTCGCCGTCGTTCTCACGATCCTGCTCCTCGCCGCCGGAGTCGCGCCCGCAACGGCCGGGAGACTGCCCGACCCGACCGCGACGGAGGGGCCGGGGGAACCCGCGCCGAAGGCCGACTCGCCGTCGGCCGTCGTGCCATCGGGTGCAGGGACGTTCACGGGCACCGTCACGGGGTTCGAGGGGGTCCCGCTGGCAAACGTCTACGTCACACTCGATTATTTGGGTGAGAACCACAACGACTACTCGGTCGAGACGGTCTCTGTGATTACGGATGCGGCCGGTCGATATCGAGCAGAAGGGCTGCTGCCCGGCCCATACGACCTGTCGTTCGGCTACGTCGGCGCGCTTTCCGAGTACAAGTACGCGGAATGGAAAGCCATCGGCTGGGGACAGGGCAGCGGCGACCCCGGATCCCTGCGACTCGGTCGTGACGAGGTGCGCGAGGCCAACGCACGGCTCATCGCCACGGGCGTGATCACCGGCCGGGCTGTCGCGGCCGACGGGGGTGCCGCCGGTGGGGTGAGCGTCTACCTGATCGGTTCCGGGAGTGGCTCGGCGTTCGTGCGGTACAACGCAGATGGGACGTACCGCATCGAACGGGTTCTGCCGGGGACGTACAAGGTCAAGTTCGTCCCGTCGTATGCCGGCCCCTACCAGGAGCAATGGTGGCCGAATCGGCACGACGCATCGCTCGCGGAGGAGGTCACGGTCGCCGAGAACGGCGTCGTCACCGGAGTGGATGCCCGGGTCGAACGGGCCGGCTCGATCGCAGGAGTCGTCACGTCGAACGGGCGGCCGCTCGCCGGGGTCAACGTCGTGGCGGAGCGCCAGGTCGAGGGATCGGACTCGACGTGGGCGAAGACCGACGCGAACGGGAGGTACAAGATCGTCGGACTCGAGAGCGACGAGTACAAGCTCCACTTCTTCGGCCGTGCGGACGAGGCCTGCAAGCTCGATCGTTGGTGGCCGAACGCTTCGGCCCCGGTCGATGCCGAGATGATCGCATTGCCGTTGGCAAGCGATCTGGTGGGGTTCGATGCCGAGTTGCCCGCTTCCTCGGTCATCGCGGGAGTGGTGACAGCGCCGGGCTCGAACAGTATCCAGGTCTCGCTCCATCGGGGCGGGAGCTGGAGAACGATCTTGGCCGACGCCTCGGGCGCCTATCGATTCTGCACGACGCCCGGCAGCTACACGCTGGGCTTCAACGCAGGCCAGCCGTACCGCGCCGAGTGGTGGAACGACCGTGACTCCTTGTTCGAAGCCGAGTGGTTCGACGTCGCCGAGGGAGAGACCGTAGACGGTCTCGTCACGGAGATGACTGCAGGCGCCACCGTCTCCGGCACCGTCGCAGTCGCGGACGGTTCCGCGCCGCCGATCACAACGGTCACCGCCTACGGCACCGCTGAGAACGGGGAGTCCTGGGATGGCACGACGACCTCGAGTGTCGGTGGCTCATACGCGTTCGTCGGGTTGCGACCTGGACGATACACGCTCAAGTTCTCGGTCGATGTTCGCCCGAGCAGGTGGCTCGATCAATGGTGGGGCGGCGTCCGAACGAAGGCCGCCGCGGTGCGCTTCGACGTTGGCCGCGACGCGGTCGTGGATGGCATGGACGCCCTCCTCGACGAGGGGGCGTCCATCACCGGGTCGGTGACGGATTCCTCAGGTCGGCCGATCCAAGGCGCATCGGTCGGCGTCTCTCTTCCGGCTGACGACACACAGCGGAGTCCGGGAGCGAAGACCGATGCCGAGGGCCGGTACGAGATCGTGGGCGTCCCGTCCGGCACGTACCCGATCGATATCTCGCACAGTGCCTTCTTCTCGAGCCGGCTGGGGCCGGTGGCCGTGGTCCAAGGCGCCGTGTCGTCGGGTCACCAGTCATCGCTTGTTCGACGTTCTTCGATTCAGGGCCGGATCACGCACGAGGCCGGATGGAAGATCACGAAGGGAGTGACCGCGTACCTCTACCGAGAGTCAGGCGGAACCTGGAAATCGGAGGATGCTGCCTCTCTCGGCTCCGACGGGAAGTTCTCGTTCGACTGGTGCCGAGCGGGCAGGTACAAGCTGCAGTTCCGTCCGAGTGATGGGTATGGATATACGGGCGAGTGGTGGAGGGACCAACGGGATCTCGCGTCGGCCGAGATCATCGAACTCACGGAGGGTGCAGTATTCACAGCCGACGCAGTGCTGTCGGGTGGGCGAGTCGGGTTCAGCGGGGTGCAGATCGTCGGCGCTCCCGCGGTCGGATCCGAGCTGCGGGCGAAGGCGTCGTCGTCGACGTCGGGTGTGGTCCTCCGATATCAGTGGCTCGAGAACGGTTCGGAGATTCCCGGTGCGGTCGATCCCGTCTACACGCCATCCGCTGACCAACTCGGGAGTTGGCTCAACGTGCAGGTGACGGCGTCGGCGCCTGGCTACGTCGAGGTGTCCTCCACGCAGTACAACGCCGTGCTCGTCAAGCTCGGCACGCTCGACTTCGCGGAACCGACGGTATCCGGAGTCCCGAGGGTGGGCTCGAAACTCTTTGTCGTCGCCACGTCGAGGACGGAGAAGGCTGAGTTCGACTACGTGTGGTCGGCAGATTCCGTACCGATTCCCGGAGCCGTACGCTCCTCGTTCACGCCTACCGCTGCGCAGATCGACAAGCAGATCTCGGTTCGCGTGACGGCAACGGCGGCTGGGTACGCGGCGCGCGCGAAGCAGGTCGAGGGCATTGGCGGGGTCCTACCCGGGTCGTTGGCGATCTCGGGCCCGGCGATCTCGGGCCCGGCGTTCACGGGCAGACCCACCATCGGCAGGGCGATGAGCGTCACGGTCTCGTCCGCTCCTTCTGCGAAGTTCGCGTTCCAGTGGCTGGCCAACGGCGTGCCCGTGAGAGGGGCGACCGCGAAGTCGTTCGTTCCGACGGTCGCCCATGCCGGCAAGCGGATCTCAGTCCAGGTCACCGCCTCGGCGGCGGGTTACACCACGACGAAGCGGACATCGTCGCTCACGCTGCCCATGCCGGGAGTTCCGCCGAAAGCCCCGTCGGCTTGGCGGTAGGCGGGGCTCCTCGAGACGAGCGGCGGAGAGGTCACGCGCCGCTCGGGTGCGCGCCCGCCCGGTCGATGACCCACGCGTAGGCGAACGCCCGCTCGCGCCAGGCCGAGTATCGGCCGGAGACGCCGCCGTGCCCGGCCGCCATCTCGATCTTGAGCAGGGGGTCGGCCCCCACCTCGCGCAGGCGCGCGACCCACTTGGCTGGTTCGACGTAGAGCACGCGCGTGTCGTTCAGCGAGGTGACGGCGAGGATCGGCGGGTAGCCGTGCTCGTGCACGTTCTCGTACGGCGAGTACGACTTCATGTACGAGTAGACCTCCTCGTCGTCGAGCGGGTTGCCCCACTCGTCCCACTCGATGACCGTGAGCGGCAGTGAGGGGTCGAGGATCGACGTCAGCGGGTCGACGAACGGCACCTCGGCGAGGATGCCCGAGAAGTACTTCGGCGCGAGGTTCGCGACGGCGCCCATGAGGAGGCCGCCGGCGCTGCCGCCCTGCGCGACGAGCCGGTCGGGCGAGGTGATGTCCTGGTCGATGAGGTGCCGCGCGGCGGCCACGAAGTCGGTGAAGGTGTTGCGCTTCTCGAGCTTCTTGCCGTGCTCGTACCAGAGCCGGCCCATCTCGCCGCCGCCGCGCACGTGCGCGATCGCGAACACCATGCCGCGGTCGAGGAGCGACAGGCGGGGGATGCCGAACCCCGGATCCATGGATGCCTCGTACGAGCCGTAGCCGTAGAGCAGCGTGGGCGCGGGCTCGCCCAGGTCGACGAGGTCGTGCCGGTAGACGAGCGAGATCGGGATGCGGGTGCCGTCCTTCGCCGTCGCCCACTCTCGGCGCTGCGCGTAGCGGGTGGCGTCGTAGTCGCCGAGCACGGCCTGGCGCTTGCGGAGCCGGCGCTCGCCGGTCGCGACGACGAGGTCGAGCACGGTCGACGGCGTCACGAAGCTCGTGTAGCCGAGGCGCAGCATGGGCTGCTCCCACGAGGGGTTGCCGCGCAGGCCGACGGCGAAGAGCGCCTCGTCGAACGCCAGCTCGTGCAGCGTGTCGTCGGGCGTCGCGTCGGCGGGCAGGCCGGCGGGGGGCAGCTTGGCGATGGCGACGCGCGAGAGGCCGTCGCGGCGGTACTCGAGCGCCACGAAGTCGCGGAACGCGTCGACGCCCTCGAGCCGCACGCCCTCGCTGTGCGGCAGCAGCATGCGCCGCGGGCCCTCGGGGTCGTCGGCGGCGACCGAGACGAGCTCGAAGTTCACGGCGCCGTCGTTGTGCACGATGAGCAGGCGGTCCTTGCCGCCGGCGACGACGTGCTCGACGTCGTACTCCACGCCCTCCTTGCGCGGCCACACGACCTCGAACGAACCCGTCGGGTCGTCGGCGTCGAGCAGCCGGGTCTCGCTCGTGATGTTCGAGCCAGCCTCGATCACGAGGTAGCGACGGCTGCGCGTGAGCCCGACGCCGAGCCAGTAGCGCTCGTCGGGCTCGTGGAAGACCTTCACATCGGCGGATGCCGCGGTGCCGACCTCGTGGCGCCAGATGGTGTCGGGCCGCCACGACTCGTCGACGGTCGCGTAGAACACGTAGCGGCCGGAGGGATCGAAGATCGCGCCGCCCGCCGTGTCGTCGATGACGTCGTCGTACTCGCGGTCGCTGCCGTCGAGCGCGCGCAGGCGCAGCGTGTACCGCTCGTCGCCCTCGACGTCGGTGCCGTACAGCAGGGTCGATCCGTCGGGCGTGACGTCGAAGCTGCCGAGCGAGTAGAACTCGTGGCCCTCGGCCTCGACGTTGTCGTCGAGGAGCACCTGCTCGCCGGGCAGGGTCGCGGGCGCCGCGGCCGGGCCGCCCGCGGCATCCGTCGACGTCGGGTCGGGCTCGACCGCGGGCTCGACCTCGAGCACCGGCGGCTCCCAGTCGTCGGGGCCGGCGATCGGCGCCCGGCAGTGGATGCCGTACTGCTGCCCCTCGACGGTGCGGGTGTAGTACCACCAGTCGCCCTCGCGCGTCGGCACCGAGAGGTCGGTCTCCTTCGTGCGGGCCCGGATCTCCTCGAAGAGCTGCTCCTGCAGCACCGAGAGGTGCTCGGTGCGCGCGTTCGTGTACGCGTTCTCCTCGTGCAGGTGGGCGAGGACCTCGGGGTCCTCCTTCGCGCGCAGCCACTCGTAGTCGTCGACCACGGTGTCGCCGTGGTGCGTGCGTTGGGTCGGTCGCTTCGGGGTCTTCGGCGGAGTCAGCACGGGCTCCACGCTACGCGCATCGCCCCGACGTGCCCAGCGGATGCCGGTGGCGGGCGGGTTGTCCGTGAAACCGCTCGGGCAGCTCGCCGTGGCCCGGTCATGGTGAGGATCCCGTACTTGCAATCTGGCGAAGTAAGGCTAGCCTTAGCTCATTCCACCCCTGTTCGTCCTCTGGAGACGTCTGTGCTCGCCACCTACCTGATCGGCCTCCGCGAAGGCCTCGAGGCCGGCCTCGTCGTCGGCATCCTGGTGGCGTACCTCGCCAAGCTCGGACGTCGCGACCTGCTCGGCAGGCTCTGGCTCGGCATCGGGCTCGCGATCGCCGTCGCGCTCGGAGTCGGTGCGATCCTCACCTGGGGCCCGTACGCCATGACGTTCCAGGCGCAGGAGATCCTCGGCGGCGTGCTCTCGATCGTCGCCGTCGCGATGGTCACGTGGATGACCTTCTGGATGGGCTCGCACGGAGCCAGCCTGTCGAAGGAGCTCCGCAGCAGCGTGGATGCCGCGATCGACCGCTCGTGGTTCGCCCTCGTCGTGCTCGGGGCGATCTCCGTCGGGCGCGAGGGCATCGAGACCGCCCTGTTCGTGTGGGCGAATGCGGCCGGCGGCAGCGAACCGCTGCTCGCGACGCTCGGCGCCGTGCTCGGCATCCTCACCGCCGTCGTGATCTCGTGGGGCATCTCGCGCGGGCTCGTGCGCTTCAACCTCGGCCGGTTCTTCACGTGGACCGGACTGTTCCTGATCTTCGTCGCGGCCGGCGTGCTGGCCTACGGCGTCGGCGACCTGCAGGAGGCCTCGGTGATCCCCGGCTGGGGCACCCCGGCCTACAGCCTCGTCGGCATCGTGCCGCCCGGCAGCTGGTACGGCACGGTGCTCGCCGGCATCTTCAACTTCACGCCCGAGCCCACGTGGGCGCAGGTCTTCGCGTGGGTCGCGTACGTCGCGATCACGGTTCCGCTGTACCTGCTCATGCTGCGCCGGCGCGGTCGCGCCCGCGCCGCTGCGGCCGCCGCGCGCGCTGAGGCCGCTCCCGCGGCCGCCGCGCCGGAGCCCGCCGAACCCGCCCGAGCGGCCGGCTCACCTGAGCCCGCCCGAGCCACCCGACCCGCCCGCGCCGACGCGAACTGACCGGCCCGCGGCATCCGCACCACCGCACTTCACCCCGACCCAGATCAGGAGCACCAATGAACCGACGTGTCCTCGCGGCATCCGCCACCGCGACGCTGTTCGCGCTCGCCCTCTCGGGCTGCGTGGCCAAGGCCGACCTCGCCGAGGCGATCGCGGTCGACATCACCGACGACGGATGCGCGGTCGCGACCGACACCTCGAAGGCGGGCGCCGTGACGTTCAGCCTGAAGAACGCCGGTACCGACGTGAACGAGTTCGAGATCCTCGCCGACGACCAGCTGCGCATCGTGGGCGAGAAGGAGAACATCACGCCCGGCCAGAGCGTCGACTTCGTCGCCCAGCTCGAGCCCGGCGATTACTACACGGCGTGCAAGTTCCAGCAGGTGGGCGCACCCATCGGCCTCGCGGCGTTCACCGTCACCGGCGAGGCGTCGGAGGTCTCGGCCGACGAGCAGGCGCTCAGCGACCAGGCCGTCACGGAGTACCTCGCGTACGTGCGTTCGCAGGTCTCCGAGCTGCTGCCCGCCGTGCAGGAGCTCGCCGACGCCTACGCGGCCGGCGACGACGAGACCGCGCGACAGCTCTTCGCGACGACGCGCGTGCCCTACGAGCGCATCGAGCCCACCGCCGAGGCGTTCGGCGACCTCGACCCGAAGATCGACTTCCGCGAGGTCGACGCCGTGGCCGACGGCATCGACTGGACCGGCTTCCACCGCATCGAGAAGGACCTGTGGCCGCCGGCGCAGGGCGACCTCAACTCCGACGGCCAGGACGCGTTCCTCGACTGGGCGCCGTCGACCCCCGAAGAGCGCCAGGCGTTCGCCGACCAGCTCGTCGAGAACGTCACCGAGCTGCACGACCTCGTGACGGCCGACGACTTCACGGTCAGCCTCGCCGACATCTCGAACGGCGCCATCGGGCTGCTCGACGAGGTCGCGGCCGGCAAGATCACCGGCGAGGAGGACTGGTGGTCGGGCACCGACCTCTACGACTTCCAGGCCAACGTGCAGGGCGCGTACGTCGCGTTCGGCGCGGTGCGCACGCTCGCCGAGTCGAAGGGCGACGACGGAACGGCCCTCGCGGCCGAGATCGACGACCAGTTCACGGCGCTGAACGACCTGCTGGCGCAGTACGGCTCGCTCGACGAGGGCTTCGTGAACTACGCCGAGCTCACCGACGCCGACAAGAAGGCGCTGAGCGACCAGGTGAACGCCCTCTCCGAGCCGCTGTCGCAGCTGACCAGCACTATCCTCGGAGTCTGATGACCCGACCCGCGGCACCCGACCAGCCCGAGCAGACCGCAGCCGAACCCGATTCCGGGGTCAGCCGCCGGCACCTGCTCGGGCTGTTCGGCGCCGGCGCCGCAGGTGCGGCGGTCGGCGTCGCGGCGGGTGCGGCGGGCGTCGGCGTGGCCATGTCGACCGGTGCGGCGAACGCGGCGGGCAGCGGCGCGGCATCCGTCTTCCCGTTCTACGGCGAGCACCAGGCGGGCATCGTCACGCCCGCGCAGGACCGGCTGCACTTCGCCGCCTTCGACGTGTCGGCGACGCTCGACCGCGCCGGGCTCGTCGAGCTGCTGCAGGACTGGACGGATGCCGCGGCGCGCCTCACCCAGGGCCTCGAGGTCGTCGAGGGCGGCGCCGTCGGCGGGTCGGACTACGCCCCGCCGGTCGACACCGGCGAGGCGCTGGGCCTGCCCGCCTCGGGGCTGACCATCACGTTCGGGTTCGGCCCTGGACTCTTCACCGATGCCGACGGCGGCGACCGATTCGGCCTCGCAGCTCGTCGTCCGGCGGGCCTCGAGCCGCTGCCCCGTTTTCAGGGCGACGCGCTGCAGCCCGAGCGCAGCGGCGGCGACCTCTGCATCCAGGCGTGCGCCGACGATCCGCAGGTCGCCGTGCACGCCATCCGCAACCTCAGCCGCATCGCCTTCGGCCGCGCCAGCCTGCGCTGGTCGCAGCTGGGCTTCGGCCGCACCTCGTCGACGTCGACGACGCAGCAGACGCCGCGCAACCTCTTCGGATTCAAGGACGGCACCGCGAACATCAAGGCCGAGGAGACGACGGATGTCTCCGAGCAGGTGTGGGTGGGCGCCGACGACGAGCCCGCGTGGCTCGCGGGCGGCTCGTACCTCGTGGCCCGCCGCATCCGCATGATCATCGAGAACTGGGACCGCGTGCAGCTCGGCGAGCAGGAGATGCTCGTCGGCCGCGCCAAGGGGTCGGGTGCGCCGCTTTCGGGCGGCACCGAGTTCACCGAGCCCGACTTCGAGGCCGAGGGACCGACGGGCGCGCCGCTCATCGACACGAGCTCGCACGTGAAGCTCGCGCACCCCACGGTGAACGGCGGCGTGCGCATGCTGCGCCGCGGCTACAACTTCGTCGACGGCAACGACGAGCTCGGGCGCCTCGACGCCGGCCTGTTCTTCCTGTCGTTCCAGCGTTCGCCCGAGCAGTTCATCACCGTGCAGCGCAGCCTCGCGGCCGACGGCTTGAACGAGTACCTCAAGCACGTCGGGTCGGCGATCTTCGCGGTGCCCGCCGGCATCCGCTCGGGGGAGCACGTGGGTCAGGCGCTCTTCGCCTGATCCGAGGCGAGCGTGGGCCGGGCGCTCTCCGCCGACCCGACGCGCGCGTGGGCCCGTGGCTCAGCCGGAGCCCTCGACGACCTTCCACTGGTCGTCGCCCTGCCACTGCAGGGTTCCGGTGACGTGCTCGCCGTCGCGCACGGCGTTGAACTCGATGTCGCCCGGCTGCCCGCCGACGATGCCGGTGCCGCCGCCGAACGTCGGCTGCTCGTAACCGAGGCCGACGAGGGCGTCCTTGCGCTGCTGCTGATCCCAGGTGCCCGACAGGAACGCGAGCAGCAGCACCGCAGTGAGTCCGCCGGCGACGAGCACCACCGCGCCGATGTCGCGCATCCACCGCCGCGCGCGCAACTGCCCGAGGAACGTCAGCACCGCCCCGGCGACGACGGCGAGCAGCGGGAAGAGGAGCGGCCACGGGCTCCAGGGCTCGAGCGCGACCGTGACGGGATCCATCCGCTGACTGTATCGGGTGTCGTCTGATCGTTCATCGAGCCCTCCATACATCTGATGTGTTCTTCGGCTATTGGGCGAGATGATCAAGAATTCAGGGTTGTGCCAATCACACATCGGATGTTTGACTCAAGTGCACTCGTCCCAACGAAGAGACGGAGAACCTCGTGGACAGCCCCATGGCCTTGGCACTCTCGCGTCGCGGATTCCTCATCGCCGGGGGTGCCGCCGGCGCACTCCTCGCGACCTGGACCGCCGCACCCGCTCCCGCAGGTGCGACCGTACCCACCGCGTCGCCGGGGTCGCTCGAGATCCCGCCGGTGCCCCGCCGGTCGCTCTGGTACCGACTGCCGTCGACCGGATGGGTGACCACCGGCACCGGTGACCGCCTGACGGCTACCTCGGCATTGCCGATAGGCAACGGCCGGCTCGGCGCCATGCTCTACGCGGGCGTCGACCGGGATCGCATCCAGCTCAACGAGCAGAGCCTCTGGGGCGGCGCCAACGACTGGGACGGCGCGTACGACACCGGCGTCACCGGGTTCGGCTCGTACCGGAACTTCGGCGAGCTCGAGGTGGCGTTCGGCGGGGCGACGCAGCCTCCGGTCGTCACGGCCGACCTCGGCGGCGGAGTCAACTCCTCGGGGAACGAGACCGAGGCGAAGACCTACGACGGGTCCGCGAGCTCCAAGTGGTGCGTCATCGCGCCGAACAACGGGGCCACTGCGTGGCAGGCGACCTGGCGGGTCGCACTGCCCGATCCGAAGGTCGTCTCGGCCTACTCGTTCACGAGCGCGAACGACGTGCCGGCGCGCGACCCGCAGGACTGGCGGTTCGAAGCCTCGAACGACGGCAGTGCCTGGACCACGCTCAGCACCGAACAGCACGCATCGACGCCGTTCACGGCTCGGGGCCAGAGGCTCGACTTCACGGCGACCAACTCGACGGCCTATCGGTACTACCGGTTCGTCTTCGTTCCCAAGGTCGGCACGAGCCATTTCCAGGTCGCCGAGATCGCGCTCGCAGGAGTCGCGTTCGCCGGCGGACAGGGCCCGGTGCCCGCCGACTACCGGCGCTTCCTCGACCCGACGACCGGCCTGCACTCGACGGCCTACTCCACCGACGAGGGCCAGCACGTGCGCGAAGCCTTCGCCAGCCGCGCCGACGACGTCATGGTGATCAGGTACCGCACGGATGACCCGGCCGGACTCACGGGCACCATCTCGCTCTCGTCGGCGCAGACTGTGGACAACCCCGTCACCGCACCTGCGACCGTCGTCGCGGAGGCCGGCGACCGACTCTCGTTCGCGGGCGAGATGCGCAACAACCTGAGGCACGCCGCCGAGGTGCGTGTGCTCGCCGAGGGCGGCACGGTGGCCAGGACGGGCGCATCGGTCGCCGTCTCGGGCGTGCACACGCTCGAGCTCCGCATCGACCTCCGCACCGACTACAAGCTCGACGCCGCGGCGGGTTGGCGATCGGGCGTCGCTCCGGCCGGTGCCGCGACCGGTGCCCTCGACGCGCTCGCCTCCCGATCGTTCGAGAGCCTCTTCGAGGCCGCGGCGGCGAATCTCGGAGAGGTCATGGGGCGGGTCTCGGTCGACTGGGGCGGCTCGGCCGACGAGGTGGCGGCGCTGCCCACGAACGAGCGGCTCGTGCGCTACTCCGACGGCACCTCTGCGGACCCCGAGCTCGAACAGCTGCACTTCCACTTCGGACGCTACCTGCTGGCGTCGTCGTCGCGCCGCGACGGCCTGCCGGCGAACCTCCAGGGCCTGTGGAACAACGAGAACCAACCGGCCTGGGGATCGGACTACCACACGAACATCAATGTGCAGATGAACTACTGGGCGGCCGAGACCACCGACCTCGGCGACAGCCACGAGGCGCTCGCGCACTTCATCGAGCAGGTCGCCGTGCCGAGCCGCGTGGCGACCCGCAATGCCTTCGGACAGGACGTGCCGGGGTGGACCGCGCGCACCAGCCAGAGCATCTTCGGCGGCAACGGGTGGGAGTGGAACACCATCTCGAGCGCCTGGTATGCGCTGCACCTCTTCGAGCACTGGAAGTTCTCGCAGGACTCCGCGTTCCTCGAGCGGTACTACCCGCTCGTGAAGGAGATCTGCCTGTTCTGGCAGCACGAGCTCGTCGAGAAGGCCGACGGCAGGCTCTACGCCCCGAACGGCTGGTCGCCCGAGCAGGGCCCGCGCGAAGACGGGGTCATGCACGACCAGCAGATCATCTGGGAGCTGTTCACCGACTACCTCGAGATGGCGACCGTGCTCGGGGTCGACACGTCCTTCCAGGACGAGGTCGCCGCGATGCTCGGCAAGCTCGCCGGCAACAGGATCGGCAGCTGGGGCCAGCTGCAGGAGTGGCAGACCGACCGCGATGTGCGCACCGGCTCGGCGAACGGCATCGACGCCCTGCACCGGCACACCTCCCACCTGTTCGCGGTGTATCCCGGTCATCAGATCAGCGTCGAGCAGACGCCCGAGCTCGCTGCGGCCGCGTTGGTCTCGCTCAACGCCAGGTGCGGCGTGCCCGACGGCGGCGCGATCACCGTCGACTCCGTCAGCGGAGACAGCAGGCGCTCGTGGACCTGGCCATGGCGCACCGCGCTGTTCGCCCGCTTGGGCGAGCCCGAGAAGGCGTACACCATGGTGCGAGGGCTCTTCCGCCACAACACCCTCACCAACCTGTGGGCCACGCATCCGCCCTTCCAGATGGACGGCAACTTCGGCATGACCGGGGCCCTCGTCGAACTGCTGCTGCAGAGCCACGACGGCACGATCCGACTGCTCCCGGCCCTGCCCGCCGCGTGGGCGGCCAAGGGGTCGTTCAGCGGCCTGCGCGCTCGCGGCGGCTACCGCGTCGACCTCTCGTGGGTCGACGGCGAGGTCACCGAGTTCCGCATCCTCGCCGATCGCACTCGGCGCACCGGGCCCGTGACCGTCGTGGTCAACGGCGAACGCCGCGTGGTGATCCCGGAGTCGCCCCGGCCGCCGATCGACCTCGAGGTGACGTCGACGGCCGAACCGCGACGCGTCGCGGGCAAGGTGCAGATCGCCGTGCGGGCGAAGAACACGGGCAACGTGTGGGCCGATATCCGCCTGACGACCGAGTGGGGCACCTTCAAGGCGACCAAGGTGCAGCCGGGCGCGTCGGCGTTCCACGTCTTCGCGACTCGGGAGAAGTCGGTGGCCGCGGGATCAGCCACGGTCGCCGCCTACCACTGGGACGGCAAGGGGGGCCACTACATCACCGAGGAGGTGCCGTTCGAGGCGTTCCGGGCCTGAGGGCCTGCGGCTCAGGCGACGGCCCGATCTCCTCAGGAGGCCGGCCGGCGAATAGGGCGATCGGCCGATGGGCGGCCGCTACCTCAGGGAGCAGATTCGTGGCAACGACGCAATCCGGAGGACCAGATGGACCACGCAGCAGCCCTCGCCGCACTCGACCTGTACGCCGCAGACGCAGCCCGATCCGAGGCGCTCATCGCCCGGCACCGCCTGGTGTCCGAGCACCGCGCGCAAGCCGACGCCGAGCAGGCCACGACGCTCATCGTCGAGGCTCAGCGCGCTCGCGCGGCTCGCCACGGGCGTCGGCCCAGGTTTCCGCGGGCGCCCCGGATCGCGTTCTGAGCCGAGCCGCTCACGCGCCGAGCGCCGCCGAGCGGATGAGCGCCAGCGCGTCGGCGAGTTCGCGATCGCCGACGCCGGCGTAGCCCAGCACGATGCCCGGCTCGCCGTCGCCCGCCGACGCCGAGTACTCGTCGAGGCGGGCGACCGCGATGCCCGCGGCATCCAGCTGTCGCACGACGGCGTCGACACCGTCGTGATCGGGCAGCCGCAGCACGGCGTGCAGTCCGCCGTCGAGCCCGACGAGTCGTGTTCCGGGCAGGTCGCCGAGCGCGGCGAGCACGAGCCGGCGCCGGTGGGCGTAGTCGCGTCGGGTCGCCGCGATGTGACGCCGGATGGTGCCGGTCGTGAGCAGGTGCGCGACGGCGAGCTGCACCACGCCCGCCACCGGCGACGGGCTCTCCTCGCGGACTCCACCGATCGCCGCGCGCAGGGCGTCGTCGTGGGGGAGCACGGCGTACCCGAGGCGCAGCCACGGGGTGACGATCTTCGAGAAGCTGCCGATGAGCACCACGCGGCGGTTCTCGCGGGGCTCGCCGGCCTCGGCCGACCCCGTCGCCGGCCCGTCGAGCGACGCGAGCGTGGGCATCGGCGGTCCGACATGGCGGAACTCGCTGTCGTAGTCGTCTTCGAGCACGACCGCGCCCGTTCGTCGCGCGTGCTCGAGCAGTTCGAGGCGGGCGGCCACCGGCAACCGCCCGCCGAGCGGGTACTGGTGGCTGGGCGTCACGAGGATGGCGTCGGCCGGGCGGTCGAGGCCGCGCAGCAGGTCGAGGCGCAGGCCGTGCTCGCCGACCGGGATCGGCACGAGGTCGGCACCGGCCCGCGCGAGCGTACGCCGTGCGTTCGGGTAGCCGGGATCCTCGACCGCGATGAGCGGGCGCCTGCCGAAGCGGTCGCCGAGCGCGGTGCCGATCAGACCCGTCGCCTCGCTGGTTCCGGCGGTCACGACGATGTCGTCGGGGTCGCACGCGAAGCCGCGCGCGTGCCGCACGTGCTCGGCGATCGCGGCCCGAAGGGCGGGCTCCCCGAATCGCGGCGGGTCGTCGACCGGCACCCGGCTCGCCGCGGCGTGGCGCCAGGCCGACCGCCACGCGCGCTCGTCGAGCCGGCCGACCGACGGGCGGCCCGGTCGCAGGTCGAGCCGGGGTGCGTGCTCCGCGCCGATCACCCCGGCAGTCCGCTCGGTGCCGGTCGCGGTGGTGTCGGGCGCGCGCCCGATCGGAGCGGCGGAGGTCGGGGGCGGGCGCCTGCGCGCGGCATCCGCAGTCTGGGAGCGGGAACCGGGGCGCCCGCCGAGCTGTGCGACGAGGGTCGGCGCGCCCTGACGCAGCTCGACGTAGCCCTCGCCGGCGAGCTGTTCGTAGGCGCTCACGACCGAGCTGCGGGCGGTGCCGAGCTCGGCGGCCAGCACACGGGTCGAGGGGATGCGGTCGCCGGGGCGCAGCGCACCCGAGAGGATCGCATCGCGCATGGCCTCGACGATCTGCTCGACGACCGGGCGCGAGTCGAGCCGGTCGATGGCGAGGAGCGGGCCGTCCATGTGCACTCCGATCGTGAACTGGTATGCACAGTGTTGCACGAACTGGACTGTATGCAAGTCCAGTCGGTGACGAGACTGGGTCGCATGATGACCTCCGATCTCCTGACCGACCCGGTGCCCGACGTGGCAGGGCCGGGAGCCGCCCGCCGCATCCGACGACTCTCCGAGCGCCAGGTCGTCGACCGCGCCGCCGTCGACGCGCTGCTCGACGAGGAACTGGTCGGGCACCTCGCCGCGGTCGTCGACGGCGTGCCGATCGTCGTGCCCATGGGGTTCGCCCGAGTCGGCGACCACGTGCTCGTGCACGGATCGACCGGGGGCGGCTTCGCGCTGCGAGCCGCGGCCGAGCGCGCGACGGTGGCCTTCGCCGTCACGGCGCTCGACGGCCTGGTCTACGCGCGCTCGCTGTTCGACAGCTCGATGAACTACCGCAGCGCCGTCGTCTACGGCGTGCTCGAGCCGGTCGGCGGCGCCGAGGCCGACGCCGCGCTGCTCGCACTGTCGGAACGTCTCATGCCCGGGCGCCCGGCGGAGGTGCGCGCCATGGTGCGCAAGGAGGTCGCGGCCACCCGCGTGCTGCGCCTGAAGCTCGATGACGTCGTCATGAAGGTGCGGGCGGCAGGCGTCTCTGAGGCGCCCGACGACGGCGAGGACCACAGCGTCTGGGCCGGCGTCGTGCCGCTCAGCCGCACGTGGGGGGCGCCGGAGCGCTCGGCGCTCACCCCGGTGCAGACCCCGACGCCCGAATCGGTGGTCGCTCTGACGACGCCACCGGTCGCGGACCGCAGACTGCCATAGGCCTCGAGGAATGCTCGGGTCGAGATCGTTCGGAAGGAGGTGCGCCATGTTCGTGTTCCTGATCGCGCTCGCGGTTCTCGCGGTCGCCGGGGTCGCTTCGACCTTCGTCGACCTCTCCCGCGACGGCTACCGCCGCACTCCGACGCTCGCCCGCTGACCTCGTGCACCGGCCGGTCGCCCAGGCGGCCGGCCGCCTGGCTGCCCGGCGGCCGAGCCGCGCGCCGGGCCCCGACCGGAGGCGCGCGCTCAGCCGGTCTTGGTCCAGTCGAGGTTGATCACGTCGCCGATGTAGACGGCTTCGCCGAAGTCGTGCACCTGCGGGTTCATGCGCAGCAACTGCTGCTGGGGCAGGTCGAAGCGCTGCGCGATGTCGAAGAAGCTGTCTCCGGACACGACCGTGTAGCTCGTCGGCATGCCCGTCTCGTCGACGATCGGCGTGCCCGTCGCGCCGTCTCGGGCGCCGAGGTCGACGGCCGGTCCCGGTTCGACGACGGGCGCCGGATCGTTCGGCACGGGATCGGGCGCCGGCTCGGCTGGCGCCTCTGCGACGGGCGTGGGGGTCGGCGTCGGCTCGGGTGCGGGCTCGGGAGTCGCCGTGACGGTGGCGATGATCGTCACGGGCGGCGGTGCCGGAGGGGGCGCGCAGGCGCTGAGCGCCAGGGTCGTGCCCACCGCCATCACGAGCGCGGATGCAGCTGCGCCGCCCAGTCTTCGATGCATTCCGCCCCGTTCCGCCACCGTGAGAATCCGTCGTCGGTGTGCCCCTCCTTCGGGGCGCACCGTCAGCCAGACTCCCGGATGCCGCTCGTTCGCGCAAGAGTCCTTCCGAATCGTTCTGCGCGCTCGGCGAACGCCCGCCCGGGTGTCGGCGGGTCGTGGCAGCATGAACAGGTGACCACGTCTGCGCCGGCCATGATCGGCCGGGACGCCGACCTCGCGAGGCTCCTGTCCGCTCTCGACGAGGTGCGCACCGGCGCGCCGTTCACCGTGATCATCGGCGGCGAGGCGGGCATCGGCAAGACCAGGCTCGTGCGCGAGTTCGCCGATCGGGTCGACGGCGAGGCGCGGTTCGTGCTCGGCCAGTGCGTCGACCTCGGCACGGTCGCCGCGCCGTATGCTCCCGTCAAGTCCGCCCTGCGGGCACTCGTCGTCGAGGAGGGCGCCGAGCGCGTGCTCGAGGCGGTCGGTCCCGGTCGGGCGGCCCTCATCGCGCTCCTGCCCGAGCTCGCGGCATCCGCCGGTCTCGAGGGCGTCGACCTCGATGCGGCCAGGGCCGGCAGCGCCGGGGTGATCAGGGGCGACACCGCCGCGAGCCAGCTGCACGAGGCGATCGCGGTGCTGCTCGAGACCCTCTCGCACGACCAGCCGATCGTGTTCGTGCTCGAAGACCTGCACTGGATCGACGCCGCGAGCCTCGCGCTCCTGCGGTTCCTCATGCGTGCGCTCGGGTCGAGCCGGGTGCTCACGGTGCTCACCTACCGCAGCGAAGACGTCACGCGGGGCCACCCCGTGCGGGCGTTCCTCGCCGAGGCCGACCGCGATCGCTGGGTCGATCGTCGCGAGCTCGCACGGCTCGAGTCGGGCGAGGCCGAGGCGCTCGTCGCCTCGCTCATGCCCGACGACATCGCGCCGACCGCGCAGTCGGTGCAGTCCATCGTTCGCCGGAGCGACGGCGTGCCGTTCCTCATCGAGGAACTCATCGGCCTCGACGGCTGCCGCGACGACGCGGAGGTGCCCGAGACGCTCCGCGACCTGCTGCTCGCGCGGTACGAGGCGTTGTCCGACCCCGCGCAGCAGTTGCTGCGCCTGATCTCGATCGGCGGCGTGCGGGTACCGCACTCCCTGCTCGAGGCCGTGAACGACGGCACCGACGAGGGCATCGACGCCGCGGCCCGCGAGGCGGTGCTGGGCGGGGTGCTCACGATCGAGGGCGACGAGTACGCGTTCCGGCACGCGCTCGTGCGAGAGGCGATCCTCGCCGACCTGCTGCCGGGCGAGCGGGCCAGGTTCCACGGCCGCTACGCCCGCGCCTATGAAGACGCGGCGCACGGCACCAGGCGGCTCGCCGCCGAGATCTCGTTCCACTGGCTCGGCGCGAACGACGCCGTGCGCGCGTTCCCCGCGACGCTCAAGGCCATGGCCGAGGCGCGGGCGGCCGCGGCCTACGGGTCGGCCGCGCAGCTGGGCGAGCGGGCGCTCGGCCTCTGGGACGTCGTGCCCGACCCGCAGGCCACGGCGAAGATGAGCAAGCTCGAGCTGATGGGCCGCACGGCGTCGCACCTCCGCAATGCGGGTGAGGGCGAGCGGGGGCTCGCCCTCGTGCGGGCGGCGCTCGAGGAGTGCCCGCGCGACGACCCCCAGTATCCGCGGCTGCTGCGCGACGTCGGGCTCTACCTCGCGAACGTCGGCCGCCAGGGGTCGATCCCCCTGCTCGAGCAGGCGCTCGAGGCGCTCGGCGACGAGGGCCGCGACGAGCTGCGCACCACGGTGCTCATCGCGCTCGCCGGCCGCTTCATGATCGAGTCCCGGCTCGACGACGCCATCGAGGTCTCCGAACGGGCGCTCCACGCGGCCGAGCGACTCGGCAACCCGAGGTTCGCGTCGACGGCCACCAACATCTCGGGCATCAGCCGCGCGGCGGCCGGAGACGTGCAGGGAGGTCTCGACCTGCTCGAACGGGCCCGCGAGCTCGCGGGCGACGACGGGCCGGCGCTGCTCCGCTACTGGGTGAACGCCTCCGACCTCTACTACCTGATCGGCGACTTCCGCGCCGCGATCCGCCTCGCCGAAGAGGGCCTCGAGCGCGCCCGCGAGCAGGGCGTCGAGCGCAGTTCGGGCGTGATCCTCGCGTCGAACGCCGTCGACCCGCTGCTCGCGGTCGGCGAGTGGGAACGGGCCGAGCTCCTCACCGCACGCGCCCTCGCCCTCGACCCACCGCTGCCGTTCACGGTCTACCTGAACCGGGCTCGCATGTGGACGGCGCTCTGGCGCGGCGAGGTCGACCGCGCCGCCGAGATGCATCGCGCGCTCCGCCCGTCGATGTCGCGGGTCATGGCGGCCGAGATGCAGACGCGACTCGGCGTCGGGCGCGTCGCCGCAGAGATCGCGCTGGCGCAGGGTGAGCCCGTACGCGCGTGGCAGGAGGTGCGCATCCTCCTCGGCGAGGAGTACACCCTGCCGCCGGGGTACGTGCTGCCGTTCCTCTGGGTCGCTGCGCGCACCGTCGCCGCCGTGCGCAACCATCGCGGCGACGCGGTCGCCGAGGAGCTCGCCGACGAGGTCGAGCAGAGCCTGCCGGCGCTCGTCGACCTGCTCGACCGCATGTCGTTCTGGCCGACCGCACCCACCTGGCGGGCGTTCTTCGACGCCGAGCTGGCGGTCGCGACCGACGCCGCTCCGGCGGCCGTCGGCGTGCCCGGCACCGACACCGAGGCGTGGCGATCCGCCGTCGAGCACGCCGCCGACCCCGCGGCGCAGCACTTCCTCGCGCCGTACGCGCTGCAGCGGCTCGGCGAGGCCGAGCTCGCCACGGGCGACCGCACCTCCGCGCGTGCGACCCTCCAGACCGCGCACGAGCGGGCCGTCGCCGGTGGGGTGACCGCCGTCACGAACCAGGTGGTTCGCATCGCGTCGGCCGCCGGGCTCCCGCTCGAGGGCGTCGGCGGCGGAGCGGCGGTCAAGGCGGCCGCGGCCGCTCGCGCAGCCAACGCGCCCGGCGAGCCGGCGGTGTCGAGCATCGCCGAGTCCCCGACGGCCGATGCGCTCGAGGCCGCGGCCGCCGTCGAAGAGCTCACGGCCCGCGAGCGACAGGTGCTCGAGCTCATCGCCGAGGGGCTCAGCAACCGTCAGATCGGCGAACGCCTCTACATCAGCGGCAAGACCGCCTCGGTGCACGTCTCGGCGATCCTCCGCAAGCTCGGCGCGTCCACCCGCACCGAGGCGGCGTACCGCGCCGGCGCGCTGCGCTGACGGCGGCCGCGGTGCCGCGCCTGCGCTGCCTGCCCTGCCGCCGTGCCTGCCCTGCCGCCGCGACGATGCGCCCGTCCGCGACATCCGCTGGGAGATTGCTGCGCACGGCGGCCAAGTCCCTGCGACGGGCGTAGCGTTGGGCCTACCCCCCAGTCCCTACGTTCGGAGGCGCGATGAGCACGCTCGACGAGATCCCCTTCACCACGATGGACGGCGGCACCGCGTCCCTCGCCGACTTCGAGGGAAAGGCCGTGATGATCGTGAACGTCGCATCGCGCTGCGGCCTGGCGCCCCAGTACGGCAAGCTCGAGGAGCTGCAGCGGCAGTACGGCGACCGCGGGTTCACGGTGATCGGGTTCCCGAGCAACCAGTTCCTGCAGGAACTCTCGACGAACGAGGCCGTCAGCGAGTACTGCTCCACGACCTGGGGCATCACGTTCCCGATCGTCGACCGCGTGCGCGTCAACGGCAAGAAGGAGCACCCGCTCTACACGGCGCTGAAAGAGACCCCGGATGCCGACGGCAAGGCCGGCAAGGTGAGCTGGAACTTCGAGAAGTTCCTCGTGGGCGCCGACCGTCGCGTGCAGCGCTTCCGCCCGCGCACCGAGCCCGATGCGCCCGAGGTGATCGCCGCGATCGAGGCCGCGCTGCCCGCGCAGGCCGGGCTCGGCGAACCGGAGCCCGCAGAAGAGCGATGATCGTCAGGCCTGCGACGGTCGCCGACGCCCCCGCGATCGCGAGCGTGCACTGGCGGAGCCACCAGACCACCTACGTCGAGCCGGGGCGGGTCGCCCGTGACGTCGTCGAGAACTGGACGATGCGCGATCGCGTGCTCGCCTGGACCGCCAACACGGCGATCTCGTCCGGCGTCTACGAGCCCCCGGAGGGCTTCCGCGCCATGCGGGTCTGGGTCGCCGAGGTCGACGGCGCGGTCGTCGGGTGGGCGAACACGAGCGGGGGTCGCGACGCAGACCGCCCGCGCGACCTCGAGCTCGAGGGCCTCTACGTGCTCGACGAGCACCACGGCACCGGGGTGGGTCAGGCGCTCGTCGACGCCGCGCTCGAGGGCCGGCCCGCGTTCCTCTGGGTGCTCGACGACAACCCTCGCGCGCAGGCGTTCTACCGCCGCAACGGGTTCGCGCCCGACGGCGACGAGAAGGTCGACGACCTCTGGCACGTGCGCGAGCTGCGCTACGTGCGCTGAACGCGTCCGGCGCGGAGCCGGCACCGCGCCGCCCGGGCGTGAGCCGCTCGGCGGCGAGCCGGGTCAGCCGCGCGTCGCGCCGCGGAACTCGGGCGTGGTCCACACCTCGGCGAGGCGCACCACGGTGGCCGCCGCCGCCGCCATCTCCTGCACCGACGCCCACTCGCGCACCGAGTGGAACTCGTGTCCGCCGGTGAAGAGGTTCGGCGTCGGCAGGCCCATGGCGCTCAGCTGCGATCCGTCGGTGCCGCCGCGGATCGCGGTGCGCAGGGGTTCGAGTCCTTCGGCGCGGATCGCCTGCGCCGCGGCATCCGTCACCTGCGGGAACGCGTCGACGTAGGTGCGCATGTTCGGGTACTGCGCGGTGATCTCGACCGTGGCGCGGGCTCGGGGCTCGCGTGCGAGCACCTCGTCGACGGTGCGGCGGAGCACCTCGCCGTGCGCGGCGAGCTTCTCGTCGTCGAAGTCGCGGAGGATGGTGCGGACGACGGCGTGCGACGCGCCGCCCTGCACCTCGTACACGTGGATGAACCCGTCGCGGCCCGAGGTGCGCTCGGGCGTGAGGTCGGCGGGCAGCGCCGCCACGATTTCGGCGGCGAGGCGCGCCGCGTTCACGAGCTTGCCGGTCGCGAAGCCGGGGTGCACCTCGTGGCCCTCGATCGTGACGATGCCCTCGGTGGCCGAGAACGTCTCGTCCTGCAGCTCGCCGATCTCGGATCCGTCGACGGTGTACGCGCAGAGCGCGCCGAAGCCCTCGACGTCGAACGAGCGCACGCCGGTGCCGATCTCCTCGTCGGGCGTGAACGCGAGGCGCAGCGTGGGCCGCGGCAGCCCGGGGTTCGCGAGCAGGTGCGCGACGGCGGTCAGGATCGCGGCGACGCCGGCCTTGTCGTCGGCGCCGAGCAGCGTGTCGCCCGAGCTCGTGACGAGGTCGTGGCCGACGTGGTCGCGCAGCTCGACGATCTCGTCGGGGTCGAGCACCGTGCCGCCGCGGGGCAGCTCGAGGCGGCCGCCGTCGTAGACGCGGTGCACGATGGGCTCGACGCCGTCGCCCGGCGCGTCGGGGCTCGTGTCCATGTGCGCGATGAGGCCGATCACGGGCACCGGCCCGTCGGAGGCCGAGATCGTCGCCGGAACCGTCGCGTACACGAAGCCGTGCTCGTCGAGTCGCGCGTCGTCGATGCCGAGGGCGAGCAGGTCGTCGACGAGCACCCGGCCGAGGTCGAACTGGCGGGCGGAGCTCGGCGTCGTGCCGCCGTCGCGGTCGGACTGCGTGCCGACCCGCACGTAGCGGTCGAAGCGCTCGAGCAGCGCGGGCGCGAGCGACTCGGCGAGGGGGGATGTGAACGGTGCGGATGCTGCGGCGGCCATCCCTCCAGCGTGCCACAGGGCCGCCCCGAGCACACGGGCGGGAGTGCCCCGCGTGCGTCGGCCGCGGCATCCGATCGGGCGCGTCGGGGTAGCGTTGTCGCGACCCCGAGGAGCCCCACCGCATGAAGCCCGGACCCAGGCGCAGCATCAGCCAGGCCGACATCGTCGACGCCGCATTCGAGATCTTCGAGGAGAAGGGCGGCGACGCCGTCTCGATCCGCGGGGTGGCTGCGCGCCTCGGCCTGACGCCCACGGCGATGTACACGTACTTCACGTCGAAGAACGCGCTGCAGCGGGCGATGGTCGAGCAGGTGTTCTCGAAGCTTGACGTGGGTGCGGCATCCGATCCGTCGGTGCCCTGGCGCATCCGGGTGCATCGCCTCGCGGCCGACCTGCGCGCGCGGTTCGCCGAGCACCCCGGCGCGATCGTGCTCGTGGCGGGCGGCCCGCTCGACGGACGGCATGCGCTCACCTTCGGCGAGACGCTGCTCGAGGGCTTCACGGGCGATGGGATGCCGCTGGCCGACGCCGCGCGCGCGACGGCCGCCGTGCGGGCCCTCGTGCTCGGGGCGATCACGCTGGATGCCGCCGCAGCCGGCTCCGACGCCGGCGCGGCCGATGCACCCGCGCCGCTCTGGACGGAGGCCACGCAGCATCCGCTCACCGAGGCCGCCGCACTGCTCGACGACGGCGACGCCTTCGCCGAGAACCTCGATCGCCTGCTCGACGGCTTCGGTTCGGCGCGGGTCGCGTAACCGAGCGCATCCGCTCCGGCCGGCGCGCCGGCACCCGCTCCGGCCGGCGCTCCAGCCGCGGCTTCGACCGGCGCTCCGGCCCGGCACCGCCCGCCGGACGTGCGACGAGGCGCCGACCCCGAAGGATCGACGCCTCGTCGTGGCATCCGCTCGGATCAGCCCTGGGGAGGAGTGATCTTCACGAGTGCGGCCCGGTTGCCGAGCAGCGGGAGCTGCACGTCGACGCCGGTGCCGTAACCGACACCCGCGTCACCCGGGTTGCCCGTGCCGAGCACGGAGAACCCGAGGTCCTCTCCGTAGAGATCGGTGGCAGGCGAACCGTCGGGGTTCACGACGCGCGTCGAGTACGGCGCACCGTCGACCGACGGAACCACGACCGAGCCGTTGGCGTAGCGCCAGAACAGGCCGCCGTCGCGGAACTCGAGGCCCGGCGCCCAACCCTTGTTGTCGCTGAACGACTTGACGGCGGGCAGCGCCGGCACGTCCGTGCAGTACTCGGTCAGGGCGTCATCGGTGATGCACTCCTTGAAGGGGTACGTCTTCTGCACGCCGAACGCCGCGTTCGAGGACTGCGCCCTCGACGGCATGTTCTTCAGCGTGCTCGGGTCGATGGTCGCCGCCTGGCCGGTGCGGCGCAGCGGGTCGAAATGGCTGTCGACGATGAGCAGTCCGCCCTTGGCTCCACCGCTCGGCAGGGCCGTGAGGTTGGATTGCACGTGGTTCGTGTCACCGTACGAGGTGTCGCGGTACCAGACCAGCGCGCCGGGGGCGTTGTACTTGATCTTGTCGACCTTCCACGCGCCCTCGTCGGTCTGGTAGACCGTGTCGTACGCGTACTTCAGGCCCTCGTCGAACCCGTCGAAGTTGCGCCACTCGACCATGTAGTACTGCGCCTTGGTCGAGGTGCCCGTGTCGATGCGCCAGCCGGGGCCGGTGCTCGACGCCCACGATGCGACCGTGTTGGTCCAGCCGTTGTCGCCCGACTCGACGTCGTCGCTCCAGGTGGTGGCGCCGTCGGCGACGAGCGAGAAGTCGTCCGAGAACCAGCCGCGGTCCTGGTAGGCCGCGTCGGTCGCGAGCCGCAGGCGCACGCCGATCGTCTGCCCGGCGTAGGCCGAGACGTCGATGTAGTCGTGGCGCCATCCGTCGCTCGAACCCGTGAGGCCGTACTTCTTGCCGCCGAAGGTGGCCAGGTTGCCGTTGGGGTCGGGGTAGCCGTCGGGAGTGGTGACCTCGCCGCCGGCCTCGGTGAAGACCCTCTGGTCGGTCCACGTGGTGCCGCCGTCGGTCGAGACCTCGACGAAGCCGAAGTCCCAGTCCTCTTCGATGATGTAGTCGTTCCACATCCAGAACTTCGCGTCGGTCGCGCCGGCCGGCACGTCGACGGTGCGGGACAGACGGATGTCGGCCCAGTCCTGGTCGGCGCCGGTGTACCACGCGTTCGCGCCGCTGTGCGGCGTCGTGAGCGTGCTCACCTTGTCGGGGAGGTTGATCTTGACGCCGTCCTGCGTGCCCTTGAGGGGGCGCGAGTTCTGGCCGATCAGCACCGACTTCGCCTTGTCGCCCGGGTTCACGACGAGCGGGTCGGCCCAGCCGAGCACCCACTTGTCCCAGAGGCCCATGTGGGTCGGCATCGACTGGAAGATCGGGCCGGAGTGCGAACCCGACGACATGAGGTCCCAGAAGTCGATGTCGGAGTCACCGACGCCGGAGGTGTCGTACAGGTCGGGCAGGCCGAGGTCGTGGCCGTACTCGTGCGCGAACACGCCGACGCCGGAGTCCTCGGGCTGCACGATGTAGTTCGACAGCTTGAGGTTCGTGCCGGGGATGTCGGCTCCGCCTGCGACGGCGGAGGAGTGGGCCCAGATGGCGTAGGTGCCTTCGTCGCCGCCGCCGCCGGACTTGTCGGCTCCGGCGTGCACGAGCACGACGTGGTCGATGACGCCGTCGGGCTCGTTGAAGTTGCCGTCGCCGTCGCGGTCGCCCTGGTCCTCGATGTCGTATTCGGCCCACGGGAAGTTCGGCTGAGCCGCAGCGAGGGCCGCGACTGCGTCGATGGGCAGCTGGCCGGCGCCGAGCGGGTTGTCGGGGTGGCCCTGCATGTCCTGGATCGCGCCGGCCTCGTAGACGCCTTCGTCGTTCAGGTGGCAGACGCTCGCGCCGTAGTACGCCTCGGAGTGCGGCACCGTGACCCAGGGGGTCGCCGTGCCGGTCACCGTGTAGGCGCCCTGCGACATCTCCTCGTACATCGACTTCATGGTGTAGCCCGAGATGTCGATGCCCTTCTTGCCATCGGGGCCCTTGAGGTCCTTGCGCACGCGCTCGGTGATGCCCTTCTTCGAGAAGAGCATGTCGTTGTAGTGCTTCGGCGAGAAGTCGGGCACCCACATCGAGTTGTTGTCGAGGTTCGCGAGGTTCGCCGGGTTGGGGAGGTTGTTGTGCAGCGGACCGCTCTGCACGTCGCCCGGCTTGCAGTCGGTGGCGCCGAACGAGGTCGGCACCTGCACGCCCGTGAAGTCGTCGGCGGCGTTCTCGTCGAACTCGACGAGGATCGTCAGGAGCTTCGCGGTCTGCGTCTCCTTCGCCGACTTGTAGAGGCTCTTCAGCCACTTCGGGCTCTTGCCGGTCTTGATCGACTTCGATTCGAGCTTGGCGAGCCCTGCTGCGGCGACCGGGTTGCCTGCCGTGAACTTGCGCTCGAGTGCGTCGGCCTTGACGAGTGCGGCCTGCTGCTCTTGCGCGGTCACCCCCGCCTCGACCGTCTGGTCCACGCCGAACGCGGCCTCGGCGCGCGGTTCGACGTAGTTCATGTAGTACTCGGAGTCGCTGATGATCGGCGGCTCCGCTGGTGCTGCAGATGCGCTCGAACCGACCGCGCCCGTTGCCGCCAGGGTGGCAGCAGCGAGTGCGATGACCGGAACGATCGCCACCGCGCGCTTTTTCGCACGCGTGGAGATTCCAGACATTCTTCTCCCCTCGGTGCGGCCGACGAGGGAGTCCGTCGACCGCGACGTCGTCCGTCGGTGGGCGGACGTACGGGGAAATCTAGCTGTGGCCCGTTCGGGGGGTAAACCCCCAACCTATGGATTCGCAGAATATTTGCGTTGAAAGGTCTGTGATGTCGATCGTGCGCGCCGGATGGTCATGTTGCGCACGTCTGAGCCGCGACGGTGCACGAAATGACGGATGCCGCGAAATGACGCCCGTTGCGTACGGCGGGGCGGCGCCGCGAATCGGCGGCCGGGTGCCGCGACGGGCCCCGAACTCGCGAGACGGCGGATGCCGCGGCGCGGCGTCAGCCGAGCAGCAGCCCGCGCAACTGGTCGGCCGAGTGCACGACCGCCATCGCGCCGTCGGCCTCGGCGGGCGAGCCGTAGCCCCACTCCACGAGGATCGTCGGCACGCCGTTCGCGGAGGCGCCGAGGGTGTCGTACCCGCGGTCGCCGACCATGACCGAGTGCTCGGTGTCGATGCCGACGGCCTGCAGGCGCCGCAGCGCCTCGGCCACGACATCCGCCTTCGTGCTGCGGGAATCGTCATCGCTCGCGCCGGCGATGACCGTGAAGTAGCGGCTGAGTCCGGCGTTCTCGAGCACGGCGTTCGCCATGGTCTCGGGCTTCGAGGTCGCGAGCGCGATCGGCACGCCCGCGGTGTGCAGGCGCTCGAGCACGCCGGCGACGCCGGGGAACACCGGGGAGTGCAGCAGACGGTTGGCGTAGTCGGCGCGGTAGATCGCGAGGGCTCGCTGGGCGGACTCGTCGTCGAAGCCGTCGAGGAGGCGGAGGCTGTCGAGCAGCGGCGGCCCGACGTAGGCGAGCAGTTCGTCGGAGGCGGGCACGTCGAGGCCGAGCTCGGCGAACATGTGCGCGAGCGAGGCGGTGATGTCGGCCGCGGAGTCGACGATGGTGCCGTCGAGGTCGAACAACACGGCGGCCCAGGTTCGGGTGGGCGCCAGGGCGTTGGTGTGGCTGGGGGAGATCACCGTGACATCCTATGGCCCGTTATTCCGAGTGACACTCAGGTTTCGTTCGAGATGTCGCGTGCAGGTCTCGTGCGGAGGTCGCGGCTCGTGCGGAGGTCGCGGCATCGTGGGGGATATCGCGTCCGTCGCACGGTCGGTAGCCTGACCCCGGGGGGCGCGTCGGCGCACGGAACGGGGGAAGCTCATGTTCGTCGGGAGAGTTCGGGCGCGTGGGGGAGCGGTCACCGCTGCCACCGCAGGCGCCGTTGCGGGGCTCGCCCTCGTCGCGTCGGCCGCCCTGGTGGGGTGCAGCGGTTCGAGCGGCTCGGGCACCGACGCCTCGTCGAGCCCGACCGCGTCGGCCGGACAGTTGCCCCCCGTGATCGTCGACCTCGGCGACGTCGACGGCACGACGGTCGAGGTCGCGCTCGGCAACTCGATCGACCTCACCGGCGACGACGAGCACTTCACGGCGTGGTCGGCCGAGATCGCGGATCCGTCGATCGTCGAGTTCGTGCCCGGCAGCGACGACGGCTCGGCGCAGTTCAACCCGGGGCTCACGGCGACGGCGGCGGGCGAGACCGAGGTGTCGCTCTCGAACGCCGAGTCGGGCGACGAGGTCGCGTTCACGGTGGTCGTCACCGAGTAGCCGCTGGGGCCCGTCTCACGTCACATCATCGCCGGGCGTCGCCGGATCTGGTTGCATGGCCCGATGAGCGCGCCGGCCTTCATGACCGATCCCGAGCAACTCCGTTCGCTCGAGGGGCAGCAGTACCTCGTGCTCCGACCCGGTGGCGGGGTGTCCGAACTCTTCTCGCAGACGCAGCGCCGCGTTCGTGGGCTGATGCCGGCCGGGAGTCCCCACCCGAACGCCGGGCACGTCACGCTCCGGGGCTTCTGGGAACCGGGGCGCGTCGCCGCGCTCCGCGAATCGATCCGCGGATGGGCTGCGGCCGTCGCAGCGATCGAGGTCGCCGTCGACCGCGTCGACTCGTTTCCCGCACCGTTCCAGGTCGCCATCCTCAGGCTCGCGCGCACCTCGTCGGTCGTCGGCGCGTGCGCGGGCCTGACCGAGCACCTGGGCGAAACGGACTTCGCCCGGATCGGCGAGCTCCCGCTCGACGAGTGGGTGTTCCACATGTCGCTCGCCTACGGAAGCGCAGTGCCGTCGCGGGAGTGGCTCGAAGTCGCGAGCGGGCTGGCGGATCTCGCGGTCGAACGGCCCGCGGTCGTCGTGGGCGAGCTGGAGTTCGTCTGGTACGACGGCGGCGAGCACCGAGAGGTCATCCCGCTCGGGCCGACGGTATCGGAATAGCTCCGCCTGTCGTGGCTCAGAACAGCCGGGAGTCGCTGTCGTCGAGGCCGCGCATCGCGTCGTAGTCGAGCACGACGCAGCGGATGCCGCGGTCTTCCGCGAGCGTGCGGGCCTGCGGCTTGATCTCCTGCGCGGCGAACACCCCCGACACGGGTGCGAGCAGCGGGTCGCGGTTCATGAGCTCGAGGTAGCGGGTGAGCTGCTCGACGCCGTCGATGTCGCCGCGGCGCTTCAGCTCGACCGCGACCGAGGCGCCCGAGGCATCCGTCGCGAGGATGTCGACCGGGCCGATGGCCGTCATGTACTCGCGGCGCACGAGCCGGTGCCCGTCGCCGAGGAGTTCGATCTGCTCGGCGAGGAGCTTCTGCAGGTGCGCCTCGACGCCGTCCTTCTGCAGGCCGGGGTCGATGCCGAGCTCGTGCGACGAGTCGTGCAGCACCTCGTGGATCGACACGACGAGCTGGTCGGCCGTCTTCTTGTGCGTGACCTTCCAGACCTCGACGATGCCGGCCTCGCGCTGCTCGTCGTCGGGCGCGACGGTCTCGAGCGTGCACGGCGGGCTCATCCAGTTGAGCGGCTTGTAGCTGCCGCCGTCGGAGTGCACGAGCAGCGAGCCGTCGCCCTTGACCATGAGCAGGCGCTGGGCGAGTGGGAGGTGGGCCGAGAGCCGCCCCGCGTAGTCGACGGAGCAGCGGGCGATGACGAGACGCACCCGTCGAGTTTAGGCGTCGGATGCCGCAGGCGACCCCCGCGGTCCGCTCCCGTCCCGTGTCGGAGGCGCTGGGTACGCTCCAGGAGCGGCCCCTCGCCCGAGTCGATGGCCGCCCGAAAGGAGCGGCGATGACCGAGATCGCACGCGTGACGCGCACCTCCACCGCACCGGCATCGCGGTTCTTCGAGAGGTGGTGCGACCTGCCCTCCCACCCCGAGTGGGCACCGAGCATGGAGTACTTCGTCCTCGACGGTCCGTTCGCGCTCGGGGCCACCGGCCGCTCGCGCGCGGTCGGCGGGGCGGAGACGCGGTTCACGGTCACCCGCGTCGGCCCCGGCTGGTCCTACGCCGACACGACCGACCTCGACAGCGCCTCGCTGACCGTGCTGCACGAGGCGGTCGACGGCGAGCACGGCACCACCGTCACCTTGACGGGGCTGCTCGACGGCGATCTCGCAGCCGTTCCCGGTGAAGCCCTCCGGGTCGCGTTCGAGCGAGACCTCGAATCACTGATCGCACTGCTCGAAGTCTCGCCCGCCTGACGCGTCGCCTCCTGAGGCGGTGCGGTGCTGACGCCCCGGGGCTCGGGATTCACGGCTCGGGGTTCACGGCTCAGGCGTCGGATGCCGCGGCGGAGGCCCCGCCGGTGGTTCCGGTCTCATCGGGGTGCTCCTCGACGCCCGTCGCGCCCGGCTTGCCGGTGCGCTCGCGCGCCGCGGGGGCCGCGAGTCCGGCCATGACCATGAGCACGAGGATCACGAGCAGCGCGTTCAGCAGCCCGAACTGCTCGCCGAGGAAGCCGATGAACGGCGGGCCCACGAGGAACGCGCAGTAGCCGATGATCGCGACGGCGCTCACGCGGGCCGCGGCCTTGGCGCGGTCGGGCACGTCGGCGGCGGCGGACATGCCGACCGGGAAGCCCATCGAGGCCCCGACGCCCCAGAGCACGGTTCCGATGATGACGACCCAGAGTTCGCTGCCGAAGATGAAGAGGCTGAGGCCGAGCACGCCGGTGGCGGCGAGCACGCGCAGCGTGAGCACGCGGCCGAAGCGGTCGATGAGCGGACCGCCGAGCACGCGGGCCGTCGTCATCGAGACGGCGAAGACCGTGAACACCGCGGCGCCCGCGGCGGGTTCGAGGCCGTGGCCGTCGACGGCTGCGAGCGTGAGCCAGTCGTTCGCCGATCCCTCGGCGAACGCCATGCCGAGCATGATGACGCCGATGAGCAGCAGCTGCACGTCGCCCCAGACCCGGAGGCTGTCGCGGAGGCGCTCGGTCCACGGGCGTGCCGGCGCGGCATCCGCTCGCCCTTCGGCCCCGGCCGCGGCTGGGGCGTCGGCCGGGTCGCCGAGCTCGTCGCGATGCGGCACGAAGCGCACGGCGACGACCGCGCCGACGGCGATGAGTGCGGCGATCGTGCCGAGGTGCCCGATCACGGCGATGTCGAGGGCCGCCGCCGCCGCGGCGATGCCGGCGCCCGCGACCGTGCCGAAGGAGAAGAACGCGTGCATGAGCGGCATGACCGTGCGGCCGATCTCGCGCTCGGCCTCTGCGCCCTCGACGTTCATGATGACGTCGACCGCGCCGTTGCCGAATCCCGCGAAGGCGAGGCCGATGGCGATGAGCGGCACCGACGGCAGCACCGATCCGCCGATCCCGACGAAGACGAGCCCGAGCGAGACGGCGATGAGGGTGCCGGCCATGCCGATGCGGGCGCCGAACCGTGCCATGAGCGGGGGAGCCGCGATGAGGCCGAGCACCGAGGCGATCGATCCCGCGAGGATGACGAGGCCGACGCCCTGCGTGCTGAGCCCGGTCTCGTCGCGCACCTCGGGCAGCCGGGCGACCCAGCTCGCGAGGCTCAGCCCCGACAGGAAGAAGATCGCGAAGACGGCGTTGCGCCACGCGGTCAGTCGGCGTCGGGTCGTGGTCGGTGCGCTCATGGTGCTCGGCTTCGTCGTCGGGGGCGGATGCCGCGCGACGGCGTCATCTCGATCGGAGGAGTCGAATCGATTCGACCCGTGTCTGAACGACCCTATCCGCACGTCATCGAGGTCGCAACACCGCCGCGAACAACGCCGCGACGGCCGACCGTCGACTGCCGACCGCGGGCGCGACCAGACGACTCGGGCGGTGGCCGATCGTCCCGAATTCGGATCGGATGCTGCCGGAGCGCGGCTGAAACGCGCGATGCCGGTGCGCGCACGAAATCGCCGTGATCGTGGCGGACGCGGCGCCTCGGCGTTCCGTCGGCCCGACGGAACGCGCAATCGAGGTGCGCGAAACCGCGCGTTTCCCGCACTTGCACGCAGTCGGAATCCGTGGGTATGGTCGCCACTGCTAAACGATTAACACCCGAAGCCGCCAGCTTCGAACCCCCGTTGCAGCCCGTGTCCAAAGGAGGACCATGCGCCACGCCCCGAAGTCCCGCATCACCGCGTCGCTCGCCGTCTCGGCTGCCGCGGCCATCGCACTCGCCGGATGCTCCGGTGCAGGCGGAGCCGGTGCCGACGGCGACGTCACGCTCACCTACGCGATCTGGGACCAGAACCAGCAGCCCGCGATGGAGCAGATCGCCGACGCCTTCACCGAGGAGCACCCGAACGTCGACGTCGAGATCCAGCTCACGCCGTACAAGGAGTACTTCACGAAGCTCCAGACCGCTGTCTCCGGTGGCGCCGCGGCCGACGTGTTCTGGATGAACGGCCCGAACTTCCAGCTCTACGCGGGCAACGGCGTGCTTGCGCCGCTCGACGACGACGGCATCGACCCCGCCGACTACCCCGAGGGCCTCATCGACCTCTACACCTACGACGGCGACCTCTACGGCGCCCCGAAGGACTTCGACACCGTCGCCCTCTGGTACAACACGAAGCTCTTCGACGCCGCGGGCGTCGAGTACCCGATCGCCGACTGGACCTGGGACGACCTCAAGGCTGCTGCCGCGAAGCTCTCCGACCCGGCGACCGGCGTCTACGGCATCACCGCCAGCCAGTACGGCCAGGAGAACTACTACAACTCGATCGCGCAGGCCGGCGGCGAGGTCATCTCAGCCGACGGCACGACCACGGGGTACGACACCCCCGAGGCGCTCGCCGGCATCGAGCTCTGGACCGACCTCATCGCCGACGGCTCGTCGCCGAACGCGCAGCAGATGACCGACACCAACCCCGAGGACTTCTTCCTCTCGGGCAAGTCGGCCATGTTCCAGAACGGCTCGTGGGCGGCGATCGCCTACGCCGACAACCCCGACATCGCCGACTCGGTGAACGTCGCGCCGCTCCCCGCCGGCCCCGAGGGCAACCAGAGCGTGATCCACGGCGTCGCGAACGTCGCGAACGCGAAGAGCGCCCACGTCGACCTCGCCAAGGAGTTCGCCGAGTTCGCCAGCTCGAAGCAGGCCGCCGACATCCAGGCCGACTCCGGCACCGTGATCCCGGCGTTCAACGGCACGCAGCAGGCCTGGGTCGACGCCCTGCCGCAGTTCGACCTGCAGGTCTACATCGACGCCCTCGACACGGCGGTCCCGTACCCCGTGTCGAAGAACACCTCGGCGTGGACCTCGATCGAGAGCGAGGTGCTCTCGCAGGTCTGGGCCGGCAACCTGACGCCGAAGGACGGCCTCGCGCAGCTCGCCGAGCAGATGCAGGCTGCGCTGGACGCAGAGTCGGAGTGACCCGATGACCGACCTGATCGCGCAGCGCACCGCGGCGCCGATCTCCGAGCTCGATCGGGGGCGGCCCGACGTCGCCCTCGGCGAGCCCGGCCGGCCCGGCCGGGGCGGGCGCCGCGGCAACCAGCGCGGCACCCGCCGCCGCGGTCCATCGCAGTCCGCCTGGTGGGCGCTGCTGTTCCTCGGCCCGACGGCCCTCGGACTGCTCGTCTTCTACATCTGGCCCACGTTCCGCACCCTCATCCTGTCGTTCACGAAGTCCGGCCCGTTCGGCGGCTCCGAGTTCGTCGGGTTCGAGAACTACGTGCGCCTCATGCAGGACCACGAACTGCTGGGCGCGCTGCGCAACACCGCGGTGTACACGATCATCGCGCTCGTCGGCATCCCGATCGCGGTCGCGATCGCGGCGCTGCTGAACACCGCGGGCCTGCGCGGGCGCAGCGTCTACCGCACGCTCTACTTCATCCCCGTGGTCACGATGCCCGCGGCGATCGCGCTCGTGTGGCGCATGATCTACAACGGCGACTACGGCGTCTTCAACGAGATCCTGGGCGTCTTCGGCGTCGACGGCCGCTCGTGGCTCACCGACCCGGGCACCGCGCTCGTCGCGATCGCGGTGGTCGGCATCTGGGCCGGCCTCGGCACGAACATCGTGATCTTCCTCGCGGGCCTGCAGGGCATCCCCGAGACGATCATGGAGGCCGCCGACCTCGACGGCGCGGGCCCGGTGCGCAAGTTCTTCTCGATCACGATCCCACTGCTGAGCCCGTCGATCTTCTTCGTGAGCGTCATCAGCGTGATCGGCGCACTGCAGGTGTTCGATCTCGTCTACATGATGCTGGGCCGCAACAACCCGGCCATGCCGAACACGCGCACGATCGTCTACCTCTTCTACGAGGCGGGCTTCCTCGACAACGAGCGCGGCTACGCGGCTGCGATCGCCTTCCTGCTGCTGATCATCATCCTCGTGCTCACGGTCGTGCAGTTCCGGCTCCAGAAGAAGTGGGTGCACTATGAGTGACCTCGCCCTCGACACCCGGGCGATGACGGCGGCGGATGTCTCGCCCGAGGCATCCGCGGACCGTCGCCGGCCGGCGGGCGCCAGGCGTCGTCACCGCGGGCACTGGCTCGTGCACCTGCTGCTGGCCGCCGGCGCGATCGTCATGGTGTTCCCGTTCGTCTGGCAGACCCTCACCGCGTTCAAGACGTTCCAGGACTCGGTGCAGGTGCCGCCGGTCGTGATCCCCGACCCGTGGGTGTTCACGAACTTCGCCGAGGTCTTCGACTCGATGCCCTTCGGCCAGATGTTCCTCAACTCGGTGCTGCTCACGGTCGGTCGCACGGTCGGCCAGGTCGTGCTGTGCACGATGGCGGGCTACGCGTTCGCGCGCATCCCGTTCCGCGGCCGCAATGCGCTCTTCGTGGTGTTCCTGTCGGTGCTCATGGTGCCGTCGCAGCTCTACCTGCTGCCGCAGTACGAGATCATCCAGACGCTCGGGTGGATCAACACCATGCAGGCGCTCATCGTGCCCGGCCTGTTCAGCGCCTTCGGCACCTTCCTCATGCGGCAGTTCTTCATGTCGATGCCGTCGGAGCTCGAGGAGGCCGCGCGCATCGACGGGGCGAACCCGTGGCAGACGTTCTGGCGCATCATGGTGCCGCTCGCGAAGCCGGGCATCATCGCCCTGACGGTCTTCACGGTGCTGTGGTCGTGGAACGACCTGCTCTGGCCGCTCGTGGTCACGACCGATCCCGCGAAGATGCCGCTCTCGGTGGGCCTGTCGCAGCTCGTCGGGCTGCACGGCACTGACTACCCTGTGCTCATGGCGGGCGCCCTGCTCGCGACGCTGCCGATGCTCGTCACGTTCATGATCCTGCAGAAGCAGTTCATCCAGGGCATCGCGTTCTCGGGAACGAAGGGGTGACGGATGCCGCATTCAGCTGAGTCCGCCGCGCCGAAGCGTCGCCCCACGCTGCGCATGGTCGCCGACCTCGCGGGCGTCTCGACCGCGACGGTCTCGTACGTGTTCTCGGGTCGCTCGGGTTCGAACGGGTCGGGCGTCGCCGAGGAGACCGCGCGCCGCGTGCTCGCCGCCGCCGAGGAGCTGCACTACCGCCCCAACCGCTCGGCGCGCGCGATGCGCACGGGCCGCACCGGCATGATCCAGCTCTCGCTGCACATGCTCAGCGACCCGTGGTCGCTCGCGGTCGCCGATGCGGTCAACGTGGAGGCGAACCGCCACGGCCTGACCACGCTCATCCTCGCCGACGGAGACTGGCACACGGCGCTCGACCGGGTCGAGAGCGACGTCGCCTACCTCGACGGCGCGGGCCACGACGACGTCGCGCGACGCAAGCTCGCCGACCTCGTCGAGCGCGGCCAACGGCTCGTCGTGTTCTCGGAGCACCTCGAGCCCGACGGCTACGACGTGATCCGCTCCGACGCGATCCCGGGCTGCCACCTCGCGATGGAGCACCTGCTCGAACGGCACACGGCCATCGGATGCCTCGTGGCCGGGGCCGCGGTCACGGGAGCCGCCCATGGCGTCACCCGGTACACGCCGTACCTCGAGCGGCTGCGCGCACACGGCATCGAGCCCGACCCCGCGTGGACGGCGACATTCGTCGACACCCAGGCCAGTGCGTTCCAGGCGGCCGTGCGACTGCTGTCGGGGGAGCACCGACCGACGGCGATCTACGCGTCGACCGACTTCGCGGCGATCGCGGCGATCAACGCGGCGCACATGCTGGGACTCCGGGTACCGCACGACGTGGCCGTCGTCGGCGTCGGCAACACGCCCGATGCCCAGCTCGTCGCGCCGACGCTGACCACCGTCGGCCCGACGGACTTCTACGAGCGCCAGGCCGAGCTCATCATCGGGCGCGCGCTCGATCCTGAACGGTCGGCGGGCGAGCTGCACGAGTTCCCCTGGTCGCTGCACCCCGGCGGGTCGACCGACCTCGACGCACCTGCGCCGCGACCCGCCTGACACCGGCCGTCCTTCGGCGCCCGGCCACCTCGGCACCGGCCACCTCGGCACCCGACCCCGGCGACACCGGCCCCGGCGACACCCGGACCGGCCGCACTTCGCACGCGGCCCGCCCGCGGCATCCGTCGCCTCCCTCATCCGCACCACCCTGTAAGGAGCACCACCCGTGGATCTCACCATCGGCATCGTCGGCTTCGGCGCACGCGCGAGCCTCAGGCACGAAGCGCACCGACCCGGCGAGGGCAGCCGCATCACCGCGGTCTGCGACCTCTCGGACACCGCACGTGCCGCGGCCTCTGCCGAGTACCCCGATGCGCTCGTCACCGACTCGCTCGACGAACTGCTCGCCTCGGGCATCGACGCCGTCATGGTGCTCACGCCCGACGACACGCACGCGCGCATCGCCATCAGGGCCCTCGAGGCCGGCGTCGCCGTGTTCTGCGAGAAGCCGCTCGCGATCGACCTCGCCGACGCCGACGCCGTGCTCGAGACCGCCCGGCGCACCGGCACGCGACTGTACGTCGGCCACAACATGCGGCACATGCCGGTGGTCGTGCTCATGCGCCGCCTCATCCTCGAAGGGCGCATCGGCGAGGTCAAGGCCGTCTGGTGCCGCCACTTCGTCGGCAACGGCGGCGACTACTACTTCAAGGACTGGCACGCCGACCGTCGCCGCACGACCGGCCTGCTGCTGCAGAAGGGCGCGCACGACCTCGACGTCATCCACTGGCTCGCGGGCGCCTACGCCGACCGCGTCTCGGCGATGGGCTCGCTCAGCGTCTACGGCGGCATCGACGACCGACGCGACCGTTCGGGCGAGCGCATGCCCGACTGGTTCAGCCTCGACAACTGGCCGCCGGCCTCGCTCACCGGGCTGAATCCCGTGGTCGACGTCGAGGACGTCTCGATGGTGAACCTGCACCTGTCGAACGGCGTGCTCGCGAGCTACCAGCAGTGCCACTTCGCGCCCGACTACTGGCGCAACTACACGGTGATCGGCACGGAGGGGCGCATCGAGAACCTCGGCGACACCGCCGGCTCGACGGTCGCCCTCTGGAACCGACGTCACCAGGGTGCCGCGGTGCCCGACGAGTCGTTCACCGTGCCCGAGGTCGCCGACGCCGGGCACGAGGGCGCCGACGCGCTGCTCATCGCGGAGTTCCTGCGGTTCGTGCGCGACGGCGGGCTCACCGAGACTTCGCCCGTCGCCGCGCGCGAGGCCGTGGCGGCCGGCGTGCTCGCGACCGAGTCGCTCCGCGGCGACGGATCCGCGCTCGCCGTGCCGGTGCTCGCCGAGGACCTCGTCGCGTACTTCGAACGCGGCCAGGTCTAGGCGTCCGCGGTCGCGTCCGTCGAGGCATCCGTCGTCGGCGAACCGGTCGCCGTGTCCTCCGTCGCCCGACGCTGAGGGCACCGGCGAGGCCCGTCATCGGGGCCGCTCCGCTCACCCGCGCCCGATACGATGGAGTGTCATCCGGCGCACCCACCGGACCTCTCGCATGAGCCGCCGCACCCAGCGGTTCGTGCGCTCGAACAACGGAGTTTCCCCAGCATGAAGGCTCTCTTCAAGCCCGCCCCCGGCGCCGGTTTCGAATTCGTCGAACGGCCCGAACCGATCATCGGCCCGGCCGACGTGAAGATCCGGGTGCTCCGCACCGGAATCTGCGGCACCGACCTGCACATCGAGTCATGGGACGACTGGGCCGCCGAGAACATCGCCACGCCGCTCATTCCCGGGCACGAGTTCTCGGGCGAGGTCGTCGAGGTCGGTCCGCTCGTGCACGACATCGCCGTCGGCGACCTGGTGTCGGGCGAGGGTCACGTCGTCTGCGGCATGTGCCGCAACTGCCGCGCCGGTCGCCGCCAGATGTGCATCCGCACGCTCGGCGTCGGGCTGCACCGCGACGGCGCGTTCGCCGAGTACGTCGTGATCCCGGGCGCGAACGTCTGGGTGCACCACGCCCCCGTCGAGCCCGAGGTCGCCGCGATCTTCGACCCCTTCGGCAACGCCGTGCACACCGCCCTCGCGTTCTCGGTGGTGGGCGAAGACGTGCTCGTCACCGGCTGCGGCCCCATCGGCCTCATGTCGATCGCGGTCGCGCGCCACGTGGGCGCCCGCTTCATCGTGGCGACGGATGTCTCGCCCGCCCGTCTCGAGCTCGCCCGCTCGATGGGCGCCGACGACGTCGTCGACGTGTCGACCGAGCGCGTGCGCGAGGCGCAGGGCCGACTCGGCATGCGCGAGGGATTCGACGTCGGATTCGAGATGTCGGGCTCGCCGCGCGCGCTGCCCGAGATGATCGAGAACATGAACCACGGCGGGCGCATCGCGATGCTCGGCCTGCCGAGCGAGCCCTACGCGATCGACTGGGGCAAGGTCGTGACCCACATGCTGACGGTCAAGGGCATCTACGGCCGCGAGATGTTCGAGACCTGGAACTCGATGAGCGCGATGCTGCAGACGAGCCCGGTGCTGGGCGACCGGGTCGCGTCGATCATCTCGGAGCGGTACCCCGCCCATGAATGGCGGCAGGCGTTCGACACGGCCAGGTCGGCCGGGGTCGGCAAGGTCATCCTCGACTGGACGGAGGTCTGAGCATGTACGGATCGGTGCAGCACCAGTTGCAGACGGAGCTCGACGAGATCGAGCAGGCCGGGCTCACCAAGCGCGAGCGGGGCATCCTCGGCCCGCAGTCGTCGGAGGTGTCGGTCGCCGGGCAGGAGGTGCTGAACTTCTGCGCCAACAACTACCTCGGGCTCGCGAACGACCCGCGCATCGTCGCGGCAGCGCACCGCGGGCTCGACGAGTGGGGCTACGGCATGGCGAGCGTGCGCTTCATCTGCGGCACGCAGGAGCAGCACCTCGAGCTCGAGCGACGCGTCTCGGAGTTCCTCGGCTACGACGACACCATTCTGTTCTCGTCGTGCTTCGACGCGAACGGCGGCGTCTTCGAGACGCTCTTCGGCCCCGACGACGCGATCATCTCCGACGAGCTCAACCACGCGTCGATCATCGACGGCATCCGCCTCTCGAAGGCCCGCCGCTACCGCTACAAGAACCGCGACCTGGTCGACCTCGAAGCGCGCCTGGCCGAGGCATCCGATGCGCGTCGCCGGGTGATCGTCACCGACGGCGTGTTCTCGATGGACGGCTACATCGCGCCGCTCGCCGAGATCTGCGACCTCGCCGACCGCTACGACGCCCTCGTGTTCGTCGACGACTCGCACGCCGTCGGCTTCGTCGGGGAGCACGGCCGCGGCACGCCCGAGCTGTGCGGCGTCGAGGGCCGCGTCGACATCACGACCGGCACGTTCGGCAAGGCGCTGGGCGGGGCATCCGGCGGCTACGTCGCAGCCCGCCAGGAGATCGTCGACCTGCTGCGCCAGCGTGCGCGCCCGTACCTCTTCTCGAACACGCTCGCGCCCGCGATCGTCGCCGGCACCCTCGAGGCGTTGTCGCTGCTCGAGTCGTCGGGCGAACTGCGGTCGCGCCTGAACGCCAATGCCGCGCTGTTCCGCGAACTGATGACGGATGCCGCGTTCGACCTGCTGCCGGGCGAGCACGCCATCGTGCCGGTCATGTTCGGCGACGCCGTGATCACCGGGCGGGTCGCCGACGAACTGCAGAAGCGCGGGGTCTACGTCACGGCGTTCTCGTTCCCGGTGGTGCCGCGCGGTGCCGCGCGCATCCGCGTGCAGCTCTCGGCGGCGCACTCCGAAGACGAGATCCGTCGCTGCGTCGAGGCCTTCGTCGAGGCGCGGGCCGCGGTCTGAGACCAGCCGTTCAGCGCCGGCCGCGCTCGCCCATGCGCATCGCGAGCGAGGCCGGAGCCAGGCGGCTGAGCGCGACGAGCGCGCGGTAGCGCAGCGACGGCACCGACACGGGCTTGCCGCGTGCCGCATCGCGCAGGCCCTCGGCCACCACGTTGCGGGCATCGAGCCACATCCAGGGCGGCACGCCCTCCTTGCCCGGCGCGAGGCCCATGCGCTCGTGGAAGTTCGTGTGGGTGAAACCGGGGCAGACGGCCGTGGTCGTCACGCCCTGCGCCGCGTACCTCGCGTTCGACCAGCGGCTGAAGCTGATGAGCCATCCCTTGCACGCACCGTACGTGCCGCGCGGGATGAAGCCCGCGACGGAGGCGACGTTGACGATGCGCCCGCGACCCCGCGGCAGCATGTGTGCGAGCGCAGCATGGCTCAGCCGCATGGGCACCTCGATGTGCAGGGCGAGGTGCTTCACCTCGTCGTCGATGTCGTTGGCGGCGAAGTCGAGCGGCAGTCCGAACCCCGCGTTGTTCACGAGCAGCTCGATCGGCCGCCCCGGGTCGGAGATGCGCGCGACCACCTTCGCGAGGTGCCGACGCTTGAGCAGATCGGCCGGCAGCACCTCGACACCCACGCCGTACTTCGTTCGGAGGCGATCGGCGACCTCCTCGAGCGCGTCCTTGTCGCGTGCGACGAGCACGAGGTCGGCGCCGGTCATGGCGATCTGGCGGGCGAACTCGGCTCCGAGGCCCGAGCTCGCACCCGTGATGAGGGCGGTCTTCGGCATGCGGCCCAGCCTAAGGCGCCGGTCGCGTCTCGAATCGATTCGAGGTCGATGACCTATGATCGGGCGTATCGGCGAGCCCGCCGACCCGTCAATCGAGGATGCCCGCGCATGTCCGAGTCCGCCCGACCGACCCTGTCCGACGTCGCCGCGCGCGCCGGCGTCTCGGCCTCGACGGCCTCGCTCGCGTTCAGCGGATCGGGCCCCGTCTCCGACGCGACGAAGCAGCGCGTGCTCGCTGCGGCCGCCGAACTCGGCTACGCCGGCCCCGATCCGCGCGCCCGATCGCTGCGCCGGGGCCGTTCGGGCATCGTGGGCGTCGTGCTCGAGCAGCGCGTGCGCACGGCGTTCCTCGATCCGGTGAAGATCCAGATGCTCGACGGCATCACCGAGGGCATCGCGCCGCTCGGCGCCGGACTGCTGCTGCTCACCGACGTGGGCGCCGTCGACCTGCCGCTCGTCGACACCGCTGGCGGCATTCCCCCGACGCCGGCGCTCAGCGTCGAGAACGCCCCGGTCGACGCCGTCGTGCTCATCGGCTGCAGCCCCCGGCTCAGCCAGACCGTTGCGGCGCTTCGTCGTCGCGGCATCCCGACCGTCGCCATCGAGGGTGCAGCCGGCTCCGACATCCCCGAGATCTCGATCGACAACCGCGATGCGACCCGCCGCGGCGCCCAGCACCTGCGCGATCTCGGGCATACGGATGCCGCGATCGTCACGCTCCCGCTCGATCCCGCCCGCACGCGCGGCCCGCTCACGATGGCCCTCGAGGCCGGCAGCACGTCGGACACGGCGAGCGAGCGCCTGCGCGGTGCGCGCGAGGTGTTCCCGCACGCCACCGGACGCGCCGCCGCCGCCAGCTCGATCGAGGAGGGCCTCGAGGCCGGCCGTGTGCTGCTCGCCGATCCCGCGACCCGGCCCACCGCGATCATCGCGCAGAGCGATCTGCTCGCCGCCGGCGTGCTGCAGGCCGCGGAGGAGCTGGGCGTGGCGGTGCCGGCGGAGGTGAGCGTGCTCGGGTTCGACGGCATCCGCGTCGACGGGCTCCAGCACGACCTCACGACGCTCGTGCAGCCCTCGGTCGCGAAGGGGCGTGCGGCCGGCGAGGCCGTCGTGCGCATGCTCGCCGACGACGGAGAGCCGCCCGCCTCGCGCTGCTTCACGAGCGTGCTGCACGTCGGCGAGACGACGGCGCCGCCCCGCGCGCACACGGACTGATCAGACGGCGCCCGTGACCATCCACGCCGCGCCCCGCGCGCGGAGCGACAGCGTCACCGCCCGCGCGGCGAGATACCCGATGGCGAACGCCGCGGTGAGCAGCGCGAGCGACGTCGCATTCGGCAGGCCCGCGGCATCCGAGGCCCACACCGTGCCGAGCGCGAGCGGCACGAACACGGCGAGGTTCACGAGGCCGGTCCAGGCGAGGTAGCGGGCGTCGCCCGCGCCGATGAGCACGCCGTCGAGCACGAACACGAGCCCGCCGAGTGGCGCCGAGAGCCCGAGCACCACGAGCGACGGCGGCAGGAGCGCCGCGACGTCGGCCGACGACGTGAACACCGCCGGCAGCACCCATGCGGTCGCGGCGACGAGCGCGCCGAGCCCCACGCCCGACCAGACGCCCCACTGCACGCAGCGGCGCAGCACGGCCCGCACCTGCTCGACGTCGCCCTCGCCGAGCCCCTTGCCGATGAGCGCCTGCGCGGCGATCGCGAGTGCGTCGAGGGCGAACCCGAGCGTGAAGTAGATCGTGATGGCCACCTGGTAGGCCGCGAGCTCGTCTGGCCCGAGCGAGGTCGCCGCCCACGTCGCCAGCAGCAGCGCGGCACGCAGGCTCGCCGTGCGCAGGAACAGCCACCCGCCCGATGCCGCGCCCCGCAGCAGCCCCTCGCGGTGCGGCCACGGGTTGGCGCCCACGCGCACGGCGTGACGGGCGACCACGACCACGTAGACGGCGACCATGCCCCATTGCGCGATGACCGTGCCGACCGCCGACCCGGCGATGCCGAGTCCGACGCCGTAGATGAACACGAAGTTCAGCCCGATGTTCACGGCGAACCCGATGCCGGCGACCCAGAGCGGGGTCGTCGTGTCCTGCAGGCCGCGCAGCAGGCCCGTCGCCGCGAACACGAGCAGCATCGCGGGCAGCCCGAGCATCGAGATCGACAGGTACGCGGATGCCGCGGCGCTGATGTCGCCCGAGGCCCCGAACACGCCGACGAGCCACGGGGTCGCGAACCAGCCCAGCACGGCGAGGATCGCACCGAGCCCGGCCGCCAGCCACAGCCCGTCGACGCCGGCCGACACCGCGGCCCGCTCGTCGCCCGCGCCGAGGCGCCGCGCCACCATCGGCGTGGTCGCGTAGGCGAGGAACACCATGAGTCCGATGATCGTCTGGAGCACGGCGCTCGCGATGCCGAGGCCGGCGAGCGGTGTCGCCCCGAGGTGGCCGACCATCGCGGTGTCGGCGAGCAGGAACAGCGGCTCGGCGATGAGCGCGCCGAGCGCCGGCACGGCGAGACGCAGGATGTCGCGGTCGACCGTTCGCGCCGGTGCCCCCGGCGTGGTGCCGGGCGTGGGCGTGGCTGGTGGTGTGGGTTCGGCGTCCATGTGCGGACTCGAGCCTATGCTGCGCCTCCGACGCGGCATCCGCTCAGGGGTGCGGCGGGCGCTCACCCGCGGGATCCGCTCGCCGCCGTCCGCGTGCGCCGCCCTCGCTCAGGTGCGCGGCTGCTCGCCCTCGTCGGTCGCCCGCTCGAACGCGCGCTCCCACTCCTGCAGCTCGGCGCGCTTGCCGACGAGACCGTCGAGCGAGACCTGGAAGTGCAGTCCGCGACGCGCATTGACCTGCTTGATGTTCTGCACGAGCTCCCCGGACACCGCGGTGACGGCAGTGCGCACCTCCCGGATGCGCTCGTCGGGGTCGTCCCAGAGCTGCGGGTGGGTCAGGATGTCGAGCAGGTAGTCGCGGTCGAGCGCCCCGGTGAGCCTGCGCAGCGTGGCGTCGAGTTCGATCGCGGCCAGCCCGCGCTGGTCGGCGCCGCTGCGCTGGTCGAGACGGATGAACAGCTCCTCGACGTTGGTCGCGATGCCCGCGACGTCGGTCGCGGTCTGCGCCGCGACCGCGTTGCCCGTCGCTCCGACCTGCGCGTACGCAGCGGAGAGCGACCGCAGGGTCGCGACGTGCCGGCGGATCGGGTCGGGCAGTCGGCCGTCGCCCTGCCCCTTGCGGCGCCGGGACCGGACTACGCCGAAGGCCGTCGCGGCCCCCGCCGCGATCACGGCAGCCGTGATCGCGAGCCCGAGCACGAGCCCGCCGCCCGCGCCGGCGTCGCCGATCGAGGCCCCTGGCCCATCCGCGGCCTGCACGCCCTGCACGGTCGCGGCCAGGGCCTGGTCGAGCCCGCCGCTCGCCTCGGCCTGGTTCGCGATCTGCATCGCCTCGCCCGACTCGAGCACGTGCGAGCCGGCGGACAGGTCGTCGCCCACCGCGACGATGATCGTGTCGTAGTCGGTCGACTCGGCCAGCTGGGCGACGATCTCGGTTCCGGATGCCTCGAGCTGCACGTTGTCGGAGAAGACGGCGATGCCGATCGAGTCGTCGCCGACCAGGCCGGTCAGCTGCGCCTGGAGCGCCGACGCGTCCGCGACCTCCGACGAGACGTAGACGGGGCCGCCCTGCAGCGCGTCGGAGGCGTCGTCGACATAGCCGTCGGCGAAGACCATCGTGAGGCGGGCGGGAGCGTCGAGCCCTGCGTCGACGGTGAGGTGAGACATCCGACGCCCTAGAAGTTGTTGATGACCGACGCGAACACGAGGTCGATCTTCGCGGGGTCGGAGGCGTCGAACCACTGCCCGCCGGTCGCCTCGGCGATGCGCTGCAGCGCACCCGTGTCGGCGCCCTCGCCGTACGCGATCGGGAAGACGCGCACCGGGGCGTCGTCGCCGCCCTCACCGCTCGCCTTGCCGATCTTCGCGATGAGCGAGTCGATCGAGATCGACGAGTCGGTGTCCTGGCCGTCGGAGAGGACGACGATCGCGTTGATGCGGCCCGGTTCGGCGCGCACCGACATCTCGTCGTACGCCGCCGCGACCGCGTCGTAGAGGGGCGTGCCCTGCCGGTTGGCGTAGCGGAGGTCCTCGATCGACGAGCGCAGGTTCTCGCCGTCGGATCCGAGCGGCGAAACGCCGCGCAGCTCGATGAGGTTCTTGCCCGCCGCGGACTCGACGTCGGTGGTGAATGCCCACACGCCGACCTCGTCGGTGGACCGGAAGTGGCCGAGGGTCGCCTGGGCGCCCTGGATCGCCCCGTCGAGGCGGGAGCGGCCGTCGCCGATCGGCTCGTCCATCGACCCGGAGATGTCGATGACCTCGAGCACCGACGAGGGCTTGCGGATCTGGGTCCACTGATCGAGCGCAGCCGAGACCACGTCGACGGCCGGGCGCGGGAGCGTGACCGCCGGTCCGGCAGGGTCGACGCCGAACCGCTCGGTGAACAGGTTGCCGAGCGGCACCGACTCGTCGAGCGGCCGGAATCCGTACTGCGGCAGGATCGCCTGCGCCGGCTCGGTCGCGAGGAAGTCGACGAACGCCGCGCCCGCGGTCGCCTGCGCCGGCGTCACCCAGTCGGCGCCGAGCACCGTCACCGGGTTGTCCGACCAGATCGAGCCGCCGGACGGATACACCGCGACGAGCTTCTCCTTCGGCGGGGTGAGGGTCTCCCCGGGCTGCACGGTGTGCGAGTCGGGGTTGCCCTGGTTGTAGTTCAGCAGCGACGTCTCCTCGAGCGCCACGGCCGAGACGTACCCGGAGCCGCCCGACCCGTTCTGCGTCTCGTCGTAGAGGGTCGTGAGCACCTTGCCGGTCGTGTCGCCGTAGTGGATGACGCACTCCTCGAACACGCGCGAGAACTCCTCGGCCGCGGCGACGTCGGCGGCCGTGAGGTCGCTCGTCTTGCCGGATGCCTCGTACGACTGCATCAGGATCGCCGAGAGCCCGGTCGTCGACGTGTTCGGGTTCGTCTTCGAGATCTTGAACGACCCCCAGATCGGCTTGCCCACGCTGCCCCAGCCCTCGGGGTCGGCGCACAGCTGCTCGAAGTCGCCGATGCCGATCTCGGCGTCGGGCCAGCCGAGCGCCTTCGCCATCGTCTCGGGCACGCCGAACACGACGGGCGTGTGCGTGAACGACACGGGCTCGCCCACGAGCGAGGCGGATGCCGCGGCCGCGACGCGCTCGGTCCACACCGTCGATGCCGGCGACCACAGCGTCGGCCAGCGGCGAGGGTCTTCATCGGGCCAGTCGCCGCCCGCCGTCAGGAACCGCGTCGCGTCGCCCGACGAGACGTTCACGGGCCGCACGGTCGCGCACTCGTCGAGCGCATCGTGCTCTGGCGATTCCTTGAACGCCTTGGCCAGGGCGTCGAGCATGTTGACCTTCTCCGACGAGGTCGCGACGACGACGCTCGTGCAGCCGTCGTCGACGAAGTCGCCGCCCTCGACGGTGCCCTGATCGACGCCGTCGCCTCCGAACGTGCAGGCGCTCAGGGCGATCGCGGCCACCGTCACGACCGACATCGCGAGCCACGCGCGCACACCTCGCCTCGAGGTCGTCGGGAACGGTGGGCGGGCGGCCGTGCGCCGCGGAACGGGTGCCATGGGAACAGGGTACGTGCCGCGGGGGCCATGCATCACGCGCAGATGCCGACCGACCGCGCCCGGGCTCGGCGGGGGAGTCCGCGAATGGCGAAGGCCGGCCCCCTCGGAGAGAGGACCGGCCTTCGTTGACGCGTCGATCTGGAGCGATCAGACCTTCGCCTTGCGATAGTGAGCGGCGACCGCAGCGGACTCCGACGAGAAGCACTGCTCGGGGTTCGTCGCGTTGTAGAAGCGCTGACCGGGCATGTGGTAGATCCACTCGGGGCTGCCCTGGTTGCCCTTGATAGGAGCCCAAGCGGGGCAGTCCCACGTCCCGTTGACCGGCGGAGCGACGTTCGGCGCCTGCACCGAGGCGGTGCCCGCGGAGCGCGCGGCGACCGTCTGGTAGCCGGCCTTGCGCGCGGTGATCGTCACCGCGACGCTCTTCCAGACATCCGAGTACCCGAGCTTGTACGTGCGACCCGTCGCCCCGCTGATGACGGACCCGTTGCGGTACCACTGGTACGACAGAGTCGCCCCCGATGCGGCCGAGGCGACCGCGCTCAGCGTGTAGCCGTACTTGGCCGTGCCGGTGACCTTGGCGCTGAGCGACATCGTCCCGGCTGCGATCGCCGCGGTCCCGCCCGAGGTCTTCGACGCCGTCGTGTAGGCGCCCTTCCTGCCCGTGACGGTGACCGTGAGGGACTTGCCGAGGTCGGCCGCGGTGAGCACGTAGGTCGACTTCGTCGCGCCGCCGATGGCGACGCCTGCACGCTTCCACTGGTAGCTGAAGGCGGCGGTCGGCTTCCACGTGCCGGGCACGGCGGTCAGGGTCTTGCCCACGGCGCGGGTTCCGCTGATCGTCGGGGTCGGCGCGCTGAACGTGCCAGCGGCGATCGCGGCCCCGGCCGTCGAGGTCTTCGACGCGGTCGTGTAGGCGGTCTTCCGGCCGGTGACCGTGACGGTGATCGTCTTGGCGTGATCGGTGGTCGTGAGCACGTAGGTCGACTTGGTCGCGCCCGAGATGGCGGCGCCGTTGCGCTTCCATTGGTAGCTCAGCGTCGTGCCGGAGGTCCACGTGCCTGGCACGGCCGTCAGGGTCTTCGCGACGGCCTTGGTGCCCGAGACCGTCGGCGTCGGCGCGGTCAGGGTGCCGTATGCGACCGTCGCTGCGGCCGAGGTCCGGGTCAGGGTCGTGTAGCCGGCGGCCTTGCCCGTGATGGCGACGCTGAGGGCGGCCTTGAGATCCGCGGTGGGCACCGCATAGGTCGACTTCGTCGCGCCTGGGATGGTGACGCCGTTGCGCTTCCACTGGTACGTGAAGGTCGCGCCCGGCTTCCAGGTGCCGGGCGTCGCGGTCACGGTGCGGCCGACGGCGACCGTGCCCGAGACGGTCGCAGTGGGTGCGGAGAACGTGCCGATCGCGACCGCGGCCGTCGCGGCCGAGTTCAGCGACACCGTCGTGTACCCGGCGAGCGAGCCCGAGACGCTCACCGTGAGCTTGCCGCCGAGGTCGGCGGCGACGGGCGTGTAGGTCGACTTGGTCGCTCCGGTGATCGCGGTGCCGTTGCGCTTCCACTGGTAGGCGTAGGTGATCCCGGAGGGCGTCCAGCCCGATGTCGCGGTCAGCTGCGAGCCCACCTTGGCCGTGCCCGTGATCTTCGGTGCGGATGTCGCGAGCAGACCCGCGACGACGGCGGCGGTGGGGGTGGAATCGATGGAGGTGCTCGTGTAGCCGGCCAGCTCACCGGTGGCCCGGACCGCGATCGTCGCGCCGCGGTCTTCGGCCGTCAGCGTGTACGACGTGCCGATCGCGCCCTCGATCGCGACTCCGTCGCGGTACCAGGTGAACGTCGGCGTCAGCGCGGGAGACCAGTTCTCCGTCGCTGCGACGAGTGTGCTGCCGACCTGCGCGACGCCGGAGACCGTCGGGGCGACCGGCACCATGGGCAGCCGCGGTACGCTCTCGGTCGCGTCGGAGCGAGCCGTTCCCTCGCCCCATGACGAACGTGCGGCCCGCACCTCGACGCGGATCGCCGCACCGATGTCGTCGAACGTCACGTCGTAGCTCTGCCCCGAGGCGCCCGCGATCGGAACCTCGTCGCGGAACCACTGGTAGCCGAAGTCGAGGCCGGTGACGTTCCAGGTACCCGGATGGGCGTCTAGGGTGCTGCCGACGGACAGTTCGCCTGTCACCGTGGGTGCCGTGAGCGCGACGATCTCGGCGGGCAGCAAGGAAATATCGCCTCGAGAGTCCGCGACGCCTTCGGAGACGATGATGCCCTCGGCCGCAGTGCCTTCGACGATCGCGGGAGGCGCGTCGAGCGAAGGCGACCAGGTGCGCAGTACCTCGGAGGGCGCCTCGCACTCGTCGGCGCTGACTATATACATGCCGTCGGCCAGGCCGAACAGCTCGTATGCGCCGCTGGAGTCGGTCCGGACCTCTGAGGTCGCTTCGACGGGCACCCATGCGTCACCGTCGAGAACCGCGGCGCCGATGCAGACGTCGGCGGCGGGGTCGCCGGCAGGGTCGGTGACGACACCGGTGATCACCGCGGTCGTCGGAAGCCCGGGGTCGCCCTCCTCGGCGAACGCGGGCGATGCGGGCAGGGCGGCGGCGATGATGAGCGCTGCCGAGGCTGAGGCGACGAGCGACTTCGCTCGCACGCGGGAAGGCGTGGTCAACGTACTCCGATCGATGTGGCGACCGTGCGAGCCTATGTGAGGCTTCCTTCGAAATCCCGGCGATCGGCAGCCGTCGGCACCCCCAGAACACGGGGTGCGCGTCGGCGACCGACTGACGGGAGCCGGTCCCGGAACGGCGAAGGCCGGTCCCCCCGGATCGAGGGGACCGGCCTTCACGACGACGAACTCAGTCCGCGTAGCGCGTGAACGTGTTGCAGTTGTACGTCTCGAAGAAGGTGCCCGGTTCGACGATCCAGTAGAGGTCGCCATCGTAGGTGCCGCCACCGATGTAGTGCGCTTCATCGCCGGCCGGAGCGGACCAGTCGGCTGCCCAGCACTCGGAGTTGCCGTACGACACGTACCGCCCCGGCTTCAGCATCGTGCCGACCGCAGCGATGCCGTTCCCGGCCATCGTCGAGCTCGGGTTGCCGGTGCCGTCGTATCGGATCCACGATCCGCAGCCGATGGCCGCGACATAGCGATCGGTGGCGAGGATGGTGATCATCCGTCGCCCGCTTCCGCCGGGGTCGAAGCCGAGCACGGAATCCTCAGTACCGCTCGTCGAGGTGGTGCGCCACCAACGGCAGTTCGTCGTGCTGGACGTCGACGTGTAGTACGTGCCGGGCTGCACGTCGATGCCGACGCGGAACCAGTAGTCGCCGCTGAAGCTGGCCGGGCGGTTTGCCACGGCCGCCGTCTTGAGCGTTGCCGACTTCGTCGTGTACCCGGCCTTGCTCGCCGTGATCGTCACCGAGACGACCTTGCCTGCATCGACGTTGCCGAGCGTGTAGGTCGACGAGGTCTTGCCGCTGATCACTGCGCCGTTGCGGTACCACTGGTACTTCACCGTGGTGCCGCCGGGCGAGACCGAGCCCGCCGAGGCCGTGAGCGTGGAGCCGGCGCGCTGCGTGCCCGTGAGCTTCGCGCTGAACGTGATCGCGCCGGCGGCGATGTGGGCGGTTCCGCCTGAGGTCTTCGCCAGCGTCGTGTACGCGGTCTTCCGGCCGGTGACCGTGACGGTGATCGACTTGCCGAGGTCGGAGGCCGTGAGCACGTAGGTCGACTTCGTCGCTCCGGTGATCGAGACTCCGGCGCGCTTCCACTGGTAGCTGAGCGATGCGACGGGCTTCCACGTGCCCGGCACGGCGGTGAGCGTCTTGCCGACCGTGCGGGTGCCGGAGATCGTCGGCGTCGGACCGTGCAGGGTGCCGGGCGCGATGGCCGCTCCGGCGACGGACGTCTTCGCGGCGCTGGCGTACGCGGTCCTCCTGCCCGTGACGGTCACCGTGATCGTCTTGCCGAGGTCGGAAGCGGTGAGCAGGTAGGTCGTCTTCGTCGCGCCCGTGATGGCGACGCCGTTGCGCTTCCATTGGTAGCTCAGGGCCACAGTCGAGGGGCCCCAGGTGCCGGCGACCGCGGTGAGCGTCCGGTCGACGGCGCGGGTGCCCGACACCGTCGGCGTCGGCGCGGTCAGCGTGCCGTAGGCGACCGTGGTCGCGGCGGACGTCTTCGTGAGCGTCGTGTAGGCGGTCGCCTTGCCGGTGATCGTGACGCTGAGCGCTGCCTTGGCGTCGCCGGCGGGGATCGCGTAGGTCGACCTGGTCGCGCCCGTGATGGCGACGCCGTTGCGCTTCCACTGGTAGGTGAACGCCGCGCCGGGCTTCCACGCACCGGGGGTCGCGGTGACGGTGCGTCCGACGGCGATGGTGCCGGTGATCGTCGCGGTCGGCGCGCTGAAGGTTCCGACTGCGACGGCCGCGGTGGACGCGGTCGTGCGGACGACGGTCGTGTAGCCCGGAAGGGTGCCGGTGACCGAGACGCTGATCTTCGCGCCGAGGTCGGCGGCGACGGGCGTGTAGCTCGACTTCGTGGCGCCCGTGATCGCCGTGCCGTTGCGCTTCCAGACGTAGGCGTAGGCGACGTTCGACGGCTTCCAGCCCGGCGCGACCGTCAGCGGTACGCCGACCTTCGGGGTGCCCGTGATCACCGGGGCGGATGTCACGAGCGACGCGATCCCGATCGGTGCCGTCGCGGCCGAGACGGCCGAGACGGTCGTGTGGCCGGCCAGCACGCCGGTCACGCGCACGGAGATCGCGGCGCCGAGGTCTGCTGCACTCAGCACGTAGGTGCTGCCGGTCGCCCCGACGGGCGTGCCGTTGCGCAGCCACTCGATGCTCGTCGAGACGGCGGCGGGCGCCCAGCCGCCGGTGGCGGCGCTGAGCTGCTCGCCGACCTTGGCCGTGCCGGTGACGGTGGTCGTGCCGGGCGTGATCGTCGCTGCCGCGACGGCTCCGGTGGGGTCGGAGACCACGGTCACGGGCAGGTAGCCGGGCTTCGAGATGGTCGCGGCGACCGTGAAGAAGGCGTCGACGTCGTCGGCGGCGATCTCGTGGGTGTCGTCGACGTCGTCGATGGGGCCGCCGTTGCGGCTCCATCGCCAGGCGATGTCGGCGTCTTCGGGCCAGCCTTCGACGGTGGCCGTCAGGGAGGAGCCGAAGACGGCGTCGCCGTCGATCACGGGGCGCTCGCCGGGGGTGAAGGCTTGCAGCACGGGGCCGACGGCGGTGGAGGCGGCGGTGCCGGCGGTCCAGCCGTCGCGCGTCGCGGTCACCTCGACCGTGATGTTCGCGCCCAGCTCGTCGGCGGTGATCGTGTAGGCCTGATCCGTCGCGTCGGCGATGGGCGCGTCGTCGCGCAGCCACCGGTAGGAGAAGGAGAGCCCGCTGATGCTCCAGACGCCGGGATCGGCGACGAGTTCTGAACCGACGAGGGGTTCGCCCGTGATGGTGGGCGCGTCGGTGACGCTCACGGCCGCCGGCAGCAGGCGGATGTCTGCGGGAGCGGCGATGCCGTCGACCACGGCGATGCCCTCGGCGACCGTGCCGTCGACGATGACGGGCACGGCATCGAGTGAGGGCGACCACGTGCGGAGCGTGTCTGTCGGGCCCGTGCAGGTGCCGGCGCTGACCGAGTAGGTGCCGTCGGCGAGGCCGGTGAGCGCGTAGGCGCCGGTGGCGTCGGTGCGGATCTCGGCCCCGAGGTCGACGGGCGCCCACGCGGTGCCGTCGAAGACGTCGGCGGCGACGCAGAGATCGGGCGCGACGACGCCGGCGGGGTCGGTCACGACGCCGGCGATCGAGGGGGTGGTCGTGAGGGGTTCGTCGTCATCGGCGAACGCGGGGGCGCTCGGCACGAGCGTCGCGAGGACGAGTGCCGTCGTGGCGGTCGCGACCAGCGACCGGCCCCGTGGGATGCGGGAAATGGACAATGTTCTCCGTTCGGGGGAGTGAGGGTCGGTCGAGCATAGTCAGGTGGTGAGAATCTGCGGTCATCGGAATCCACATCCCCCCTCGGACTGGGGGCGTCGATGCCGGGTTTCGGCCCGGGTCGGGGTCGCGACACCTGCGAGTGCGCCATGAGTCGGACCACCGGCATCCGCTCGTCGGAGCGTCGACATAGGGTGGAACGCATGACCGACGTCTCGCTCACCTCCGGCATCGTGCACGACGAACTCGACGATGCGGTGCGTCCCCAAGACGACCTGTTCCGGCACGTCAACGGGCGCTGGATCGAGCGCACCGAGATCCCGGCCGACAAGGCCAGGTACGGCTCGTTCATCGTGCTGCACGAAGAGGCCGAGCGTGCCGTGCGCGACATCATCCAGGAGTCGCAGGACGCCGAGGCGGGCACCGAGGCGCGCAAGGTCGGCGACCTCTACGCGAGCTTCCTCAACGAGGAGCGCGCGAACCTGCTGGGCGCGACCCCGATCGCGGGGCAGCTCGGCGAGGTCTCGCTCATCGGCGACGTGCCCTCGTTCCTCGAGACGCTCGGCCGACTCGAGCGGCAGGGCGTCTCGGGTCTCGTGCAGCTGTTCGTCGACAACGACCCGGGCGACCCCGAGCGTTACCTCGTGTTCGCCGAGCAGGGCGGCATCGGCCTGCCCGACGAGAGCTACTTCCGCGAGGAGCGCTTCGAGCCGATCCGCGAGGCGTACCTCGCGCTGCTCGAGCGCATGTTCGGGCTCGCCCACCTCGACGACGCGGCCGAGCGCGCGCGCCGCGTGTTCGACCTCGAGACCGAGATCGCCGCCGCGCACTGGAACAACGTCGAGACGCGCGACAGCCACAAGACCTACAACCTCTTCAGCTGGTCGGATGCCGCGGCAGCCGCGGCGGGCACCTCGACCGAGTTCGACCTCTCCCTGTGGCGCGACGCCATGGGCGTGCCCGAGGGCGCGTTCGACGAGATCGTGCTGCGCGAGCCGTCGTTCGTCGAAGCCCTCGGAGGCATCGTCACCGCCGAGCGCCTGCCCGCCCTGAAGGACTGGCTGGCGTGGCAGGTCATCCGCGCGAACGCCGCCTACCTCTCCGACGACTTCGTCGAGGCGAACTTCGACTTCTACGGCCGCACGCTGAGCGGCACCCCGCAGATCCGCGAGCGGTGGAAGCGCGGCGTGTCGCTCGTCGAGGGCGCCATGGGCGAGGCCGTCGGCCGCATCTACGTCGAGCGGCACTTCCCGCCCGCGGCGAAGTCCGCGATGGACGAGCTCGTCGCGAACCTCATCGAGGCCTACCGCCAGTCGATCACCTCGCTCGAGTGGATGGGCGCCGAGACCCGCGAGCGCGCACTCGACAAGCTCGGCAAGTTCACGCCGAAGATCGGGTTCCCGGTCAAGTGGCGCGACTACTCGACGCTCGACCTCGTGCCCGACGACCTCGTCGCCAACGTGCGCGCGACGGCCGAGTACACGTTCCTGCGCGAGATCGGCAAGCTCGGCAAGCCGATCGACCGCGACGAGTGGTTCATGACCCCGCAGACCATCAACGCCTACTACAACCCCGGGTTCAACGAGATCGTGTTCCCCGCGGCGATCCTGCAGTTCCCCTTCTTCGACGAGGGTCGGGATGCCGCGGCGAACTACGGTGCGATCGGTGCCGTCATCGGCCACGAGATCGGCCACGGCTTCGACGACCAGGGCTCGAAGTACGACGGCGACGGCCGCCTGCTCGACTGGTGGACCGAGGCCGACCGTGCCGCGTTCGAGGAACGCACGAAGGCGCTCATCGCGCAGTACGACGCACTCGTTCCCGCACAGCTCGCGGGCGGCGAGGGCGCCGACGAGCACCACGTGAACGGCGCGCTCACGATCGGCGAGAACATCGGCGACCTCGGCGGGCTGGCGATCGCCTGGAAGGCCTACGTCATCTCGCTCGACGGCGCCGAGCCGCCCGTCGTCGACGGACTCTCGGGCGTGCAGCGCTTCTTCCTGTCGTGGGCCCAGGCCTGGCAGCAGAAGGGCCGAGACGCCGAGGTGATCCGCCTGCTCGCGATCGACCCCCACTCGCCGAACGAGTTCCGCTGCAACCAGATCGTCCGCAACATCGACGAGTTCTACACTGGGTTCGAAGTGACTCCCGATGACACGCTCTGGCTCGACCCGGCCGAGCGCGTGACCATCTGGTAGGCGAGCCGCCCCACCGGTTCATCCGACCCCCGTCCGACGCCTCCGCGCGTGCAGCCCGTCGTGGCGTCACGCGCTGAGCAGCCCAGAAAGACCGTGCAAGTACCGTGGTGACGCCGTCGCAGGGATCCGAGCGACGAGCGCGCCATTCCAACGTGCACCGGGGCAAGCACCGGGGCGTCGAGCCGGCCGAGAGCTTCGCTCGCGGGTTCAACGCGCTGAGCGACCTCGCCCTCGCCGGCGTGCAGGTCACGGCGCGTGCGACCGACCTCGCGACCGGCAAGGAGCTGTTCTCGGTCGACGACCACGTCGTCATGCCGACCGCCTCGATCGGCAAGGTGCTGCTGCTGGTCGAGGTCGCCTCGCGCCTGACGGGCACGAGCGCCGACGCGTTCACGGTGCTCGACCGAGCGCCGCGCGACGCGGTCGGCGACTCCGGCATCTGGCAGCACCTGCAGTCGCCGTCGCTGCCGCTCGCCGACCTCGCAGCCATGATCGGCGCCACGAGCGACAATCTCGCGACGAACGTGCTGCTCCGGCACGTCGGCCTCGAGGCCGTTCGCGCCCGCACCGAGGCGCTCGGCCTCACGCGCACCGCCCTGCTCGACCTCGTGCGCGACCACCGCGGCCCCGACGACGCCCCGCAGCTGTCGATCGGCTCGGCGAAGGAGCTCACCTGGCTCTTCGCCTCGCTCGCGCGCGGCGAGGTCGTGAGCCCCGAGGTCTCGCAGCGCGTCATCGGGTGGCTCTCGCTCAACTCCGACCTGTCGATGGTCGCGAGTGCGTTCGGACTCGACCCGCTCGCGCACCGTACGCCCGACCACGGCGTGCTGCTCGTGAACAAGACAGGCACCGACGGCGGCGTGCGCAGCGAGGTCGGCGTGCTGCGCGGCCCCCGCGCGAGCGTCTCGTACGCGGTCTCGACGTACTTCGCCGACACCGGTCTCTCGTCTCGGCTCGCGGTGCTCGACGGCATGCGAGCCGTCGGCATGGACCTGCTCGAGTACGTGCACTGACTCCCGCCGGGTGCTTCCGGGGCCGAGCGTCCGGGAGTGCCGGCTCCGGCTACCCGGCCGTCGTCGGCGGATCGCCCGCCCGGCGGGCGAGCAGCGCGATGCCCTCGACCACGGCGACCGCGGTCTCGGGTGCGCGCAGGATCATGAAGTGCCCGGCGGCCTGCACCCGCACGTTGGTCGCGCCGTCGAGCACGCTGCCCTCGGGCACATGCGGGTCGAACACGCCGAACACCGACACGATGCGCGCGTTCACGCTTCCGGCGCCGCCGAGCCGCACGATCGTCTCGTCATCGGGCCGAAGGTCGCGCATGGTGCGGTTCACGAACATCCGGGCGTAGCGCGAGCCGGCGAAGGGCGTGCAGATCGCGACCACGCCGAGCGCGGCGATGTCGGGCGGCCGCGCAGGGGGAGCGCCGAGGTCGAGCGGGTTCGCCGCGGCATCCGTCGTCGAAGCGGGCGCGGCGGCACGGGCGGCCGCGGCCGCCTCCTGGTCCATGAGCACGTGCTTGGCGACCAGCCCGCCCTTGCTGTGGGCGACGAACACGCGGCCGGCAGCCGGTGCCGGCTCCTTCGCGAGTGCATCGACCGCCCTTGCCGCCGTCACCGCGATCGGCAGGCGGTTCATGCTGAGGCCGCGCACGACCCGCACGCGATGCCCGGCGCGGTTGAGGGCGTTGCCGAGCGGGCGCATGAAGGTCCAGTGCTCGTAGACGCCGGGCAGCAGCACGACCTCGGGCAGCGCGTCGTCGCCCCGGCGCCACGCGCGCGACCGGCGATTGCCGCCGATGACGGCGAGCTGGCGCCAGCCCGCGTAGAGCTCGTCGAGCAGGGTCCACTTCACGAGCGTGAAGACCGATGGGCGCCTGCTCGAGCCCGACATCAGTCGATGGCTCCGGATGCCGCGAGCCGCCGCAGCACGTCGGCCCCCGCCGGCGGACACCTGCCGATATCGGCGGTGGTCACCCAGTGCAGGGCGCCGACCTCCGCCGAGGCGGTGGGTGCGGCATCCGTCACCGCCTCGAACACCCGCATGCGCACGAGGCGACCGTCGGGCTCGCCGTGCGCCTGCGTGACGACCTCGAACAGCTCGACGAGCGCCTCGGGGTCGAGCGCGAGCGCGACCTCCTCGTACGCCTCTCGGGCCGCCGCCTGCGCCGCCGTCTCGCCGTCGTCGATCTTGCCCCCGGGCATGTAGTACACGTCGCGCCCGCGCGCGGTGACCATGAGCACCTTGCGGTCGCGCACGAGGGCGATCGCGGAGACGAGGAGGTCTGGCAGCGGCATCCGTTCAAGCCTAGGTCTCCCAGGCCTTCGAGTGCCGTTACGCTGGCGGCACTGCCGACGCGAAGGAGCGAACCGATGAGCGAAGCCGACGAACGTGGATTCGGGCGGGCGGCGCAGTCCGAGGTGTACCGCGCCGGCCTGTCGGGCGTGCATCCGAAGGTGCCCGTCGACGTCGCCGCGCTCGAACGTGCGGCGAAGAAGGCGATCTCGCCCGCCGCGTTCGCCTACCTCGCGGGCGGTGCGGGCGCCGAGTCCACGATGGCGGCGAACCGGGCCGCGTTCGATCGCTGGCGGGTCTGGCCGCGCGTGCTCCGAGACGTGTCGCAGCGCGATCTCTCGATCGAGCTGCTCGGGCGGCGCCGACCGACCCCGTTCGTGCTGTCGCCCATCGGCGTGGCCGAGATGGCGCACCCCGAGGCGGATGTCGCGGTCGGCCGTGCCGCGGCCACCCTCGGGGTGCCGTACGTGCTCTCGAACCAGGCCTCCCGGCCCATGGAGGAGGTCGCCGCCCAGATGCGCGACGCGTCGTTCTGGTTCCAGCTGTACTGGAGCAGGTCCGACGAGCTGAACGCGTCGTTCGTGCGTCGTGCCGAGGCGATCGGGTGCGAGGCGATCGTGGTCACGCTCGACACGTCGCTGCTCGGGTGGCGCACGCGCGACCTCGATGCGGCGTACCTGCCGTTCACCCGCGGACTCGGCATCGCACAGTACACGAGCGACCCGGTGTTCGCCGGCCTCGTGCGCGACCGGGTCGCCGCGGGCGGCGATTCCGGACCCCGCCCGCGGGTCACGCCCACGCTGCTCGCCTCGGCGCTGTCGATCGCGCGGTCGGGCTCGCGCACGCAGCTGGTCGACGGCGGTGTCGCCGACGCGCTGCGCTCGCCGCTGCCGCGTGCCGCGGTCGAGACGTTCCTCGACGTGTTCTCCGATCCGTCGCTCACGTGGGACGATCTCGCGAGCCTCCGCGAGTGGACGAGCCTGCCGATCCTGCTGAAGGGCGTCGTGCACCCCGCGGATGCCGCGAGGGCGCTCGACAGCGGCATCGACGGGATCGTCGTGTCGAATCACGGCGGGCGCCAGATCGACGGCGCCGTCGCGACCCTCGACGCGCTGCCCGGCGTGCTCGAACGCGTCGGCGGCCGCATCCCGGTGCTGCTCGACAGCGGCGTGCGGGGCGGCGCCGATGCGTTCAAGGCCCTCGCGCTCGGGGCCACCGCCGTCGGCATCGGGCGCCCCTATGCCTACGGGCTGGCCGTGGCCGGGGCGGAGGGCGTGCGCGAGGTCGTGCGCAACCACATCGCGGAGCTCGACCTGACGATGGCGCTCGCCGGGCGCACGTCGATCGATGCCATCGGTCGGGATGCGCTCGTGCAGGCGCCCGCCTGACATCGGATCGGCCTTGTTCCGCGGCGAGCCGGGCCGATATCGTGTGCGGGAGCGCCGCTTGCGTGCGCACGATCGGGGGATCGATGAACGCAATCCTCGGCCTGCAGATCATCGGCGGCCCGCTGCCGTGGATCGTGTACGCCGTCGCGATCGGACTCGTGCTCGTGCTGCTGCTCAGGCCGCCGACGGGCCGATGGGTGCTCACCGCGCTCCTCGGCATCGTGATCGGCGGGGCGCTCGGCGTCGGACTGTACGCCGTCGTGAATGCGCTCGACCTGGTCGGCTCGCAGCTGCCCGTCGAGGTCTGCTTCTGGGTCGCTGCCGTCTTCGCCGCCGTCGGCTTGGCCGTCGTGAACCTGTGGCGCTCCCGAGTGTGGCGCAAGATCGTGGCCGTGATCGCCATCGTGTGGTTCGTGTTCACCGGCGTCATCGGCGTGAACGCGTTCTTCGGGCTGAACCCGACGCTGGGGTCGTTGTTCGGCATCGCGACCCAGGGCAGGATCGCGATCCCCACCGACAGCCCGACCGCGACCCCGACCGGCCCGCTGTACCAGTCGTGGAAGCCGCCCGCCGGCATGCCGGCGCAGGGCACGCAGGGCACGCAGAAGATCCCGAACACCGCCTCGGGCTTCGACGCGCGCGACGCGGGCATCTACCTGCCCCCGGCGGCACTCGTGGACTCGCCGCCGCCGCTGCCGCTCGTCATCATGATGATGGGGTTCCCGGGCAACCCCGACCCGACCTACATCGGCGGGGTGCTCGACACGTTCGCCGCCCAGCACGACGGTCTCGCCCCGATCGTGATCGTCGCCGACCAGATCGGCGGCGACGGCCAGACGAGGGACCCCGCCTGCGCGAACTCGACGACGTTCGGCAACGCCGAGACCTACATCACGACCGATGTCGTGAACTGGGCGAAGGCCAACCTCAACATCATCGAGGACCCGAAGTCCTGGGTCGTGGCCGGGTACTCGAACGGCGGCGGGTGCGCGATCAAGTACGGCGCCAAGGATCCGACGCTGTTCGGCAACATCCTGTCGGTCTCCGGCGAGGAGTACCCGGGTTCGGAGGATCCCGACCTCGTCACCCAGCAGGTCTACGGCGGTGACGAGGCCGCGTTCGAGGCGGCGAAGCCGGCCGCGATCATGCAGGCGGCCCCGGCCGGCACCTACGACGGCATGACCGCGGTGTTCACCGCGGGCAGCGATGACGCCCCGTACGTGGCCAGCCAGCAGGAGATCTCCGGTGTGGCGCAGCAGGTCGGGATGACGGTGACCAACTACGTGATCCCCGGGGCCGGGCACACCGGCGACGCGCTCACGGACGGCCTCACCGAGGGCTTCACGGTGCTGTATCCGGTGCTCGGGCTGTCGGCGCCCTGATCCGCCACCGCCACACGGCCTACTCGGCCGGCGGAGCCTCGAGCCCGAGGCGGGGCGCGAGCACGGCGAACCCCTCGTCGAGGCCGCCCGTCAGGGTCTTCGCACCGTGGTCGCCGCCGGGCACCTCGTAGAAGGTCGAGACGATGCCGGCGGCGGTCGCGGCATCCGCGAGCCGCTTGGTGCCCGGGACGTACACCGAGTCGTCGGCCCCCACCGCGTAGATGCCGACCGAGTCGGCGTACGGCGCCTTCGCCGCCATGATGTTCTCGGGCTTCACGGCGTCGTACTTGGCCTGATCGCCCTTGAACACCTTCGTCAGCGTCTCCTTCGGGTGCTCGACCCCGGGGTACTCGGTCGGCGCGATCGCGAGCGTGTTCCCGAACAGGTCGGGGTACTTCGCCCCGAAGTACGCCGCGCAGCCGCCGCCGTTCGAGTACCCGGCGACCGTCGTGTACTCGGCTCCCTGCAGCACGTTCAGGTGTAGCTTCGCCCAGGGCAGCACGTCCTTCGTGATGTAGGTCTCGACCGCGCCCAGATCGGTGTCGAGGCAGAGGGGGTCGACGGTGGGGTCGCCCAGTTGGTCGACGACGAGGGCGATGGGCGCGAGGCCGTCGTGCTTCGCGGCGAAGTCGTCGAGCGTGGCCGCGATGAAGTCGGGATTCGGCCGGCCCGGTTGGCCCATCATCATGATCACGAGCGGCAGGCGCGGCGGGTTCTCGACGAGCGCGGCGGGCGGCAGGTACAGGCCGGCCGGGCGGGCGGCGAACCCCGACACCGTGTTCGGAACGGCCGGCTCCGGCGTGCCGACCTCGCCGGCCGACGGCATGCCCGACGGGGCCGTCCAGGTGGAGTAGAGCGGGTCGGACGGGTCCGCCGGGGCCGGGTCGGCGCCCGGATCGAAGAAAGCGAGCGGCTGCTCGGTCTGGATCCCGAGCAGGTCGCCCAGGGTTCGGTCGATGCCGTAGGCCGCGTTGACGGCGAGCGTCGCCGTGATGGCGAAGACCGGGATCGCGATGATCGCGATCAGCTTGCGCCACCAGCGCGAACGCCAGAGGTTCCAGATCGCGAGCAGGATCGCGCCCGTCGCCGCGGGAACCCAGATCCACGCGGCATCCGACACCGGGCCGCCGAAGAGATCCAGCAGGTTGACGGTGAGCCAGAGCAGGGCACCGCCGATGAGGGCACCCACGATGATCACGACGATGGCGGTCACCGCCCACCCCACGGATGCCTCGCGGCAGAGCAGGTAGACGAACAGGGCGGCCGACAGCACGTAGAACGTGATGAGCACGGAACCGCCGACGATCCCGACATCCAGCACTGCGTCGAACATGCGACCCCCCGGCGCCATCGTGTGAGGCACAGCGTACTGGCCGAGGTGCGGCCCACGTAGGATGGTGGCACCGTTTCTTCCGGGCCGATCGGCCCGAACTCCCGACCATTGGAGCCACCGTGGCCGCTGCCAGCCGTCTCGAATCCGTCATCGCCCTCGCACAGCATCGGGGCTTCGTCTTCCAGGCCGGCGAGATCTACGGAGGATCCAGGTCGGCGTGGGACTACGGTCCCCTCGGCGTCGAGCTCAAGGAGAACATCAAGCGCCAGTGGTGGCGTTACATGGTGCAGGGCCGCGACGACGTCGTCGGCCTCGACTCGAGCGTCATCCTGCCGAAGCAGGTGTGGGAGGCATCCGGTCACGTCGAGGTCTTCAGCGACCCGCTCGTCGAGTGCCTGAACTGCCACAAGCGCTACCGCGAAGACCACCTCATCGAGGCGTACGAGGCCAAGAAGGGCCGCGCCCCCGAGAACGGCCTCGGCGACATCGTCTGCGCGAACTGCGGCACCCGCGGCCAGTGGACCGAGCCGCGCGCGTTCTCGGGCCTGCTGAAGACCTACCTCGGCGTCGTCGACGACGAGTCGGGCCTGCACTACCTGCGCCCCGAGACCGCGCAGGGCATCTTCGTGAACTTCGCGAACGTGCTGCAGGCGTCGCGCATGAAGCCGCCGTTCGGCATCGGCCAGATCGGCAAGTCGTTCCGCAACGAGATCACGCCGGGCAACTTCATCTTCCGCACGCGCGAGTTCGAGCAGATGGAGATGGAGTTCTTCGTCGAGCCCGGCACCGACGAGCAGTGGTTCGAGTACTGGCTCGACCAGCGCTGGAACTGGTACGTCGACCTCGGCATCGACCCCGAGAACCTGCGCCGCTACGAGCACGCGCAGGAGAAGCTGTCGCACTACTCCAAGCGCACCGTCGACATCGAGTACAAGTTCGGCTTCACCGGCGGCGATTGGGGCGAGCTCGAGGGCGTCGCGAACCGCACCGACTTCGACCTGTCGACCCACACCAAGCACTCCGGCAAGGACCTCTCGTTCTTCGACCAGTCCAAGAACGAGCGCTGGACCCCCTACGTCATCGAGCCCGCGGCGGGCCTCACCCGCTCGCTCATGGCGTTCCTCGTCGACGCGTACCACGTCGAGGAGGTGCCGAACGCGAAGGGCGGCGTCGACAGCCGCACCGTGCTGCGCCTCGATCCGCGCCTCGCGCCGGTCAAGGTCGCCGTGCTGCCCCTGTCGCGCAACGAGAAGCTCTCGCCGCTCGCGCGCGAGCTCGCGGCGAACCTCCGCAAGAACTGGAACGTCGACTTCGACGACGCCGGCGCCATCGGCCGCCGCTACCGTCGCCAAGACGAGATCGGCACCCCGTTCTGCATCACGGTCGACTTCGACTCGCTCGACGACGACGCCGTGACCGTGCGCGAGCGCGACACCATGGCGCAGGAGCGCGTGCCGCTCAGCGAGCTGCAGGCCTACCTCGGCGCACGGCTCGTCGGGGCCTGACACCCGACGCGGACCGCGTCTCCCGACCCCGCCGCAGGCTCAGCCTGCGGCGGGGTCTTCGCGTCGCTCCCACTCGCGCCGCAGGATTCCGTACATGGCGGTGTCCTGCCACTCGCCGTCGTTGAACTCCTCTTCGAGGATGGTCGCCTCCCGGCGCATGCCGAGTCGTTCGCACAGGGCGGCGGATGCCGCGTTGCGGGCGTCGAGCAGCGCATGCACGCGGTGCGCGCGCAGGGTGCCGAAGGCGACGTCCATGACCGCGGCGGCCGCTTCGCGCGCCAGTCCGCGCCCCTGGAACGCCGGGTGCACGACCCACCCGATCTCGAGCTGCGCGTGCTCGGCCGCGTCGAGGCGCAGCATGACGTCGCCGATGACCCGCGAGCCGGTGCGGCCGCCGTCGTTCGTGACATCGTCGGCGGTCACGGAGGCGTCGAGCGGCCCGCCCGCGACATCCGTCGGCGGCATGCGGGGTTCGCCGACGAGCTCCATCGCGAAGAAGATCGCATCCTCGTCGCGCTCGAGGCGGCGGAGGCCCGCTCGCTTCTCGGTGTGCTCGCGGGCCTGGGCGCGGTCGCGCTCGGGCCACGGGATGTAGCGCAGCACCTCCGGCAGCCGCTGATACTCCCAGACGTCGTCGGCGTCGGATGCCGCGAGCGGGCGCAGCACCAGGCGCTCGGTCCCGATCGGCACGACGGTCGCGGCCTGCGGTCCGTCGAAGTCGAACGGCAGCGCGAGGTCGGGCGCCCCGTCGGCGACGGCGGCGGCGAGGTCGGGATCGTGGCTCATGCTCCGACGCTAGCGCCCGCCCGGGGCGCGCGCTCGTCGAGAGCGCGTGCGCCCGGCCTGCGGATGCCGCCGGCCAGCGCAGTCGGTCAGCGCAGCTCGTCGGCGCGCACGCCGAACACGGCCTCGAGGCCGTCGATCCATGCACGCTGGTCGCCGGCCCTGGCGTACTCGCGAGCCCGCACCATCGGCGTGTGCAGCAGCACCCCGGCCATGTGCCGCAGTGCCGCCTCGACCTGCTCGTCGGCCGCGGGGTCGCCGGTGCTTCGGGCACGGGCGCGGGCGATCTCGGCGTCGAGCACCTGCTGCACGTGACCGCGGAGCGCGACCACCGAGGGCGCGAGGTCGAGCTCCTCGCCGACGGCGCCGAAGTTGCGGGCGGCGCGGTCGACGATCACGCGGGCCTCGTCGGTCGAGCTGAGCTCTTCGAGCGGGGCGTGCCGGCGGATCGTCTCGAGGTCGAGCAGCTCGACGCCGTCGACCTCGACGACGTCGGTGGCCACGTTCCGCGGCATGCCGAGGTCGACGATGAGCTGACGTGCGCCCTGCGCGGCCTCGGGAACCGGGCACCAGGCGCGGAACTCGGCGAGCACGGGCGCGTCGTCGGCGGCGTGCACGTCGGCCGGTGCGCTGATCGTCGCACGGCCGCCCTCGAGCAGCACCCGGTCGACCACGTGGTGGTCGGCGGTCGTGCACGTGATGACGACGTCGGCGGCCGCGGCGGCGACGGCGTAGCCGGCGTGCGACACGGCGGTGATGCCGTGTCCGGCGGCGAACTTCGCGGCCCGGCCGGAGGGCGAGTACACGCGCACGTCGGTCGCTCCGCGGTCGCGGAGGGCGGCGAGCGTCGCACCCGCGTACTGGCCGGTGCCGACGATGAGCACGCGTGCGGCCGACCAGTCGGCGACGCGGCTCGACGCGAGTTCGAGGGCGAGGCGCACGAGCGAGCGGCCCGCGCCGCCGATTCCCGTGCGGTTCTTCACCTTGCGCGAGGTCTGCGACGCGCGCTGGAAGAGTCGCTCGAGCTCGGGGGTCGTGGTGCCCTCGGCCCGCGCCTGCTCGAGCGAGCGGCGCACCTGGCCGGCGATCTCGCCCTCGCCGACGACGACGGACTCGAGGCCCGAGGCGACCGAGAAGAGGTGGCCGGCGACGGCGTTGCCGTGCACGAAGCCGAACGTGCTGCGCAGGTCGCCCGCGTCGAGCCCGGCGACGGCGCCGACCGCGCGGACGGCCTCGCGCACCGCCTCGACGGGCGACGAGCCCTCGGCGGCGTCGAGGTCGAGGTAGGCCTCGAACCGGTTGCACGTGGAGACGACGACCGCGCCCTGCAGGGCGTCATGGCCGTCGAGGATGCGCGGTGCCGCCAGGTCGGAGCTCGCCGAAAGACGCTCGAGCATGTCGAACCCGGCGTTCTTGTGGCTCGCAGTGAGACAGATGAGCACGCGGAGATTCTACCCTCACCCGGATGGGGGCTTGCCCAGTGCAGTCCCGGAGTCGGACGACCGGTGCGAGCGACCGATTCCGGCGCGGATCAGGGCGCAGGTACGCACGTGCTCAGACCCGCTGCGCCGCCAGCATCTCGGCCGAGATCACGGGGATCGGCGCGGTGAGCGGGGGCACCTCGAGGCCCTCGGCCGCGAGCGCGGTGCGGTGCCGCGCCTTCCAGTCGCGCACGATCGCGAAGAACGCGGCATCCGACAGGGCGTAGCGACGGATGCCGGGGGCGGCGAACACGACGGGCACCTCGACGCTGTTCTTCTGGCGACGCACGCGCAGCACGAGCACCGACACGACGGTCGAACCCATGACGACGGAGTCGGCCCGGATGTTGCGCACCTCGCGCCAGGGGTACGCGTCGACCTTGCGCGGGCGACGGCCCCCGCCGTCCCAGAAGGCGACGCCGAGATCGTCGACGGCGACGGTGTAGCGGCGGCCGAGTCGCACGGGCGACGCGTCGTCGTGGCGGAGCTCGTTCATGCGCGCCACGAGGCCGGAGGTGCGGATGCCGCAGGCGGGCGCGGTGCCGAAGGACTTCGCCAGGGTCGCGCCGCGTGCGCGGCTCCGCGCGGCCCGGGCGAGGGCGACGATCGCGCAGATCGTCGCGGTGAGCGCCGCGACCGCGCCGACGAGGAGCGGGAGCCGGTCGGGCGTCGAGACGGGCGGGAGCCGGGACAGCAGCGCCGAGACGGTCGGGGAGGCCGCGACGAGCGCGGCGACCACGAGCACGGCGGCGATCGCGACCAGTGCGGTGAGGCCGGTGCGATGGCGGGAGTCGGCGTTCATCGGCGGACTCCGTGAACGGATCGGCGGGGGGTGGACGACGTGCCCTGCCCGACAGCCTTGGCACGATGCGGCTGCGATCGCGACGCGAAGAGGCGTCGGACCGCGCGGCCGGAGATCGGCGCAGGGGACAGCGGGGGGATTTCGAGCAGGGACACGTCGTCGAATACTCCGTGGGGGGCGGAGGCACGCCACCTAGGGCGCGTCGTCGTGCGAGGGGGCGCACAACGTGACCGACTGTAGCGCTCAACCGCACCCGAATGTAAGGGGAACGTACGAACCTGTGGACAACCGGCGGAATTCGCTCGGATGAGCAGCGCAGGCCATGCGCTCCGCCCGTTCCCGTGCCCGCCTCCCAGCCCGATACGCGACAATGTGACCCGTGATCCTCTCCGCGCAGCATCCCCTGTCCGCCGGCCTCACGGGCGAGTCGCGCCTCGTGCGCGCATACCGGGGCGAGCGCGCCGACACGACCCCGGTGTGGTTCATGCGACAGGCCGGCAGGTCGCTGCCCGAGTACCGCGACCTGCGGGTCGGCACGCGCATGCTCGACGCCTGCCTCGACCCCGCCATGGCGAGCGAGATCACCCTGCAGCCGGTGCGCCGCCACGGGGTCGACGCGGGCATCTTCTTCAGCGACATCGTGGTGCCGCTGAAGCTCGTCGGCGTCGACGTCGAGATCCAGCCGGGGCGCGGGCCGGTCTTCGGCCGCGGGTATGCCGATGCCGCGGGCGTCGCCGAGCTGACGGCGATCGACCCGTCACGGCTCGACGAGGCATCCGCCCCCATCACCGAAGCCGTGCAGCGCACCATCGCCGAGCTGAACACCACCGACAACGGCTCGGGCACGGCGACGCCGCTCATCGGCTTCGCGGGCGCCCCGTTCACGCTCGCCGCCTACCTCGCCGAGGGCGGCCCCTCGAAGGACCACCTCGCCGCACGCACGCTGATGCACGCCGACCCGGGCGCGTGGCGCGCGCTCATGGAGTGGACCGCCGAGCTCACCGGGCGGTTCCTGCGCGCCCAGGTGCTCGCCGGGGCATCCGCAGCCCAGCTCTTCGACTCGTGGGCCGGCGCGCTCTCGCTCGCCGACTACGAGGAGCACGTGGCGCCCGCGTCGGCGAAGGCGCTCGCGCACGTGCACGACCTCTCGTACGAGGTGACGGATGCCGCGGGCGGGCGTTCGACGCGCGACGTGCCCGTCGTGCACTTCGGCGTCGGCACGGGCGAGCTGCTCGGCGCCATGCACGGCATCGGCGTCGACGCCGTCGGGGTCGACTACCGGGTGCCGCTGGATGTCGCGGTGGAGCGCATCGGCGAGGGCGTGCCCCTGCAGGGCAACCTCGACCCCGCGCTGCTCGCCGCGCCGTGGCCCGTGCTCGAGGCCGCCGTGCGCGACGTGCTGCGCCGCGCCCAGGCCGCCCCCGCCCACGTCTTCAACCTCGGCCACGGCGTTCCGCCCGAGACCGACCCGACCGTGCTCACGCGCGTGGTCGAGCTCGTGCACGAGGCGGGCGCATGAGCGACGCGACCGACGGCGGGGTGGCGCTCGAACGGCGCGCGGCCGACGTCGTCGTGGTCGGCGGCGGGGTGGCCGGCCTCGTCGGGGCGCTGGAGTGCGCCAAGATCGGCCTGAAGGTCGTGCTGCTCGAGCGCCGCGACGTGCTGGGCGGCTGCGTCGGCCGCATCGAGCTCGACGGGCTCTCGATCGATTCCGGCGCCGAGTCGTTCGCGACGCGCGGGGGAGCGGTCGCCGAGCTCATCGCCGACCTCGGGCTCTCCGGGTCCGTGGTGTCGCCGAACCCGGCCGGCGCGTGGCTGGTGTGGCCGAAGGGCAAGCCGGGTGCGGGCACCGACGGCGCCCTCGACGCCGCGCCGCTGCCGAAGACCGGCATGCTCGGCATCCCGGCCAACCCGCTCGGCGACGACGTGCGTCGCATCATCGGCTGGAGCGGCGCGACGCGCGCCTACCTCGACCGGCTGAAGCCGATCCTCAAGATCGGTCGCGCGCACAGCCTCGGCCGGCTCGTGCGCGATCGCATGGGCGACGCCGTGCTCGACCGGCTCGTGACCCCGATCTCGGCGGGCGTGTATTCGACGAACCCCGACGACCTCGACCTCGACGTGGTCGCCCCCGGTCTCAACGAGGCGATGACCCGCATGGGCTCGCTCTCGGGCGGAGTCGGGCAGCTGCTCGAGGAGCGCAAGGCCGGCGGTGCCGTGCAGGGGCTCGACGGCGGCATGCAGACGCTCGTCGACGCGCTCGTCGCGCAGCTCGACCGATTCGGCGTCGAGGTCGTGACGCTGGCCGACGTGACCGCGCTCGAGCGCACCGACGTCGGATGGCGTGCGACCGCCTCCGTCGCCGCGCACCCCGATCCGGCCGGCTCCGCGCCCGAGGCACCCGCGACCGCGCTCGTCGTCGACGCCCGGTTCGCGCTGCTCGCCGCGCCGGCGGAGGCCTCCCGACGCCTGCTCGTCGAGGCGGTCGAAGGGTGGGCGGATGCCACGTCGTGGCCGTCCGCGGCATCCGTCGAGATCGTGACGCTCGTGCTCGACGCACCGGCCCTCGACGCCGCGCCGCGCGGCACCGGCGTGCTCGTCGCCGCCGGAACGACGGGGGTGACCGCGAAGGCGCTCACCCACTCCACCGCGAAGTGGCCGTGGCTCGCCGCGCGCACCGGCGGGCGCCACGTGGTGCGGCTCTCGTACGGCCGCGCCGGCGAGGCGAACCCGCTCGACGGCCTGACCGACGACGAGGTGCGCGCCACCGCGCTCGCCGATGCCTCGGCGCTGCTGGGCGTCGAGCTCGGCGGCACGGCCCTGCGCGCGCTCGGCCGTGCGAGCTGGCGCGACGCGCTGTCGCAGGCGACCATCGGCCAGCGCGACCGGGTGCGCGACCTGCAGAACACGCTCGCCGCCGAGCCGGGCATCGAGGTCACCGGCTCGTGGGTCGCAGGCACGGGCCTCGCGTCGGTCGTGCCGAACGCGATCGCCGCGGCGGGCCGCATCCGCCATCTGGCCGTCGATCCCTCGGCGGGCGGGGCCGGCGACACGCCCGAGCACCCCGACGCCCGACCCTCGTCGAACGCATAGCCGGAACGGCATACTTTCCCGCGCAACCCCTTGCGCGAGCCGTCGCGGGGTCTACGCTGGAATGACGTCGCGCAACGCGCAGGGGAATGGGGTGCACATGAAGGGCAAGGTCCTCTTCGTCGTGGGGCTGGGTGTCGGCTACGTGCTCGGCACGCGCGCCGGCCGCGAGCGATACGAGCAGATCAAGGGCGCGGCCGCGAGCGTGTGGAACACGCCGACCGTGCAGAAGGGCGTCGACTCCGCGAAGGACTTCGCCATGGCCCGCGTCGGCAGCGTGAGCGACGCCGTGCTCGACCAGGTCAAGTCGTTCATCGGCAACGCCACGAAGGCCTCGGGCGCGTCGAAGCAAGACGTGCGCAGCGCCGCGGCCTCGGCGAAGCAGAACATCTCGAAGGCCGCATCGGCCGCGCGCGACGCCGTCGACGAGACGGCCGCGAAGCTCGACGACGCGATCGACGAGGCCGCAGACGCCGCCGCGGACGCGGCGCCCGCGAAGTCCGTGTCGAAGCCGGCCCGCAAGCCCGCGTCGAAGCCGCGCTCGTCGAAGTCCGGTTCCTGAGGCTGCAGCGATCATGCCAGCACCCACGAACGACGATCGGTCGCTCTTCCAGCTGATCGGCGAGCTGCCCGACACGGTCTCGACGCTCATCCGCGCCGAGATCGACCAGGTCAAGGCCGAGATCTCCTACAAGGTCAAGCACTTCGGCATCGGCGCGGGGCTCCTCGCGGGCGCCGCCGTGGTCGGCGTGTTCCTGCTCTTCACCCTCATCACGGCCGCGATCTTCGCGTTCGCGCTCATCATGCCCGCGTGGGCCGCGGCGCTGACCGTCGGCGGCATCCTGCTGCTGATCATCGGCGTGCTCGTGTGGATCGCGATCGTCAACTTCAAGCGCGGCAGCGAGCCGCTCGAGTCCGTCGAGAGCCTCAAGGCCGATCTCGACGCGCTGAAGGGAACGGGTGACTATGACCGCCGCTGACGCCTCGCGTGCCGCCGCCCCCGCGCCCTCGAAGCGCACCGAGAAGGAGCGCGAGCGCAACCTCAGTCGCGTGCAGGCGCGCATCGCCTCGGAGCGGGCCCGCGCCGACTTCGCCGGCACCCTGAACGCCCTCGAAGACAAGCTCAACCTGCCCAAGCAGGCCAAGCGCAAGACCGACGCCCTGAAGGCGAAGATCGATCGCATGGCCGACGAGCAGCCGGGCACGCTCCTCGCGGTCGCCGCCGGCGCGATCGCCGCCATCGGCGTGGGCATCTGGCTGGTCGTGCGCGCGGCGTCATCCGACGACTGAGCGGTGAGCGGCCGATGAGCCGAACGGATGCCGCGGCCGACGAGGTGCGCAACGCCACCGCCGTCGATCGCGTGGCCGACGCCGTGCGCGACGACATCCTGAGCGGGCGGCTCGCGCCCGACGCGCCGCTGCGCGAGGAGGCCGCGGCGGCGCAGTACGCCGTCTCGCGGCACACCGTGCGTGCGGCGTTCCAACGCCTCGCGACCGAGCGCCTCGCCGTGGCGCTGCCGTATCGGGGGGTGCGGGTCGCGGCGTTCGACCGCGAGGCGATCCTCGCGCTGCACCAGTACCGCTCCGCGCTGGAGGTCGAGGCGATCCGCATCGCGTCCGAGCGCTACGGCACCACGTGGCCCGAGCCGGTGCTCGCCCCCGCGCTCGCGGCGCTCGAGCGCTTCGCCGGGTGCGCCGACTGGGTCGAGGCCGAGCGGGTGCACCTCGACCTGCACCGGTCGCTCGTCGCCGCATCCGAGAGCCCGCGCATCATGGAGGCCCACGCCGCGATCGGCAGCGAGATCCTGCTGTTCCTGCTGCACGTGCGGCCCCACTACACGCTCGAGTCCCTCGTCGCCGAGCATCGGGCGCTCATCGACGGCGTGCAGTCGCGCGGGGCCGACGCGATCCGCGAGCACCTCGCGCACTCCTACGGCCTGCTCGGCGAGCCCTGACTCGCTCGGCGGCCGTGGGCGCAGGGGTGCTGCCCCGGGCATCCGCGAGGCCGGCGCCGAGGTGACGCCCGCGTCGGGCGGCTCCCGACCTTCTCGACGGGCCGCCCCGACATCCGATCGCCCGACCTGTTTTTGGCCGATCACGTCGAAAGGGGGAGACTAGGAGCATGTCTTCCCCCGCTGCCGAAGCGGCAGCCGACGCGCTCCAGACCCATTCCGAGGCTGCACAGCCCGACGCCGAGCAGTCTCCTGCGGGTTACACGGTGTTCGCGGTGCTCCGCCGCGATCCCGCGCGCCCCGACGATCTCGACGGGCACGACGTCCCGCGGTTCGTCGAGGAACTCGACGGCATGATCGCCCTCGTCGAGGAGGAGGGCGTCACCGTCCGCGGCATCTACGACGTCTCCGGGCTCCGCGCCGACGCCGACGTGATGCTGTGGCTGCACGGCGACACCGCCGAGGGCCTGCAGTGGGCGCTGCGCGAGCTGCGCCGTTCGCGACTTCTGCGCGCGCTCCTGCCCACGTGGAACGCCATGGGCGTGCACCGCGACGCCGAGTTCAACAAGGCGCACGTGCCCGGGTTCCTCCGCGGCGTCGAGCCGAAGGACTGGCTCACGGTCTACCCGTTCGTGCGCAGCTACGAGTGGTACCTGCTCGACCCGGCCGAGCGCGGGCGCATGCTCGCCGAGCACGGCCGCAAGGGTGCCGCGTTCAAGGGCGTCATCGCCAACACGGTGTCGTCGTTCGCGCTGGGCGACTACGAGTGGCTGCTGCCGCTCGAGGCCGACGAGCTCACCGACCTGGTCGACCTCATGCGCGACCTGCGCGCCACCGACGCGCGCCGTCACGTGCGCGAAGAGGTGCCGTTCTACACGGGCCGCCGCATCTCGACCGCGGAGCTCGTGGAGGTGCTGCAGTAATGGCCGCCGTGAACCTCGGGTCGACGAGCGGATCGGCAGGCGCAGACGCCGCCGACGCGCCGGTGCGAGGCCGCAAGCCCGCGCCCGCGGCATCCGCACCCTGCGCGCTCGGAGCCGTCGTGCCCGGCGCGACCCCCGCCGCCCAGGGCGGTGCCGAGCACGTGACCGAGCCCGTCGCATACGACGCGATCCTGCTCGCCGGCTTCGGCGGGCCCGAGGGTCAAGACGACGTGATCCCGTTCCTCCGCAACGTCACGAGCGGTCGCGGCATCCCCGACGAGCGCCTCGAAGAGGTCGCGCACCACTACCGGCACTTCGGCGGCATCAGCCCCATCAACGAGCAGAACCGCCAGTTGAAGGCCGCGCTCGAGGCCGAACTCGCCTCGCGCGGTGTCGACCTGCCCGTGCTGTGGGGCAACCGCAACTGGGACCCCTACCTCAACGACGCGCTCGGCGAGGCGAAGACGGCGGGTTACACCAAGCTCATCGCGATCGCGACGAGCGCCTACAGCTCGTACTCGAGCTGCCGCCAGTACCGCGAGGACTTCGCCGACGCCCTTGAAGACACGCAGCTCGGCGACGTCATCGAGATCGACAAGGTGCGCCAGTTCTTCGACCACCCCGGCTTCGTCACGCCCTTCATCGAGGGCGTGCGCGACGGCATCGCGGGGCTGCTCGCCGAGAACCCCGGCCTCGAGCGCGGTCAGATCGAGGTGCTCTTCGCGACGCACTCGATCCCGTCGACCGATGCCGCGAAGTCCGGTCCGGCCGACCGCGGGTTCGGCGAGGGCGGCGCGTACGCCGCGCAGCACCGCGCCGTGGCCGAGGTCGTCATGCGCGATGCCGGCGCGACCGACGTGCCGTGGCAGCTCGTGTACCAGTCGCGCTCGGGGCCTCCCTCGATGCCGTGGCTCGAGCCCGACATCAACGACGCGATCGAGGAGCTGCCCGCAGCCGGTCGCAAGGCCGTCGTGATCGTGCCGCTCGGGTTCGTGAGCGACCACATGGAGGTGCTCTGGGACCTCGACAACGAGGCGCTCGAGACCTCGGAGGAGCACGGGCTCGCCGCGGTGCGCGTGCCGACGCCCGGCACCCACCCCGCCTACATCGCGGGCCTCGTCGACCTCGTGCTCGAGCGCGTGAACGGCACGCCCGTGGCCGAGCGCCCCGCCGTCACCGAGCTCGGTCCCTGGTACGACGTGTGCCGACCCGGCTGCTGCGAGAACGTGCGCCTCGGGTTCCGCCCGGCGCTCGCGGGGATCGCACCGTGACCGCCGCCGGCTCCGGCGGCGTGATCCGCGTCGGCACCCGGGCGAGCGCCTTGGCGATGGCGCAGACGAAGCAGATCGCCGAGCGGCTCGGCGCTGCGGCGAAGGCCGAGATCGAGCTCGTGCCCGTCACGACCGAGGGCGACACCTCGCGTGCGTCGCTCGCGTCGCTCGGAGGCACCGGCGTGTTCGTCACCGCCCTGCGCGACGCCCTGCTGGCCGATCGGTGCGACGTGGTCGTGCACTCCATGAAGGACCTGCCGACGGCCGACCACGACGGGCTGCGCCTCGGCGCCGTGCCCAAGCGCGCCGACGCGCGCGACGCGCTGTGCGCCCGCGACGGCCTGACGCTCGCCGAGCTGCCCGAGGGAGCCCGCGTCGGCACGGGCTCGCCGCGCCGCATCGCGCAGCTGCTCGCCGTGCGCCCCGACCTCGAAGTGCTCGACATCCGCGGCAACGTCGACACGCGACTCGGCAAGGTCGAGTCGGGCGAGCTCGACGCGGTGCTGCTCGCGGCCGCCGGACTCGGTCGCCTCGGTCGATCGGATGCCGCGACCGAACTGCTCTCGCTCGGCGACTGGCCCACGGCCGCCGCCCAGGGGGCGCTCGCGATCGAGGTGCGCCGCGAACGTGGAACCCGGTCGCTCGAGCAGGCGCTCGAGGCGGTCGACCACCGCACGACGCGCGCCACCGCCCTCGCCGAGCGCCTCGTGCTGGCCGGACTCGAGGCCGGTTGCGCGGCGCCCGTGGGCGTCACCGCCTTCCTCGAGGACGAACTTCTGTTCCTCAGCGCGAACGTGTACAGTGCCGACGGGGCCCGGCGCATCACGAGTTCGCATGCCGCGACCCCCGAGAGCCGTTCGGCTGCCGATCTGGCGGAGGCGGCTCGCGATGTCGCCGACCGCGCCGTCGCAGAACTCCTCGGCAACGGTGCCGCTGACTTGGCTGCTGCTGCTCCGGAGGAATCGTGACCGAATTCGAACCCGTCACCGGGGTCATCGGGCTCCCCTCCCACAGCGGCAAGCCGCTGGCCGGGTGGCGCGTCCTGGTGCCCCGCGGCGGCCCCTGGGGCGACGGCGTCGCGGGCGCGTTGCGTGCCCGCGGAGCAGCGCCGATCATCGCCCCGCTCATCAACTTCGCGCCGACCGACGACCAGCCGGCGCTCGAGGCCGCGCTCGCGAAGCTCGCCGACGGCGGCTTCGACTGGCTGACCATCACGAGCGCGACCACGGTCGACGTGCTCTCGTCGTACCACGCGGTCATTCCGGAGACCACGAGGATCGCCGCCGTCGGTGAGACGACCGCGGCCGCCCTCGTGGCCGCCGGATACCAGGCCGACATCGTGCCCTCCGAAGACAACTCCGCGCGAGGGCTGCTCGAGGAGTGGGAGGCCGCGACCGACGGAGCCAAGGGGCTCCGCGTGCTCGCCCTGCGTTCCGCGATCGCGAAGCAGGTGCTCTCGATCGGGCTCGCCGAGGCCGGCCACTCGGTCGAGGCCGTCGTCGCCTACCGCACGGTCGGCGTACCGGTCGCGCAGAAGGTCGTCGACGACGTGCGCGGCGGTCGCGTGAACGCCGTGCTCGTCACCTCTGGCAGCGTCGCCGAGCAGGTGCAGGAGCAGCTCGGACCGATTCCCGAGTCGATCCTCGTGGCCGCCATCGGCCCGCAGACGCAGCGCGACGCGGCCGAGCTCGGCCTCCGCGTCGACGTGGTCGCGCGCGAGCGCAGCGCCGAGTCGCTCATCGAGGCGGTCGTCGAGGCCGCCACGGCGAACGCCTGACGCCCGACGTGCGGGCGGGCAGGCGTGTCGGTCCGTGTCAGGCGGAGGCCGAGGTGTCGCCCGCTTTCGCCACGATGCCGCGCATGACCGACCAGTAGCCGACGGGCGCGAGGCGCGTCACGAGGTCGGTCAGCCTCGCGTCGCGGCCGATGAACACGCGCGGCTTGCGGCGCTCGATGCCGTCGACGATGCGCCGTGCGGCCTGCTCGGGCGTCGTGCGGTAGAGCGCCGACTGGGCGCTCGCGGCCCGCGCCGCGACATCCGCGGGAACGGATGCCGCGACCCGCGCATGGTGGATGATGCCGGTCTGCACGCCGCCCGGGTACACGGCCGACACCGAGACATCCGTCGTCTCGAGCTCGTGCCGCAGCGCGTCGGTGAAGCCGCGCACGGCGAACTTCGACGCGACGTAGGGCACGCGGCCGGCCGGCGCGCCGAGCGCGTAGAGGCTCGCGACGTTCGCGATGTGCGCGGCAGGGCGTTCGCGGAGCGCGGGCAGGAACGCGTGCACCATGCCGACCGTGCCCCAGAGGTTGATGTCGACGACCCAGCGGAACTCCTCGAGCGTGAGCTGCTCGAACCGCCCGAGCATCGACACGCCCGCGCAGTTGAGCAGCACGTCGACCCGGCCCCCGTGGGCTGCGAGCACCTCGGCGGGCAGCGCGGCGACCGCGGCGGCGTCGGCGAGGTCGACGACGTGGGTGCTGATGAGCGTGGTGCCGTGGGCGTCGGGGTCGGCGGATGCCGCGTGGGCGCGCAGCTCGTCGGCGATCCGTTCGAGCGCCTCGCCGTTGCGGTCGACGAGCGCGAGGCGAGCGCCGCGCGCCGCGAGCAGCCGCGCGGACTCGAGGCCCATGCCGCTCGCGGCTCCGGTGACGACGCAGACGGCGTCGCGGAGGTCGAGGTGCGAAGGGCGTCGTGGGCGCCGGCTGTGCGGCGAGCGGGAGCGGGCGGTCGCGGGGGAGTTGTGCATGTCGGGCTTCCTGCGGCCGCGGCATCCGTCGCCCGACTCGCGCGGGCGAAGCTATCACGGGCTCTCGGAACCCTCGCAATCGCGGCGACGTAGGCTGTTCTGGTGACTTCCACGCCTGCCCCTCGCATCCGCCCGCGGCGCCTCCGCGAGACGCCCGCCCTGCGCCGTCTCGTGTCCGAGACCCGCCTCGATCCGGCCGACCTCGTGCTGCCCGTGTTCGTGCGCGAGGGGGCGAGCGCGCCGGTGCCGATCTCGTCGATGCCGGGCGTCGTGCAGCACACGCTCGAGAGCCTTCCGCAGGCGGTGGCGGATGCCGCGGCCGCAGGCGTGGGCGGCGTGATGCTGTTCGGCGTGCCCGAGCAACGAGACGCGCGCGGGTCGGGCGCGACCGACCCCGACGGCATCCTGAACGCAGCGACGCGCGTCGCCGTCGAGGCGGCTGCGGGGTCGCTCGTCGTGCAGACCGACCTGTGCCTCGACGAGTTCACCGACCACGGGCACTGCGGCGTGCTCGACGACCGGGGGCGCGTCGACAACGACGCGACGCTCGAGCGGTACGTCGCCATGGCCCTCGAGCAGGCGCGTGCGGGCTCCGAGCTGCTCGGCCTCAGCGGCATGATGGACGGCCAGGTCGCCGCGGTGCGCGACGCGCTCGACGACGGCGGGCACCAGGATGTCGTGCTCATGGCGTACTCGGCGAAGTACGCGTCGGCCTTCTACGGCCCGTTCCGCGACGCGGTCGAGTCGACGCTCGAGGGCGACCGCCGTTCGTACCAGCTCGATCCCGGCAACCGCCGTGAGGGGTTGCGCGAGGCGATGCTCGACATCGAGGAGGGCGCCGACATCGTCATGGTCAAGCCCGCCGGAAGCTACCTCGACGTGCTCGCCGACGTCGCCGCGGCATCCGAGGTACCGGTCTGGGCGTACCAGGTGTCGGGCGAGTACGCGATGATCGAGGCCGCCGCGGCCCACGGGTGGATCGACCGCAAGCGCGCCGTCGTCGAGTCGGTGCGCTCGATCAAGCGGGCCGGCGCCGACGCCGTGCTCACGTACTGGGCCGCCGAGCTGGCCGACTGGATCCGCAAGGGAGACCTGGCATGACCGCCGCAACGACCGCCGCCGACGCCACCAACGCCGACCTCTTCGCCCGCGCGCAGGCTGCCATCCCCGGCGGCGTGAACTCGCCCGTGCGCGCCTTCCGTTCGGTCGGCGGCACCCCGCGCTTCCTCGTCTCCGCGAAGGGTGCGACCGTGACCGACGTCGAGGGTCGCGAGTACGTCGACCTCGTGGCCGGCTGGGGTCCCGCGATCCTCGGCCACGCCGACCCGCGCGTGATCGAGGCGGTGCAGGATGCCGCGGCCCGCGGCCTCTCGTTCGGCTCGTCGACGCCCGCCGAGACCGAGCTGGCCGAGCTCGTGGAGGCGCGCGTCGCCCCCGTCGAGAAGCTCCGACTGGTGTCGACCGGCACCGAGGCGACCATGAGCGCCATCCGCCTCGCGCGCGGCTTCACGGGCCGCGACCTGCTCGTGAAGTTCGCCGGGCACTACCACGGCCACTCCGACGGGCTGCTCGCCGAGGCGGGCTCCGGCCTCGCGACGTTCGCCCTGCCCGGCTCCGCCGGAGTGCCCGCCGACATCGCCGCGCTCACCCTCGTCGTGCCGTACAACGACCTCGACGCGCTGCGCGCCGTGTTCGCCGAGCACGGCGACCGCATCGCCGCCGTCATCGTCGAGGCCGCCGCGGCGAACATGGGCGTCGTGCCGCCGCTGCCGGGCTTCAACGCCGCGCTCGTCGAGCTCGCCCATGCGAACGGCGCGCTGGTCATCAGCGACGAGGTGCTCACGGGCTTCCGTGTCTCCGCGGCCGGTTGGTGGGGGCTCGAGGCGACCGGCGAGCACGCCTACACGCCCGACCTGCTGACCTTCGGCAAGGTCATCGGCGGCGGCATGCCCGTCGCCGCGCTCGGCGGCCGCGCCGAGATCATGGAGCAGCTCGCGCCCCTCGGTCCCGTGTACCAGGCGGGCACGCTCTCGGGCAATCCGGTCGCGGTCGCGGCGGGCATCGCCACGCTGAGGGCAGCGGATGCCGCGGTCTACGCGCACCTCGACGGTGCCGCCGCGACGATCAGCGCCGCGGTCTCCGAGGCGCTCGCCGACGCGGGCGTCGCGCACGGAGTGCAGCGAGCGGGCAACCTCTTCAGCTTCGTGTTCGGCGAGGAGTTCGCCGGCAGGGGCGCGCACGACTACGCGACCGTGCTCCGCCAGGAGTCGTGGCGCTACGCGCCGTTCTTCCACGCGATGCTCGACGCGGGCGTCTCGCTGCCGCCGAGCGTGTTCGAGGCCTGGTTCGTCACGGCGGCGCACGACGACGCCGCGATCGCGCGCATCGTCGACGCGCTCCCGGCTGCGGCGCGCGCTGCGGCATCCGCTCGCCCGTCGTGATCTCGTAACCGTTCAGGCCGGTATGGTGGCGGCGGTCGGTCGAGCCGGGTGCACGGCCCGATCGACCGCGAGACGGCGTGACGCTCGCGCTCGGCAGCGGGCGACTGCCAGTCTGGAGCGATGACCGAACTGATCATCGTGGGGGTGATCGCCTTCGTGGTGATCGCCGGCGCGGCCGTGCTCGGCCCGCGCCTCGGCATCGCGTCGCCGCTCGTGCTCGTGGCGGTCGGCATCGCGGCGAGCTTCCTGCCCGTGTTCGAGCAGGTGCACGTCGACCCCGAGCTGATCCTCCAGGGCGTGCTGCCGCTGCTGCTCTACTCGTCGGCGGTCTCGATGCCGACCATGAACTTCCGCCGCGAGTTCGGCGCGATCAGCGGGCTCTCGGTGCTGCTCGTGATCGCGAGCTCGCTCGTGCTCGGCGTGTTCTTCATGCTCGTGATCCCCGACCTCGGGTTCGCGTGGGGCGTCGCGCTCGGCGCGATCATCAGCCCGACCGACGCGGTCGCGACCTCGATCATCAAGCAGACGCCGGTCTCGAAGCGCGTCGTGTCGATGCTCGACGGCGAGAGCCTGCTCAACGACGCGAGCGCCCTCGTGGTGCTGCGAACGGCGATCGTCGCGGTGGCCGCGTCGTTCTCGTTCTGGGGCGCGGCGGGCACCTTCCTCTACTCGGTCGCGGTCGCGGCGCTCATCGGCGGGCTGGTCGGGTGGCTGAACCTCGCCGTCCGCCGCCGGGTCGTGAAGCCGGCGGTCAACACCGTGCTCTCGTTCACGGTGCCGTTCATCGCCTCGGTGCCGGCCGAACTGCTCGAGGCCTCGGGGCTCGTCGCCGCGGTGGTCGCCGGGCTCGTCACCGGCATCCGCGCGCCGCGGGAGCTGTCGCCGCAGAACCGGCTGTCGGATTCGCAGAACTGGGGCACCGTCGAGTTGGTGCTCGAGGGCGTGGTGTTCCTGACCATGGGCCTGCAGATCCAGGCGATCGTCGGCGACCTGCAGCGCGATCACGCCGGTGTGCTGCCGGCGCTCCTGGTCGCGGTCGGTGCGCTCCTGGTCACGATCCTGGTGCGCGCCGCGTACGTCGCGCCGCTGCTCAGGAGCCTCGGGCGGCGGCATCGTCGCACGGCGGCGATGCAGACCAGGCTCGAGGGCCTGCAGGAGAAGCTGGCCACGCCCGAGGGCGAGCAGGAGATCCTCGAGCGGGGCGGGCAGCGTCGTGGCCCGCGGGGCGGGCGTCAGGCGACGGGTCGCGATCTCGATCGGTTCCGTCGCCGCGTCACGCAGTCGCTCGGCGACATCGAGTACTTCCGGCGCCAGCCGCTCGGCTGGCGCAAGGCCGTCGTGGTCGTCTGGGCGGGCATGCGCGGCGCGGTCACCGTCGCCGCGGCGCAGACCCTGCCGGTGGACACGCCGCAGCGCTCGCTGCTCGTGTTCATCGCGTTCGCGGTCGCGGTGCTCTCGCTGCTGGTGCAGGGCGGCACGATCGGCCCGCTCGTGCAGCGCATCGCGCCGAAGACCGACCCGGCCGAGCGCAAGGCCGAGATGCAGGCCGAGCACGCGCGCATCATGGAGATCCTCCGCGACAGCGCGTCGCAGTTCGAGCGACCGACGCGCACGGAGGGCGAGCCGACCATGGAGGCCTTCCTCGCCGAGCGCAAATACCGGCTCGACGTCATCGGGGCGCAGCGGGCCGCACTGCTCGACGCGCGAGACAACGGCACGTTCGACGCCGACGTGCTCGCCGACGAGCTGGCGAACCTCGACGCGGCGCAGATCTCGCTCGAGATGCGGGCGAAGTCGGCCGAGTGACGGCTGGGCGGATGCCGCGGCATCCGCCCTCGGCCGACGCGTAACCGGAATCACGGGTTACCGTTCGGAAACCGGCGCGAAACCGTTACCGGCTTGTGGAGCGTCGGCGGCCGTCACGGCACAGGACTCGGGCAGGATGGAAGGCATGGCCCAGCTCCGAGTGCACTCCGACCGCATCGAGGTTCACCTCACGCCGGCCGAGAAGTCGCTCTCGCTGCGCTCGGCGGACATCGTCGTGCAGCGCGACGACATCCGCTCGGCGACCATCACCGACGACCCGTGGGTGTGGATCCGCGGCATCCGCACGCGAGGCAGCGTCGTGCCGCTCGTCGTCGCCGTCGGCGCGTGGAAGTACCACGGCGGGCTCGACTTCGTCGTGGTCAAGGGCAAGCGCCAGGCGGTCGTGCTCGAGCTCGCGGCCGGCGAGTTCGCCCGCCTCATCCTCAGCACCAACCACGCCGCCGCGCTCATCGATCGGCTGAAGCTCGGCGAGACGCCCGAAGGCGCCGAATAGGGCGCCCCGGCCCCTTTCCACAGGGGTTCCGATCCGATTCGGTCGGGGGTTCCGGCTCCGCCTAGGATGATGCGCGGATGCCGCGGCCGGCCCAGCCGCGCTTCCGCCACACCCGAGACGAACGACCGGTCTGCCGGTGCGTCGACGTACGCCGGCAGGAGGGGATGAGGTCGTGCCGAAACGCTTGCCGTCCGCGCCCCCGGTGCTGTCCGGGTACACCTACGTGCGGCCGCTCGGCACCGGTGGCTTCGCCGACGTGTTCCTCTACGAACAGGACCTCCCCCGGCGCGTGACCGCCGTCAAGGTGCTGCTCGCCGACGTCGTCGACCCCGATGCGCGACGCACGTTCACGCTCGAGGCCGACGCCATGGCCCGGCTCAGCGCGCACCCGTCGATCGTGACGATCCACCAGGCCTCGATCGCCTCCGACGGCCGCCCGTACCTCGTCATGGAGTACTGCCCCGAATCGCTCGGGGCGCGCGTGAAGCGCGGCCCGATGCCCGCGGGCGAGGTGCTCGACATCGGCGTGCGCATGGCCGGAGCCCTCGAGACCGCGCATCGGTCCGGCCTGCTGCACCGCGACATCAAGCCGTCGAACCTCCTCGTCAACTCGCTCGGCGCACCGGTGCTCGCCGACTTCGGCATCGCGGGCTCGATCGGCGACGACGGCGCCGGAGACACGCTCGCGATGTCCGTGCCGTGGAGCGCGCCCGAGGTGCTCGGCGAACGCACCAACGGCACCGTCGCCAGCGAGGTCTGGAGCCTCGGCGCCACGCTCTACACGCTCCTCGCCGGCCACAGCCCGTTCGAGCTGGCCGACCGGAGCCGCAACACCGTCGACCAGCTGTCGCGGCGCGTGCTCGGTGCGAAGTACACGCCGCTCGCGCCCCGGGGTGCGCCCGCCCGCGTCGACACCGTGCTCGCGGCGGCCATGCAGCGCGATCCCGCCCGTCGCTACCGGTCGATGGCCGAGTTCGGCGAGCAGCTGCGGTGGGCGCAGTACGAGCTCGGCACGGCGCCCACCAGTCTCGAGGTCGCCTCGCCCGAATGGGCGGCCGCAGCCCCCGTCGACTTCTCCGACCCCGCGCGCCGCGGCCCGGTGGTCACGACCGTCGACCCCGACTCCCGTCGTGCCGGGCGTGCGGCCGCAGTCGCGGCGGCCCGGCCCGCCAAGCGCGTGATCGACGACGGCGGCCTCGCGCCCGCGTCCGCCCGGCCGCGCGGTCGATGGCTGCTTCCCGCGGCGATCGGCGCGGGCTCGGCGCTCGTCGTGCTCGCCGCCGCAGCGGCCGCGGCGTTCGCGTCAGGGGTGATGTGACGAGCCGTCGCCCCACGCGCAGAGGGGTCGTCACCGCGGTCGCCGGCGTCGCGGCGGTCGCCACGCTCGTCACCCTCGCAGTCACCGCGAACGGATACGAGGCGCAGGAGGTTCCGCGCCTCGAGACCTCGGTGTGGGTCACCCGCGACACCGGCCAGTACGCGCGCGTCAACACCGACCTCGCCGAGATCGACCTCGTGCGCGACGTCGACGACCCGAGCACGATCGTGCAGGTCGGAGCCGAGACGTCGGTGTTCAGCCAGGGGCTGCGCCAGCGCTGGGCGGTCGACGAGGCGGACCCGGTCGACCTGGTCGCCGAAGACAGCGGCGGCGCGAGCCCGACGCCCACCGGCACCCGCGACGTGCTCGCCGCGGGCGAGTGGATCGCCTACCGCACCGACACCGGAACCGTGCAGGTCGCGCGCGGCGACGACGACGGCGTGCCCGTCGACCCGTACGCCGAACGCCGCGCAGACGGCGGCAGCGACGCGACCTACTCGGCGACCGCGATCGGGCTCTCGCCGGCCGGGCTCGTCGCGCTCTACTCGGCACGCGAGGCCGCGGTGCGCGTCTACGACGCGGCGACCGGGCGGTTCACGGGCGATGAGGCGGCGATCGCCGAACCGCCCGTGGCCGACGCAGCCCTCCAGCTCACCTTCGCCGGCGACCGTTGGGTCATGCTCGACGCCGCAGACGGCCGGGCATGGATCGCCGGCCAGCCACGACCGGTCGCACTCGACGTCGAGCCCGACGCCGAGCTGCAGCAGGGCGGCGAGCCCGCGGCATCCGTCGTCATCGCCGACTCGGCCGGACTCGTCGGGCTGCCGCTCGACGGCACGGAGCCGCAGCGCACCGTCGACGCGACCGGCACGCCCGCGCAGCCCATCGTGGTCGACGGCGCGCTCGTCGCCGCGTGGCTGTCGGCCGACGGCGGCGAGATCTTCACGAGCGCGACCGGCGAGGTCGTGCAGCTCGAACGGCCGGAGGGCGATCCCGACTCCGAGGGGCCGCGGTCGGTCACCCCCGTGCTCCGCGGCAACGGCGACCGTGCCGTGCTCAACGAGACGTCGACCGGCCTCGTCTGGACCGTGCCCGACGGTCGCCTCGTGCCGCTCGACCAGTGGTCGCTCGACGACGACGTCGAGGACCGGGTCGGCACCGAGGTCGTCGAGGACCTCGCGAGGCAGGAGCCGCCCGTGGCGGTGCCCGACGCATTCGGCGTGCGAGCGGGTGCCCAGGTCGAGCTGCCCGTGCTGCTCAACGACCACGACCCCAACGCCAAGGACGTGCTCACCGTCGATCCCTCGTCGATCGCGGGAGGCCTCGCCGACCCCGCGTTCGGCGAGCTCGTGCTCACCTCGAACGACCAGACGCCGGCCGTGCGGGTGCGGGCCACGTCGGGGTCGACGACGTTCACCTACGCCGCGAGCGACGGCGCCGCGGCATCCGCCCCCGTCGTCGTGACCCTGACGGTCGTGCCCGACGACGTGAACAGCGCGCCCGTGTGGTGCGGCGTCGAGGCGTGCGCGCAGGCGTGGCCGACGCCCGAGCTCATGCCGGGCGGCACGGCCCTGGTCTCAGTGCTGCCGGGCTGGGTCGACCCCGAGGGCGACCCGTTCGTGCTCGCCGACGCGCAGCCCGTCGACCCCTCGGCCCCCGTGTCGGTCGTGCCGATGTCCGACGGCCGGGTCGCGATCCGGCACACCGACCCGAACGCCCCGACCGAGCGGATGCAGGTGCGGCTCACGGTCGTCGACGACCGCGGCGCCGAGTCCGAGGCGACGCTCGACCTGCGCGTCAGCTCGACCGCGGCGCTCGAGGTCGCGCCCGTCGCCGTCACCACCGGTGCGGGCGAGACCGCGATCGTGCGCATCGCCGACCACGTCACCGGCGGGTCGGGATCGATGCGGTTGCTCGACGCCGTTCCGACCGCGGCGGCAGCCGGCAACGGCCTCGCGGTGGTGCCGAACGCGGCCGTCGGCGAGGTCGAGCTGAGTGCCCCCGAACCCGGAGCGTACCTCGCCACGTTCACCGTGCAGGACACGGTCACCCGGGCGGAGCAGACCGCGACCGTCCGCGTCACGGTGGCCGCGCCAGGGGCGCCGCTCGCCCTCGCCCCGATGACGGCGTTCGTGCGTGCCGGAGAAGACGCCATGATCGACGTGCTCGGCGCGGCGCAGAACACGAGCGGGCGGGTGCTCGTCGTGACTTCGGCGGTCTCGACGACGCCCGAACTCGACGTCGGGGTGGTCGCCCAGTCGCAGGTGCGCGCGACCGGCACGACGACCGACGGCAACCCCGGTCTGGTCGGTCGCGCACGGATCACCATCGCCGACGGCGACGGGGCCAGCGCGGTCGGCGACCTCAGCGTGTTCCTCGTGCGGCCCTCGGCCGGGCCCAGCCCGATCGCGATGCCCGACACCGTCACGATGCGCGCTGGCGAGCTCGTCTCGATCCCCGTCACCGCGAACGACGTGAGTCCGCGCGCCGAGCGCCTCGTCGTGCACCCCGACGTCACCTCGTCGGGCGCCGAGGGCGAGCTCGCCTTCGCGGCCGACGACCGAGTTCGCTATCTCGCCCCCGCGAAGCCCGGAACCTACGAGCTCGGCTACGCGGTCGCACTCGAGCAGGCGCCCGAGCGGCTCGACCACTCGACGATCACCGTGACCGTGCTGCCCGAGGGAGCCAATCGCGAGCCGCAGCCGCACCCGCTTGTCGCTCGCGTGCTGAGCGGGCAGAGCGTGCGCATCGAGGTGCCGTCGACCGGCATGGACCCCGATGGCGACCGCACGGTGCTGGCCTCGGTGACCCAGCCCGCCGACGGCCAGGGCATCGTGACGATCTCGGCCGAGGGCGACGCCATCGTCTACGCCGCGCCGGCAGCGGGCACGGGTGCCGCCCAGCCCTCGTTCGAGTACGCCGTGCGCGACGCATCCGGCGCCATCGGCACTGGCAGCGTGCGCGTGGGGGTGCTCGAGGCCGCGGTGACGGATGCCGCGCCGGTGACGTTCAGCGACTACGTCCGCGTGCAGCAGGGTGCGCCTTCGCCCGTGACGGTGCAGCCGACCGGCAACGACCTCGACCCCGCGCAGGGCGAGCTCGAACTCGTGAGCCTGGTGCCGAACGCGCCCGACGGGAGCGCGGAGCACGACCGGCTCGCGGCGCTCGTCGACGAGTCCTCCTCGCTCGCCGACGATCGCGTCGTGCTGCATCCGGGCGCCGAGGCCGGCACCAACTCCTATCGGTACACGGTGCGGTCCGCCCGCACGTCGAGCACTGCCGAGGGACTCGTCGTCGTCAGCGTGACCGAGGCCGAGTCGACCGATGCGCCGCTGGTGACCGACACGGTCGTCACGGCACGCACGCGAGACGACCTGCCCGACGAGGGGCTCGACGTCGTCGAGGGGCACGTGACGTGGGCGTCGGGCGACCTCTCGGCGCTCGATCTCGAGATCTGGGGCGGCGAGCACGGGTCGTACCGGGTGGAGGGCCATCGCATCGTCGGCCCGCTCGCGGCCGAGGGAGGGCTCGTGCCGTTCCGCGTGCACGGCGACGATCGCTCGGGTCGCGAGGTCGAGGCCTTCGGATTCCTCGTGGTGCCCGCGGCCGACGACCTGCGCGTGCAGGTGCGCGCCGACCTCGACGCGATCCAGGTGAAGGAGGAGCAGCGCGTCGTGTTCGACGTGCGCGACCTGCTCGACCTGCCCGGGGGCGACCGGGTCGACGTCGACGGCGGCGACTACCGCGTGCAGCGCGCGGTCGCCTCGTGCCGGGCCGCAGGCGCCTCGGGCGCCGTCGAGTACACGGCAGGCGCCGAGGCTCCGTGGAGCGACCTCTGCCTGGTGCCGGTCCGCCTCGCCGGGCAGTCGGCCTGGTCGTGGGTCGCCGTGCCGATCACGATCGTGCCGAAGGACCCGCAGGCGATCCTCACCGCCGTCAGCCGCACGATCGCACCCGGCGCCGGCGAGACCGTGCAGCTCTACGACGAGATGACCTCGTGGGAGGGCGGCCGCGAGGGCGACCGCTCGAAGCTCGACTACGCCGTCTCCGGGGCCGGCGGGGCGTTCCTCGTCGCGCAGGCCGGTGACACGGTCACGATCGAGGCGCGTGCCGACGCCCGCCCCGGCACGCGCGAGACCGTGACGGTGAACGTCGGCGCGTTCGGCGGTCTGACCTCGGCGATCACGCTCGTCGTCGGCCAGGCGCCCGCCGATGCGCCCCGCGGCGCGGTGTTCAGCTCGCAGTGCTCGGTCGGCCAGGGGGCCTCCTGCACCGTGCAGGTCGTCGGGGTCGCCGGGGAGTACGACCCGTTCAGGGGCAAGACCGGTGCGGGGCTGAGACTCGCCGGACTCTCGTCCGGCGCCGCGAACTGCCCGGTCGCGACCGTGCGCGCGGCCGACGAGCGGTCGGTCACGCTCACCTGGCCGACCGGCCAGAGCGCCTTCGGCGGCGAATGCGTCGTGCCGTACACGGTCGCCGACGCACAGGGCCGCACGGGCGCCGGGCGCCTGACCGTCGACCTGCTCGGGCTGCCGCAGCCGCCCGCCTCTGTGTCGACCGCCGACTACTCCGAGTCGAGCGTGACGCTCGAGGTCTCGCTCGGGGCGGCCATGGGCGCCCACCCGGCCGTCTCGGGCGTCGAGATCCTCGAGGGGGGCCGATCGGTCGCGGCCGACTGCGCACCGAACGCGCCCGGCACGTGGTGGTGCCGGGTCGCGGGCCTGGTCGCGGGCGAGCGCCACGACTACGCCGCACGCGTCGTGAACAGCGTGGGCGCATCGTCGGCCACGAGCGCCGTGACCACGTGGAGCTACCGTGCACCGGCCATCTCCGACGTGTCCGTCGAGCCGGTCTACCGCCAGGGCCAGTCCTCGCCGACCACCGGCGTGGCCGAGGTGCGCGTCACGGCCGGCGGCGACGCGCGCGCGTTCCGGGTGCAGGAGACCGGCCAGGTCATCGATCGGCGCGGTCCGACCACGGTCGTCGACCTCGTGCTGGCACCCGGGCCCCAGACGGTCACGCTCGTGCCCATGAGCGTCTTCGAGCCGCCGACGGGCCGCGGCGGCAACGAGGGCGGCGCCGTCGTGAAGTCCGTGACGGTCGCCGGGGCCCCGTACTTCGACCCCGATCGCATTCAGGCGACCGCGACGACGAACGACTCCCTCGCGATCTCGGGCCTCGAACCGCGGGCCAACCAGAGCAGTCGCCCGAGCACGGTCGCGTACTTCGCCTGGCGCGACGGCGGCGAACCCCAGTGCTGGCCCGACGGCGACGGCAGGCTCGCCTACGACGCGCGATCCGCGGTCGTCTCGCAGTCCGCTGCCATCGCCGGGCTGTCGCAGTACCAGCAGTACCGCGTGAAGGCCTGCTTCTCGAACGGGTTCGGCGTCGCGGCATCCGGCACGGCCGAGGTCTTCCTGTACACGATGGTGGCCACGCCGACCGGTGATGCGAGCTACTCGGTCGCGACCACCGCGGCGACCGAGAGCGGCACGTACATCTACGCCCTCACGGGGCCGACCCTCACGGCCCTCGACGGCTTCCACCTCGAGTACCGGTCCGACCTCACCGGATGGACGACCGACTTCAACTCCGCCGTCGTCGAGTGGGCGAATCCCGGTGCGGTCTTCGTCAGGCAGTGCCACGACCGAGGTCGGGAGTACTGCTCCAACGACCTGCCGGTCGCGGCACGCACCGCACCCGCACCCGCCTCTGTCTCGTTCGGTTCCGGATGCCTCGCGGCCCCCGCCGACCCGTCGGCGGTCACCGTGTTCGAGGTCGGGGCGACCGTGTCGGGCGCCGCCGCCGGGTCGGCGGTCATCCGCAACTGGACGGTGCCAGACCCCGCGGCTCCGAACTCGGTGACGTACTCCCTCGTGTTCACCGGCGCGTACGCCGGCCTCGCCACGATCCCTCGGACGGCGACGATCTGCGAGCCCGACCCGCCGACCGACCCGCCGACGGACGCGCCGACCGACCCGCCTGCTGCTCCGGCCGCCGCCACCGTTCCATGACCCCGGGCCGTCACCGGCCAGCGCCGGCCCTGCACCGACTCGCACCGACAGACACGCACCATCCGCACCGCCCGAGAGGACCCCGACCGTGACGATCGCACCCGAGCAGGCCGCCTGGTTCGCCGAGACCTTCTCGCTCATCGCCGACAACGTCGAGCAGGCCGTGCTCGGCAAGCGGCACGTCGTCGAGCTCGTGCTCGCGACGGCCGTCAGCGGCGGCCACGTGCTGCTCGAAGACGCGCCGGGCACGGGCAAGACGGCCCTCGCCCGGGCGATCGCCGAGACGATCCACGGCACGTCCTCGCGCGTGCAGTTCACGCCCGACCTGCTGCCGGGCGACATCACGGGCATCACGGTCTACGACCAGCAGGCGGGTCGGTTCGAGTTCCATGCCGGACCGGTGTTCGCGAACGTCGTGCTCGCCGACGAGATCAACCGGGCGAGCCCGAAGACCCAGTCCGCTCTGCTCGAGGTCATGGAGGAGGGCAACGTCACGGTCGACGGCGTCACCCGGCCCGTGGGCAACCCGTTCCTGGTGCTCGCAACGCAGAACCCGATCGAGCAGGGCGGCACCTACCGCCTGCCCGAGGCTCAGCTCGACCGCTTCACGGTGAAGACCTCCATCGGCTACCCCGACGAGGCCTCGACCATGCGGATCCTGCAGTCGGTCGGCGCGCCGAAGCCCCGGCTCGAGGCGATCGTCGGCACCGACACGATCGTCGCGATGACCGAGCTGTCGCGCGGCGTCTACGTCAATCCGATCGTCTCCGACTACGTCATGCGGCTCGTCGACGCGACCCGTCGGGCGAGCGAGGTGCGGCTGGGCGTCAGCGTGCGCGGGGCCATCGCACTCTCGCGCCTCGCGATGACCTGGGCGGCCGCGGCCGGCCGCACCTACGCCACCCCTGATGACGTGCGCAGCCTCGCCGTCGCCGCGCTCGCGCACCGGCTCGTGCTCGAACCGGAGGCCGAGTTCGACGGCGTCACGGCGGTCGCCGTGATCAACCAGATCCTGCTCGACGTCGTCGCGCCGCGGGAGAACGGGGTGGCGTGACCGGTCGCAGCCCCCTCCTCCTCCGCGAGCCGGCAGCCGTCGAGTCCGTCGTCGACACGGTCACGTCGACCAAGGGCGTCACGGTCACGAGGTTCGCAAGCACGCGCCGCGGCCCGATCGCCGCCGGCGCCGCACGGGCGCGCCGCGGCATCCGCTCGGTGCTCCGCGCGCTCGTACGCACGCGCGCCCTGGTACGCGACACCGTGTCGCCCGCCGGGCTGGTGCTCGCCGCGGTCGCGCTCGGGGGCGTCCTGGCCGGCGCCGCGTTCGGCTGGTTCGAGGCCTGGGTCGTCGCGGCCATGGCGGCGAGCCTCCTGCTCGCCTGCGTGCCGTTCCTGCTCGGCGCGCACGACTACCGCGTGCGCCTCGACCTCGATCGCGACCGGGTCGTCGCGGGCAGCGAGATCCGCGGGACGCTCGTACTCGTGAACCGCGGTTCGCGGGCGTCGATGCCGAGCGTGGTCGACATCCCCGTGGGCCGGGGCCTGGTCGAGGTGCACGTGCCGATGCTCCGCGGGGGCGGGCAGCACGCGGAGCGGCTCGTCATCGCGGCCCAGCGCCGCGGCGTCATCGACGTCGGCCCCATGACCGTCTCGCGCGGCGACCCGCTGCGCGTACTGCGTCGCGAGATGCGGTGGCCCGAGGTGCAGCGCGTGCACGTGCACCCCGTGACCGTGGCCCTTCCGCCCTCGAGCGCCGGGCTCGTGCGCGATCTCGAGGGCGCCCCGTCGACCGATCTCGTCGACGCCGACCTCTCGTTCCACGCGGTTCGGGAGTACGTGCCCGGCGATTCGCAGCGGCACGTGCACTGGAAGTCGACGGCACGCACCGGCCGGCTCATGGTGCGGCAGTACGAGGAGTCCAGGCACGCGCGCATCGCCGTGCTGCTCGACCTCGACCTCGACGGCTACTCGGGCGACGACGAGTTCGAGGTCGCCGTGAGCGCGGCCGCCTCGCTCGGCGTGCAGGGCGTGCGCGAGGGCCGCGACGTGCTGGTCGGCGTCAGCTCCGAGCTCGATACGGCCGACCGCGGCGCCGTGCAGGCGATGCGCTCGCTGCAGACGGCCACGCCGCGGTCGCTGCTCGACGCGGTCGCCGGCCTGCAGGGCGCGTCGGCATCGGGTGCGGGGGCCCGCGTCATCCGTCTCGAATCGGTCGCGGCGCTCGTGTCGAAGTCCTTCGGCGACCTCTCGATCGCGTTCCTCGTGACGGGTTCGCAGGTGCCGCTCGAGCGGCTGCGGCGCGCCGCCATCACCTTGCCGCAGGGCATCACCGTCGTCGCGGTGCGCTGCGAACCCGAGGCCGAGCCGACCGTGCGCCGATCGCGCGAGCTCGCCGTGCTGACCCTCGGCCGCCTCGACGACCTCGCCCAGCTGCTCGCCCGCGGAGCGGTCAGGTGAGCGCGACCCGCGGGCGCGACGCGCTCGGCCTCGGCTACGTCGTCGTCGCCGCGACTCTCGCGACCCTCTCGGCGTGGCCGGTCTACGAGTCGGTGCGGATGCCGGTGGTCGCCGCGGCGGGAACGCTCGCGGGCCTGGCTCTGGCGTGGGGCGCCCGCCGTCTCCGGGTCGGCGCCCTCGCGCGCGCACTGCTGCTCGTGCCGGCGACGGCCGCGGTGTTCGCGCTCCTCGTGGTGCCGGTCGCGATCCCGTCGGCGGTGGGCCCGCCGGCGATGTGGATGGCCGGCATCCGCGACGGGTTCGCCGGCGTCGTCGTCGGCTGGAAGCAGGTGCTCACGCTCGCCCTGCCCCTCGGCGAGTACCAGGCGGTGCTCGTGCCGCTGCTGCTCGTGATGCTCGTCGGCACGCTGCTGGCGGCGCTGCTCGTCGCGCCCGATCGTCGGGCCTCGCCGCTCGCGGTCGTCGTCGGGCTCGCCATGTCGGGCTTCGGGCTCGTGTTCGGCTCGAGCGGGCTGAGCGACCCGGTCGCGCTGGGCCCGGTGCTCGTTCCGGCCCCGCGCGAACTCGCGGTCGCCGTCGGCGGCGTCGTCGCCGCGGTCGCCTGGCTGCTGCTGCGCTCTCGGATGATCCGAGGCGTCGCGCTGCGTCGCGCGAGCGCCGACACCGTGCAGCGTGCGGCGCTCGCCGGGTGGTCGGCCTGGCGTCGTCGCGCGCTCGCCGCGGCGATCGTGCTCGTCGCGCTGGTCGCCGGCGCGGCCGTCGCGCCCGTCGCCGCCGGATCGGCCCATCGCGAGGCCGTGCGCGACCGCATCGAGCCCGAGGTCGTGCTGCGGCAGACGCCGACGCCGCTGACGGCCTACCGGTCGGCGTTCACGAGCGATCGCGTCGACCAGGCGTGGTTGCGCATCGACGGGGACACGACCGGCGTCGAACGGCTGCGGCTCGCGACGCTCGACGCGTACGACGGGGAGACCTTCCACACGTCGGCCGGTGCCGAGTCGTCGGCGGGCGTGGCGTCGCGGTTCAGCCGCCTGCCGAGGGCCGCGGCACCGTCGGCCGGAGACGTCGAGTTCACCGTGACGGTGGGCGACGGCTACTCGGGCATCTGGGTGCCCGCACCGCTCGGGCTTCGTGCCGCGCCCGACTTCTCGGGCGCCGGAGCGGCTGTGCTCGACGACGGCTTCCACCGCTCGGGCGACGGGGCGACCTCGATCGACATCGCGCGGGTCGACCGCGTCGACGGCGGGCCGGAGCAGACGGATGCCGCGGCGCGGCCCGCATCGCCGGCCAGGGGGCTCGAGGCGGGCGACGAATACCGGCTGCTCGCCGAGCCCGACCGGGACGTGCCGCTCGAGCAGCCGGGGGACTCGCCGCTGCTCGACCTCGAGGAGTATCCGGCGCTCGCCTCGTGGATCGAGCTCCAGGCGCAGCCCGACTCGTCGGCCGGGTTCCTCGAACTCGTGCGTCGCCTCCGCGAGCGCGGCTACCTCAGCCACGCGGCCGGCGACGGCCCCGACGCGGCCTCGTGGATCGGCGCGCTCGGCTCCGGGTACTCGTTCATCCCGAGCTACTCCGGCCATTCGCAGGCCCGGATCGAGGCGCTGTTCGCCCAGCTCGTCGAGCAGCAGCGGCAGGCCGGCCCCGAGGCATCCGATGCGGCCCTCGTCGCCGGCGTGGGCGACGACGAGCAGTTCGCGGTCGCCGTCGCGCTGGTCGCCAGGGCGCTCGGCTACGATTCGCGGGTCGTGCTGGGCTTCCGGCTCGCCGGTGCCGACGACGTGGCCGGCGTCGAGGCCTGTTCCGAGGCGTGCGCGGGCGGGTCGCTCGCCGCATGGACCGAGGTGGCTCCGGGCGGCACCTCGACCGGTGGCGTCGGCGCGTGGACCGCGATCGATGCGACGCCGCAGTTCGAGGTCGCGCCGAGCCTGATCCGCGAGGGCGAGCAGCTGCCCGAGCATCCGACCACGCCCGACCGGCCCGACACCGCGACGATCGACCCGCCGTCGGCCCGGAGCGAGACGAACGACGCCGAGGCGGAGGCGGCGCGCGACACTGAACCCGCACCCGTGGTGCTGCCCGCCTGGCTGCGCCCGACGGCGCTCGCCACGGCGGCCGTGCTGCTCGCGCTGCTGCCCGCGATCGTGCTGCTTGCGGCCAAGCGGTCGCGGTCGCGTCGGCGCCGCCGCGACCCGAGCCCCGAGGTGCGCATCGTCGGCGCATGGGAGGAGCTGCTCGACGTGTACGCCGACTTCGGCGTGCGCGCCGGGCCGTCGGGCTCTCGTCTCGAGACGGCGCGCGCCTCAGGTCGCGCCGCCGCGGGCGTGCTCGCGGGTATCGTCGAACGAGCGGTGTTCGCCGCCGATCCGCCCGGGATCGCCGACGCCGACGCCGCCTGGGCGATCGTCGACGCCGAGCGCGCCGCACTCGCGGCCGCGTCCCGAGCGAGGCGGAAGCTCGGTGCGCGCCTCTCGTTCGCCTCGCTCACCCGGAACACCGCCCGACCCGCAGCACGACCCGCCGCCAGCACCCCCGTCCGCGTCACCCCCGACCGCGCCATTCACGAGGAGCCCGCCCGATGACCCCAGCCGACGCCCAGCAGCTCGCCTCCGTCGCCTCGGCCGTCGTCACACTCTCGTGCGTCATCGCCGTCGGCCTGTACGTCTGGTACGCCGCGATGCTCGCGAAGGTGTTCGCGCACGCCGGGCTCCCGCCCTGGTCGGCATGGGTGCCGGTGGTCAACCTCATGCAGGTGTTCCGCCTGGGCGGGCAGAACCCGTGGCTCGCGCTGCTGCTCTACGTTCCGCTCGCCCAGATCGTCGGCGTCGTGTTCCTGGTCATGGCGCTGCACCGCATCAGCGGGCAGTACTGGCGCGGCGTCGGCACGACCGTGCTCGGCGTGCTGCTGCCGCCCGTCTGGGCGACGGTGATCGCGCTCGGTCCGTCGCCCGATCCAGAGCGCGGTCGGATGCCGGTGCGCACCGCGTCGGGGTCGATCCCGGCCGTGGCGCCCGGCCGTCCGCTGGCGGACCCCGCGTCGGCCGTCGCCTCCGGCTGGAACATGCCGACGGCGGCGACCGCCCGGCACACCACGGCACCGCACGCGCCCGTCACCCCCGCACCGTGGGCGCCGCCGCCGCCGCCCGTCGCGGAGCCCGCACCCGCGACCCGCACGGGCGCGTGGCCGTCGGGCGACTCGGCACCGATCCTCCCGGCGTGGGCCGACCTGCACCCGCGCGGCGCGGCGCCCGCCGCGGCGCCCGCCGCGGCGCCTGCCGCGCCACCCGCAGCGGCGCTCGGAGCCCACGACGCGGCAGGCGCCCACGCCGCGCCGGGCGTGACGGACGCCGCGCAACCCGCCCAGCGGATCCCCGGCCGCATCCAGCCGTTGCCGGCCACGCCCGTGGCATCCGCCTCGCACCTGAACGCGGCGAGGCCAGAGGTCGCGCCGACGCGCCAGGCCGCCGCGGCGACGCCCGAGGCCGCGCTGACGCCCGAGGCCGCGCTGACGCCCGAGGCCGCGCCGATGCCCGAGGCCGCGCCGCCGAGCGTGCCCGCGCCGACGGGTGCGACCGTGCCCGCACTGCCGAGCCTGCCGAGCCTCCCGGTGCCCGCCGAGCCGCTCGCCGCGGGCGTCGTCATCACGGGGGTCGACGACGACCTCGACGACGACCTCGACGACGACCTGCTCGACCGCACCGTCGTGGTCTCGCGCAAGCCACTCGTGACCTGGCGCCTCGTGCCCGAGGGCGGCGAGCCGCTGGTGCTGCCCGGCGACGTGGTGCTGCTCGGCCGCAACCCGCGTGCCGCAGGAGCCGGGGAATCGCGCCTCGTCGTGCCCGACCCGAGCCGGACGCTGTCGAAGACCCACGCCGTGCTGCACCTCGTCGGCGAGGCGTGGAGCATCACCGACCTCGCCTCGACGAACGGCGTGCTCGTCGCCGACGAGTCGGGTGTCGACCGGCTCCTCGACGCCGGGATCCCCACGCCGGTGCCCGGCCGGTTCGTGCTCGGCACGCTCGCCGTGCACATCGACCGCGACCCGCCGCACGCCGGCGTGCCGGGCCGATGACGGCGCACGAGGTGCGGCTCGCGACGGCGACCGCGACCGACGTCGGGCTCGTGCGTCGAGCGAACGAGGACTCGGCGCTGGCCGAATGGCCGGTCTACGCCGTGGCCGACGGCATGGGCGGGTACGAGGCGGGCGACCGGGCGAGCGCGGCGGTCATCGACGCGTTCCGCAGGCACGTGGTTGGCGGCAGGGTCGCGAGCATCGCCGGCGTGCGTGCGGCGCTGACCGAGGCCGCGTCCGCCGTGGCCGCGGTCGCGGCGACGACGGAGCGCGGTGCCGGCTCGACGATCGCCGGGGTCGCCCTCGTCGACGACGAGGGCGACCCCGCGTGGCTCGTCTTCAACGTGGGCGACTCGCGCGTCTACCGGCACCGCGGCACCGAACTCGAGCAGGTCACGGTCGACCACTCGCTCGCGCAGGAACTCGTCGAGTCGGGCGAACTGCGCCCAGAGGAGCGCAACGCGTTCGCGCAGCGCAACGTCATCACCCGTGCGATCGGCGGCCCCGACAGCACCGCCGACAGTTGGCTGCTGCCGGTCGTGAACGGCGAGCGACTGCTGATCTGCAGCGACGGCCTGACGGGCGAGGTCAGCGACGAGGGCATCCGGGCGACCCTCACCATGGGCGGCCGCGCCGAGTCGGTCGCCGCCGCACTCGTGCAACGGGCCAGGCAGGCGGGCGGCCGCGACAACATCACGGTCGTGGTCGTCGACGTCATCGCGGGCGGTCACGACGAGACGGCGGATGCCACGACGGGGGTCGCGCCCGGTGCGGATGCCGCGGCATCCGATGACGATCACACGACCATTCCCGTGCGGGGCCGGGCATGAACGCGGCGGATCACCCGCAGGCCGTCGACGTCGACGAGACGCGCGTGGTCGATCGCCGCGGGTCGGATGCCGGCCGCGACGAGGTCGGCGACACCGTCGTGGTCGATCGCGCGCCTCTCGCCGTGCCCGACGGCGTCGAGACTGCGGACGAGGGCGAGGTCGGGGTCGGGGGCGAGGTCGAGGACACGGTGGTGGTCGACCACGACCTCCGCGCCGCGCGCGCGACGGCCGGAGACACGGTCGTCGTCGAGCGCACGGTCGTGCGGCCGATCGAGCCTCCGGCGGGATCGCCCGACGGGATCATGCACGAACCCGCCCGCCGCGGCACGCGGCCCGGTGCCGCACCGGTGCCCGACGAGGTGCTCGGATACGCCGAGGTCGGGTCGGGGCCAGGACTGCTCGAGCACTACGCGGTGCGCGGCGAACCCCGTGCGCCGGTCGCGCCGCCGAGGGCCTCGACGCGGCCAGCAATCGACGCGCCGACCCGAGACCCCGCAGCCGTGCTTCCGTCGGTCGCACGACGGTCGCGCCGGTCGGCCCGGCTGGTCCTGGTCGCGTTCGGCGCCTCGATCGTCGTCGCTGCGGCGGGTCTCGTGGTCGTCGGGGTGCTCGCGTTCGCGGGCTGACCGGTCAGGCGAACAGGAACAGCACGAACCCGATGAGCGGCAGCGTTCCCTGCACGAGCGCGGGCCGCAGGTACCCGCGGCCGGTCGTCGTCAGCACGGCCGCCGCGAGCGCCATGCACGCGGTCGAGAACAGCACGAGGGCGCGCCCCGCCTCCTCGACGCCCGACCACACCAGGATGAGCCCGAGCGCGGCGCCGATGCCGAGGAACAGGTTGTAGAAGCCCTGGTTGTAGGCCATCGGCTTCGTGATGTCGGCCGCGGCCTGGTCGGCGACCCCGAAGGTCTTCCAGGTCTTCGGCCGCGTCCACAGCACGCTCTCCAGCAGGAAGATGTAGCCGTGCAGCAGCGCGGCGAGTGCGACGAAGACGCTGGCGATGACGAGCATGCGGCGATCGTACCCGGGGGCGCCGGGCGTCGGCGCGGGGGCACGCCTGTCAGCTCGACGGCGACTCGACCTCGATCCGGGGCTCGATGCCGAGGAACCGGCCGAGTTCGGCGACGGATGCTTCGAGCGCGCGCTGCTCGTCGGCGTCGAGCGCGCGCCACGGTACGACCCGCACCGTCGATGGCGCCGAGGCGGTGGGCGGCGCCCACCGGCCGATCATGACGCCGTCGCACATGAGCGCGTGGAGCGGGAACTCGGCGTGCACGCTGCTGTCGCCCGGTGCCTGCAGGTAGGCACGGGGCGGCGCGTAGCCCATGATGTACTCGTCGTACGCCTGCAGCAGGTCGATCGTCGGGCCCTCCGCTGCCGCCGCCCCAGTCCCGCCCTCCGCTCCCGCCGAGCCGGGTTCGGTGCCGGCGGCCGCGCTCGCGAACCGATCGAGCTGCGACGCGCGCACGTGATGGGCGACCCCGTCGACGTCGAGCGTCTCGATCGGGTCGCCCGCGGCATCCGCCCGCTCGACGACGTCTGCGAGCGCGCGCCTCGCATCGGTCAGCGTGAAGCCCGACCAGGCCGCGAAGTCGCGATCGGTCACGGGCCCGCGCGCGTCGAGGAACCGGCTCGCGAGGTCGGCGAGCGCGTCGTCGCGCGGCCTCGGCGCAGACGGCGGCACGCGCTGGTCGAAGGCCGCGTGCGTGCGCTGCCTGCCGGCGTTCGCGCCGCTGATGAGGAGCCGTTCGAGCTCCGCCCGCATGAGGACGTACGACAGCGGCACCCCGGTGAAGGGCAGGCCCGCGTCGGCCAGGGCGGTCGCGAACTCGGCGCGCGTGCGATGGCCGCCGTCGGCGCTTCGCGCCACGACGTCGAGCGCGCGCACCGCATCCGCGCCGTCGACGCCGGTCGAGCGGTAGTAGGTGCCGTTCGCACGATGCACGCGCTCCGCCGAGAGCTCGAGCATCCACCTGGCGTCGTCGGGGTGCAGGAAGTGCCAGGTCGGGCGCAGCACGTGCGTGCGCAGGATGCGTCCGGCGTCGAGGTCGGCGGCGACGCTCGCGGCATCCGGCCTCACGCCGTGCGGAACGCGTTGCGCGAGCCCCCACTGCGCGGGCACGAACTCCTGGGCCTGCACCGCGCCGAACCGGCGAACGGACTCGGGTGCCGAGGGGTCCGACGGATGCCGCAGCCCCTGCACGTGCAGGCGCAGCGCGCGCAGTTCCGCGAGGTCCACGCCTACGACACGTCCCGCCGCCACGTGGTGAACCCGCCGATGAGGGTGGTGACCAGGCCGATGCCGAGCAGCACCAGCCCGCCCTGCCACCACTCGAGCGCGTCGGTCGAGCCGATCGCGGCCACGCTGTAGAACGAGGCGCCGACCAGGGCGTCGCTCGCGGCGCCCGGCAGGAACTTGCCGATGCCGGCGGTGACGTCGTTCAGCGAGGCGGCGAGGCGCAGGATCGGCTCGACGAACTGGGTGAACGCGATCACGATGACGATGGCCGCGACCTGGTTGGTGACGAGCGCGCCGAGCCCGACGCCGATCGTGCCCCAGAGCGCCATGGCGAGCACTCCGCGGCCGATGAGCGCCCATGTGTCGGTGGAGTCGAGCCCCGTGTCGATGCCGAACGCTCCGAGCGCTGCCGCGCCCGTGCCGACCGAGGTCGCGAACGCGACCACACCGAGTGCGGCGCCGAACAGCAGCTGCGACACGTACTTCGCCCACAGCACGCTGGTGCGGTGGGGCTGCACGAGGAACGTCGGCGTCAGCGTCTTGTGTCGGAACTCCGTGGTCACCGCGAGCGCACCGAACAGCACCGGGAACACGTACCCGATCGACGACGCGAAGCTGTAGACGAGCGGGGCGAGCCCCTCGGTCGGCAGCGGGGTCGAGCTCGCGCTCGCCGCAGCGCCCGGATTGTCGGTCGCCCAGCCGAGGAACGCGCCGAAGCCACCGGCGAGGAACGCCACGTAGAGCACGAGCAGCAGCGTGAGCAGCCACCACATGCGGGTGGTGAAGATCTTCTGGAACTCGGAGCCGAGCGCGCGCATGCCCATCACTCCTTGGCCCCGCCGGCGGTGGCGCCGGCGTCGTCGTCGGGGGTTTCGGATGCCGCGGGCGGCGCGTCGCCGTCGGGCTCGGGTTCGTCGGGCGCGGCCTGGTCGGGTTCGTCAGGCGCAGACTCGTCGGGCGTCGCCTGGTCGGCGGCCTCTTCGTCGTGGGCGCCGACGTCACCGCTCACGAGCGTGAGGAACGACTCCTCGAGCCCGGACTTCAGGCGGTACAGCGACTTGAGCTCGACCCCGCCGACGAATGCGGCGTGGCCGACGAGCCCGGGGTCGGGTTCGGCCACGATGAAGCCGTTACGGCCCTCGGTGAACTCGAGGCCGGCCTGCGACAGGGCGGCCGAGAGCCTGGCGCGGTCGGGGGAGTCGGCGATGGTGCGCGGCGCCGACTCGAGCTCGAGGCTCGCGAGCGTGCCGGTCTTGGCGAGGCGGCCGCGCGAGATGATCACGACGTCGTCGACGCTCTGCTGCACCTCGCTCAGCAGGTGCGAGCTCACGAGCACCGTGCGGCCGTCTTGCGCGAGGCGCTGCAGGAACGTGCGGATCCACTTGATGCCCTCGGGGTCGAGGCCGTTGATCGGCTCGTCGAGCACGAACACCGAGGGGTCGCCGAGCAGCGTGAAGGCGAGCGCGAGTCGCTGCCGCATGCCGAGCGAGTAGCCGCCGACGCGGCGGTCCGCGAACTCGCCGAGCCCGACCTGGTCGAGCACCACCGGCACGCGCGACGCGGGGATTCCGGCGGCGGTCGCCGTGACCTTCAGGTGGTTGCGGGCGGTGCGGCCGGGGTGGAAGTTCGCGTCGAGTGCGGCGCCGACCGTCTCGATCGGTCGCTTCAGCGCGTGGTAGGGCGTGCCGCCGAACGTGGCCGTGCCGCTGGAGGCCTTCACCAGCCCGAGCAGCACCCGCAACGTCGTCGTCTTGCCTGCGCCGTTCGGACCGAGGAACCCGGTCACCCTGCCGGGCTGCACGGTGAAGCTGAGGTCCTCGACGGCGGTGACGCTGCCGAAGTGCTTGCTGAGCCCGGTGATCTCGATGGGGATGCCGCTGGTCATGCGCTCTCCTCGTCTGCGGGGCGTCGGCCGCGCATGGCCGCGCCCCCGCACGGCCCGGCGACGCGTCGCCTTCGTTCACCCTAGCGACGCAGGGTCGCGCGCGGCATCCGTCACGCGGGGGATTCGCGAGATCGACGGATGCCGCGCGCGCGACGTTCGTGCTGATCGGAGCCGTTTCGGCGCCCGCCGACGCGTCAGTTGAGCGGTCGGATGCCGTCGGGCAGCACACCCCCGAGGTACAGGTCGGTCGCGAGGTCCTGGAGCGCGCCGAGCGCGACCCGCTGCGTCGTCGGGCCGTACGAGACGCGGGAGACGCCGAGCTCCTGGAGGCGCTCGGGCGCGGGCACCCCGGGCAGGCCGATGAGCGTCACCTTGAGCTCGCCGATGCCGGCGACGAGCTGCTGCACGACCTCCTCGCCGAAGATGCCGGGCACGAAGACGCTCGTCGCTCCCGCGTCGAGGAACGCGCGGCCGCGCTCGATGGCGTCGGCCACGTTCACCTCGAGCGTGCGGTCGCGTCCGCGCAGGAACGCGTCGGTGCGGGCGTTCAGCGCGAACGGCACGCCCTCGGCGTCGGCCGCGGCGACGGCGGCGCGCACCGCGGCGACCGACTCGTCGAGGGGCTTCAGCTGGTCTTCGAGGTTCGCGCCGACGATGCCCTCGCCGATGGCGCGGCGGATCGTCTCACCGGCGTCGCCGTACCCGGCCTCGAGGTCGGCGCTCACCGGCACGTCGACGTCGCGCGCGATGCGGCCGACCATGTCGAGCATGAGCTCGACCGGGATCTGCTCGCCGTCCTCATACCCGAACGTCGCGGCGATCGAGTGGCTCGCGGTCGCGAGGGCCTTCGTGCCGGGCAGGGCGGCGACGGCGCGAGCGGAGACGACGTCCCACACGTTCACCACCTGGAGGAGCTCGGGTGCGGTGTGCAGGCGGCGGAGTTCGGTTGCGCGTTCGACGATGCTGGTCATGCCTCCAGCGTATGGTCGCGTCGGAGTCCCTCGGCCGCGAGCGGCGGATCGGGTCCGGAATCCGCGACCCGAGCCGTCTCTCCCCGCGCGTCGGCGCGACGTGGTCAGCGCAGCGCCGCGGCCAGGCCCGCGAGCAGCCGGTCGACGTCCTCGTCGTCGGTGTAAGGCGCGAGGCCGATGCGCAGCCCGCCGGCGTCGCCGAGGCCGAGGCGTCTTGAGGCCTCGAGGGCGTAGAAGTTGCTGCTCGGGGCGAGCACCTTCACGTCCGCCAGTCGCTCGCTGACGGCGGATGCCTCGTGGTCGGCGAACGTGAGCAGCAGGGTCGGCGTGCGGCGGGCCGCGCGCGAGTGCAGGGTCGTGCCGGGCAGCTCGGCGACGGCGGCCTCGATGCGGGCGAGCAGCCGGGACTCGTGCTCGTGCAGCCCCGCATACGAGGCCTGCAGGCGGGCGCGGCGCGACGCCGCGGCATCCGTCGTCGCGGCTGCGTCGCTCGCGGCACCCACGGGCGCCGCGAGCCCTGCGAGCACGTCGACGGCGGCCGTCACCCCGGCGAGCAGCTCGTAGGGCAGCGTGCCGAACTCGAACCGCTCGGGCACGACGTCGGTCGCGGGCAGCAGCTTGTCGGGCACGATGCGCTCGAGCAGCTCGGCCCGTGACACGAGCACGCCGCAGTGGGGACCCAGGAACTTGTAGGGCGAGCACGTGAGGAAGTCGGCGCCGAGTTCCCCGAGATCGGGCAGTTCGTGCGCGCTGGAGTGCACGCCGTCGGCCCACACCAGGGCGCCGACCGCGTGCGCCGCCTCGGCGACGGCCGCGACATCCGGCATCGTGCCGATGAGGTTCGAGGCGGCCGTGATCGCGACGAGGCGCGTGCGCTCGCCGAGGAGCCCCGTGACGGCCTCGACCGGCAGCTCGCCCGTGGCCGGGTCGAAGTGGGCCCAGCGCACGGTGGCGCCGACGCGCTCGGCGGCCTGCACCCACGGCCGCACGTTCGAGTCGTGGTCGAGGCTCGTGACCACGATCTCGTCGCCGGGCCCCCACTCCCTCGACAGGTGGCGCGAGAAGTCGTACGTGAGCTGGGTGGCGCTGCGGCCGTGCACGATGCCGCGCGGGTGCGCGTCGGCGAAGTCGGCCATCGCGAGGCGGAACCCGTGCACCGCGTCCTCCGCGCGCCGTTCCGAGACCGACGACGTGCCCCGGTTCGAGAGGGGGCCCGTCAGCACGGAGGCGACGGCCTCGCCGACCGCGCGTGGCGTCTGCGTGCCGCCCGGCCCGTCGAACTGCGCCCATCCGCTCTCGAGCGACGGGAATGCGGACCGGATGCGGGCGACGTCGTAGGCCATGCGGCGAGCCTAAACGCCGCCACTCCGGTTAGCATTCAGCCATGAGCGGGGGTGGGGCCGCGGTATCCAGGGCGCAGGGAGCATCGTCTGCGCAGCCGAGCCCGAAGCGCGGGCGACGGTTCTCGGTGAACGCCGTGCTCGACGAGTTCTTCTTCGTGTTCGCCGGGCTCGCCGCGATCTGGCTCGCGTACCTGCTCTTCAGCGAGTCGTTCACGCTCGGCTGGTGGGGCATCCTGGTGATGATCGCGTTCTGGGTGCTGCTCGCCTACCTGGTGCTCCCGCGCGTGCACCGGGTGCTCACCACGATCTACGTGCCCGACTACTTCATGGGCCGCACGCGCACGAGCGACGGGCTCTTCGGCGACCCGGTCAACCTGGCCGTACTGGGCGGCGAGGCGGAACTGCTGCAGGCGATGCGCGATGCCGGGTGGACCCGCGCCGACGAGGTCACCGGGGCGTCGAGCTGGCGCATCATCACCTCGACGATCACACGCCGGAGCTACGACGAGGCCCCGGTCAGCCCGCTGTTCCTGTTCGGTCGCAAACAGGACTTCGCGTTCCAGCAGGAGGTCGAGGGCAACCCGGCCAAGCGCCATCACGTGCGGTTCTGGCGCACGCCGCAGGGGTGGTTGCTGCCCGGCGGCGCGCGGGTCGACTGGCTCGCTGCCGGCACCTTCGACCGCGCGGTGGGCTTCTCGATGTTCACGCTGCAGGTCACGCACAAGATCGACGCCGACACCGACGTCGAACGCGACCACATCGTGCGCACGCTGCGCGAGTCCGATCCGGTGATCGAGGTCAGCGTGCTCGCGGACTTCTCGACCGGGTACCACTCGCGCAACGGCGGCGGCGACACCATCCGCACCGACGGCGACCTGCCGGTGATCGACGTCAGTCGCGTGGCGGTGCCGTCGTGAGCGACGCGCGCAAGCGGTCGTCGACCGAGCCGCTCGAGCGGCTGGTCGGTCGAGCGGATGCCGCGGAGCCGCCCATGAAGCGCCCGGCCGCCGTGACCATGGGCGCGGTGCTCGTCGTCCTGCGGGTGCTGGGCGGCGCGATCTGGCTGCTCGCGCTCGGCGCGAACTGGCGCACGGTCCTGGCCGACGAGCTCGACGTCGTGACCGTCGACGCCGACACGCTGAACGCGTCGCTCGCGATCATCGTCGTGCCGGGGGCCGTCATCCTCCTCGTCGAGCTCGTGCTCGCCTGGCTCATCTTCCTCGGCGTGAACTGGGCCCGCATCCTGGTGATGATCTTCGCGACGCTCAGCATCAGCGGGTCGTTCGCCGCCTGGTGGGCCGGCGACCAGGAGCTGCACCTCGACTTCACGCTCGTGACGCTCGCGCTCGACATCCTGGTGATGCTCGCCCTCTCGAGCCGGGCCGCACGTGCGTACGCGCGGCGCCCGCGGCGGGGCGCGGCCTAGGCGGGCGCGCCCTCGCCGAACGCGCGCAGCCAGTGGTCGGCCACGAGTTCGGCGACCAGCAGCTCGCTGAGCGCCGCGATCGAGTCGTCCTCGTCGCCGTCGAAGCGGATCACCTGCTCAGCGCCCGGCAGGTCGCGCCCGACGGCGGCGAAGCGCGAGCCGCGCTGCGCCATCCAGTCGAGGGCCTGGGCGTCCCAGGCCGAGCCGGCGAACACGAGCGCGCGGTAGTCCTGCGTCTTGGTGAGGTACACGTCGACGTGTGACCAGTCGCCGGTCTCCGAGGCGAACGCGCCGCGCCGAGGCACCTCGCGGATCATGAGCGCCGACTGCTGGGCGCTCGACGCGCGTTCGGCGGGGGCGAGCGCCCACGTGCCGGTCGGGGTGGCGAGCAGGTCGGCGAGCTGCGGCATCCATTCGTCGACCGTGTCGAGCAGGCGGGAGTTGGCGGATGCCGCGGCGCGCACGGCTGCGGCGCCGAACCGTTCGGGCGGGGCGGTGCCGAGCAGCTCCTCGAGTACCGCGTCGAGCACGGCGAACGTCGCGCGGAACGTGCGGCAGGCCACGCCCGACGCCTCGACGCCGGCGAGCAGCGGCACGACGATGTCGGCGGCGCGCCCGAGCTCGGAGTCGGGCCGGTTGGTGACGGCGACGAGTCGCCCGGTGCCGCGGTAGCGCTCGACGGCCCGAAGCACCTCGACGCTGCCGCCCGTGGCCGAGACGGCGACGACCGCGAGGTCGGGCGCCGCCGGCGGCAGCAGCTCGGCGCTCGCGAGCTCGACGACGACGTTCGCACCGACGCTGCGGTAGCGGCGGGCGACGACGTCGGCGGCGTAGCGGCTCGAGCCCATGCCGAGCACGAGCACGCGCGAGGCGGCGAGCATCGGCAGGCGTTCGAGCCCGGAGAGGCCGGAGTCGAGCGCGTCGGCGAGCTGCTCGAGCGTGGTCGGGATCAGCTCGAGGTCGGCTCGAAAGGCGGCGGTGTCCATGGGCTCTCCGGGGTCTCGTTCGTCGAAGCGTAGCGATGCGTGATCGCGGCGTCAGGCGCGTAGCGCCAGGCCGGCAGGAAGTGGTCGGCGTAGTGCAGCTCGGCGGCGAGCTGCTCGGCCTCGAAGCCGGGCAGCAGTGCGTCGTCGAAGAGCTCGGGTCGCGCGAGCTCGCTGCGGTAGGCCGCGAGCAGTGCGGCCCTGGCCCGGTCGGCCCAGAGCCACGCGCCCTCGTCGGCCCGGCGCAGTCGCTTCTGCGCGACCGCCGCGACGAGGTCGAGCGATACGAGCAGGTGGGCGATGTCGCGGGCGGCGGCGTCGGGGCGCTCCCGATCGGCGGGGTCGAGCTGCGGGTCGCCGTCGAAGTCGATGACCGTGTACCGCCGGCCGTCCGTGCTGCCGGGGTCGGGGGAGGCGAGCACCTGGCCGAGGTGCAGGTCGCCGTGGATCGGGAACTCGAATCCGGGCGCCGTGCCTTCCAGCGAGCGGATGTCGCGGGCGAGCGCCTCGCGACGGTTCCGCAGCCGCGCCCCGGTCGGCCCGTCGCCGGCTGCGACGGCTCTTCGCAGCGCGTCGTCGGCCCGGTCGAGCCTGGCCGTCGCGGCATCCGCCCCGCCGGGGGAGGCGTTCGCGCCGAGCGCGCCGTGGATCCGGGCGGCCTTCGCGCCGAGCGTCGCGGGCCAGGCGGGCTCGGGGCCGCCGCCGCCGACCGCCGCGACGACGTCGTCGACGGCCCAGGTCCAGCCGTCTTCGGCCCCTGGCAGGTACTCGGTCACGACCGCGAGGCTCGACTCGCCGAGCTCGGGGTGCCGCCAGGCGACGCGTCCGTGGAGTCGCGCCACGTCGTCGGAGCGGGCCTCGGCGAGCCGTTCGAGCAGGTCGCCCGCCCGATCGGCGGCGGCCCACCGGCCGACGATCTTCACGACGAGACGCCCGTCGACGATGACCGAGGTGTTGGTCTGGTCGACGGCGATCGCCCGCTCGCCGGCGGTCTCGGCCACGGCGGGTTCGACCAGGCGCGCCAGGGCGAGCGCGACCCCGTCGCCGGCTGCGGGGGGAGCGCCGTCGAAGGCGATCGTGCCGTCGGGCGCGACCGAGAGGGCTCGGCCGGCGAGCACCGGTCGCGGGCCACTGACGAAGGAGTTCATTGAATCCGGATTGTAACAACTGTGCAAAACCGTCACCAGTACGTCCTGAAAACCATTGCGGTTCCTTGATGCTCGGTGCAACAATTCCACAACCTTTCCCGACGCCCCAGGAGGTCCCCCATGTCCACCACGCGCCGCATCTCCATCGCCGCGGCCGGAACCGCCGCGCTGGCACTCGCCCTGTCGTCGTGCTCCGGCAGCACCGGCGGCGACTCCACCGAGATCGACCCGAGTGCCGACATCTCGAAGCAGACGCTCACCGTCTCGATCTGGGCCGACTACTACCCCGAAGATCTCGCCGCGCAGTTCGAGGAGGCGACCGGCGTCAAGACGACGATCGTGAACCACACCACGAACGAGGACATCGTCGCGAAGCTCACCGCGAGCGCCGACTCCGGCATCGACGTGGCGTTCGTCTCCGGCCAGTACGCGCAGGCGCTCGGCGAGCAGGGCCTGCTCGCCGAACTCGACAAGTCGCTCATCCCGAACGAGTCGAACCTCTACCCCGAGGCGCTCGAGCTCGACTACGACGAGGGCAACGTCTACTCCGAGCCCTACGCCTGGGGCACGACGGGCCTCTGCTACCGCCCCGACCTCACGGGCTTCGACCCGACGTCGTGGAACGACCTGCTGAACCCGAAGCCCGAGCTCGACGGCAAGACCACCATGCTCTCGACCGACCGCTGGCTCGCGATGCCCGCGCTCAAGGCTGCGGGCCACTCGCTCAACACGACCGACGACGCCGAGCTCGCCGAGGCCAAGGACCAGCTGCTGAAGACCAAGCCGACCCTGCTCGCCTACGACGACACCACGTTCTACTCGAAGCTCGTCTCGGGCGAGGCTGCGATGGTCGAGGCGTGGGACGGCTGGTGCAACTACGGCATCGCCGAAGACCCGTCGATCAAGTTCGTCGTGCCCGACGAGGGCGCCGACCTCTGGGTCGACACCATGACCGTGCTGGAGAGCTCGAAGAACAAGGAGGCCGCCATGGCCTTCGTGAACTACATCCTCGACCCCGAGGTGCAGACGTGGGTCGCCGAGAACATCCTCTACAAGGTGCCCAACCAGGCCGCGATGGAGGCCCTCGACCCGACGCTCATCGAGTCGTACCCGACGCTCGGCATCACGGTCGACGAGCTCTTCCAGCAGGAGGTCATCGTCGACCTGGGCGAGGACTCGCTCAAGTACGTCGACCTCAACTCCGAAGTCCTCGCGACGAACTGACGCGCGCGACCCCGACGCTGTGACCCAGACGCCCCACCAGACGACCCCCGGCGTGCGCGCGAACCGCGTGCGCCGGGGGCTCGCCCCTGTTCCGTTCCTCGCCCCGGGAATGCTCTTCCTCATCGTCTTCATGGCGATCCCGGTGGGGCTGCTCGCGTTCTACACGTTCTTCAAGCGCGGCCGCTTCGGCGGCATCGTGTTCGAGTTCACGTTCGACAACTGGACGAAGCTGCTCGAGCCGCTCTACCTCGGCGTCATCGTGCAGTCGATCGGCATGGCGCTCGTCGTCACGCTGCTCGCGCTCGCCATCGGCTACCCGATGGCCTACGCGATCGCCGGGCTCTCGCCCAAGTGGCGCACGATCGCGCTGATCGCCGTCGTGCTGCCGTTCTGGACGAACTTCCTCGTGCGCACCTACGCCTGGATCCTGCTGCTGAACAATGCGGGCTGGGTGAACCAGGCGCTGCAGGGCCTCGGCCTGACCGACGAGCCGATCAGCATGCTCTACACGCCCCAGGCGATCGCAGTCGGCCTGCTGTACATGTACCTGCCGCTCATGGTGCTGCCCCTCTACGCCTCGCTGCAGCAGCTCGACCCGTCGCTGCGCGAAGCCGCCACGAACCTCGGTGCGAACCCGTGGCGCGCGTTCCGCACGGTGACGCTGCCGCTCTCGCTGCCCGGGGCGCTCACCGGATGCGTGTTCGTGTTCGTGCCCGCGATGTCGAACTTCGTGATCCCCGAGCTCATCGGCGGCGGCAAGACGATCATGGTCGGCAACCTCGTGCGCGACCAGTTCTTCGAGGCCCGCGACTGGCCGTTCGGCGCGACCCTGGCCCTGCTGCTCACGATCATCCTCGTGCTCGTCATCGTGCTGCAGTCCGCGGTCTCGCGCCGCGTCACGGAAGGACCCCGACGTGGCTGAGACGACCACCCGAACGGATGCCGCGGCCGCCGCGAACCCGACCACGACCGCGATGCGCGAGCTCGAGCCCTCGGCGAAGCCGCGCGCCGTGCGCAAGCCCCGCGGCATCCTCGTTCCGCTCTGGATCGGGTACGTGTTCCTGTACCTGCCGATCCTCGTCGTCGTGATCATGAGCTTCAACGACTCCGAGAACCTGTTCGTCTGGCGCGGGTTCTCGCTGCGCTGGTACCCCGAGGTGTTCGCCGACCAGGCGCTCATGCAGGGGCTCGGCAACACCCTCATCGTGGCGACCGGCGCGACGGCGATCGCGACCGTGCTCGGCACGCTGCTCGCCTACGGCATCCAGCACTACACGCGCGGCGGGTTCGTGCGGGCGTTCGCGATCGCCCCCGCGATCCTGCCCGACCTGCTGCTCGGCATCGGACTGCTCACGCTGTTCGCCCTGCTCGGCATCACGCTCGGCCTGCACTCGGTGATCCTCGCCCACGGCGTGTTCGCGACCGCGTTCGTGACCGCGATCGTGCTCGCGCGCATGGCGAGCATCGACCCGAGCCTCGAGGAGGCCTCGCGCGATCTCGGGGCCGGGCCGGTGCGCACGTTCATGCGCGTGACCCTGCCGCAGCTCGCGCCGGGCATCGTGGCGGGCGCACTGCTCGCCTTCACGCTCTCGCTCGACGAGTTCGTCATCGCGTTCTTCACCACCGCGCCGACCCAGCCCACCCTGCCGATCGTCATCTACTCGATGGTGCGATTCGGCGTGACCCCCGAGGTCAACGCCCTCGCCACCCTGCTGCTGTTCGTGAGCGTCGTGACCGTGATCGCGGCGCAGCGCCTGACCCGACTGACTGGATCCTCGAAATGACCACTGCCCCACTGCTCCGGGTCGACGGCGTGCGCGCCGTGTACGGCGACACGGTCGCCCTGCACGATGTCTCGCTCGACATCGGCGACAACGAGTTCTTCGCCCTGCTCGGCCCGTCGGGCTGCGGCAAGACCACGCTGCTGCGCTCCATCGCGGGCTTCGAGACGCCCGCCGCCGGCCGCATCGAGGTCGACGGCCACGACCTGCTGCGCATGCCGGCGCACAAGCGCCCGGTGAACATGATGTTCCAGAGCTACGCGCTGTTCCCGCACATGAGCATCGAGAAGAACATCGCCTACGGCCTCGAGGCCGAGGGCCTCGGGCGCGCCGAGATCGCGCGGCGGGTCGCCGAGGTCGTCGAGGTGGTCGGGCTCGGGCACCTCGCCAAGCGCCGCCCGGCGCAGCTCTCGGGGGGCCAGCGCCAGCGCGTCGCGCTCGCCCGCGCCATCGTCAAGCGCCCGCGCCTGCTGCTGCTCGACGAGCCGCTCTCGGCGCTCGACCGGCAGGTGCGCGCCTCCATGCAGCTCGAGCTGAAGCGCCTGCAGCACGAGGTGGGCCTCACCTTTGTGGTCGTCACGCACGACCAGGAGGAGGCCATGTCGATGGCCGACCGCATCGCCGTGCTGCGCGACGGGCGCCTCGAGCAGCTCGCGACCCCGCAGGAGCTCTACGCGAACCCGGCGTCGCGGTTCGTCGCGTCGTTCATCGGATCGGCCAACCTGCTCGACGGTGCCGCCTCGTCGACCGGCATCGACGTGCCGGGCGTCGGCTCGGTGCCGGCGCCGCACGGGCTCGCCGCGGGCGCTGCGGCGACCGCAGTCGTGCGCCCCGAAGACGTCGAGCTGATCGAGGCCGCGACCGCCGCGATGCGCGGCACGGTCATCGACACCTACTTCCTCGGCGGGGCCTCGACCATCTCGATCGAGGTGGAGGGACTGCCGGCGACGCTGCTCGCGACCGTGCACGGCGCGAGCCGTCTCGTGCGGGGCGAGTCCGTGGGCGTGCGCTTCGGTCGCACCTCGGTGGTCGCGCGCGAGCACGCCGCCGAGGCATCCGTTCAGGAGGCGGTCAGCGCATGACCCGTCGCGAGCCTCGCGTTGGCCACGATGAGCTCGAGGGCTGCATCATGGTCGATGGTCGGGTGCTCGGCGATGATGCGGTAGCCGTAGGCGTCTTCGAGGGCGACCAGGTTTCGGGCGATCACGAGCGACGACTGCGCGAGCGTGAAGATCCCGCGCGCGGCGCCCTGCTCGAGCACGACCTGGTACATGCCGACCTGGCGGTCGTAGAGGGTGGTCAGCAGCGAGGCCATGAGCGGGTTGCGGCCGGCCGAGCCGCCGAGCTCGCAGAGCAGGCGCACCTCGGTGTCTCCCGGCCCGCTCGGGAGGCCCGACTTCGCGAGCGCGAGCAGGCGCGCCACGGGGTCGTCGGGCAGGCCCTCGAGCATGCGCACGCGACCCTCGTAGAAGCGCTCCATGCCGGCGCGGTTGGCCTCGAACATGAGCTCGTCGATGTCGGGGTAGTAGTAGAGCACCGCACCCGACGTGAGCCCGGCCTCCTCGGCCACGCGGTTCAGCCGCGCGCCCTCGGGGCCGTGCGCCGCGATCGCCCGCTGGGCCGCGGCGACCAATTGGCTCCGACGCTCCTCCTGCCGCTTCGGCCTGGCCATGCGCGCTCCCCTCGTGGCAGACAGATTGTCTGCATCATTGCTCAATCTTAGGGCGTTTCGACCGCTTTCCATATAGGTCTTGACCGACCAGATTCTCTCTAGCAACATTCAAAGAACACCGATGAACGGAGACCCGATGACCGAGGAACGGCGCACCTATCTCTTCATGCCCGAGAGCGCGTACGGCCCGACCAACAACTGCATCGGCATCGGCAACGAACTGCTGAAGCGGGGGCACCGCGTCGTGTTCGCCGCCGAGCGCTCCTGGCAGGGCAAGCTCGCGGCGCTCGGGTTCGAGGAGGACCTCGTCGACCTCGCGCCCGTCGAGGAGCCGGCCGCGGGCGCCGACGCGGGCGCCGACGCGGGCGCGGGCGCCGGCGACGAGGCCGACCAGGACGCGGGAGCGTTCTGGAAGGAGTACATCAAGGCCGTCTCGCCCGAGTTCCGCAAGAGCACCGCCGAGCAGCTCGAGACCGTCACGCTGCCGATCTGGGAGGAGCTGGCGAACGGCGCCAAGCACTGCGAGCCGCAGCTCAAGGCGATCATCGAGCGGGTGCAGCCCGACGTGATCATCGAGGACAACGTCATCGCGTTCCCGGCGCTCGTCACGGCGGGCGTGCCGTTCGTGCGCATCGTGAGCTGCAACCCGCTCGAGGTTCCGGGCGAGGGCGTCGCGCCCGTGTTCTCCGGCCTCGCCGAAGACGACCGGGAGGGCTGGGCGGCATTCCGCGCGGAGTACGAGCGCACCCACCGCGCCTTCTGGGAGTCCTACAACGCCTGGGTGCAGGAGCAGGGCGCGCCCGCGCTGCCCGACCTCGAGTTCATCCACACGGGCGTCGAGAACCTCTACGTGTACCCCGAGGTGCTCGATTACACCGACGACCGCGCGCTCGACGAGCACTGGACCCGCCTCGACTCCTCCGTCCGCGAGACCGAGCAGGCTCCCGCCGACCTGCCCGCCTCGTTCACCGACGGCAGTCGACCGCTCGTGTACTTCAGCCTCGGCTCGCTCGGCTCGGCCGACGTCGACCTCATGAAGCGCGTCATCTCGGTGCTCGCCGACCTGCCGGTGAACGTCATCGTCTCGAAGGGGCCGCTGCACGACGAGTTCGAGCTCGCCGACAACATGTGGGGCGCCGAGTTCCTGCCGCAGACGAAGATCCTGCCGCTCGTCGACCTCGTCATCACCCACGGCGGCAACAACACGACCACCGAGGCGCTGCACTTCGGCAAGCCGATGATCCTGCTCCCGCTCTTCTGGGACCAGTACGACAACGCCCAGCGCGTGCACGAACGCGGCTACGGCATCCGCCTCAGCACCTACGGCTTCACCGCCGACGAACTCCAGGGTGCCGTGACGGGCCTGCTCGCCGACACCGCCCTGCGCGAGCGCATCGCCGCCGTCGGCGCCGACATCCGCTCGAAGGACGGTGTCTCGGCCGCGGCCGACGCCATCGAGCGCGCGGGCGCCCGGGTGCACGCGTGACGCAGATCGCCCAGGCGACGGATGCCGCGACGCAGGCGCTCGCGGGCGCGGCACCGACCCCGTTCTGGCTCGATCGCCCCGAGGCGCCCGCCGCGCGCCCCCGGGTCGAAGGCGCCGTCGAGGCCGACCTGGTCGTCGTCGGAGGCGGATTCACCGGGCTCTGGACCGCCTGGCAGGCCACCGAGCGCGAGCCGGGTCGATCGGTCGTGATCCTCGAGTCCGAGCGCATCGCGCACGGCGCGACCGGCCGCAACGGCGGCTTCGTCGCGGCCTCGCTCACGCACGGCCTGACGCATGGCGAGGCGATCTGGCCGAAGCAGGTGCGGGCGCTGCACGAGGAGGGCGACCGCAACCTCGCCGCGCTCGTCGAGGCGATCGAGGCCGCCGGCATCGACTGCGACCTGCGGCGGGTCGGCAAGACGACGCTCGCGATCGAGCCGTGGCAGGTCGACGGGCTCCGCGAGGCGCGCGACCTCGGCGCGAAGTTCGGCGTCGACCTCGAGCTGCTCTCGCGCGACGAGGTGCAGGCCGACGTGCACTCGCCGACCTACCTCGGCGGGCTCCGCGACCGCACGGGCACCGTGCTCGTCGACCCGGCGAAGCTCGCCTGGGGCATGGCCGCCGAGCTCGAGCGCCGCGGGGTGCGCGTGTACGAGGCATCCGCCGTGACCGGGCTCTCGCGCATCAATGCAGCGGGCGGTGCGGGTGACGGCACCGGGGCCGGGGTCCGGGCGACCACCGCGCACGGCCACGTCGACGCGCGCGAGGCGGTCGTCGCGACCGCGGCGTACCCGTCGCCGCTGAAGCGCCTCGGGAACTACATCATGCCGCTCTACGACCACGTGCTCATGACCGAGCCGCTCACCGAGGCGCAGCGCGCATCGATCGGCTGGGCCGAGGGGCAGGGGCTCACCGACGCGGGCAACCAGTTCCACTACTACCGGCCCACCGCCGACGGCCGCATCCTCTTCGGCGGATGGGACGCCGTGTACTACTTCGGCGGCAAGGTCGATGCGAGCCTCGAGCAGCGCGACAGCTCGCACGAGCTGCTCGCCCGCCACTTCTTCGAGACGTTCCCGCAACTCGCGGGGCTGCGCTTCACCAACCGGTGGGCCGGGCCGATCGACTCGACCACCCGGTTCACGGCCGCCTACGGCACGGCGTTCGGCGGGCGCGTCGCCTACGCGGTCGGCCACACCGGCCTCGGGGTCGGCGCGTCGCGGTTCTCTGCGGATGTCGCACTCGACCTGCTCGCGGGGGAGCCCACGTCGCGCCTGCGCTACGACATCGTGCGCAAGCGACCGTTCCCCGTGCCGCCCGAGCCGCTCCGCAACCCCATCATCCAGTTCACCCGCCACTCGATCCTGAGCGCCGACGCGCACGAGGGTCGGCGCAACCTCTGGCTGCGCACGCTCGACCGCTTCGGGCTCGGGTTCAACTCGTAGGCAGCTCACCGGGCTCGCGCCACCGACCACGCACGACCGCGACGAGGCATCCGTCACCGGCATCCGCCGCCGGATCCCGTCCTCTGAAAGGAACACCATGACCACCGGCACCTTCATCGGCGAGTACCGCGCCGGCTCGGGCGGCGACACCGTCATCACGAACCCGGCGACCGAGCAGGAGGTCGCGGCGTTCAGCGCCTCCGGCGTCGCCGACGTCGACGAGGCCGCGGCGGCGGCGCGTGCGGCTCAGCCCGAGTGGGCGGCGAAGACGCCTGGGGAGCGCTCGCTCGCGCTGCTGAAGCTGGCCGACGCGCTCGAGGCCGACGCCGAGAACCTCGCCCGCCTCGAGGTCGAGGACTCGGGCAAGCCGTGGACGACGGCGTACGACGGCGAGCTGCCGTTCGGCGTCGACAACCTGCGCTTCTTCGCGGGCGCCGCCCGCTCGCTGGACGGCACGGGCGCGGGGTCGTTCTCGAACGGCTACACGTCGATCCTCACGCGCCGTCCGGTCGGCGTCGTCGCGGGCATCACACCGTGGAACTTCCCGCTCATCATGGCGATCTGGAAGGCCGGGCCTGCGCTCGCCGCCGGCAACGCGGTGATCGTGAAGCCCGCACCGGCCACCCCGCGCACGACCCTGCGGTTCGCCGAGCTCGCGCTCGAGGCCGGGCTGCCCGCTGGCCTCTTCAACGTCGTGACCGGCGACGCCGAGGTCGGCCAGGCGCTCGTCACCCACAAGCAGGTCGACATGGTGAGCGTCACCGGGTCGACCCAGACCGGCAAGGCCGTCATGCGCGGCGCCGTCGAGGGTGTCAAGCGCGTGCACCTCGAGCTCGGCGGCAAGGCGCCCGTCATCGTGTTCAAGGACGCCGACCTCGGCGCCATGGCCCACGCCGTCGCGCTCGGCGCGACCTACAACACCGGGCAGGACTGCACGGCCGCGACCCGCGTGTACCTCGAGCGCTCGGTCTACGACGACGGCGTCGCCGCCCTGCGTGCCGCGATCTCCGACATCAAGGCCGGCGACCCGATGGACGCCGAGACGCACATCGGCCCGCTCATCTCGCGCGGGCACCGCGAGCGCGTCGAGGGGTTCGTCTCCCGGGCGGTCGCCGAGGGAGCGGAGGCGCTCGTCGGCGGCCGCGCCATCGACCGCGTCGGCTCGTACTTCGCCCCCACCCTGCTCGTCGGCGCCGCCCAGTCGTCCGAGATCGTGCAGGGCGAGGTCTTCGGCCCCGTGCTCGTGGTGCTGCCCTTCGACGGCGAGGCCGAGGGCATCGCCCTCGCGAACGACAACGCGTACGGCCTCGCCTCGTCGGTGTGGACCTCGGATGTCGCGCGCGCCCTGCGCGTGAGCCAGTCGCTCGACGTCGGGGTGACCTGGGTCAACGACCACCTGCCCATCGCCTCGGAGGCGCCGCACGGCGGAGTCAAGGGATCGGGCTTCGGCAAGGACATGTCGATGGAGCCGCTGCTCGACTACTCGGTCACCCGGCACCTCATGATCCGGCACGCGGCACCACCCGAGACCACGGGCTTCCGCCCCGCCTGATCCCTCGGCCGGTCGTGCGTGGGCGGGCGCCGGCGCGCTCGCTGGCCAGATCAGGGCGGCCGGGGACTGCGGGAGGAGATTCGCGCGAGCGGAGGGCGGTTCACACGGAAACGCCCTCCGCTCGCG
>NZ_JBHVTI010000005.1:527245-536058 GCF_042884735.1 Agromyces sp. NPDC058110 | reverse complement strand
ATGTAGGTGCCGGCCGAGACGCCCATGCCGTAGTTGTCGCCGAGCACCGTGGTGCGGGCGGCGAACGGGCTCGAGAACTCGCGGTCGACGTTGATGACGGGGATGCCGGCGTCCATGGCCTTGATCGCGACCTCGGTCAGTGCCGCGCCGTCGGTCGGGAGCAGGACGATCGCGTCGACGCCCTCGTTGATGAAGGTCTCGACGGCCGCGATCTGCGCGTTGGCGTCGTTCGTGCCCTCCGCGACCTTGAGTTCGACGTCGGGGAAGCTCGCTGCGGCCGCCTGGGCGCCCGAGTTGATGGCGCCGAGCCAGCCGTGGTCGGCGGCGGGGCCCGAGAAGCCGATGACGACGTTGTCGCCGGTCGAGGCGTTCTCTTCACTGGTGGTGCCCTGGTCGACGACGTCTTCCGTGTCGCCGCTGCTGGTGCAGCCGGTGAGCAGGCCCACGGCCGCCAGAAGTGCGGTGCCGGTGATGATCGTCCGCATCCGCGCGTTCCGAATCGAGCGCATTTCGTTTCCTCCTTGAATGTGATGCTGCTCCGAACGGCGAGGGCAGGACCTGAGGTGGTGCAGCCACATCGAGGGGTATCCACGCCGATGGGGCAACCGTAGCAGAAGTGGAAGCCGATTTTGCAACTTTTGTTTTTCGCGTGGCAGAAGTGCGGAAATGCCCCGAAATCAGGCAGGAACTCGGTATTCGTCGCGCATGAGCCCCGTTCGGGTGGCACTTCCGTTCTTCGGTTTGGGGGTCGCGTGCCGCAGCATGGGCGTGTTATGTTCGCCCCGTGATCAAAGTTGACCATTCATCGTCATTACTCTCCGTCCGGGGGGTGACCAAGTCCTTCGCCGGCGTCCGCGCCCTCAAGGGCGTCGACCTCGACATCCGCCCCGGAGAGGTGCACTGCATCCTCGGCCAGAACGGCGCGGGCAAGTCGACGCTCATCAAGATGCTCGCCGGCGTGCACCGCCCCGACGACGGCGAGATCGCCTGGCTCGGCGAGCAGGTCGTCATCAACGACCCGCAGGCGGCGATCGACCTGGGCATCGCGACGATGTACCAGGAGCTCGACGTCGTCGACGGCCTCACCGTCGCCGAGAACGTCTACCTCGGACACGAACTGGCGCGCGGCGGATTCAGCCGGCGCAGCGAGGCGGCGAAGCGCACGCGCGAGCTGCTCGCCCGCCTCGGCCACTCCGGCCTGTCGCCGCACACCGAGGTGGGCACGCTGAGCGCGGCCAACAAGCAGATCGTGAGCATGGCGCGCGCGCTCTCGCACGACATCAAGCTCATCATCATGGACGAGCCGAGCGCCGTGCTCGACTCCGAAGAGGTCAAGAACCTCTTCCACGTCGTCGGCGAGCTCACGAACGCGGGCATCGCGGTGGTCTACATCACCCACCGCCTCGAGGAGATCCGCCAGATCGGCGACCGCATCACCGTGCTGAAGGACGGCCGGAGCACTGCGAACGGCCTGCCCGTCGGCGACACGCCGACGACCGAGCTCATCCGGCTCATGACCGGCCGCAACGTCGAGAACGTCTTCCCGCCCGCGATCCCCGTCGCCGACGACGCGCCGACCGTGCTCGACGTCGACGGCCTCGGCCTCGCCGGCGAGTTCGACGACGTGTCGTTCTCGGTGCGCGCGGGCGAGATCGTCGGTCTCGCCGGCCTCGTCGGCTCGGGCCGCTCCGAGATCCTCGAGACGATCTACGGCGCACGCCGCTCCACCTCGGGCACCGTCTCCGTCGGTGGCAAGCCCCTGCGCCGCGGCTCGGTCGTCGACGCCGTCGCGTCGGGCGTGGGCCTGTCGCCCGAGGAGCGCAAGAGCCAGGGCCTCGTGCTCGACGAGCCCATCTACGTCAACGTCACGCTCGCCTCGATGGCGCGCTTCGCGAAGGGCGGGTTCCTCGACGAACGCGCAGCGCGCTCCAGCGCACGCGAGCAGATCGAGGCGCTCGAGCTGCGCCCGGCCGATCCCGACCGACCCGCCGTCACCCTCTCGGGCGGCAACCAGCAGAAGATCCTGCTCGCCCGCTGGCTCGTGCACGGCACCCGCGTGCTCCTGCTCGACGAACCCACCCGAGGCGTCGACGTCGGCGCCCGCACCGAGATCTACGCCCTCATCCGCCGCCTCGCAGCCGCAGGCAACGCCATCGTGATCGTCTCCAGCGAGATCGAGGAGGTGCTCGGCCTCGCCGACACCGTGCTCGTCATCGCCGACGGCCGCATCCTGACCACTGTTCCCGCAACCGAGATCGACGAGCACGGCGTGCTCGACCTCGTCATGAAAGGAGCTGCCGCGTGAGCGAGCAGACCACCCCCGGCGGCACCGCAGCCACCGAGCAGCCCCCCACGACCTCCGCCCTGGCGGTCGAGGCCCCCGTGTCACCCCTGCGGCGGCTCCTCTCCGGCTCGGCCGGACGCAACCTCGGCCTCATCGTCGCGCTGCTCCTCATCGTGGTGGTGGGCGCCATCACCGCCCCCGACACGTTCACCACGTGGAGCAACACGCTCACGATCCTCCGGCAGGCCTCGATCATCGGCGTCATCAGCGTCGGCATGACCTTCGTCATCATCGCGGGCGGCATCGACCTCTCGGTCGGATCGGTCATGGGCCTCGCGTCGATCGCCGCGACCCTGGCCGTGACGCAGGACCTCGCCGAGGCGTCGCACTGGCTCGTGATGGTCGTCGTCGCCCTGCTGGTCGGCATCTTCGCCGGCCTCGTCAACGGCATCGTGATCGCCTACGGCAACGTGGTCGCGTTCATGGCCACGCTCGCGATGCTCGTCGCCGCCCGCGGCCTCGCCGAGATCCTCGCCGAACGTCGCACCCTGACCATCGGCTCGCGCGAGTTCATCTCCTTCTTCAACGCGGACTTCCTCGGCGTCGACATCCTGATCTGGATCTTCGCGCTCGTCGCGGTCGGCGGATGGATCCTACTCAACCGCACCACCTTCGGGCGCCGCACCGTCGCGATCGGCGGCAACAAGGAGGCGTCGCGCCTCGCGGGCATCAACGTCAAGCGCCACACCGTGTGGCTGTACGCGCTCGCGGGCCTGACGGCCGGCATCGCGGCCGTGATGATCCTCGGACGCACGACCGCCGGCACCTCGACGCACGGCACGCTCTACGAACTCGACGCGATCGCCGCCGTCGTGGTCGGCGGCACCCTGCTCGCCGGCGGCCGCGGCACCATCACCGGCACCGTGCTCGGCGTGCTCATCTTCGCGACCCTCACCAACGTGTTCGTGCAGAACAACCTCTCGTCGTCGGTGCAGGCCGTCGCGAAGGGCATCATCATCATCGTCGCCGTGCTGCTGCAGCAGCGCTTCGCGCGACAGGGAGGCCGATCGAGTTCCTGAGCTCCGGCCGACGGCTGCGGCGACCGGCCCCTTCTTCGGGGGTCGGTCGCGCAGAAGTCGGCCTGACCTCGACGTAAGTAGTGATATACCGAGAGCGTGACACGAATGACGACCGATTCTCCGCAGACCGTCACGGGAGTGAGTCAGCTCTTCCAGCTGCTCCGTGACGGTGTGCCCCGCACCCGCGCCGAACTGGCGAAGTCCACCGGCCTGGCCCGCTCGACCATCGCCGCGAGGGTCGACGAGCTCATGCGCATGGGGCTCATCACCCCCGTCGCCGACGCGGTGTCGACCGGAGGGCGTCCGCCGTCGCAGTTCGCGCTGAACCCCGCGGCGAAGGTCGTCGTCGCCGCCGACATCGGCGCGTCGCACGCGACCGTCGCGATCACCGACCTCACGGGCAGCGTGCTCGCCGAGCACAACGAACCCGTCGACGTCGCGCTCGGGCCCGAGCCCGTGCTCACCTGGCTCGTGCAGAGCGCGGCGCAGCTCCTCGAGCGCACCGACCGCGACCGCTCGCACGTGGCCGCCGTCGGCATCGGCGTGCCCGGCCCCGTCGAGCATTCGACCGGACAGCCCGTGAACCCGCCCATCATGCCCGGCTGGGACCGCTTCGACATCCCCGGATGGGTGCAGCAGCACCTGCCCGTGCCCGTGCTCGTCGACAACGACGTGAACATCATGGCCCTCGGCGAGCGCGCGGTCGCCTGGCCGAACGTCGAGCACCTCATGTTCGTGAAGATCGCGACGGGCATCGGCGCCGGCCTCATCTCGGGCGGCGCCCTCCAGCGCGGCGCCCAGGGCATCGCCGGCGACATCGGTCACGTGCAGGTCGCCAGAGGCGCCAACGTCCCGTGCCAGTGCGGCAACCGCGGCTGCATCGAGGCGCTCGCCTCCGGCCCCGCGATCGCCCGTGCGCTCCGCGAACAGGGCGTCGAGGCGCACACCGGCACCGACGTCGTCGACCTGGTCAAGCGCGGCAACATCGACGCGATCCAAGCCGTGCGCCAGGCGGGCCGCGACATCGGAGAGGTGCTCACGGCGTGCGTGAGCCTCATGAACCCGTCGGTCATCGCGATCGGCGGCGGCATGGCCCGCGTGGGCGAGCACCTCATCGCCGGCGTGCGAGAGGTCGTGTACACGCGCTCGACCCCGCTCGCGACCGAGTACCTCTCGATCGTGCAGTCGCAGGCCGCCGAGAAGGCCGCCATCATCGGTGCGAGCATGCTCGCCGTCGAGCACGCGCTCTCGCCCGAATCGCTGAGCTCGGGGTTCATCCGCGCCTGACGACTCCTCCAGCGCCACGACGCCCGGATCCGCATCGCGGTCCGGGCGTCGTCGTTTCGCGCGTCGGCGAGTCGGCCGGGCGCTCGGCGCGGAGCGGAAGACCTGCGCGATGCGCGGTCGTGCCCGCAGCCCTCGCTGACTCGACGCCGGTTGCGCATCACCGCCCGCGGTTCCGGAGAGGGGATGCACGCAGCAGGCCGTGGAGCCGCACGCGGTGCGCCAGGCGCACGGATGCCCCCTGCGACGCCGAGAGGGCGCAGGGGGCATCCGACGTGGCACGCCGACGGCGCAGGGTGTCCCTCCGCGCGCCGCCGGCGGTCTTGCGGTCAGCCGGCGGGAACGCGCTCGCGCGCGTCGTCACCCCCGGCCCCGGGTTCGTCGGCGTCATCCGGTCCGGATGCCGCGGTGGTCGAGTGCGCGTCCGCGTCGGCGGCGTCCCTGGCCGCGAGCGCCGCGGCGACCGCCTCGGCGATGGCCTTCGACTTCGCCGTCTTGGCGCGACGCCTCGCGAGGAGCCACCACGTGATCAGGCCGGCCACGAGGAGCACGACGGCCAACGAGGTCCAGGGTACGGCCCACGTCGTGGCTGAAGCCGACACGTCGGCGACCGAGGGCGGCACGCGCGACTCCCCCGGCCGCGACACGACCTCGCCGCTCGCGGCGACATCCGCCGTGACGATGCCGAGCGGGGCGATGCCCGCGACCTGCACCGTGTGCTCGATCGTGCTGCCGGGCAGGAGTTCGGGAAGGTCGGAGCCGCGAACCGACCCGGGAGCCAGGCCGAAGGGGCCGGCGACCTGCACGACGGCGTCGGGGGCGAGGCGGGTGTTGCCGGTGTTGGTGAGCGTGAAGGTCACACTGCCGTCGCCGGGGGCGAACGGCACGGGAGTGCCGGTGTAGTCGACCGTCACGTCGGTGACGGTGAAGGCCGGGGCCAGGTCGCCGAGCACGCGGAGGTGGACGCGGGAACCCAGTCTGCGCTCGGTCACGACGCCCTCGGCGTCGACGGTCATCGAGGCGACGACGCCGGCCGCGTAGTCGCCGGGCGGCGCGTCGGCGGGCACGGCGACCTCGAAGGGGATCTCGGCGGTCTCGCCGCTCGCGAGCGAGATGCTCGGCGACTCGACCGTCACCCAGCTGCCGAGTTCGACCGATTCCTCGCCCTTCGGGAGGATGTCGAGCGAGCCGTCGGGCGTGAGGAACCCGTCTGCGGCGTACACCTCGAGCTCGATGCCCTCGGGGCTGCGGTTGGTCACGAGGAGGGCGTCGGCCACCGACTGCCCGGGAAGCGCCTCGTACGCGAAGTTGGGGCGACCCGAGCCCTGCGTCGTGTCGGCCGGGCGCACGCTCCACGAGACCGTGGTGTCGCTCGGTTCGTTCTCGGCGGCGTTCGCCGCGCCGACGCCGGCGACGGCGCCGAACCAGGCCGAGAGGCCGAGTGCGACGGCGATCGCGACCGCGAGCAGCAGCCGGATCGCCTCCGGCCGGCTGCCGGGGTGCTGTGCGCGGCGGTGCACGGCGACGTGACGGCCCCGGCGACCGGGATCGGTCGGAGGCTGTTGGAGGGGGGTTCGGGACGTGACGGCCTGGGACATGGGCGCGTGCTCGCTTTCGTGCTGGTGGTGGCGAAGGGGTGTCCGGGCCCCGGCGAACCGGGGCCCGGACGGGTGATCAGCTGAGTGCCGTCAGCGTGACCGTCGCGGTGTAGGTGCCGCGAGGCGTGTCGAGCGGGAGCTTCAGCTCGAGGTCGGCACCGACCACCGACGCGCTGCGCGCGTGGCCGTCGGGTGCGCCCGCGAGGGTGCGTGCGACCGAGAGGCCGTCGCCGCCGTCGAAGCCCGACTGCACCGCCGAGCCGGCGACGGCGCCGCCTGCGGCATCCGTCACCTCCGGCGTCCAGCCGAGGTACTTGCTCGACACGGGCGTGCCGCCCGCCGAGAAGTCGGACACCTGCGCGGTGAGCGACCACTCGGGGTTGCCCGCCCGGGTGTCCTGCACCCGGATCGGCACGATCTCGCCATCGGCGGCGAAGTGGTCGAGCTGCTCGTCGGCCACGCCGAGGTCGACGAGGGCCGACGTGCCCTCGAGCGACCAGATGAGCTCGCCCGCGGCCTGGTCGGGCACCGTGACGGCGATCGCCTGGTCGCCCGCGGCGGGTGCGCCGGGAGCGGTGCCGGTGAAGTCGCCGACGACGTCGCCCGCCGCGACACCGGACCCGAACGCGGCCGGCGGGGTGTTGCCCGACAGCTCGATCGTGCCGTGCACGGTGGTCGCCGCGACGCGCAGGTTCGCCGAGTTGTCGCTCAGCACCAGGTCGCCGCCGATGGTGTTGCCGAAGGCGTCGGCCGCACCGTCGGCGTCGGCGCCGATGAGTACGTCGCGGGCGCTGCCGCTCACGGTCACCGAGCCCTGCACGATGGCGCCCGCGATCGAGACGCCCCACGGGGAGCCGTCGATCGAGACGTCGCCGACGACCGAGGTGCGCACGACGTCGACGTAGTTGCCCTCCTGGGTGGTGAGCGAACCGCCGATGGTGGTGTCGACCACCTCGATGTCGACCCCGCCTGCGGCGACCGAGCCGGCGACCTCGAGGTCGTTGAGGTAGACGAATCCGACCTCGCTGTCTGCGGAGTAGACGCTGATGTCGCCCGCGACGCTCGTGCCGTCGAGCAGCACGCCGTACGCGTCGGTGGCGATGACGTCGCCCTCGACGACGACCGAGGTCGCGTCGAGCCAGCCGCCCGGCTCGACGATGATGTCGCCCTGCACGGTCGCGCCGCCGGCCACGCAGTCGACGCCGTCGCTGACGATGAGGTCACCGGCGACGACCTGGTCGCCGATGTCCCCTGCACAGCTGAGGTCGGCCGCCCAGGCGGGAACGGCGACGAGGCTGCCGCCGGCCACGAGCGCCGCGATGGCGGTGGCCTTCCAATAAGTTCTCATGGGGTTGTGTCTCCTTCGGGGGTCGGGTTCAGCCGCGGAGCGCGGCGATCTTCGCGTAGCTGCGGTCGGCGTTGCCGAGCGAGTTGATCGGGTTGCCGCCTGCGGCGGTGCTCGACGCGTTGTCCTGCTCGTACATGCCGAAGCGCTGGCCGCGGTTGCGCTGCAGCTCCTTGAGGATCTGCGCATAGGGGATGTCGCCTGCGCCGAACTCGATGATGTCGTAGCCGTTGCCGTTGGCCGGGTTGAGCTTGCCGTCCTTGAGGTGCACCAGCGGGAACCGTCGCGGGTCGCGCTTGAGGTACTCCACGGGCTCGAACCCGGGGAACAGGTGCCGGCCGACGTAGGCCCAGTAGATGTCCATCTCGAACGACACCAGGTCGGGGTCGAACTCGGTCCAGAGCAGGTCGTACACGCGGCGGTTGGTGTTCGCGCCGCTCGCGTCGGTCGTCCAGTTCCACTCGCCCTGGTGCGTGTGCGTGTAGAGCTTGATGCCTGCGGCCTTGGCCTTGACACCCATCTGGTTCCACGTCTGCGCGGCGGTGACCCACGCTGCATCCGTGCGGCCGCCGGCGATCGGACCGCCCTGGCCGAGGAACTGCATGCCGAGGGTGTTCGCCGTCTCGAGCTGCGCATCGATGTTGGCCGGGTTGAGGGTGGCGTGCGAGCCGACGGCCCGCAGGCCGTTGTCGTCGAGCAGCTGCCGGATCTCGGCCGGCGTGATGGCGCCCACCTGACCCTGCGTGTAGCCCGCGAACTCGACCTCCGAGTAGCCGATGCGCGCCAGCTCCTCGAAGACCGCGCGGAAGCCCAGCGAGCTGACCTTGTCGCGGATCGTGAAGAGCTGGATGCCGATGCGGTTGATGGGCACGAGGCGGGCGCCGCCGCTCGCGGTGGGCAGTGCCGCGGGTGCGGCGAGCGCCGATGCGGCCGTCGGGGCGGCGAAGGCCCCGAGTCCGACGGCGACGGATGATGCGGCCAGCGCCTGCAGCAGGTTCCGGCGGCTCATCGGCTTGGCCGACACCGTCGGGTGGCCGTGAGTGTGGTGACTCATCTCTCTCCTTCGAGGTGAGACCGAACGGGGGACCGGTCGGTCGGGGTGGTGGGGGCCCCCCCGCGGGGGGGGCCCCCCCGGGGTTATGGGGCCCCGGGAGGGGTGGCGGGTTCGGGGAGTTTGGCCCCCCCGGCGGTACCGAGTAGGGCGCCAGGAACAAGTAAAGTGA